>JAZKGE010000001.1:0-43298 GCA_040386075.1 Bacteroidota bacterium
GCTATATTAATGTAAACATGAGCACGACTGTGTCTGATACCGATCTCTTCCATTCTTTTTAAAGACTCTAGGTAGTTGCTCAATGCTTCCGAATATTCGCCTTGAATATCATAAATAAGTCCAATATTATTATAGGTATAGGCAATGCCCTGTTTATCATCAATTATTTTCTGAAGATCTAAAGCCGCATTATAACTTTTTAAGGCTGCACCATAATTCCCTAAACAATCCTGGTCAATTCCAATATGAAGGTATGCATCGGCAATGTATTGTTTGTTATTGATCTCTTCGCTGATCTTTAATGCAGCGAAATGCATTTTTAAAGCTTCCGAATAATTTCCCTGATGATTATATATAACGCCAATGTTGCTATAACAATTATTGATCTGTTCCTTATCATTTAGTATTTCATATAAATGTAATGCTGTAAAAAAAAATTTCAATCCGTTAGAGTAATCATCTCTATCGGCATAAATACTGCCAATATTTGCATGCGAATTCGCTATTCCCCTTTTAAAGTCAAGTTTTACAGATAGTTGTAATGCCTGATTAGCATAACTCAAAGCTAAATTAGCATCCGTATCATACAAATCGGCTATCTGATTTAAATGCTTTACTTTGGTAGTGTCACTCCCTTCTGTCTTTACTAAATTTAGTAGGGAGTCCACGCGACCATTCTGAGCAAAAATAGTTTGTGTGACAAACAAATTACCACAAAAAAAGAAAAAAGCGGTGATTAGCGTTTTACTTAGCATAGAACTTTAGTGTTTTACTGCTTTATTCCATTTATATAAACCGACTCAATTAAATTACTTCCAAATGAGTATGGAATAAATCCATAAGAACTAATCGATTTTGTAATAAAGAAATTAGCTCTTTTTCCAATAGTGATACTCCCAACTTCATGAGATAAATGCATAGCATAAGCAGAGTTAATGGTTGATGCATTGATCACTTCTTCGGGAGTTAGTTTATACTGCACACAACCTAAACTCATCATGAAATTCATATTGCCGCTAGGGCATGAACCCGGGTTAAAATCGCTGGCAAAAGCTATTGGTAACCCGGCGTCTATCATTTGTCGTGCCGGTGGTAAAGGCAATGATAAAAAGAAAGCCGCCCCGGGTAATACAGTTGCCATAGTGTTCGATTGTTTTAAAAGTTCGATATCAGCTTCATTGCAGTACTCCAAATGATCTACGCTAATTGCCTCACATTCAACACCTACCTGTATGCCTCCAAAATGACTCATTTGCTCGGCATGCACTTTTGGTATCAATCCATGTTTTTTTCCTGCTTGTAAAATTGTTTTGGTCTCTTCATAGGTGAAATAATTTTGCTCACAAAAAACATCAATATAATCTGCCAGTTTTTCAGCAGCAATTTTTGGCAACATTTCATTAATGATCAAATTAATGTACCCGGGTTTGTCGTTCTTATATTCTAATGGCAATGCATGTGCTCCTAAAAATGTTGCCTTTACGGGGATCAAATTCAGATCTTTGATTTTTTTGATTACACGTAACATTTTTAATTCACTTTCAATACTTAACCCATAACCGCTTTTAATTTCAATACTTCCTGTACCCTGGCTTATCACTTCCTTTAAGCGAACCATGGCTTGCTCAAACAATTCATCCTCTGATGCTTCAGCCAATTTTTTAGCAGAGTTTAAAATACCACCACCTCTTGAAAAAATTTCTTCATAGCTCAAACCATTGATCCTGTCAACAAACTCACCTTCCCTGTTTCCAGCATACACAATGTGTGTGTGGCTATCAGCATAGCATGGCAAGATCAACTTTCCTTCACAATCTATGATCTCCAGTCCTTTCCAGTCTTCAATTCCCGGAAAATTATCCATGCTTCCGAAATCTGCGATCAGCCCATTATCAACTGCCAACCAGGCATTGTCGATACAAGGTAATTCTTTCATCTCTGTTCCGCTTACTTTTAATACGTTTGCATCACGAACCTGAACGAGGGATTTTATATTTTTGATTAATAGTCTTGACATAGTAATTAGTGTTTCAAACATGCAAGTTAAAGCAAATATTACTATTTAACCACATAGACACATAGATTTTATTTTGAGTAAAGAGGCTGATAGTTGCTACGCTTTAAGATAGAAAATCCATGTCAAAAACTTGTTTTCTATACCAACCTTTTTTTCTATGTCTCGATGTGGTTAAAAATAAGCTACATTTCAGCAAAATGGTTATTTTTACATCATGGCCGGTAACACCTTTGGAACATTATTTCGTTTAACTACTTTTGGCGAAAGCCATGGCGTTGCAATTGGCGGCATACTGGATGGTTGTCCGGCTGGATTAGAAATTGACATGACCTTTATTCAAAAGGAATTACAACGTCGTAAACCGGGACAATCACACATTACAACCCAGCGTAAAGAAGAAGATGACGTAAAGTTCTTATCCGGTATTTTCGAAGGAAAAACCACCGGACATCCCATTGGGTTTACGATCGAAAACACGAATCAAAAATCAAACGATTACGAACATATTAAAGATGCTTTTCGCCCCTCGCATGCCGATTTTACTTATCAGGAAAAATATGGCATCAGGGATCACCGCGGCGGCGGACGTTCATCGGCCCGTGAAACAGCCTGCAGAATTGTTGGCGGTGCCATTGCAAAACTGTATTTACAACATCTTAACGTTTCAATACAGGCCTATATAAGCAGGGTTGGGCATATTAAGTTAGAGAAATCATACAAAGATCTGGATCTTTCAAAAACCGAGGAATCGATCATTCGTTGCCCGGATGCTGCTACTGCTTATAATATGGTGAGCTATATTGAAGACATCCGAAAAGAAGGAGATACTATTGGAGGCATTGTAAGCTGTGTAATTAAAGGCACGCCTGTTGGATTAGGAGAACCTGTTTTTGATAAACTACATGCCGACCTGGGAAAAGCCATGTTAAGCATCAATGCGGTTAAAGGCTTTGAATATGGCGAAGGTTTTAATTCTATTAATTTTAAAGGCTCTGAATTAAATGACGTATTTGTCAGTTCGAGCGAAGTCGAGAACAGTAAAAAAATCACAACCTCAACCAATCATAGCGGTGGTATACAAGGTGGCATCAGTAACGGAGAAGATATTTATTTCAACGTGGCATTTAAACCGGTTGCCACTATCATGCAGGATCAACAAAGTGTAGATAAAGATGGGAATGAAACAATTGTAAAAGGTAAAGGCCGTCACGATCCTTGCGTATTGCCAAGAGCAGTGCCAATTGTAGAATCAATGGCGGCATTAGTATTGGTTGATCATCTTTTAAGAAACAAGACCTCAAAAATTTAAATCATATTTATGTTCAGTAAAAAAAACAGACTCATTACAATTATCGTTATCTCCATGATCGTTGGTATTATTTTAGGTTATGGTATTAATAAATCCATTACTAACAATGTTCCAAAGATCGAACAGTCATATATTCAAAAAGTTTCGAAAGGAAATACTGAAATTGAAAAACAGATAACCGTCACCACTGATAAACTTCATAAAGAAAATTTAAAACAGGCCAAGAAAAAAACAGCTTCCAACTACTCTATTTTAAGTGACATCTTTCTACGATTGATCAAAATGATCATTGCTCCTTTAGTATTAGCCGTATTGGTAATGGGCGTTGCCAAGGTTGGAGATTTTAAAGCTGTTGGGCGAATTGGAGGAAAAACCATTATTTATTTTACGTTTGCTACCCTACTCGCTTTAAGTTTAGGATTGGTTATTGTTAATTTATTTGAACCAGGGAAAGTAATGGCTCTCGATCTGCCTTCTGCAACGGCTGATTCAGGAGTTAAGGCTCATGCGCAGGATGCTAAGAATTTTGTAGCTCATGTAGTTCCTGATAGTATTATACGGGTGATGGCCGAAAATGAGATCTTACCGATCGTGATCTTTGCTTTATTTTTTGGTATAGCAGCAGCGAGTATTGGCGAACAGGGAAAACCAATGATCAAAGCCATGGATAGTTTATCGCACATCATGTTTAAGGTCACTAATTTTGTTATGAGTTTTGCTCCAATTGGTGTATTTGGTGCTATCACAGCTGTCGTCATACAACAAGGATTAGATGTACTGAGCGGATATGCTTATTTAATGGCTTGTTTTTTTGGAGGTTTATTATTTTTTATATTCGGTATTTTGTTTGCCATTTGCCTTGTACTGCGTATTAATTTTTTCTCATTGTTATCTCATGTCAAAGAACCTGTTCTACTGGCGTTCAGTACAGCAAGTTCGGAGAGTGCCATGCCTAAGACCATTGAACAGTTAGAGAAATTTGGTATTAGTAACCGTATTGTCTCATTTGTATTACCGCTTGGCTACTCATTTAATTTAGATGGTTCTATCATGTATATGACTTTTGCCACTGTATTTATTGCACAGGCCTATGGCATTAATATGACCATGGGCGATCAGGTACAAATGATGCTGATCTTGTTAATTACCAGTAAAGGGATGGCGGGTGTACCAAGAGCATCTTTAGTAGTAATTGCAGGAATGTTGAGCATGTTTAATATCCCTGGCGAAGGATTATTGTTATTATTGGCTGTTGATCAGATCCTGGATATGGGTCGTTCGGCAACTAATGTGATCGGAAATGCTGTGGCCAGTGCCGTGGTAGCTAAATGGGAAGGTGAAAAACTACATCCAAAAACTCAGATCTAAACATTTTACATACAGATTTGTATGCATATTATAACTACAATGTAACATGTTATTCTACTGGTTAAATCTTATTGGTATTTTTTTCTTCACCATTTCAGGGTCATTGGCTGCGCGCGATAAAAAACATTACCACGATTACTTTGGTGTTTTTTTTACCGGTTTTATTACAGCTATTGGCGGAGGTACTTTAAGAGATATGATGTTGGGTGCTTATCCTATTTCATGGTTAAGCGATAAAAACATTTTAATTTCCATCATCATTGCCTTTGCAGCTACTCTATTGTTTAAGAATTATATTATAAAATTACGACGTACTCTATTTTTATTTGATACAGTTGGTGTAGGCATTTACACCATATTAGGCGTTCAAAAAAGCCTGGAGCTTGGAGTCAATCCTTTTGCCGCAGTGATCTTAGGATTAATATCGGCGGTATTTGGCGGTGTTATCCGTGATACTTTACTAAATGAGATCCCTCTGATCTTTGCAAAGGAAATTTATGCTACAGCATGTATCATTGGGGCTGTTTTATATACAATTATGCTGTCTTTTAATTTCGATACTAATTTAGCAGCCTCCATTTGCATGAGTTTAATTATCATTATCAGGATAATTGCAGTAAAATATAAGTTAGCTTTACCGAAATTTGATTCAGGGAACAAAACGATAGATTAATTATGAATACGGAAGAAATAGGATACATCAGCAAAACACATGGTTTAAAAGGCCACGTCATTTTACGTTTGAATGAACTTGTAAATATTGATGAAGATATTAAATCTGTTTTCCTGGATCTGAATGGCTCTCAGGTTCCTTATTTTATTGAGGAATGCAGACCAAATAATACGGGCTATATTGTAAAGCTCGAAACGATCGATACCGTAGAGACTTCTAAAAAACTGATCGGTAAAAAAGCTTTTGCCCTGCCTGATTTTATTTTGGAAGCAGATGAATCATTGAAAGAGTTTATTGGTTACGCGGTCATTGATACCCGGTTGGGTAATATTGGAAATATAGCTGATGTGGATGAAAAAACAGAAAATGCCATTATAAAAGTCCTTCATCCATCGGGTGCCGAGATCATTTTGCCATTTAATGATGATCTCATCATTGAAATTGATGACGATATGAAAACCATCGAATTTAATGCGCCGGAAGGTTTGATTGAAATGTACCTGGGTTAATTTTTACGTTCACGAACTCATTTCCACGTTTCATGAACTCAAAACAACACTTCACGTACTAAGTGAAGCATTCTTCATAACTAGTTAAAAATTAAATTGTTAAAAGACAAACTTACTAGCTTTGCCTTGACTTTTTTATTTACATTTGAGTATACCATTCTACAATTTCATGAAAAAAATTTTATTCAAAACACTTTGTGTCGCAAGCATCTTATTTTCTGTAAAAACCATTAACGCCCAGTGCTCTCTTGATCAGGTTGGAGCACCAAATTACTCAACTACCTGTGCTATGTCGGATATGGCTGCCGCTCCAACCGGATCGGTTTATGTGGTTTCATATAACACAACGTCCTCTAAAATATTTTTACATAGCGCCACTACAGCTGGAAGTTGGACACTTATTACATCACTTTCAAATACAACCAGTGTTAAACCAATCATTGCCATTAACAAAACAAACGGTAAAGTATATGTAGCATTCAGGGACGGAAGTGGTGGAAACGTAGCTAAAGTATTTTACCTTTCGGGCTCAACTTTAGTGCCTTTAGGTGGATCGGTTTCAGGCGCCAATGTCGTAACAGATCTTTCCATTGCATTTAATTCTTTAGGTGAAGAGTATGTAGCTTATACGGATGTTACAAACGCCAACAGATCAACCGTTAAAAAATGGAACGGTTCAGCCTGGGTAAATGTTGGAGCAGGAACTGTGTCTTCAGGTGCAGGGTATTTTAACTCTTTGGCAATAGATAATTCTGATACTCCTTTGCTTGCTTTCCAGGATGTTGCTTCAGGTAACAAAACAGCACTCACGAAATACAATGGAACCAGTTGGGTAATGGTAGGTATTCTTGGGACCAATACAACAAACTCCAAAGTAAAAGTCGCCAGCAATAATTATTATTACCTTGGATATACCGAAACTTTAGGAAATGCTAATGTACAGGTTTTTAACGGTTCTGTATGGAATCAATTAGGGTCTCCTGTTACTAATTTAAGTTCAAGTGCCAATTCTTTTGATATGGACCTGGATCCTAATGATCTACCAATATTCACAACTATATTAAGCACACCTCCCTACCCTGTAGCCTATAAATATGCCGGCGTTCCTACCTGGAGTAATGTTATTGGTAGTGGCTATTTAAATTCTCAAACAAGTTTAAACACAAATGTAGCTTTTGATGCTACCGGCAACCCTTACTTTTTTTATGTGGATCAAACCAATAACAATGGCTTAAATGTAAAAACTGTAACCAGTCCGATTTCTATTTCATCACAACCTTTTTCAGTTTCAAGATGTAATGGACAATCAGGCTCTTTTAGTATTGGAGCCGTTGGTGGTGCTCCTACCGGTTATCAATGGCAGGTAAATGCCGGTGGTGGATTTGTAAATGCCAGCGCACCATACAATAATGGAACAACATCTTCTTTGACTTTTAATGCAAACCCCACTATGAATTTAAATGTAGTTAAGTGCGTTGTAAATGTTGGTTGTAAAAACATTATTTCCAATCCTGCTACATTAACCGTTATAACTCCTTCTTCTAATCTTGTTCCCTCAAGTCCCACTTGTTTTGGCAGCTGTGATGGCACAATAATGTCTACTCCATTAGGTGGTACAGGCCCATACATATTTAGCTGGACTCCAGGCGGAGCCACAACCCAAAATTTAACAGGTGCCTGTGCCGGCACTTATTCTTTAACAACAACAGATGCCAGTGGCTGTACAGTTATTGTTAATACAAATGTTACCAATCCTTCGCCTATAAGTTCTTCTATCTCGGGTAATATGACTATTTGCAACGGATCTAATACAAGTCTTACGGTTACGGCTATCGGCGGTACGGGACCTTATACATACAGCTGGACTCCCTCAGCAAGTTTAAGTTCCTCTACAGGATCTATAGTTACAGCAAGTCCAACCTCTACACAAACTTACACAGTAACTACAACCGATGCCATGGGTTGCACATCAACATACACAGTAATGGTAACCGTTAATGCATTGCCATTTGTATCAGCGTCTAATGTTACTATTTGTCAGGGTAGTTTTGCTACGCTTAATGCAAGTGGAAGCGCACACACCTATACATGGAACCCAGGTAATTTAGTTGGCCAAATACAAAATGTTAATCCCGCAACAACAACTACTTATACGGTAGTTGGAACAAATACTTTAACAAGTTGCACAAATTCTGCAACTGCTTTAGTTACTGTATACATAAATCCAACAGTAAATGCAGGCCCTTCAAGAACATTGACCTGTGCTAATACATCAACTACACTTGCCGGTTCAACCACAGGTGGCATTACCTATAGCTGGACAGGGCCGGGAATTGTTTCAGGTGCAACAACACTTAATCCAACTATAAATGCTACAGGAACGTATGATCTAACTGTTACTTCAGCGCAAGGCTGTACTGCAGGACCTTCCCCGGTATCTGTTACTCAAAACATAACGCCTCCAACACCATCTGCATCTACCGGCGGTACATTGACGTGTTCTACAACAACAGCTTCTGTAATTGGTGGTGGTGGTGGAACCTATAACTGGAGCGGACCCGGCATTGTTGCTGGTGCAACAGCTTCTACTGCCACTGTAAATTTACCCGGCACTTATAATTTAACGGTTACAGCAGCAAATGGCTGTACAGCTACGGCAAATACAACGGTTACTCAAAACATTATTGCTCCCAATCCTTTTGCCAGCAGTTCAGCAACTGTTACCTGTTCATCTCCCAATACAACTTTAACTGCACTTCCATCCAGCGGCGTATCATATTCATGGTCAGGTCCAGGGGTTACAGGTAGTACAACCACACAAACTACAACTGCTAATGCAGGAGGAAATTATACCTTAGCTATAACAAGCTTAACAAATGGTTGTACTGCAACATTTCCTTTCGCTGTTTCACAAAACACAACAAATCCTTCTCCTACAGCAAGTACAACAGGGACATTAACCTGTACTACACTTACCGTTTCATTAAATGGTGGACCGGCAGGTTTAACATACCTATGGTCGGGGCCTGGTATTAGTGGCTCAACTACTACACAAAATACAACAGCTAACGCTCCAGGCATATATACTTTAACTGCATTGAGTGCTGTAAATGGCTGTACTGCAAATGCAACAACGATAGTAACGCAAAACGTTACACCGCCAACTGCCGGTGCAACAAATTCGGGCACTCTAACATGTACTACAACAACAATGAATTTATCAGGAACAGGTGGAGGAACTTATGTATGGAACGGTCCAGGCATTCTTTCAGGCGGTACTACTACAACTCCTGTAATTAATGCGCCAGGTTGTTATACTTTAATTGTTACTTCTGCAAATGGCTGTACAGCAACTGCCGTGACCTGTGTTTCTCAAAATACTACTGCACCGGTAACGAGCACTAATGTTAGCGGAACATTAAACTGTACTTTAACATCTGTTAATGCAAGCGCTTCTACGGCCGCATCGCCGGTAACTTATAACTGGGCAGGCGCGGGTATTACATCAGCAACTAACATCAGCACAATAACCGTAAATGCAGGCGGTATAAAAAACTATACTGTTACTAATACTTCTAATGGTTGTATTACAACAGGCTCACTAAATGTATTACAAAATTTACTGGCAGCTTCGCCAACAGCTACTGCAACTGGAACAATAACCTGTTTAACAAATACGGTTCAGCTTTCGGGAAATCCTCCTACAAGTGTAACATATACCTGGGCAGCACCTGGTGGCAGTTCTATTTCCAGTGGTATTAACTCTCAAAATGCAATTGGGAATGGCCCCGGAACGTATACTTTATTTGTTACAATGATCTCAAGTGGTTGTGTTAACAGTAAAACCGTTGCGGTGACCCAAAATACTGTGATACCTAATGCAAATGCCGGCATGGATCAAAGTTTAACCTGTGCTGTAACCACAGTAACATTAAGTGGTTCTGCCACACCATCTACCTGTACACCTGTTTGGACAGGTGGAGTTTCATCAGGCGCAAACTCATTCACGGCTACGGCATCTACAATTGGCACATATACATTAACTGTTACTAACCCAGCCAATGGTTGTTCAGCAACAGATAATGTTCAGGTAACTGCCAATGCCTCCGTACCAACAATTACGGTTACTGTAAATGGTACATTAACCTGTTCAAATCCAACGGTAAACACTTCGGCTTCTTCGTCCGCAGCACTTCCAACTTATGCATGGTCAGGTCCAAGTATTGTATCAGGCGGTAGTTCATCAACTGCTACTGTTGATCAACCGGGAATGTATACAGTTACCGTTACTGATATTCCAACCGGCTGTTCTGCTACTGCAAATATTAATGTTACTCAGGATATTACAGCACCTAATAGTGTGGCAATTGCAAGTCCTTCAATTATTTGTTCAGGTAGTAACACAACATTAACGGCTGTTTCCAGTGCTGATCCAAATGTAGATTATGCATGGAGCCCGGGTTCTTTAAACGGAGCTATGCAAAACGTGTCACCACTTTCAACAACATTATATTCGGTGGTTGCAACAAATACCATAAATGGATGCGTGGTTACTGAAACGGTTAATATTACCGTAAATGCTTTACCTTCGTTATCTGTAACAGGAACTACAAATATTTGTAATGGTTCAACAACAAATCTTACAGCAAGTGGTGCTACTACTTATACATGGGACTCAGGAGCAAATACTACATCCATCAGTGTAACGCCAAGCGTTACAACCACCTATACGGTAAATGGTATTGATGGAAATGGATGTTTTGGTTCAACACCTGTTACGGTTTCAATTATCCCGAACAAATCAATTAATGGAGTTGTTACAAGTACAACGGGATTAACAGGTGGAGATATTGTTATATATAAATATACTGCTGTTCTTAGTCATTGGGATTCATTAACTATTACACCAATTGGCGGAACATATTCGTTTAATAATATTGATAGTGGACTATATGTTTTAAGAGCTACTCCAACTGCTACTAATATTCAAGTAACATACGCACCCAATTCAATCAGCTGGCAAGGTGCTACGGTCATAAATCATGGCTGCACAAATAACACCTCTCAAAACATAGATCTAATTGGTTTTGCTTCGTATGTAGTTGGACCAGGGGTAATCACTGGACAAATTGTTGAAGCTTTTGGTTTTGTACCTAAAATGAATGACGGTTCAAAACCTACGGTACCTGGAACACCAATTGGAGGCATTATAGTAAAAGGTGGTAAAAACCCAGGAGGTCAAATGCTTGTTCAAACTACAACAGATGCTGCGGGAAACTACACATTAAGCGGACTACCTATTAATACAGCACCTGATGACTATTTTATCTTTGTTGACATCCCGGGTTTAGATACAAATAGCACTTATTATCATATATCTGTTACCGGCAGTACGCCTGTTACCGGTTTCAACTTTAATGTAGATGGTGAGTATATTAATCCAGTTGGAAGCATAACCGGCATTTCAAATGATAATAGCGTTTTAGAAAATAAAATCACTTTATTCCCAAATCCGGCAAATGAGAAATTTACTTTAGAATATGAGTTGATCCAATCAGCAAATGTGCAAATTGATTTATATAATATCCTTGGTAGTAAAGTAAAAACAATTGCTCAAAACTCTTTTGAAGAAAAAAATAGATACACTCATTCTGTTAAGCTGGAAGATCTGAGTAAAGGAGTTTACTTCGTGAGGCTAAAAATTAACAATTCAGTCACAACGGTTAAGTTGATAGTAAGCCAATAAATTTAATTCAGGCATTTAAAACCCGATTACTTTATGTAATCGGGTTTTTTGCATAAAACTACTATAGTATTTGCTAATCAAACAGTTAAAATGATAAATGATTAAAAAATAGCGTAAATAATCTGATTTTTTTTATATATTTTTGGTTTCTAAAACTATTTAAGCATGAAAAAAATCATACTATTTTTACTTTGTCTTTTAGGCATTTTTAATCTTACTGCACAAACCACCATTACAATTGGTTCGGCAGGCTACGTTAATGGGTTACAAGAATCGTCACCTATTAATGTTTATTTCAGATCGCATCACTGCCAATTCCTATATACTCCGGCAGATATAAACGGTGCAGGATGGTCTACAGCGGGTTCAATCTCAAAACTGGGTTTTAATATATTTGGAACCACTTCCGAAGCTCTTCCGAATTTTACTATAAAATTTAAAAACACTGCCAGCACAAATGTTGCTAATTACGATGGTTCGGGGCTTAGTACAGCGTACACATCAGCCTCTTATTTTCCTACGGCAGGCGGGTTTGAATTACTAACGCTTGACAATAACTTCATTTGGGATGGGACAAGCAATTTATTGGTAGATGTATGTTTTGATCAGATATCGGCTTATACTAGTACCGGACAGCTTTATATGTTTGGATATACAAATTCAAATCCTGAATATGCCTATATACGAGATGACGATAACCCTCAATGTGGAGTAGCAACAGGCGGCAGTACTAACTATAACTATGCTTACAAACCACAAATACAATTGGAACTTACAACCTTACCTCTTTGTTCTGGTTCTCCACTTGCTGGCGATGCTGTTGCTACATCTACATCTGTGTGTGCAAACACTTCTTTTGATTTGAATTTAATAAATAATGGGATAAATTCTGGCCTTACATACCAATGGCAATCTTCACCAAACGGTAGTACCTGGACAAATTTAGGATCAACTCAACTTACTTCGTTGATGAATATCCCGTTTCTTTCTTCGAACACTTACTATCAATGTGTAACTACCTGTACGGCTTCGGCTTTATCGTCAACATCTACTCCCGTAATGGTTGCACTGAATCCATTGCTGAATTGTTATTGTATGATTAGTGTAGCTAATAATAACAACATCGATTGTACCCAGGATAAGTTCATTGACTTCTCTTTAGCGAATGTGAACGGACAAACAACTAACTGCGACGCATTTGGTTTCTCTGATTCAACTGCCAGTAATTACACGTCGATCAATTTATCAGCAGGAGGTACATATACCTTCACTGCAAATACATCAATAAGTGGTTTTAATGGAGATGGTTACGCCGGTGCATGGATAGATTACAATCAAAATGCTATTTTTGATTCAAATGAGTTTATATATATAGGTTTAGGAGCATCAGGTACATATTCAAACACATTTACGGTTCCTATTACAGTTAACACCGGCCCTACAAGGATACGTATTATGCTGGATGCATATTACGGGTATCCCGGTACGGTTCTTAGCGCTTGTTCAAACACCTCTCCGGTTGGTCAGATACTGGATTACAAAGTCAATTTAACTGCAGCTCCAGCTTGTTCTGGAAATCCTAATGCAGGAAATGCAACATCAACTCAATCTGCAGTTTGCCAGAATGTAGGCTATACTCTTGATCTAATAAATAACGATGCGGTAAGTGGTATTTCTTATCAATGGCAATCATCTCCAAATGGTACTGTTTGGACAAATTTAGGATCGGCACAAAACACAATTCCATATAATATATCTACACAAAGTGCTACCACACACTATCGTTGTGTTATGACATGTACAAGTGCTGTTATGTCGGGTACTTCAACGGCAGTAGTTGTAAACCAAAATTTAGCAACGGCCTGTTACTGCGTTCCTGAAAACATTAGTTGCAGTTCTTCACAAATCACCAATGTAACATTGGAGAGCATTAACCATGCACCTTCTTGTGACCCAAGCGGTTATTTAGACTATAGAGGCATAGCAGGAACTGCGAGTTTAACTGCTAGTCAATCTTATAGCATTTCTTTAGATTTAAATTGCCAGGGAAGCCCTGGTTACGTAGGACTTTGGATAGATTTTGACCAAAATGGAACATTTGATGCGTCTGAATATACATACGTAGGAACTACATCTTTTGGTACAATTACCGGAACTATTGCAGTTCCCTACTCTGCAGTAGGCGGCCAAACTGCTATGCGTATTAAAATGGAAACCACCTGGGGTATATTCGGAGGATTGGATCCTTGTTATTCAAACGAATATAGCGGGCAAACTTTTGATTATTCAATCAACCTTACTCCTGCTATCCCTTGTTCAGGTTCGCCAAATGCTGGAAATGCAACATCAACATCAACAGCTGTTTGTGAAGATGTTCCGTTTATCTTAAATCTTGTAAATAATGACTTAGTGAGTAATATCAGTTACCAATGGCAATCCTCTCCTGATAATGTGATCTGGACAAATTTAGGAGCAGCTCAAATGAGTGTTCCATATACTATTACAAGTCAAACAGTAACCATGCATTACAGATGTATCACTACCTGTACTACGAGTGCATTATCTTCAACTTCAACTCCGGTGACTGTTACTCAAAAACTTTTAACTGCTTGCTATTGCACGCCTCCTCCATCTGATTGCGCTTCGGGCGATGAGATCAACGAAGTTACATTGGCTACTTTAACTAATACATCAAGCTGTAGCGCATATGGCTATGAAGATTATGCCGGATCTGTTGCATCAGCAACTATTCAAGCAGGACAATCTTACACAATGACTACAGTTCTTGGCGCAGATTATAGCGCACATGTAACCGTTTGGATCGATTATAATCAAAATGGAGTTTTTGATGCTAGCGAATACACAAATCTTGGTGCTACAAATTCGGCAGGTAATTTTACAGTTACAAATACAGTTAATATTCCTTCCGGTGCATTAGCAGGTAATACAAAAATGAGGGTAAGAAATAATTACAATGGACCATTTGGACCAAATGATCCATGTTCGTCAGGTGGCGGTGGAGCTAAATCAGCAGGCTCGGCATCAAGCATAAATGGCTCGGGTGGATATGGAGAAACAGAAGATTATGCCATTACTATTTTACCACCTGATTGCAGTACCATTAACTATCCTCCTTCTTATAATGTAACAGGATCTTTAGATATTTGTCCAACGCAATCAACGTCATTGGATATTACGCCTGCAGTTCAAACTGCTACCGGTATTACCTATGAATGGATGTATTTTAATGGTTCAGCTTATGTTAGTACAGGAGCTCCTTCAGCTACCTCACAATTTACGGCTGCTCCTTCAGCTAACACACTTTACTATTGCGAAGTGCAATGTAACGGAAGTCAAATCAGAAACAGTGATACCGTTAATGTAAAAGTTAACACTATTACTACAGCCCCTGTATTTACAAATGCAACCTGTAACGGTTTATGTAATGGTAATGCTACGATCAATGCTACTTCGTCAGGTGCTACATTAAGCTACACATGGAGTCCATCTGTAGGAACAGCAGATATGGCTGTTGCATTATGTGCAGGAACTTATACGGTTGATATTGTGAATCCAACAGGATGTATGGTTACAGAAACGTTAACCATTACAAGTCCTGCAGCATTAATGCCAAATGCAACATCAAATAATGTTAGCTGTTTTGGAGGATCTAACGGATCAATCTCTTTAGCGCCAACAGGCGGCACAGGAGCATATACTTATTCCTGGACGCCAAATGTTGGTACAACATCCACTATTACAAATTTAACGGCAGGTAGTTATACTTGCATACTTACTGACGCAAATGGATGTACTACATCAGGGGTAACGATTATCTCCGAGCCTTCTGTACTTGCAGTTACAGTGACAAACGTTTTAGGTTCATGTTTGGGCGGATCAAGCGGACAGGCAGAAATGCAGGTTACCGGTGGAACACTACCTTATATATATAGTTGGACCTCAGGTGGATCAAATGCTTTAGAAACAGGTTTAGCAATAGGTTCACAAACCTGCACAATTACTGATGCAAATTCATGTTCTATTACCGAAACGGTGTCTATTAACCAGGCTGCTACTAATTTTTCTGTTTCTATCCAGGGAAATAATAATGTATGTGAGCAAATACAAGAGCAACTATCTATACTAACAGTAGGAAGTGGTTCCGGATCATACAATTATTCATGGGTGCAATTACCTGGTACTGTTGTGTCGACAACCAGTGACTACACCTATACAACAAGTATTGGAACTTACACGTATGATCTAACAGTAACCGATGTTGTTACTAATTGTATTGCCAATGCAAATACTTTTTCGGTTCAGGTAAACCCTTCAAGCAATTTTTCAGGAACTGTAACAACCTCTGGAAGTGCTCCGGTTGCAGGTCGCGTTGTACTATTCCAATATCAACCATTCTATACAAAATTTGACTCGGTTGCAGGACAAAACATTGGAGCTGCCGGTGACTTTTTATTCACTTCCTTTGTTTCAGGGATCTATATTATTAAAGCCATTCCAACGGCAACCAATATGCAGATTGCCTATGGAGCTGATCCCGGAGATACTGCAGTTGCATGGAAAGATGCCAAACAGATCATCCATGGTTGTGCAGTAAATGATGTTCAAAACATTTTTGTTCCAGCATTACTTTCACTTGCAACAGGCAGCACAGGTTTATTGAGTGGTAGAATCACAGAAGGCTATGGATACGATTCAACGCAGAGAATGGCTAATGGGTACAAACCTTTAGTTCCTGGAACTCCAATTGGTGGTATCATTGTAAAAGGCGGTAAAAATCCAGGCGGGCAAATGTTTGCGCAAACTGTAACAGATGCCAATGGTGATTACTCATTAAACGGGTTACCTCCTAATGATGCAGGCGAATCTTATTTTATTTTAGTAGATATTCCGGGCCTTGATACAAATAATACATATCATAAAGTGATCATATCTAATGACCAATTTACCGGACTTGACTTTGTTGTAGATTCCGCGAAAATTACTCCAGTACCAACTACGGGTGTAGGCGTTCATGATATCACTGCTATTGAAAACGACATCAAGGTATTTCCTAATCCTGCTTCTGCATACGTAACTATTCAATATAGCTTAAAAAGTAGCTCTTCAGTAAAAATTGAGTTGTTTGATATGATCGGCAGATCTGTAAAAATGTTGTTACCCGAAACACAACAAGGTATACAGGCACATAAACAATCATGGCAAACCAATGATCTGAGATCAGGTTTATATTTTATAAAAATGACCGTTAACGGTTCGGAAAGTATCATTAAACTTTCTGTTACTAATTAGTACCTAATTTGTGGTATTAAAAGCCATCCGCTAACAAGCGGATGGCTTTTTTATTATATTTGAATGGCGAAATGATCTTCACTAAGAAACATAATTTCTTTTTTTTATACTTATTATTTATAAGTCAAATTGCCATATCTCAAACTTACAATTTCAAAAATTACAATACTCCCGAAGGATTACCCCAATCACCGGTTTTAGCAATTTATCAGGATCACAAAGGTTTTATGTGGTTTGGAACCAATGGCGGTGGCGCCGGAAAATTTGACGGAACAAAATTCACTACCATTTCTGATAATGATGGTTTAATAAACAATGTTGTTTTTTCGATCAACGAAAATCATAAGAACGAACTGGTATTTGGTACCAGTAAAGGACTAAGTGTTTATAACGGCTTTACCTTTAGGAACTATAACGAAAAGCATGGCTTGAACAACAGCTGGGTTTTTAAAACGCTTCAAGACAATGATAAAACATGGATCGGTACTCAGGAAGGTGTTTATATTTTACAGGGCGAAAAGATCAGGCGTTTTTCATTCGATAAAGTTTTAGATAAGGCATCTGCTTTTTCTATTTTTATTGACTCCAAAAAAAGAATCTGGTTTGGTACTATAAACAATGGTGCTATTTGCTATAACACTGCAGACAACTCATTTACTCATTTTGATAATACAAATGGGTTACAGGAAAATTTTGTATTCTCGTTTGCTGAAAATTCGGCTCATGAAGTTTTGATCGGCACAGTAGGAGGCGTAAATATAGTTGGCCTTAATAATAAGATCCGAATTTGTGATTACATTCCCAATCAGTTTAATGTAGCATTCCGTAGCATTTTAGTTAATGCTAAAAATGAACAATGGTTTGGATCAGCATCTGATGGTTTATACAAGTATCATAACAATTATGTCACCAACTTTAACTTAACAAATGGGTTAACATATAATTCTATTATGTGCCTGTATACAGATAGAGAAGAAAACCTTTGGATGGGAACAGATGGGTCTGGGATCTACAAATACCTTGGCGAACAATTTACTTCTTATTCAAAAGAAAACGGCTTACCCGAAAACTATGTAAATGCTGTTTCCCAGGATAGTAAAGGTGCTTATTGGGTTGCATTAAGAAATAGCGGCCTTTCAAAAATTGAAGGAAAAACAGTCACCAATTATGTAGTAAATAGAAATCGTCCAAATGAAATCCCTGATAATAATATTACCTCCATCCTTCCATTAGCTGATGGAAGAATATTTTTTGGTACGCTGGAAGGTTTATGTATATACGAGAATAACTCATTTAAAACCATTACCGATTTTGACTTCAGAAAAAAATATATTTTATCGCTCTATCAGGATAGTAAAAAAAATATATGGATCGGCACCAACAATGGCCTTTTTAAATACACTGATGGAATTATTACTGATATTAAAGAGATCAACAGTCTTCAAAAGGAAGGCATTGAATTCCCTATATTTTGTGTAATTGAAGATAAGAATAATGCCATTTGGGTTGGAACCGAACATGGGATCATTCAATATGCCAACAAATCAGTTTCTTTCTTTAATGAGAAAACTAATTTTGTGAATAAGAGGATTCTTTCGAGCATCATTGATTCGAAAAAGAATTTATGGATCGGAACTGAAGAAGGCCTTTATCAATATGATTATACTACCTTCACTAAGATCTCACAAAAAAATGGTTTATCATCCAATGCCATCAATTTCTTACAAATGGATGATCACAACCGACTTATTGTTGGTTTAAATACAGGGATCGATCTATTAGACATCAATGATTATTATCAGCATAAAATAACCGTAAAACATTTCGGAAAGGATGACGGGTTACTGAACCTTGAATCTAATGGGAATGCTGTTTTTAAAGATAAGGTCGGTCGTATTTTAATTGGCACCATTAGTGGATTAGAGATCTACGATCCCAAATTCGATAAGCAAAATCCAAAGGAGGCTATTACAAATATCAATTCTGTTAAGCTATTTTTCGGGCAGGAAGATATTTTAAAGTTCTCAAAAAGCATCGATTCTTCATCCATGTTACCAACGAACCTGCAACTGCCATTTAATAAAAATCACATTACATTTCAGTTCATCGGTATCAGCTTAACAGCTCCCGAAAAAGTAATGTATCAATACAAATTGGAAGGCTTGGCAAATGATGATTGGACTCCCCCTACCTCAAAAACAGAAGCCACCTACTCTTCCCTACCACCTGGTAAATATAAGTTTTTGGTAAAAGCTATGAATAATGATGGCTTATGGAATAAAGAACCTGTTGCTTATGAGTTCACAATTTCTCCGCCATGGTATAATACCTGGTGGTTTTACACTATTTGTATCATTACATTGATCGGAGGCATCTGGCTTTATAACTTTATTCACACTAAGAAATTAATTGCTGATAAACAAAAACTAGAGCGTACGGTTGATGAAAGAACTCACGAGTTACGTGAAGAGAAAGAAAAAGTTGAAATCATCAACAAAGAAGTGATCGAACAAAAAACCGTGATCGAGCACCACAACATGGAGATCATGGATAGTATCAAATATGCCAAAAATATCCAGGAGGCTTTATTACCTAATTTAAGCGAGATCAACAATCTGTTTAAAAATTGCTTTGTATTATATATGCCGAAGGATATAGTAAGTGGGGATTTTTACTGGTTTGCACAAAACGGAGACACCCGCTTTATAGCGGCAGTAGATTGTACGGGACACGGTGTACCAGGAGCCTTTATGAGTATTGTTGGCAATACCTTGTTGAACGAGATCGTGAACGAGAAAAAAATTACTGCCCCCGGAGATATTTTACTGGAACTGCATAAAGGTGTAAAAATAGCCCTGAATCAAAATGCTAAAGAATTTGAAAGAAGAGATGGTATGGATATTACCCTGTGTGCTTTTAATTCAAACTCTAACGAAGTACAATATGCAGGTGCAAACAGGCCTTTATGGATCTATAGGAAGGGCCAGGGCTATGAATTAGAGATCATAAAAGCTACTAAATTCCCAATAGGCGGACTAGAGCTGGAAGAAAACAGGGTTTATCAAAACCATACCATAACGGTAAACGAAGGTGATTGTTTATACTTATTCAGCGATGGTTATGCAGATCAGTTTGGTGGACCAAAAGGTAAAAAATTCATGCTCACTAACCTTCAAAAAACGCTGTTAGATAACATTGAAAAACCAATGAATGTGCAGAAAGAAAACCTTACTGAAGCATTTATGGATTGGAAACGTGATGCCGAACAAATTGACGACGTTTTAGTGATTGGTATTAAGATCTGATAACGTTTTTTAATGTATTACCTGTCGTTTTTTTACTTAAATTAGTGCTTTATTTTTTATGAAAAATCAGTACTGTATTATAATGGCAGGTGGAGTTGGAACGCGTTTCTGGCCAATGAGTACCACCGGACATCCAAAACAATTTTTAGACATTCTTGGAACAGGCAGAACGCTTATTCAACAAACCTTTGACCGTTTTAAAGAATTATGTCCTGCGCAAAACATATATGTGGTTACCAGCGAATCTTATGAAGAACTGGTTGCCGAACAATTACCTGAACTTCCAAAAGAGAATATTCTTACCGAACCTTCCCGTAAAAATACGGCGCCCTGTGTGGCTTATGCGTCTTACAAGATCCATAAACTAAATCCAAAAGCTATTACCGTAGTTGCTCCTTCTGATCATTTGATCACCAAAGAAGATACGTTTATCAAAGCTATTAAATCCTGTTTTGCTAAAGCAAAAAACGAAGATTGTTTAGTAACCTTAGGCATTAAACCATCCAGACCTGATACAGGATATGGTTACATCCAGTTTATAGATTCGCCGGTTGTTGAAAAAGATAAACGCATGTACAAGGTAAAAACCTTTATCGAAAAGCCGGATCACGATATGGCCAAATTCTTTATGGAAAACGGCGACTTTTTATGGAATTCGGGCATTTTTATCTGGAGTACCAAAAGCGTGATCAGTTCAATGGAACAAAACGACCCTGAATTGGCCAATGTATTTAAGGACGGAATTGAATTTTACAACACACCAAAAGAAAAGGCTTTTATTAAACAGGCGTACAACGTTTGCAAAAATATTTCTATTGATTATTCTTTAATGGAAAAAGCAAAGAATGTTTATGTACGTTCTTCCATTATTGGATGGAGTGATCTTGGCACCTGGGGATCGCTTTACACGCATATCAGGCACGATAAAGGCAGCAATGCCCTTGTTGGAAAAAACATCATGCAGTATGACTGCCATAACTGCGTAGTTCATGTGCCAAAAGATAAACTGGTAGTATTACAGGGTTTAAAAGATTATATTGTTGTTGAATCTGAAGGTGTGCTCATGGTTTGTAAAAAACAGGATGAGCAGCAGATCAGGAATTTTGTAAACGACGTTAAAGTTCAAAAAGGAGATAAGTTCGTGTAAACTATGGAACTTAAATCTCCGGGTAAAAACCTCAACAAACTGATCATTGTAGCCGCTTTGGGCTATTTTGTTGACATTTACGACCTGTTATTGTTTGGTGTTGAAAGATCGGATAGTCTGAATGAAATTCTAAGCGAACAATTTCCTCATATTTCGAATTGGGAAAAAAGCTTTCTTAATCCTATTTACGGAAAACTATTACTGAACTGGCAAATGTTCGGAATGCTTGTTGGTGGTATTTTTTGGGGCATATTAGGTGACAAGAAAGGACGTCTTTCTGTTCTGTTTGGTTCTATTTTAGTGTATTCTACTGCCAATATTTTGAATGGTATGGTGCACAACACCGATACATATATGGTATTACGGTTTATTTCAGGCTTTGGTTTGGCAGGTGAATTGGGTGCCGGAATTACGCTGGTAAGCGAAAGTATGAGCAAAGAAAAACGTGGCTATGGAACTACCATTGTTGCCACCGTTGGTGTATTTGGAGCTGTAGTTGCCGGATTTATGGGCGAGGTTATCTCCGATTGGCGTTATTCATTTTATTTAGGTGGTGGTATGGGCTTAGCGCTTTTATTATTACGTATTGGTGTGTTTGAATCAGGTATGTTTGATCATTTAAAAAAAGAAACGCATATTAAACGAGGAAACATTCTTCAACTTTTTTCGTCCAAAAAAAACCTTGCAAAATACCTCTGCATAATTTTTGTCACAGTACCTGTTTGGTACGTTATGGGCACACTTGTTTTGTTTTCTCCCGAATTAGGTTACTCCCTTGGATTACCTGCCGGATCAATTAGTGCAGGCAGAGCTATTATGTGTGCCTATGCAGGTATAACAATAGGAGATATTGCTTCAGGACTTATTAGCCAATGGCTTAAGTCAAGAAAAAAAGCATTGGGTTTATTTTTATCACTCTCTGTAGTGGGTGTCGTTCTTTATTTCTTATATGGCGGAACTTCTATTCCTGTTTTTTACGGCATTGTTGTATTTATCGGCTTTGCCACAGGCTACTGGGCCGTATTCATCAGTACTGCTTCCGAATTATTCGGCACTAATATTCGTGCCACAGCAACTACAACTGCTCCTAATTTTGTACGGGGCTCAACTATTTTGATCTCTCTTTTATTGAATTTTATCATTTCTGCTTTTGCGGTTGATAAGCTACTGGCCACTCAAATTACCGGAGCCATTATCTTTGGCATAGGATTTATTGCTCTTTATTTCTTAGAAGAAACTTTTGGAAAAGATCTGAATTATGTCGAAGAATAAAACAACCGTTGTTGTGGGCGCATCGCCTAATACAAACAGATATAGCAACCGTGCCACCCTTAGTTTACAAAAACACGGACACACTGTTTATCCTGTAGGTATAAGAAACGGGAAAATAAATGGACTAGATATTATAACCGATAAGCCTGCTATTGAAAATGTGGATACTGTAACTTTATATGTCGGCCCTCATAACCAGCCGGCATGGATAGATTATATCATTTCTTTAAAACCAAAACGTATTATTTTTAATCCCGGCACCGAAAATCGTGAATTTGAATCTCTGGCTGAAAGTACAGGCATAGAAGTTATACATGCCTGTACTTTAGTTCTATTATCTATTAATCAATATTGATGATAACATTTACCACTAAAACCTTTAATGAATTAAGCAATGTAGAACTATACCAGCTTCTTCAATTAAGGGCCGAAGTATTTGTAGTGGAACAAAATTGTCCATATTTGGATATGGATGATAAAGATCAAAAGTCATTTCATGTATTGGGTTATGATAATGATAAATTAGTGGCTTGTACACGTTTGGTTCCTGTAGGTATTTCTTATGATTTGGAGCCTTCTATCGGCCGAGTAGTAACTCATCCGTCCGTTAGGAGTTTGGGTTACGGAAAATTATTAATGGAATACAGTATTGCCGAAACGAAAAAACGTTTTAACTCATCTGTTATTGTTATCGGTGCTCAATGCTACCTCGACAAATTTTATCAAAATTTAGGTTTTGTACCCGAAGGAGAAATGTACCTGGAAGACAACATCCCTCACATGACCATGAGGTTGGGTAAGTAGTTGAAATACGGATACAACAGATCAAACTGATTAACACAGATAAAATCAGTTATGGTAACAGAAATCACTTTTTCACAATTAAAATAAAAAATCAGTGAAAATCCGTTCAATCTGTATCATCTGCGTTCCATTACAAAAACAAAGGTTTTGCAAATAAGCGTATGCTTATCCACAAAACCCATGTCAACAACAAAACAAAAATTTAACAAAAATCTTTTACAAACTTACTACTTAATGTAGTATATTCGTGCTACAATTTGTAGCAATTTAGAAATCATGAGCAAAATTTTCAGTAACTTAAAATTCCTGCGTTTGCAAAAAGGCTTGTCGCAGGAGCAATTAGCCGACAATTTAGGCATTACCCGTTCGCGCCTGGGAGCCTACGAGGAAAATCGTAATGAACCATCTATTGATCTGTTAATTGCGATCTCGGATTTTTTTCACATAGCAGTAGATGCTTTGGTTAGAGGTGATCTAACCAAAACCAATCTGGATGGCTTAATGAAAGTAGGAAAAAATCGTATGCTCTTTCCTGTAGTTATTGATGAGGACGGAAGAGATGCCGTAGAACTAATACCATTAAAAGCCAGTGCTGGTTATTTAAGAGGTTATGCCGATCCGGAATACATGGAAAAATTACCTCGCATGAAATTACCTTTCCTGCCTTCCGGTAAACACCGTGCTTTCCCTATCAAAGGGGATAGTATGCCACCAATTAAAGAAGGTTCATTTGTAGTAGCCAAATATCTCGATAGAATTGAAGATATTAAAAATGGCCAAACGTATATTGTGGTAACCAAAGAAGACGGGATCTCTTACAAACGTATTTTCAATGTTAATACAAAAAAAGGATTTTTGGAATGTCATTCCGATAATAAGATGTACCAGCCATTTAATGTTAACCTAAAAGATATTTTAGAAGTATGGGAATACACCTGCTGCATTAACATGACTGATTATAAAGAAGAAGAGTTGAATGTTGGAAGTATCATGAGCATGTTACGCAACCTTCAGGTTGAGATGGAAGTTATTAAAAAACAAGGTAAAAAACCGGTGTCTTAACCCGGGAATATCATAAAAACAAAGAAGGCTGTAAATAATTTACAGCCTTCTTTCGTTTAATTAAACTTATAATTCACGAACTTATTTCGGTTTTCTTGCAGAAGGGACGTTTTCTGTATTCACCGGAAGCGTAGCTTCGCTTTCATTTTCTAAAGGCACCTCGCGAACGGTGGGATTACGTGAACCTGAAACAAGCGTTGCTGTTGTTGGTACCTGAACAGGTGTATTTAAAGAATGATCAGGCTCAGTAACCTGTGCTTTTTTTTGAGATGAAACCGACTGAGCATTCATATCAAAGCAACAGAACGAAGTGAAAAACACAATGGATATAATAACTTTCATGATGATATTAGTTAAGAATTAAAATAGTTAATTCACCCGGATTTGTATCTAATGCAGCGTTTCCGCCAATATCTACAGAAGAAGTACCATTAGAGCGTGCCGTGCGAAGATCAATCGTATGTGTTCCGGCAGGCAGAGTTATCATTGTATTGATAGCACAGGTGTTAAATGAATTGGCTGCTGTACTTGAGTTTACTGTAGAAAAACGGTTCCAGCCACCATTGGCCAGGAAATTACCATTTGCATAAATAATCATATCAACGTTAGACCACGCTCCGGCAGTTGTTACCGTATTTCTTGTTCCAATAGTTGCCCATATAATCACAGTAGCAGGCGCAGTAAGGATAAATGTTTGGGTAAGCCCCGGTTGCATGGTTGCAACAGTAGAGGTTACACCCAATCTTCCTGCAGTTCCATAAACATGGTATTTTTGAAATACGCCTTGCGGGCCTTGTGGTCCTGTTGCACCAGTGGCTCCTGTTGGACCGGCAGGGCCTTGTGGACCTGTAGCTCCTGTTGGACCTTGTGGACCAGCAGAACCCGTAGCTCCTGTTGCACCAGCAGCTCCGGCAGGGCCTTGTGGACCAGCAGCGCCTGTTGCTCCAGCAGGACCTTGTGGGCCAATAGCACCAGTAGGGCCTGTTGGGCCTGCAGGACCGACTGCTCCCGTTGCTCCTGCTGCACCCGCAGGGCCTTGTGGACCAACACCACCTGTTGCACCCGTAGCTCCCGTTGAACCTGCAGGACCGGTAGCTCCCGCAGGACCGGTTGCACCTGCTGCACCACGACAATCTAATGTATTAAAAGCGGCATCGCCATTTGTATCTTCCGATGGATCATTTACTCCATTACCATTGGTATCCCAACAGTTTATACCGTTAGTACCCGCTGTTCCAGTTCCTCCACAATCCAATGTATTAAAAACTGCATCGCCATTCGTATCTTCTGTTGGGTCATTTACGCCGTTACCGTTGATATCCCAACAGTTAATCCCGTTAGCACCATTACTTCCTGTTGTTCCGGCAGCACCCGCAGGGCCAGTAGCACCTGTAGCACCTGCACAATCCAATCCATTAAAAAAAGTATCTCCGTTCGTGTCTTCCGACGGATCATTTACTCCATTTGCATTGGTATCCCAGCAACTAATTCCGTTAGTACCATTACTTCCTGTAGGGCCGGCAGGGCCGGTAGCACCCGCAGGACCTGCTGGGCCTGCAGAACACAGGTTTTTCCACGCGGCAATCGTAGTTTCATAAAAGAAAAAACAATCCACATCAATATCATAAACCATTAAACCCTCAGTAGGGGCTGCAATAGCTAAACGCTGAATAGTGGTCATTCGTGGTACCAAAACTCCCTGTGTAGTTGACTGCAACTCCAGAATAGAATTAGCATTTGGAGTAGTTGTACCAATACCAACATTATTTTGTGCGGTAAGAGGATTACAGGTTACAATTGCACTTATTGCAAGTAGATAAAGGATTTTGTTTTTCATAACTATCAGATTTGAAGAGGTAATTAATTGAATACAGATACGTTGCCGTGGAATTCTAATTGTTTATTTGATGTGCTTGCATTTAAAATATAAAAATAGACCCCGTCCGGAACAGTGTTCCCATTTATTTTTCCATCCCAATGGGCATTAGCGCTGGATGATGAGAATACTTTCGTTCCCCAACGGTTAAAGATATTAAGCTGATAATCCTTTAATCCACTGGTTTTAATAGTGAACAGATCATTTATACCATCACCGTTTGGTGTAATAACATTAGGAACAATAATATCATCCATGATTTCAATGACCTGAACAGCTGAATTACTACAACCCGTAGAATTGGTAACATTTAATACAACCGTATAAGTTCCACTTCCTGAATAGGTGTGCGAAGGATCCTGAGAAGTAGAAGTACTGCCGTCACCAAAATTCCAACTCCATTGAGAGGCATTACTGGTTTGATCTGCAAATGCAATATTCGTAAAATCATCTTCATGTGTAAACAAAACTGTAGGAGGCGGTACAACAATAGGTTCACATGTTCCGGGTAAAGAATTACAGCCTCCGATTCCTATTGCAATGGCTGATACAGAAGATGTTCCTGCGCTCCAGCTTGCGCTTACGGTTGCAGTTCCCTGACCTCCAGTGATTGTTCCATTAGCAGGAAAGGTCCATTGATACGAGGAACTATTACCTGTGAGCGTAAATAAATTATTAGTTGAATTCTCACAAAGGCTTGGACAATTTAATATAGGTGTTTGAGGTCTTACATTGGTAAGTATGTAGGGATCTCCCGGGTTTACAAAATTCCATGCCGAACGCGTGCGTGTATTAAAGACACCGGAACTGCCTGTTCCCATTGCTACCATATCATTCCATTGGGTATTTCCGGTTTGCCACTGCCCCATTCCCGACCAATCAGCGTCTGAAGCTATAATATAAAATAAGCGAACATCTGTAGATGACGTTCCGGCAACACGATTAATAGAATGAAAAAAAAGTGGGTTTAGATCACATTCATTGCCATCGGTTATTGACCTGTCAAAACCTTGTGTTGTAGCGTCTGTGTTATTCAAACGCGCTACATAGGTATTAGCATTTGCATTTGTAGGTGTTAATTCAACCGGCCGGTAACGTAATGTTCCTGTACTTGATCCTGTTGGAAATAAATAAACCGAAGCCGAATTGGTCTCTCTTGAAAATGTACCCGGATTCATGCTGCTAACAAATCCTTCGCTGCCTGGAGTAATATTATTAGTAACCGCATTTACAGAAGTATTTAAAACAAAAAAGGTTTGTGTTTGAGTTTCAAGCTCTCTGTCGCTAATTATCAAATTTCCATTTGTTCCTGTTCTAGCATTAACAGTTTGCAAAGTTTTCTTTCTATTAATTCCTGTACCAGTTCCCGATAATTCAAGGTTATTAAAGGTAGTTGCAGTTCCATTATTGCTGGTTATAAATTGCTGAGTGTTTCCAAATAATTTCACACTAGAATTGCCTGCGTTAAATGTAGCACTGTTTATCCAATCCTGTTCAACATTATATATTCCATTTCCGGAAACATTACTACTGTTTTCAATATTAAATGTACCTGCTATGGGCAGAGTAGAATTTTTTGTGATCGTGACATCACCGTCATTTGAAAATGTTGCGGTATTCGAAATATTCATTCCACCATTTACCCACACAATGGCACCTGAAGATACATTCACTGTTGCCCCGTTTGCATAAACTATTTGTGCTTGTTGGGACAAAGGAGTAAATAACGTACTAATAAAAATAAAGTAGAGTTTTTTCATGTGAACAGAAATGAAAATTTAATCTAATTTAGTTAAAAAACTGAAACCACCATCCCTTACTTACTTTAACCTAGGCAAATAGATATAGTAATGAGTGACGCTACCTTTATAATTATTAAAGAAAAACTCTGTTAACAATTTTGACTGATCACCTGTTAGTTAAAAAACTCAAAAAGTTCATAAACTTATATGTATAGATTATACTTTTAGACAAATAATATACCCAGTATGAAAAAATTCTTATCCTCAAAAGCATTTCGTGCCATATGGTCAATAGGCCTGGCAGCTTTCTTCTTTTATATTACGCCGCCATGTTTCAGTAAAACAACCATTGGTATTGTTTTAGGAATTCTTGTATTACTGGTAAACGGCTCAGGATTTATTAATAAGTTTCCTATCATTACTCATATCTCCCGTTTTTTAGTCGGTGGTTTATTCATCTTTTCAGGTTTTATCAAAGCAAACGACCCAATAGGATTTAGCTACAAACTGGAAGAATATTTTGAAGTATTTAAAGCCGATTCGGGTTTAGGCATCTTCGAAAGCTTTGCACACATCGCCCTACCCTTAGCTATTTTATTATGTGTAAGCGAAATGGCCTTAGGATTTATGTTATTGGTTGGTTATAAACGTAATTTAACTTTGGGCTTATTATTAACTCAAATTGTGTTCTTTACTTTTTTAACTTTCTATTCAGCATGTTACAATAAAGTAACCACTTGTGGCTGCTTTGGCGATTTCCTTGTATTAAAACCATGGACCAGCTTTTGGAAAGATGTGGCACTATTAATCCTCATTACTCTTTTGATTTCAGGCAAAGAAAGCATCAATGAATTATTTACAGAAATGATCACCATGTCGCTAACTCTTTTTGCCGTTATTTTGTCCTTTGCATTTCCTATTTACACTTATCGTAATTTACCGGTACTGGATTTCAGAGCATATAAGATCGGAGATAATATCAAAACAAATATGCAGGCCGGTGCTGATTACAAGCCAGCTGAATACGAATCGGGTTTTATTTATGAGAATTTAAAAACGCATGAACAAAAACATTTTGATATGAAAAATTATCCTTGGCAGGACACCCTCAACTGGAAATGGATTGCTACCGATAATATTTTAATTCATGATGCGATCAATCCTCCAAAAATCGTAGACTTCTCAATTACAGATCTAAACGGGAACGATATAAAAGACAGCATCTTAAATAACAAAGATTACATGTTCTTGTTGATCTGCTACGATCTAAACAAAACCGAAGACAATGAAACCGTTCATGCTAAAATAAACGACCTGTATAAATTAGCGCAGGCTGATCATAAAAATATGATAGCCTTAACTGCAGGAGATGCCAAACAAATTGATGATTACAAGCATAAACACCAGGCCATGTACGATTTTGCAAATGCTGATGGCGTTGTTTTAAAAACAATGGTAAGGGCTAATCCGGGACTGATCTTAATTAAGGACGGAACAGTTATTATGAACTGGCACCATAATAATTTCCCAACCTATAGTGATGTGAAACAGAAGTTTATGAAGTAATATAAACAATTATTGTAACTGGAAAAGGGAAGCACTAACTTCCCTTTTTTATTTATATTAAACCATACACCATGTTAGAATTTCTAAAGAAACTATTTGGTTCCAAAAAAGAAGATAGTGGAGTTTATATCCCACCGGCCTACACGGCCCCTAAAAAAGCAAAATCAACAAATATTGATGGATTGATGGTTGCAACAGATACGGTTTTTATTGAAGAAGTAGTGAGTACAACTCATCATGAAGAGACCTTATTTGAGCTACCTCAACAGGAAACATCCCGCCCTAAATCAAATTATACGATCGAAGAAGAATGGTATGTCTTTGAAGATGATGGCTTGTATGGCTTTAAAGATGAAAATGGTGATGTTATCATAACACCAAAATTTAAACATGCTTACAATTTTCAAAATGATTATTCTATTGTTGAGATGAAAACCGGTAAAGGAATGATCAACAATAAAGGAGATCTAATTTTGGAACCCATTTATGATTACATATACGACGATGTAAACGGATTCCTTCAGATCGAAAAAAATAATTTATATGGATTGGCAAAAACAGACGGTACTATTGCTGTTCCTGTGCAATATAATGATACAGGCGAGTTTTGGGAAGGCCTCGTGTGGGTTGAAAGAAATGATTTTGTAGGTTATGTTGACGAAAATCATAAAACAGTTGTTCCTTTTAAATTTGACTGGTGCGGTAATTTTTCGGAAGGTTTAGCATCAGCAACGCAATATGCGCAAGAAGAAGGCCAAAAGGATATTTACGGTTATATTGATAAAACGGGAAACTATGTCATTACGTTTGACGACTATGATGAGGCCGGAGAATTTAAAGAAGGATTAGCGCCGGTAAGTATCGATGATAAATTTGGATTCATTAATAAACAAGGGAAGTTTATTTGCGAACGCATTTACCATAGTGCAGGAAATTTCGTTCAGGGCCTTTCCTGTGTTCAGTTAGAAGATGGTGGCAAATGGGGTTACGCTGATAAAACAGGTAAGCTGGTTGTCCCGTATCAGTTTGAAAGTACTTCTGATTATATAGACGATCAGGAAGAATTAAATGAATTACTTGATGGATTAAAACAAAAATATAAACTCAAATAAAACATAAACTATGAAAAAAATAAACCTGATCATCGCAGCATTAATATTGAACCTAAGCTTTTTAAAAGCTCAAAACAATGTTCGAATGACATCCTATTACGATAGTAAAGATTCAAAAAGTTACTACATCGCCTGGGATATTAAAACAGGGAAATCTGTACAATACTATTGGAACGGTACCGACCATAAATGGAACTCATTTGAAATTAATATAGCCGCGCAACCTGTACCAGGTGCATTAGGTAATATTATGTTTGACGTATATTTTGACCACAAAGACGGCAAAGCCTATTATATTGCATGGGATGTTAAAACAGGAAAATCCGTACAATATTATTGGAACGGCACCGACCATAAATACGCAGCTTTCGAGATCAATTTACCTGCGAGCCCTTTACCGGGCAATACCGGAGAAGTAATGATTAAGAGTTACTATGATAATAAAGATGGTAAAGCGTATTACATTGTTTACGATACCAATGGAGGGAAATCCATTCAATATTACTGGAACGGATCAGAGCATAAGTGGAAGGCTTTTGAAATTAATTTGCCGGAAAAACCCTTGATTGTTACAACCACAAAATAATGAAAAAGCAGATGAAATGATCATCTGCTTCTTTTATAATGCTTCTCAATATAAGCTATTGCCTGCTCTTGTGTAAGAATTGAAAAATCACGGTAACGGTAATGTACATCAATAATTTCTTCAACAGCATCGCTAGTCAAAGATTTATTTTCCCAGGTATTGAGATCAGCGATCACCGTTTGTAAACAACCTTTTTTGTATGCAATTTGTCCGATCACGTGAACTAAAGTTGTTCTTACCCGCTTTGTTTTATCGTTTTGTAATACTTTTAATAGCGGTAAGATCTCTTGGGGATGTGTTCGGCCACGCAACTCAATACCGTGACAGATCTCGCGACGAATCTCTTTATCTTCGTGATACAAATATTGCTCACTCCATTTCAAAACAGAAACAGGATTCTTTTCGCTCATCTTTTTTATGGAACCAATCACGGCATTTCTTACCAAATGATGTAAATCGAATAAACCTTTCTCAAAAAAATGTTGAACCATTTTGAAATCACTCTTTCCTATTTCACCGGCAGCATTTATAACTGTTTGACGGATGTGTGCTTTGTCTTCTTTAAGCAACTTTTCTAAAATAAGAATGATGGTCTTCTGCAAACCATCATTCTCTAAATATATTCTTCCAATTGACAAATAAGCTGACTTGCGGATATATGTATCCTCGTCTGAAAAGTAATCAATTGTTTTTTTAAGTTTACCTGACTTTAGTTCAGTTAATAACTCTCCCCTGATCTGTTCAACCAGTTCAGCGCGTTTATCTTTTGGTAAATCGTAGAAACTCATAATTATACTCTCTAAACTATCGCATACGTTGGTAATAGTGCGGCTGGTTTTGGCAATTCGGGTCGAACCTCTATTCTGCAAGGTTTTTGTGGGGCAAATGGAGGTTAGCGAATTGCCTTGATTTTTTGATTCTTTTTCATCAAGAAAAAGAAAAGAGAAAAGATTATTTATTCTTTAATTTCTCATATTCCTTTTCCACTGAATCAGGTTTCATTAATACATAAGCATTTAGAAAACTAAACACAACACCTATTCCCCAACCTAACATAGGAAACACGGGCCACGGAACGCCGGCACTTTCTTCCTGGTGATCGGTAAAATACCATAAACACCAGAACATAGTATTAATTACAATATAAGTTGCTAAATGTCTTTTGAAACCTACACGTTTTTTTGCAAGTTTCCATAGTTCTTGTTCTCTTTGTGTTTCCATTTTTTTTAGTTTATGATTTTGATTTTGGGCTTAAATATTCTTTTAAATTTTCTACATACTCATTAAAGGCCACCAAACCTTTATCGGTCATTTTACAGGTTGTTTGCGGATAATTGTTTTTGAACGATTTTTCTATTTCTATATAATCAGCTTCTTTTAATTTTTGCAATTGTACACTTAAATTTCCTGCAGTAGAATTAGTTTCTTCTTTCAAAAAAGAAAAATCGGCTTCCTTCACTCCTGCCAATAGTGACATGACCGCCAACCGTAGCTGCGAATGCAATAATGGATTGAGTTCTTTAAGTGCCATTAGCTATTGAATTTTGCTTTTAATAAATGGCCGGGAATGATGTATGATACCAATAAGGCAAAAGCCAGTATCAAATATTGATTTGCGAAATTTTCGAATTTATAATAACTACATAATACAAATAATGGAAAGCAGATAGCTCCTCCTATTACCATAGGCATAAATTTTATAATTCTACCGGTACAAAATATACCAATGCCATATAATAAAATAAATGTTGGTAAAATTTCGAAATTTACCTGTAAAAATATAGCAGTCACAATGCTGATAAAAGCAAGCCCTAAAGTAACCCACACCTGGTTAACGTGTGTTTCGATATGCGTTTTTACTTTCTGTTTTTTTGATTGTTTTGCTCCATAGATAAAAGAAGCAATTCCGCCCAGGGGCATTAATAACCAGATCAGACCTGTCCTTTCCTGTAATACCGGCAATAAAAAATAACTTAACATAGCTGCTGAAAATGTAAGCCATCCCCACATGATGTAATAAAAGCTATCAACGCTGTAATTTTTTTGTGCTTTCATGATCATACTTTGCATGATCTCTAAACTCTCCGAAGGATTAATCTCTCTTTCTTCCATGTGATTTATTTTTTTGTTCTGTTATTTATCTTTTTCAATTCCTGTTCCGCCTCTTCCATGCCCCATTTTGGATGAAACGCTGTTTCAACTTTAATGATTTTTGCTTTTTCTATCGCTAATTCAAAAATAGGTTTGGCTTTTTTCTCGCCTCCGCCAAAAGCAGCAGGTGTATATAATGTAGCCTGGGCTTTTACAAAATGAGCTCTTGGATTGGCATCACTTAATTTAACTGCTTCGTTGGCAAACTTTGTTGCCTGCATACCGTATTTTTGTCCGCGTTTTGCCTGATTAACATTAATTCGTGCAGCAGCGATCATCGATTTTAAAACCAATACTTCCGAATTACTTTTACTTAACGAATCGGCTTTGCGAGCAAAACCTTCCGCTTTATCACACCAGGCATCCATTTCTGTTTTTGGTTTCTCAAAGGCCGCTAATACATCACATAAGCCAGCATAATAAAAAGGCAGCCACTCTTTTTTTTCAGATAAGGCTAAAGTTTCAAAACCGGAAGCCGCCTTTATAAAATCAGCACTTGTCTTCGACGATTCAAAGGCCTGGATGTTTTTACGCATGCTTTCCTTGTAGTTCGCGCTTTGCGAGAATGCAACGCCTACACAAGACATCGCAATTAATAAAATATATAGTTTCGTTTTCACGATACAAATATAAACTAGTTTATTTTATAAACCAAATTATTTATCAGTTAAAAAACTGACTTAATCGGTTAAAAACATCTAAATGACTAATAATTAACCCCTTAAAATAAATATTATTGTTAATAGCTTGTTATTAAATAAATTTGAGTATCTTTGCACCGCAATTAGATTTAATATTTGCATCCAATACATTGTGAACGCGCCTACGTCGGGCTATAAAATGTTCACAGCTACTGCGGAAATTAAATCATAGTTAGCAGCTAGTATAAACAATTTAAAATTAACAAATGACATTTCAAGAATTAGGCTTGGAGCCAATGCTCCTAAAAGCCGTGACCGAAATGGGCTTCGAAAATCCTACGCCCGTTCAAGAACAAACTATCCCTCAATTGAAGGATAAATCTACCGACATGGTAGCCCTGGCCCAAACCGGCACAGGAAAAACTGCAGCATTTGGCCTGCCTTTATTGATGAAACTGGATATGAATTCCCGTTTCACACAGTCTTTAATTTTAGCTCCAACCCGTGAGTTATGTGTGCAGATCAGCAAAGATCTGATCAACTATTCAAAATACATGAATGGATTAAGAGTAACTGCTGTTTACGGTGGTGCGCCAATCATGGGCCAGATCCGCGATGTAAAAGCGGGTTCACAGGTTATTGTAGCAACTCCGGGTCGTTTAATTGATATGATCGAGCGTAAAGCTATCGACTTATCTCATGTAGATATCGTTGTATTGGATGAAGCTGATGAAATGTTGAACATGGGCTTTAAAGATGATCTGGATCAGATTTTAAGCAACACACCTCCAACAAAAAATACCTGGTTATTCTCTGCAACTATGCCAAAAGAAGTTGAGCGTATTGCAAGCAAATACATGGAAAATCCTTTGGAAATTTCTGTAGGTAAGAAAAATTCAGGCAACGAAAATATTCAACATATTTATTATACCGTTAACCAACGTGATCGTTATGCTGCCTTAAAACGCATTGCCGATTTTTATCCGGATATCTTTGGTATCGTTTTCTGCCGTACAAAAGCAGAAACACAGGATGTTGCCGATCAATTAATTAAAGATGGTTACAACGCTGATGCATTACACGGCGATTTATCACAAGCACAACGTGATCTGGTAATGAAACGTTTCCGTAGCCACACGCTACAAATGTTAGTTGCTACGGATGTTGCAGCTCGTGGTATTGATGTTAATAATGTAACTCATGTTATTAATTATAACTTACCTGAAGAGGCTGAGAACTATACGCACCGTTCAGGTCGTACAGGTCGTGCAGGTAAAACAGGTATCGCTATTGCTATTGTTACTCCAAGAGAAGCTGGTAAGATCCGTGATATCGAACGTATCATCCAAAATACATTCACTAAAGCTGACGTGCCGGATGGCGTTGCAGTATGTGAAAAACAATTATTTAACTTAGTACATAAATTACATACGGTTGAAGTAAAAGATGAGGAGATCGAAACTTATCTTCCAAAAATTTATGACGAATTGAAAGACCTTTCTAAGGAAGAGTTGATCAAACGTTTTATTTCTGAAGAGTTTAATCGTTTCTATGCTTACTACCAAAATTCACAGGATCTTAACATCGGCAACGATGGCGGAAGCAATGGTAAAACAACCCGTTTCTTCATTAACATGGGTCAGTTAGATGGATTTAACCGTAATTCTATCAAGGATTTCTTAGTTGAGATTTCAGCTTTAAATCCTCGTGTGATCTTCAATATTGATGTGAAGAATTCATTCTCTTTCTTTGAAACGGAGAACAAACATGTAGATGAATTCATGGCTTTGAATAAAAAAGGTATTGAATTTAACGCACGTGTTATTTCTTTTGAAGTTTCTAAAGCAAAAGCTTCCGGCGGATACGGCGAAAAACGTTCTTACGGTGGTGGATCAAGAGAAGACAGAGGTCGTTCATCATCTTATGGTGGCGAGCGCAAATCATACGGCGGTGGCGAACGTAAATCTTATGGTGGCGGAGAACGCAAATCTTACGGTGGTGGCGAAAGCCGTTCCTACTCAGGTGGTGGCGAACGTCGTTCATCTTACGGTGGAAACAAAGAAGGTGGAGAACGCAAACCATTTAACCGCGAAGGCGGAAACGGTGGTGGCGAAAGACGCTCTTTTGACAAACCAAGAGAAGAAAGATCTTTCAGCGGAAACCGTGAAGGTGCAGAACGCAGAACTCGCTTTTCTAAATAATTTCTTATTTAATTAATCTAAAACCCTTATTTACAATTATGTAAGTAAGGGTTTTGTTTTTATCTCAAGTATAAGGTTCCCATTGTCATCCAATTTTCGAATCAACTAAAAAAAGCGCACTACCTTTTTGTAGTAAGTTTGTAGAAATTTATAAAACTTACTACACTATGAAAAAACAATTACTAACGCTCATGTCGGCATTTCTACTAGGTGCTGGCTCGATGCAAGCCCAATGCCTTGGAACATACGCATATGGGACCGCTACAATTAGTACCTGCCCAACGGGAAGTACAACTATTGCAGGCTGCAATTATAAAGGCGATTACGCTGAATTAACTTTTAATATGACCGGTCCATTTACGTTTGATGCTGTGGGTGGTACAACGCAAAACTATTTAACGTTAACGGATGCGGCCAATACGCCAATAGCTTTTGGTAACGCTCCTTTACAAGCTACCATTACGGCAAACGGAGTGTATAGATTACATATAACAGATCCTGCATGTGGTACTGAGAGTGAATGTATTGAAACTTCTTATGCCTGCGTATTACCTGTTTGTTCAGGTATGCCGTCAACAGGGACACTAAGCGGCTCATCATTTACCATTTGTCCGGGTGCAAGTACATCCTTTTCGGTAAGTGGCGCTACTCAGGCAACGGGTATAACATACCAGTGGCAGGAATCAACCAATGCCGGCGGACCTTTTACCAATGTAGCTGGAGGAACCGGTGGCAATACCATGGTATATACTACAAATACATTATCCACTACAATGTATTATCAAATGGTGGTTACCTGTACGGCAAGCGCCATGAGTGCCACTACTTCGGTTGTATCTGTTTATCCTACAAATCCATTTACCTTATGTTACTGTCAGGCAGGTCTAGGCGGAAGTGGCTGCGGCGGAGATAACATCTCCAACGTTACAATTATTTCAACAGGTTTAAATAATACGTCTACATGTAATACTACTGTTGATGGCACTTACACTCAGTTTGCGCCGGGTGCAGGAACAACAGCTACTTTAACAACCGGTTCAAGTTATTCTATCAGCATTAATACTACTGCTGATAATATCGAATCTATCTGGATAGATTACAATCAAAATGGTATGTTCGAACCAACTGAACATGCTCAAATTTGCACAAATTCTACTCCAAATACCGCTACTGGTTATAACTTATTAATTCCTGCTTCTGCAACACCAGGGCTAACAGGCATGCGTGTGCGTTCAAGAGCTTCTGGAAACTTCAACGGTCCAACGGATGCATGCTCTAATTTCGGGTCAGGAGAAACAGAAGATTATATCGTTACCCTGGTAGCCGGTGCTAATTGCGCAGGAATGCCAAGTGCAGGAACTACACCTTCATCTTTGAGTATTTGTTCTAACAATGACGTAACAATTGCAGCAGCAGGCTCTACTTCTTCTGTAGGTATTACTTACCAATGGCAAGAATCAACAAGCGCATCAGGTCCTTTTACAAATGTAACAGGCGGAAGCGGTGCAACCACTACAGCTTACACTACCCCATCATTAACTACAGTCATGTATTACCAAATGGTTGTTACCTGTACAGCAAGCGCTATGAGTGCTACTACAACTGTAACTTCGGTGAACATGAATCCATTCTCTCAATGTTATTGCATGGCTAACCTTGGAGGAAGCAATTGTAGTGGAGATAATATTACCAACGTAACGTTTATTTCTACTGGTTTAAATAATACATCAACATGTAACACTACTGTTGATGGAACTTACACTCAGTTTACTCCGGGTGCAGGCACTACAGCTACTTTAACAACAGGTTCAAGTTATTCTATCAGCATTAATACTACGGCTAATAACATCGAATCTCTTTGGATCGATTACAACCAAAACGGCACATTTGACCCAAGCGAGCATGCTCAAATTTGTATAACTTCTACACCTAGTGTTGCTACAGGATATAATTTATTAATTCCTGTTACAGCAATACCCGGACAAACAGGCATGCGTGTGCGTACAAGAGGTGCAGGAAACCCTAACGGTGATGTAGATGCATGTACTAATTTCGGATCAGGAGAAACAGAAGATTATACCATTACATTGGTAGCAGGCGCTAATTGTTCTGGTGCACCAAGTGCAGGAACAACGCCCCTATCTTTAGGCGTTTGTTCAAATAATAATATAACTATTACGTCAGCAGGTTCCACTTCTTCGGTAGGTATTACTTACCAATGGCAGGAATCAACAAGCGCATCAGGTCCTTTTACAAATGTAACAGGCGGTAGCGGTGCAACTACTACAGCATATACCACACCATCATTAACTACGGGTATGTACTATCAAATGGTTGTTACTTGTACTGCCAGTGCTATGAGCGCTACAACTGCAGTAACTTCTGTAAGTATTAATGCTGTTACTCAATGCTATTGCCAAACAATGTATACCTCTGGGTGTTCAGGCGACCAGGTTGATACTGTGATCATCGGCTCATTGGCTAACTACACAAATGGCTGCCCGGGTGCGCCTTATAATACATTCTTTAATGCTTTACCAATTCCAAACTACAGCGCAGGATCTAACGTAAATGCTACTTTTGTTTGCGGAAGCGGTGGAACACACTGGATGAACGTTTGGATAGATCTTAATGATGATGGTGTTTTTGCTGCTGCTGAAGCATTATTACTTAATTTAAATGTACCTGCTACAGCTCCGGTAAGTACTGTTATTCCTATTCCTGCAGGAGCAACCTTAGGGAATCACCGCATGAGAGTAATTTGCTATTATGGTAGTTCATCTGTTGCTTTTCCTGATGCTTGTGGTCCTTTTGGATATGGAGAAACAGAAGATTATACAGTAAATATCGATCTGTCGACCGGTGTAAAAAATACCGAGCTAAATTCAGGTTCGTTGATTATTTACCCTAACCCGGCTAATGAGATGGTAAGTATTTATACCGAATCTGTTCCGGCTAATTCAAAAGTGGTAATTTATAATGCAGTTGGAGATCTGGTAACTGAAACAACCGTTAACGGAAACAAAACAACCATCAATACAGCTAATTTCGCAACCGGAATTTACATTGTAAAATTGGTGAATGGAACCAGCTCAGTTTCTAAGAAACTGGTGATCTATAAATAATAAGCAGTTTGATTTTTAAAGCGGCTATTTTAACAAATAGCCGCTTTAATTTTACCTAAGTCGGGCTACGGTTTGAAAAAAATAACATAATTTTGGGCGTAAAAAATGGGTTTCTGTCGGATATTTTCAAAAAAACCGACAATATTTTTGTAGGTATAAAAAGAAACACTATATTTGCGTCCCTATTTTAAGGGATAACATTTAAAGATTATAATAACATGTCACGTATTTGTCAATTAACAGGTAAAAAAGCGATGAAAGGAAATAATGTTTCTTTCTCGAACGCTAAAAGCCGTCGTCAGTTTAAAGTAAACTTAAAAACTAAAAAGTTTTTTGTTCCTGAAACAGGTGAATGGGTTGTTTTACGCGTATCTACATCAGCTATCAAGAATATTAATAAAAAAGGAATTTTTGCTTGTTTAAAAGAAGCTGTAGAAGGCGGAATTTTAGCTTAATTCAATAAAATAAAGAGAAAATGGCAAAGAAAGGTAATAGAATTCAAGTAATTTTAGAGTGCACAGAGCACAAAGACAGTGGTAAACACGGGACTTCCCGTTACATTACTACTAAAAACAAAAAAAACACTCCTGATCGTATTGAGTTGAAAAAATACAACCCGATCCTGAAAAAAATGACAACTCACAAAGAGATTAAATAATCCATTAAAACTAAGAAGAAATGGCAAAGAAGGTAGTTGCAACACTAAAGACTGGTAAAGGAAATAGCTTTACAAAAGTGATCAAAGTTATCAGATCACCAAAAACTGGTGCTTATGCATTCAGAGAGGAAATCGTTCAAAACGAATTAGTAGCTGATTATTTAAAAAAATAATTTGCTTTATCATATTAAGAAAGCTTCTTCCGAAACGAAGGAGCTTTTTTGTTTTAGAGATTTTCTTATATTTACTTAAACATTTTTCATGAAAAAACTTTACTTACTTTTCATATACATTATGCTTAATGGTCCGGCTAATGCTCAAGTGTTAAGTGGATGGTGGAACGAAAACTTTGATGGTATGCCTGTGAATAGTCTACCCGGCAATGATTGGATGTCGACCAGTAATGGAGTTATTTTATCAAACTTCCATCAGGATGACGCAGCTTTTAGCTCAAACGGAAATGCCTTAAGCTGCAATTTAACTTCATTAGTTAATGTAGATTCCATCCTGACACCAAAAATAACTATGCATGATGATAACAATGCTTTATCTGTCTGCAATCTTAAATATAGAATTAGCGACTGGAACAACAATGCATTTGTATCCCAGCATAATTTAGTTGCCGGAGATACAGCATATGTTATAATTTATAAGTATTCGGGCAGCCAGGTAGTTTCGCAGGCCATTTCATCAAAAATCCACTCAGGTAACCAATATAATAATGGTGGTGGCGGTATTAATTTTGCCAACAGGTATTTTTTCTTGCCAACAATATATTATACTGATACTTTCAGGGTAGGCGTTAAAATGATCAACCATTCATTATCTGATTACTGGTATGATTTTGATAATTTTGGAATGACTTACATGTCAGGTTTAAAAAAAGATATTGATAATGGAAGTTCAGTTTCCCTTTTTCCAAACCCTGCTAAAGATGAAATAAACATTGTTTTAGATAGCCACGTTAGAAGTATTAAAGTAATAGATATGTATGGAAAATCAATTGACTTTAAAATTGAAACTGACCAATCACCTTACCGATTGCAGTTTGATCCTTCAATACCTTGTGGGATGTACTTTATATCTATTAAAACTGATAAAGCGATCATAAATTCAAAATTCCTGAAAGAATAAGCTATCAAAAATCTTAATTTACATTACATTTGTACTTCTACTACAAACACAACTATGGGATTTTTCAGTAAATTATTTGGCAAGGAAGAAAAAGAAAGTCTAAACGAAGGTTTATCAAAAACCAAGGAAAGCTTTTTTGGGAAACTGGCGAAAGCGGTTGCCGGAAAATCGACCGTGGACGCTGATGTGCTGGATAACCTGGAAGAAGTATTGATCTCGGGAGATGTAGGCGTAAACACCACTTTAAAGATCATTAAACGCATTGAAGCACGTGTAGCAACAAATAAATATGTTGGTACCGGCGAATTAAATACCTTACTAAAAGAAGAAGTAGCTGCTTTATTAACTGAAAATAACTCAACCGACACGGTTTCTTTTGAAATACCAAAACTACCTGCCCAAACAACAGGTGAAAAAACACCTTATGTGATCATGGTTGTTGGCGTAAATGGCGTTGGTAAAACAACAACTATTGGTAAACTATCTCACCAATTTAAAAAAGCAGGTTACCATGTTGTATTGGGTGCTGCAGATACCTTTAGAGCAGCGGCTGTTGAGCAATTAACGATTTGGAGTCAACGTGTGGGCGTTGATATTGTAAGCCAAGGAATGAATGCAGATCCTGCCAGCGTAGCTTTTGATACCTTAAGCAGTGCCAAAGCTAAAGGTGCCGATATAGTTATTATTGATACCGCAGGACGTTTACATAACAAGGTCAATTTAATGAACGAGTTAACTAAAATCAAGAATGTGATGAAGAAGGTGATTCCTGACGCGCCACACGATGTACTTTTAGTTTTGGATGCAAGTACCGGACAAAATGCTATAGAGCAGTGTAAACAGTTTACGGCCGCTACAGATGTAACCGCCTTAGCATTAACCAAACTGGATGGCACCGCTAAAGGTGGGGTGGTAATTGGTATCTCTGATGAATTTAAAATTCCTGTAAGATATATTGGCGTCGGTGAAAAAATGGAAGACCTGCAGGTTTTCAATCGCACGGAGTTTGTAGATAGTTTGTTTAGCCAGAGTTAACGATATAAGCATATACTTCAAAAATATATAATTCTATTTTTTAATGAAAAAATTAGTTTTTAATGTAATTGTACTACCTTTTATTGTAGCGCTTTTTGGATTCACAGTAGCAGTTCGAAAAACATCTCCAACTGAATTAAGATCTACATACATTTATTTTAATACAAATTCTATTATAAGCTGTAATGATTCTTTACATCAATTAGATTCAATGCGTGTCCAAACGTTTGATTATGCATGCAAAGAAATGATTACCATATTAAAAGAAAACCCAACAATTATTATTGAAGTAGTAGGGCATGCGTCAACGCAAGAAAAAAATCATGAATTGTTATCGTTGTACCGTGCACAACTTATAAAAGAGATATTAGTGGCTAAGAGCGTAAATACAAAACGAATAAAGACACGTGGATGGGGTAATCATAAATTATTAATAAAAGATGATTTCATAAAAAAGGCAAGGACTAAAGAAGAAAAACAATCACTGCATATAAGAAACCAAAGAGTTTATTATAGAGTAATAGACTGGGATTTTAAAGAATAAACTAATCTCTCTTAAAACTCAGCCTCTCCCCTTTTCTGCTTTCATCAAAGGTTCCGTTGTCGTAAACCAAATGGCCGCTTACAAAAGTTTTATTGATACTTGCCGAGAACGTTGTTCCCTCAAACGGACTCCAACCACATTTGTAGTGTAAAGATTGTTTAGTAACCTCTGTCGGTTTATTAAGATCAACTAAAACAAGATCTGCAAAATAACCTTCACGAATAAAGCCACGCTTTTCAATTTTAAAAATATCTGCTACGTTATGTGACATCATTCTTACAATCTTTTCTAAGGAGATCTTCTTTTGCTTATAAAACTCCAGCATGGCCAAAATAGAATGTTGAACCAATGGTCCACCGCTAGGTGCTTGTAAATAAGGCAAATTCTTTTCTTCCAGGGTGTGAG
>JAZKGE010000001.1:43308-100449 GCA_040386075.1 Bacteroidota bacterium
GAGGCGCGTGATCGGTTGCTATTACATCAATGCGTCCGTCCAATACCGCTTCAAAAATATTGGCGCGATCATATTCTGTTTTCACAGCCGGATTCCATTTAATGAAATTGCCTTTGGTTTTATAAGCATCGTCGTTGAACCATAAATGATGAATACAAGCCTCTGCCGTAATGCGTTTTTGTTTCAACGGAATTTTATTAGTGAACAAGTCTAACTCCTTTGCTGATGAAATATGCAAAATATGTAAACGTGTATTATACTTTTTTGCCAATGCTACAGCAAAAGATGATGATCTGAAACAAGCTTCATCATCACGAATGATGGGATGAAAATAAGGCGGCAGATCTTCGCCATATTCTTCGATCATGCGTTTTTGATTTTCTTTTACCATCGGGTCAAATTCGCAATGGGTTGCTATTAAAGCGTTTGATTGGGAGAAGAATCCTTCCAGTGTTTTTTCGTTATCCACCAGCATATCGCCGGTACTTGATCCCATAAATAATTTTAAGCCGCAAACCGTTTTGTAATCAACCTTTAATGTTTCTTCCAGGTTCAGGTTTGTTCCTCCCATAAAGAAAGAATAATTAGCTAAGGAACATTCTTTGGCCCTGCTGTATTTCTTCTCCAGCTCAGTAATAGTTACAGCCTGAGGAACAGTATTAGGCATTTCCATATAAGAGGTCACGCCACCCGCAACAGCTGCTTTGGCTTCTGTGTATATTTCTCCTTTATGCGTTAATCCCGGTTCTCTAAAATGTACCTGATCATCAATTGCTCCCGGCATTAATACCAAACCACTGGCATCAATTACCTTTGCAGAGTCATCAGTAATATCTCTGTCAATTTGAGCAATGAAGTTTCCTTCTATCAATACATCAGAAACAAAGGTTTCATCTTCGTTTACTATTGTTGCATTTTTTATTAATATCTTTTGCATATTTATTTCCTTAGGGAATCTAACACCGTTATTTCAACTTTGGTCAATCCCGATTTTATAAAATTCAATTGTTTTGCAGCTCTTACAGTTAAGTCAATACTTCGTTTTGATTTTTGAGGAAGTCGATCGTTGATCTTTACAATAACGGTTGAATCATTTTTCAGATTCCTCACCAAAACATAAGTGCCAAATTTAAACTTTTTATGGGCTGCTGTTAAACTATCGTTGCTAAATTTTTCGCCGGAAGAAGTTTTACGGCCATTGAATTTTTGGGCATAAAAACTGGCTGTTCCCCTACTCTTATTTACCGGCGGAATCGCATCCTGGGAATAGGATCTGTTACCAAAACTCAGCAATAAGGCTATGATGGCAATGAACCTCATCTATCAAAGCTACATTATTTTTCGAGAAATCTTACTAAAACAAGATAAAAAAGCATTTGATACTTAACCTATTTTAACAGGAAACATGAAATAAATGCTGAAAACTGACGCTTTTATTAATCTAACAAAATAGTATATTTAGCAAAAGTTTATGGGCAAGAATTTAGTCATCATACCTACCTACAATGAGATCGAAAACATTGAAAAAATGATTCGTACGGTTTTTGATTTGCCCCGTGAATTTGAATTATTGATCGTTGACGATGGTTCTCCGGATGGAACAGCTGCCAAAGTAAAAGAATTGCAATCACAATTTTCAGGAAAATTACATATAGAAGAACGTAAGGGCAAACTGGGATTAGGCACTGCTTATATTCATGGTTTTAAATGGGCTTTAGCCCGTGATTATGACTTTATCTTTGAAATGGATTGTGATTTTAGTCACGACCCTAAAGATCTGGTTAGATTATTAGAAGCTTGTGAGAATGGTGCTGACGTAGCCGTTGGCTCCCGTTATATAAGTGGTGGTAAGGTAGATAACTGGCCCGTGGGTAGGATATTAATGAGTTACTTTGCTTCTGTATATGTTCGTATGATCTTATGGCTGCCTGTAAAAGACACAACAGCGGGTTTTAAATGTTATCGCAAAAAGGTATTACAAACTATTGATTTGGATGCTATCAAATTTATGGGTTATGCCTTCCAGATAGAAATGAAATACCGCGCTTATAAAAAAGGGTTTAAAATAGTTGAAGTACCTATTATGTTTACCGACCGTGTGTTAGGTGTGAGTAAAATGAGTACCAAGATATTTAAAGAAGCTTTTGTAGGCGTTGTTCAGATGCGTTTTATGAAGTAGCTCAAATTAGTGAGGTTTTACACCCTCACACCAATTATTGTAATATCATCTACCTGTTCCAGATCTCCGATCCAATTTCCCAGAGTTTTCTCCAAAAGATCTTTTTGATCAGCCATGGAACGATGTGAGTTTACTGCTAATATTTCTCTAAGATTTTTTGTCAAAAATTTCTTTCCTTTAGCGCCGCCAAACTGATCGGGATAACCATCGGTTAACGTATAAACAACATCCCCTTTTTGTAGTTTTATTTCGTGTAAAGTAAAAGGAATATCTTGTCTGTCATGTTTTCCAACTGGCATTTTATCGGCCTTCACCTCTATGATCTCAAAATTTTCGACGTGAGGACTTTCGTTTTGTTGCATTGAAACCGGTCTAACGATCCATACCGGATTATGAGCCGATGCAACATAAAGAATTAGCCTGTTAAAGTCATACATACACAAACTACAGTCCATACCATCTTTTCCTCCGTCAGAACTCCCATCTTTTTTTAATCTCTCAATGATCGTTCTTCTTGTGCGATCTAATATAATTGCAGGTTCCGTAGCGCCCTGCTCAACGGCATTTTCTAAACTCGTAATGTTGAGCAAGCTCATAATCGCTCCCGGAACACCGTGCCCTGTGCTATCAGCTGTAGCTAAAATAAAATTTTCATTGCTCAATAAAGATGCCCAATAGAAATCGCCACTAACCACGTCCTTCGGTTTAAATAGTACAAAATAGTCATTCAGGTTGCTATCCAACATTTCTTTTGTAGCTAAAAAACTGCGCTGTATCCGCTCTGCGTAATTTATACTGTCGGTAATTTCCTTATGCTTTTCTTCAACCAAATGTTTTTGCTCTTCAACCGCTAATTTTTGAGATTCAATAATTTGTTTTTGCTTTTGAGTAACTTTAAAACGATTATATATAAAAACTGAGAATGCCAGAACTAAAGCTAAACCACCGTATAAAGCGTAACGTTGGGTTTGCTCCTGCTTAAATTTTGCATCATTTACTGCTCTTTCCTCAGCAACTTTTAAACTATCCGCCGTTTGTTTTTTATCAAACTCATACTGCATTTGCAGCTGTACTGTCTTCTTTGTGTTTTCCTTATTAATCAAACTATCGCCGTATAGGACAGCTAATTTATAGTTATTCAAAGCTTCTTTATAATTGCCCAATATGGTATCTGCGGTCGACATTCCACTATAGCAAATCTCCACCAATGATAGTTCGCCTGAACTTTTACCTATATTTAATGCTTTTTGCATCATCTTCTTGCCCTCGGCCGCCTGGTTCAAATTAAGTCTGGCGATACCAGAATTATAATACGCTGAGCCTAAACATGAAACATCACCTATTTCTTCAGCCACTTTAATAGACCTGGTAAAATAATCCAGAGCGAGATCATATTTCCCAAATTCCTTGTATGTGCTTCCAATATTGGACAACGAGGAAGCTATACCACCCTTATTCCCTGCTTGTTCCGCAGCCCTCAAATTTTCTAAAAAATAGACGTTTGCTTTCTCAAAATCACCGGTTGAATAATATACATATCCAAGGCCAGTATTGGCTGCATTAATTATAACAGCATTACTCAATTCTTTGCCCATTTTCAATGCTGAACTAAACTGTGCCAACGCAGCATCACTATCGCCCTGCTCATTATAAATATTTCCAAGATTACTACTTATTTCAGCCATTCCAATTTTATCCTTTTCTTTTTCGTAAATTTTATAAGCCAGCAATAAATTTTTTATAGCTTCTGGAAACTTCCCTAATACTGCTAAACAATTACCTAAACTTTGATAACTTTTTGCAGCATCCCGTTTAAGACCGTGTTTAGAGTCGATTTCCAATGAAATTAAAAAATGTTTTTGTGCCTCATCATAATTACCCTGACTGAAAAACACGTTACCAATACCGTTATGCGCTACTGAAATCAATTCATAATTTTTAGCCTTTTCACTTAAATTAAGAACCTGATTAAATATTCGTAATGCTTCGGAATAACTTCCCAGACTAAGTTTTCCTAAACCTAAATTACCATACGCCCTTATCAATCCTTTGGAGTAACTAAGCTTCCCTGCTAATTTAATAGCCCTGCTTTCTACCTGAATAGCAGAATCATATATTCCCATATCAACATACACGGCTCCTAACCTGTTTAAGGTAATCACATAACTAGTATCCTGTTTGGAAATTTTCAGAACGCGATTTAAACTATCAATAGTTTTGTTCTGCGCCTTTAAAGAGTATGCTGCGCATAAAAGCAATAAAAAGCAATAGATTATTACATTCTTCATGTATACAAATATATACAATTCAAATAAATTTAATAAGAATCAGATCACTACTTTATCATACTTCCATTCACTCTCAGCAGCTCAGTTTCAGCCATCTTAATATCGTATAAAGCTTCGATATAACGTGTTTGGGCATCTTCCAGATTTTTTTGCGTTTCAATGGTTTCCAGTAAATTACTCTTTCCAACTTTATAACGCTCCAAAGAAATATTTAATACATCTTTAGAGTCGGCTAAATTCTGGCGCTCCAAATCAACAATTTGTTTATTTAATGTATAGGTTTTAAAACTTACAAAAACCTGTGCATCAATTTGCAACATCATCTGCTCGGTCATGTATTTTTGATTGAGGTATAATAAATTTCTTTCTTTCACTAATTTATTATTTCTCATGCCATTAAATATAAGCCAGCTGGCAGTTACACCGCCATTTAAGCCTGCCTGTTGGTTCAAAAACACAATACCGGCCTGACTTTGAGCCCTTGTGAAATTATAGGCGCCATTCAACTGAATAAAAGGTAGATTAGCTGAGCGTGCTTCTTTAATAGTTTGAGAAGTGATCAATTCATTTTGTTTAGAAATGAGAATAGAAGAATTGGATTGCAACATATTCTTTTTTAATTCATCGATCTTTGGGTCAAAGTTTACGATAATAGAATCACTTGTATTGAACTCCGTATCAACCGGTTTATTCAGTAATGTGTTCAAACGTGTTTTGGTATTCAACAACTGTAACTCCAGCTGAATGAGCGCGCTCTTAGCTCTATTTTCATCCGACTGTGTTAACAACAGATCAACTTTAGAATCTGAACCTATTTCTAATTTTAATTTCGCGATCTTTTTTCGTTCTTCATAAATACTTAAATTTTGTTTGGATGCTTTGATCAGTTCATTGATACGCACAACATCATAATAAGCTGCAATTACATCATACACCGTATTTTCCATTTGTTGTTTTAACTGAATAGCAGAAAGATCTTCATTCAGACTCAATCTTTTTTTAATAGCAAACATTCTCAATCCATCAAATACAACCCAGTTGGCATTTACCGAAGCCGCAATATTATTGCTTTGAGCACCGGCTCTGTCCTGCACCACACCGGTATTAAATTCCTGATGAGAATTCAAACTGGCTGCATTAATTCCTGCATTCAACGTAACGGTTGGCGACATGCCTGCAGCGCCGAAATTATTTTGCGCCCTGGCAATTTCCTGTTGGTTCTTTACGATCTGAACCGAGTAGTTCTTTTCCAAAGCAGTTTTAATAGCATCATCGATTGTTAACACCGATTGAGCAAATGATGTTGAACTTAAAATCAATAATACAACTACAATTCTATATAGCATTTTCATCATCTTTAATTTCTTTTACAATAGCATCTTCTTTTTTGTCTTTTACTAAAAAAGAATAGATGGCCGGAATTACAAAAAGCGTTAATACCATGGATAATAATAATCCACCAATGATCACAATTCCCATTCCCATACGGCTTTTAGATCCAGCGCCCAAAGCCATGGCAATTGGTAATGCACCTAACATGGTTGCTAAACTGGTCATTAAAATAGGACGCAAACGCGCTGTAGATGCCTCGATCAATGCTTCTCTCACTTTCATCCCTCTCTCTCTGAGCTGATTAGTGAATTCAATAATTAAAATACCGTTCTTGGTTACCAAACCAATCAACATGATCATTCCTATCTGGCTATAGATATTCAAGGTTTCGTTGAAATACCACAGAGAAAACAAAGCGCCCGACAAAGCCATAGGAACGGTTAGCATAATAATAAACGGTTCCACAAAACTTTCAAACTGGGCCGCCAGCAATAAATAGATCAATACCAATGCTAATACAAAAGCAAACAAAATATTGGAAGAACTTTCGGAAAAATCACGGGATGCACCGGTTAAAGAAGTAGTAAAACTATCATCCAGGATCTGATCTGCAATTTTATTCATTTCATCAATACCATCACCAATGGTTTTACCCGGAGCCAAACCTGCCTGAACGGTAGCAGACTGATACCGATTATAGTGATATAACTGAGGTGGACTGCTTCGTTCAATTACAGTAATAATATTATCCAACTGGATCATTTCTCCTTTATCATTTTTTACGAAAAGGTCTTTTATATCATTTGGGTCATCACGGTTTTCACGATTTACCTGCCCTACAACCTGGTATTGCTTATCACCTTTGATATAATAACCAAAACGTTGTCCGCTTAATGCCAATTGAATGGTTTGTGCTACATCGGCAATAGATACTCCCATTGTTTTGGCTTTATCCCTATTGATCTCAACTATCAACTCCGGCTTATTGAATTTCAAATTCACATCCGAGCCCTGAAATGTCGGATTTTTACTTACCAGTTCCATGAACTTAGGTAGCTTTTCACGTATCTTATTAAAATCATTATTTTGCAAAACAAACTGAACCGGCATGGCACCTTTTGGACCCCCACCCGACGAGATTGATTGCTCCTGTATCACAAACACTTTTCCTTCCGGAAATTGAGATAAATTCTTTGTAATGTAATTAGCGATCTGTTCCTGGGTGCGTTCTCTATCTTCAGATTGTGATAAAGCTAACCGCACAAAACCTGTATTAACGGCGCCTGATCCGGCAAAACCGGGGGCTGTAACGGTTAAACAAACTTGTTTTTCTTCAACCGAATCTCCAACAAATTTTGATACCCGATCCATTAAAGCATCGGTTGATTCAAACGATGTCCCTTCGGGCATGGTCACTAGCATCCTCAACCAGTTCCTGTCTTCTAAAGGCGACAATTCTGATTTGAGTTGCGATCCAAAGAAAAATATTGCTCCGGTAGAAATGCATAAAATGATCAATGCCCACCATCTTTTTTGAAGAAAATTAGTCACCGAGTTTTTAAACCAATTATCTAAACCAACAAAAAACGGTTCTGACCATAAATAGAATTTACTTTTTTTAGTAGGATCTTTTCTCACCAGTTTTGCATTCAGCATTGGTGTTAAGGTTAACGATACAAAAGCAGAAATTAGAACCGCCCCGGCTATCACCACACCAAACTCTCTGAACAATCGTCCTACAAATCCTTCCAAAAATATCACGGGCATAAATACAGCAGCTAAGGTAAGTGATGTAACAATAACTGCTACATAGATCTCTCGTGTTCCCTCAATAGCTGCTTCCTTAGGTGCCATCCCTTTTTCCAGCTTCTTGAAAATATTTTCTGTAACAACAATACCATCATCTACAACCAATCCCGTTGCAAGCACAATAGCTAAAAGTGTTAATACATTGATAGAATAATCCATCATGTACATAATAAAGAAAGCACCTATTAGCGATACAGGAATGTCGATTAAAGGACGAAAAGCGATCAGCCAATCCCTGAAGAATAAAAAGATAATTAAGATCACCAGTATCAAAGCAATGATCAAAGTTTCCGCAACTTCTGTAATTGATTTTTTAATGAAACGAGTATTATCTAATGCAATATTAATGGTATAATCTTTTGGAAGATCTTTTTTCAGAAGTTCATAACGTTTATAAAATTCATCAGAAATATCAATGTAGTTAGCCCCCGGTAAAGGCACTAAACCTAAACCCACCATTGGTGTTCCTGATTCCTTTAAAATGGTTTCTTCATTTTCTGCACCTAATTCAACTTTGGCAACATCACGCAAGCGAACTATATTATTATCGTTTTCTTTAACGATCATTGCTTCAAACTCAGGCACTGTTGACAATCTGCCAATTGTATTAACTGTAAGCTCAGTTGTATTTCCTTCGATCTTACCGGCTGGCAGATCCACGTTTTCCCTGTCGAGGGCTTGTTTGACATCCAGTGGCGTTAAGTTATATGCGGCCAACCTATCCGGCTTTAAACGGATACGCATGCAATAGCGGCGTTGTCCCCATATCTGAACATTACTAACACCTGAAATAGTTTGCAAATTTTGAGCGATCACATTTTCGGCATAATCACTCACTTCTAATAAAGAACGGGTGTCGCTTACAAGTGTCATAGATATGATCGCATCCGAATTCGCATCAGCTTTTGAAACCACCGGCGGCGCATCGATATCTTGTGGTAATTGCCTAACGGCTTGTGATACTTTATCACGCACATCATTAGCCGCAGCTTCCAAATTGGAGCTCAAATTAAATTCAACTGTAATAATGCTGGAACCCTGGTTGGAAGAAGAAGATAAGGTACGGATGCCATCAATACCGTTAATAGCTTTTTCTAATGGCTCGGTAATTTGCGACTGAATTACATCGGCATTTGCTCCGGTGTAACTTGTACGCACCGTAATTACAGGCGGATCAATAGATGGAAATTCCCGAACACCTAAATAATTAAATCCTATCGCACCAAACAAAATGATGATGATAGAAAAAACGGTGACTAATACCGGCCGCTTTACACTTAACGATGCTAAATCCATATTAGTTAACTGATTTTAATAATTTTAATTCCGAATCTTTTTTGATCGATAATAAACCTGTGGTAATAACTGTATCTCCTGCTTGCAAACCATCAACGATCTGTATCTTATCATCCGTGCGAACGCCTATAGTTACGACAGCTTCAGTAGCAATGCCATTTTTAGCAACAAATACTTTTTGTCCCTTTAAAGTAGGTATCACACATTGCGTTGGCACCATCAATGCGTTCTCGGTCTTGCCTAAATTGGCATACACTTTCACAAAGCTACCAGGGTAAAATAACTGATCGCCATTATAAGCAGCTCTTGCTTTAATGGTTTTTGTCATTTCATCTACTCTTGGCTCAATAGCATAAATAGTAGCCTTGTATTGCTCTTTAATACTGGTATTCTCGCTAGAGAATTTTACTTCGATACCTTTATTAAATAAAGCACTGTATTTTTCAGGAACAGAAAATTCAACATACAATGGCTTTACCTGTACCAAAGAAACGATCGGTGAACTGGTATTCACATAAGAACCTTCACTGATATTTTTTAATCCAATAACACCGGTAAATGGAGCAACAATACTTGTTTTGGCTAATTGCGCCATAATGTATGCCTGGTCGGCTTTTAAAGAACTCAACTCATTGGCTTGTATATCCAACTCTTCTTTGCTGATCCCGTTAATAGTTATTAATTTATTAAGTCGTTCCAGTTTCTGTTCAGATAAGCTGATCTGGGTTTTAGATTTCATTAACTGAGCCTGCAGATCAGCATCGTTCAATCTTACCAGAATACTGCCTTTATTTACGGTTTCACCTTCTTTAAAATAAATAGCGGTGATCTTTCCTCCTACTTCAGGAATGATATCAATTTGATTCAGAGCACCGATCTTACCTGTGGCAAACACATCGTTATCAAACACTACGGGTTTTACCACATAATAATTAACAGCTGAAGGCCCTTTAGGTTTTCCCTTAGCAGCTGCGGCGGCATCTTCTTTGGGTGCAAAGAAAATAAACTTAGATGCTACTACTAATGCAATAACAACTACAATGATGATCCAGTTTGGTATTTTTTTCATAAACAGTATTTTATTTTAATCTATACTTTATCAGAAGCTACGGTCTTTTTTTTTCGGCCTGTTTTTTTATAATTAAAGAACAAATCAGTAGCCGGTAATGTTTTTAAATTTGTTGACAGTTGACATAATACTTTGTTAAATGTAGCCTGTTCCTCTTTTGACACATTGGAAAATATTTCGGCATCAATGTTATTAAAAGCATTTACAATTTCGGCTGTTTGCTTTGATCCCTTTTTGGTTAAGACTATAAAGTGTTCTCTTCTATCTTCAGGGTTCACATTTCTGTCAACAAAACCAACTTTAATTAAGTGATCGATCACTTTAACCATAGCTGTTTTATCAATTGCAAGGTTATTACAAATAAATTGTTGATTGCAGCCATTGTGCTCATTTAAAAAGAAAAGAATGGAATAATATCTTTCAATATCAAGACTTTCGAGGCTTTTACTCAAAACACTGTAATATAATTTAGAAAGGATAAGTGCTTTGGTGCCAACAGAAAGCTTTGAATAATTAGTAGTAGTCATTTAAAACAGTTTAATTCTATAATAGTTGACAAATGTAACTATTATATAAGTTCATAATTGCATTTAACGCTTTTTAACTTTACTAAAAAAGTCAGCATTAATCCATTTAAAAACAGGGAAGTTTGTGCCAAACAGGCTTATAATAATAGCTTATCGGTTAAGAACCTAAGCAAATATTTCTTAACTTTATGGTAGCATTTGTGTTATACATAAAAGTAAAAGATCATGAAATTTTATTCAACCTACGCTATAGAACAATTTGGCAAGCACATTCACGGTGATGTACAAGCTTTTAACTGGCTAATAGATAATAATTACCGTGAATTAATAGCAACATTAGATGCCATACGCGACGACAAAAAAGCATTCCAATTTTTAATCGACGGAAAATTCTTTGAACTGGCAGCATTTGCTAATGCAATTTGGGACGACAGTAAAGCATTTAAATTTTTAATAGACCAAAAAGCGTTCGACTGGGCTGCCTGTGCTAACTTTATAAATGGCGATGATAAAGCCGAAGCTGCATTAAGAAGAGGTGGAAAAGCTCATTTTGTGGCTTTGGCACATGCGATCCTGGGACGTATCCATGAAGATGGCGATAGAAACACTTCTCCTACCGGTGTTATTAAAAATATGTTGGATTTTAAAAAAGCTTTTAAATAAATTTTATGCGCGTTATTGATACCATTCCCCACCCTTCTATCAGCATTTCTATTTTTCAAATGAATGATAAATTCATTGTGAAGTTCGAAGCCGGCCCAATGGAACAGTCGTTTAAATTTCATACCGAAGACGTAAAATCCGTTGAAGGGTTAAAGAAATTGGTGAACGAGGTATTTATTGAAAAGGTGCGCGCACGCTTCAACGACATGTTCATGCAAATGAAAGAGGCTCAGGTTTAAGTCTATTTTTAGAATTTTGGCGTGTTCCTGCGGGCCGGGCTTTCCGCTACAATCTTTTTGTAAGAGGGAGGCAAAAAGGAGTTCCATTACAATCCCTCACGCGAGAGCATATTTCAAATTCGAAGCTAAAGTTTCACCGTACATTTTAGTATATTTACATCCTGTAATTCATCATTTAAAATAACATTTGTGTTTAAATTTATTGGAGCCATTATTGGCTATTTCTTTTTAGGTAAAACATTTTTTGGAGCTGTTATCGGATTTTTAGTAGGTTCATTCATTGATAACTTTGCTTCAGTAAGTGCTAAGGTTAAATCAGGTGGCGGAAGTACGGAAGACATTTTCAATTATTACAAACAACACGCCTCAGGCAAAAGTGATTTTGCCACGATGTTAATTGCTTTATCAGCTGCTGTAATGCGTGCTGATGGAAAAGTCATAAAAGCAGAACTGGACTTTGTTAAATCATTTTTCTCTCAGCAATTTGGTCCAAATTTTTCGGTAGCACATTTACAAACACTCAAACATTTTGTGGAAGGTGGCGAAATTCCTTTAGAGCAAATATGCGGTGATATTAAATTGCGCACACAAGTGGAAGTACGCATTCAATTATTACATTATTTGTTTGGAATTGCAAAGGCAGACGGACATGTATCGGATCTGGAAATAAGGGTTATTGATCGTATCGCTAATTTATTGGGAGTGCCGCATGCCGATTTTGAAAGCTTAAAGAATATGTTCTACCGTGATACGAATTCGGATTACAAAATATTAGGTATTGAAAGTACAGCAACTGAAGAAGAGATCAAAAAAGCTTATCGTGCCATGGCTATACGTTATCACCCTGATAAAGTTGCTTCAATGGGCGAAGAATATCAAAAAGGTGCGCAGGAGAAATTTCAAAAAATACAGGAGGCTTACGAGAATATCAAAAAGCAAAGAGGTATCAATTAGTGACTGCGAAGAAAAATATCTTAGCAATTTGTGGTAGTACAAGAGAAAATTCTGCCAACAAAGATATTATTGAGATCATTACAAAATTGGGGCAAGAACAATTTACTATTACAAATTTCGATATTTCAACATTACCACATTTTAATCAGGACCTCTCCAATGAAAATGTTCCGACTTCTGTGATTGAATTTAGAGAAGCTATTAGTAAAGCAGATAGCGTTTTAATTTGCACACCTGAATACGTTTTTAGTTTGCCCGGTATTTTAAAGAACGCTATTGAATGGACGGTTTCAACCACCATATTCTCTGATAAAACAACCGCATTAATAACTGCCTCCAGCTCAGGAGAAAAAGCTCATGAGTCGTTATTGTTAGTCATGAATACATTGGGCATAAAAACTAATACAGATCTATGCTTATTGATCTCAGGTGTAAAATCAAAATTGAATATGCAGGGAGAAGTGATCGATCCTGTTTTAAATGAGCAATTACAGAGATTGGTAGCTACCATTGCAGATTCAGAAAAAAATTTGTATCTTTAATTAAAGCTAGAAAAGCATAATTAATGGTTAAATTAATGGATAGCATAACTTCTTCAGAAGAAGTCACCATTCTTGACACAAGAGTAGTTGAAGCCTTTACTCTTAAGTGGCGAAGTGACGGTATTTTGCATTCACATACCTCCAGTAATTTAGAATTTAACGTTAATTCGCTCAAAAAATTCAACGTGGTTATGGGAGAAATGGTGAATTATAAGAAAGTGCCGTTATTGATCACCTTTGATGAATTTGCTATTCCTCCTTTAGAGACCCGTGTGTTTTGGGCCGAAAAAGACTCTTGTCCATGGTCATCCGCCGACGCATACATTACTGCCACATTTGGACACAAATTGATAGGAAATTTTTATTTAAAATTTAATAAACCCGGCAGGCCAACTAAAATGTTTGTTTCCGAGAAAGAGGCCGCAAGGTGGTTGAAGAGTTTTATATAAACTACGCTGTTTTACTTTCCTGTTTTATAAACCAAATAATATCCTTGTACGCTTTCTTCCTCTTATTTAAGAATTGGAAGATCATTCCAACGTGCCGTTTTCCTTTTACAATTACCAGCGGAGCGTCCGGTTGATAAGGTTGCAGAGCTTTCAAAAAATCAGTGGTTCCGTTCATAATTGTAGGAACGGTTTTGGTTCCCACAAACAGCAAAAAAGGCGGCATACCTTTATGGAAATGAAAAATGGGCGATCCTTTTTTCCAGGTTTCAGGATCCTTAGAAAAAAGGGAATAATACCTGGCACTATAATCTGTTTTAGCATTAGCTAAATATGAATACATATCTAACCCAAAAGCATCGATCAAAATTGTTCCTCTTACAGGATTTTTAATTTTTAGTTTATCAAAATAACTATCGTCCGTGGCGATCAAAGCCGCTAAATGGGCACCCGCCGAATGTCCTGAAACAAATATGTTATTGGTATCCCCTTTATACTGACTTATATTTTGTTTTACCCACTTAACCGCCATAGCCGAATTAACGGCCAAACTATCATAGGTTGCATTAGGACTTAAACGGTAATTAATGATCACAGTTACAACTCCTTTCTTGGCAAAACCCTTTCCAAAGAATTTGTAAATGGTTTTTTTTCCTCTTACCCAGTTTCCACCGTGTATAAACACCAATACAGCTTTTGGTTTATCTACTTTTCGTGGAGAATAAACATCCAGCTTAAGATCATGTTCAGCATTGTAAACAATATTTTTGTGGCGCGAGACACAACCAACCGTGAGCAGGAAAAACAAAAACAGGCAAACAAACGAAGTATATCTCATATAATTACATGCATTCAAAACTTATACCTGTATTTACGATAAATACAATAAAAGAGATTGATTACATCACCACTTTTAATTTAGCGTATTTCAATAACAGGTTCTTTTCTCCTGAATCTCTGAATAGTATGCTGGCTTTAGCATTAGGATAAACGCCTTCAATGACAGTTATTTCACCGATACCAAATTTCTCATGCTCCACTACACTTCCTACTCTCAAATCGGCATTTGCTCTGTTATCAACCGGTGTATTGGTTTCTGCCATCCGTTTTGCTAAAGGGATCAGTTTTTTAGGCGGAGCAAAATTAATTTGCTTTGGCTCCGGCTTTCCAAAGCCAATGGTTTTCTCTCCAAAGTTTGGAGAAGTTTTAGGCTCATTAAAGTTGTTGCGGTATTTATTGAATGTATCGTCGTTGAATTTTTTAGCGGTTGGTTCTTCCGGAAAGTCAACGCAACTCTCATCCAATTCATCAATAAAACGGCTTGGCTCACAATAAATAATATTTCCAAAACGGTAACGCGTTGTCGCAAAACTAATCGTTGCTTTTTTCTCGGCACGTGTAATAGCAACGTAAAATAAACGACGTTCTTCTTCCAATTCGCTACGGCTATTCAATGCCATTTGCGAAGGGAATAGATTTTCTTCCAATCCAACAATATGAACGTAAGGGAATTCCAATCCTTTAGAAGCGTGTATCGTCATCATCGAAACACGATCAGCATCCTTCTCGTCATCCTTTTCTTTGTCCACATCTGTTAACAATGTAATTTCCTGCATGAATTCATCCAGCGTCTTTAATGTGGCACTTTGTTCGGGCGCATCAAATAATTCTGTGGGTCCTGTCTCCGTAGGATTAAACATCGCATCTTTTAATTCTTCTTCCTGTGGTGTTCGCTCCTGCTCCACAAAATCTTTGATCCCATTCAATAATTCCTGTATATTTTCATAACGACTAACTCCTTCGGGTGTTTTATCGTGATATAAGTCTTTTACAACTCCACTGGTAACCGCAATGTGGTTAGCACATTCAAAAGCATCCTTGTATGGGATCATTGCCGAAAAGGTTTTGATCAGCGTTGTGAATTCAGAGATTTTTGCAGCGGTTCCACTATTGATCCCGATATTAAAATCCTTTAAATTATCCAATACATGCCACATACTGATATCGTGTTCCATGGCAGCCAGCATTACTTTATCAATAGTTGTCTGACCAATGCCACGTGTTGGATAATTGATGATCCGTTTTAACGATTCATCATCATTATGATTGATCGACAATCTGAAATAAGATAGGGCATCCTTGATTTCTTTGCGTTGATAGAAAGAAAGTCCGCCATAAATTTTATAAGGGATATTCAATCTTCTTAAGGCCTCCTCAAACGAACGCGATTGCGCATTGGTACGGTATAAAATAGCAAACTCCTTATAGTGTGCCTGCTGCGTATAATGCGTTTCATAAATAGCTGCCGCTACTTTTTGCCCTTCTTCGTTATCGGTGTTTGATTTAATTATTTTGATCTTCTCACCTTCTTCGTTATCTGTAAAGATATTTTTTTTGAACTGATCCTTATTAATTGCAATGACCGCACTGGCTGCTTTTACTATATGTTGCGTGCTTCTGTAATTCTGTTCAAGTTTAAATGTTTTGAGGTCCGGATAATCTTTTTCGAAGTTTAAAATATTTTGAATATTGGCGCCGCGGAACGAATAGATACTTTGTGCATCATCGCCCACTACACATATATTTTGAAAGCGCGCTGCTAGTTGCTTCACAATAACATATTGCGAAAAGTTTGTATCCTGGTACTCATCCACTAAAATATACTTGAACTTGCTTTGATACTTGATCAAAACATCGGGGAAATCACGCAATAAAATATTTGTGTTGAACAAAAGATCGTCAAAATCCATGGCGCCCGACTTAAAATTGCGTTTTTGATAGGCTAAATAAACCTGCCCTAATAACGGTTTATTAGATGCGCGGTCTTCTGCTTGCGTAACGGGATTATTAGAATATTGTGCTGCGGAAATAAGGCTATTTTTAGCCGATGAAATTCGATTCAGTACCAACGATGGCTTGTAAACCTTCTCATCCAGGTTCAGTTGTTTTAAAATATCTTTAATAACGCCTTTACTGTCATCAGTATCATAAATAGTAAAATTAGCTGGATACCCCAATTTTTCAGCCTCAAAACGCAATATTTTGGCAAAGATAGAGTGGAATGTTCCCATCCAGATATTCTTTGCTTCTTTGGTCCCAACGATCTTAGCGATACGTTCTTTCATTTCACGCGCCGCTTTATTGGTAAAGGTCAGGGATAATATGTTAAAAGCATCTGTGCCCTTTTGCATGATATGGGCAATGCGATAGGTCAGTACACGGGTCTTTCCTGAACCCGCACCTGCAATGATCATTACCGGACCATCGGTAGTTTCGGCAGCCATTCGCTGCACAGGATTCAATTCGTTTAAATATTCACTCATTTGCTACAAAAATACACATTAATGCCTGTTTTTACGACGGAGATTTTTAAATTTTATGCTCAAAAATCCATAATTATCAGTATGAAAATAACATTTATTTAGATGAATGAGTTGCAAAACCAAAAACAATTTGGTTTGTTTGTTATGTACTAACCGGAACTAATTAAAAAGAAAATGGCAGGCGTAAACAAAGTAATTTTAGTAGGAAACCTGGGTAAAGACCCTGAATTGAAATATTTAGAAGGAAACATTGCCCGCGCTAATTTTAGCATCGCAACCAGCGAATATCACAAAGACAAAAGCGGAAATAAAGTAGAACAAACCGAATGGCATAACATTGTAGTTTGGAGAAGCATGGCTGAAAGTGCTGAAAAATTATTAAAAAAAGGAACACAGATCTATTTGGAAGGAAAATTACAAACCCGCCAATGGATAGATAAAGACGGAAATAAACGAAATATTACTGAAGTGGTTGGCGAATCGTTTTTGGTTTTGCAACGCAAGGAAAATAACACCGGGACTAATCCTAATCCAACAGAGGATAACAGTAATGTGAATTTTGATGATCTTGGTAAAAAAGACAGTTTACCGTTTTAATGTTTAACCACATTTCCTATGTGGTTAAAATCATTAAATTTGTGTTTATGATAACACCATCATTCAAAACCATATTTTACATACTGTTTATTAGTATTTCTGTATTTTCATTTTCCGCTTGCGGAGATGATGACGATGATGAAGTATTTATTCCTAAACCAAAAGGCTACCCAAGAATAAGTTTTCCTGAAAAATCTTACAGGATGTATGACAGCTTATGCCCTTATAGTTTTGAGATACCTACCTACGCCAACATAAATAATGATAAGCATTTAGGCGCCGATCCCTGCTGGATCAATATTAACTTTCCTAAATACAATGCACAGATCCACTTAAGTTATAAAACGATCACTAATAATTTAGATACAGTATTAAGCGAATGCCGCGACTTTGTAGTTAAACACCAGGTAAAGTCTACAGGCATTGATGAAACTATTATTGTGAGAGACAGTGCGCAGGTTTATGGATTAGTTTATGACATTTCAGGAAATACTGCCTCTAACGTACAATTTTATTTAACCGATAGCACACATCATTTTATGCGTGGTGCTTTATATTTTAACTCTGTTCCCAATATTGATTCATTGAAAATAGTTGTTGATTATTTAAGAAAAGATGTGGTTCATATGATCAAGACCTTTAACTGGAAGGGCCTTGAATATAAGAAAGTGAAGAAATAGTTCAACTAAAAGATCAATCGAATTTCCCGAATAAAATACAGCTTCTTAATTCGAAGTACATCATTTGAAATGATTATTTAAGCTCAATCGGTTTAGATAGTATACAAAATAAAGAGCAAAAATCCAAATAATTTTGTATTACATAAGTTACTAAATTTATTTTTTAGGGATTTATATTCTCAATAACACTGAAACTGCTGTACTATGAAGAAAATTTTCTACCTCACCATTATTTTATTTTTTACGTTACGTGGGCTATCTACAGGGGGATATATTACTATCTCATCAGTTGTACCAAGTGACATTACGGTGTGTGGCCAGGCTAAGCTTTTTACGTTTACTATTAATAATCCCTCAGCATTTAATTTAACAGGCGTAAGTGTAGACTTAACGATGCCTTCGGGGTTAAACTATCAAATTGGATCAGCAACTAATGCTACAGTTGTTGCAGGACCACCCACGAACACTCCCACATTTAGTTTAGCAAACATTCCGGCAAACACGTCTGTTATAGTAACCTTTACTGCTGCTGCAAACTGCGACATATTAAACTATTTGAGTTTAGGATTACCAACCGAAAATCAGATCCAGGTAAATTACACTGCAAACAGTACTATTTGTTTTGATAACCATACCACACAGGTTTATATTGTAAAACAGCCTAATGTCTCTATAACCACAGTTACCAATCAATCGTTCAATGGCTCCATTGGTGCTAGCTTCACCAGATGTATCTCCATCACTAATGGCGGAACCGGAGAATTAAGCACTTTCTCATTGACAGACGTACATGGCAATGGCATAACCGTTACAGCAGCAACACCAGGCACATGGACAAGCGCAGCAGGGACTGAAACTTATGTTTTAACAGGGGCAGATTTTACATCCATTGGAAATGGAAATGCTTTATTTGAGACCGGTGAAAGCATAACGATTTGCGAAACGGTTACAATCAACAACTGTTCCTCTGTTTTTTCTTCTTATGAAGCTGCCTGGGGATGTAATAGTCAGGCTTGCCAAACATCCGTTTCAACTGCAAACGTTGTATTCCCTAATTTTGTACCCAACCTGGTTATCACCGCGCAACCCTCCGCTAATGTCTGTCTGGGTGTTGGAAATTTAAGTCAACAAACCCTTACTATAGTGAATACGGGTGCCGGACAGGCTATCAACACATTATTAAAAATTTACCAGACATCTGGTCCCACTTATTATGATCCATCTCAACAAACAGAAATAAATGTAGGAAGCATTACCATAAAAGTTAATAGCGGCGCGCCCTCTCCTTTGGCGGCCACAACGGCATCGCCTTGTAACAATTCTCCCTGTTTGTCAGCTGCTCCTATTGGCGGAGTGGATTTAACCATCCCAACTATTAATCCTGGTGATACCGTAAGAATAAGCTGGAATACGCAAAGTTGTTGTCAAACAGGTTACGGCTATTATAATGGCTGGGCATATTCTGCGAGTTATCAAAGTATTTGTTTAAATAATTATGTGGTTCCGGCTGCCTGGGGCAGAGTTTACAACCAAAATTACATTAACAATTTAGTTAATAATGGTTCTCCGTCTACAATCTCATCAGGCCAAACAAGTACATTTAACTATTTATTGAATGGAGTTTATAATAGTTCGCCCGCCTTACCTGATGCTTACTTAAAGGTCACATTTACCGTATCACCTTGTTACAACTATGCTCCAAATACAATTAAAATTGTAAACAGTATTGGAACTGCGACTTTTATGCCTTCCTCGGTTAACCAGGTAGGAAATATAATCACTGCTGTTTTTTCGGGATCCGCTCCCTTCAATGCTACCATGTATAGTTCATTAGAACAATCACAACTTTTAATTGATCTAACAGGAAATTGTACATCATGTGTAAGTGGCCCCGGAACAATCGGCGTAGGTATTGCCTATTCTCCTTCGGCCGGCTGCCCCTGTGAAATGTTACTTATTACAAGCAATTTCAATTTAAATTTAGTGTGTCCGGTTACATGTGAAGGTTTGAATTTTCGTGATTACTCTATTAAGAGAACCAGTTACGGACTTCCGGATAATACAGATGATGGATTACCTGATGCAACGGGAACTCTTGATTTCACAAAGATCAAAACATCCCGTGCGATGTATGGTGATACTATTACTTCAAGCTTTTACGGAAAAATTAAAACCAGTGTTACTCATCCAACCTGGCAATTTTGTTATGCCAGCTCAACGATCACCAATGGCAATAATTTAACAGCAATTGGTGGCAAACTAAAAATATACCGTGGCGTAGGCTTACCTCTAATAGCAACCTGTAATATCGGTGGTGTAGCTGCTGTTGCTCCCACCGCAACTTTTAAATATGATCTGAGTTCCACAGCACTGATAGCTTCTGGTGGTGTTGGAGCTGGTTTTGTTTTTCTTGATAACGACTCTTTGGTATTTGAACCACAGTATAAAGTAACTACCAACATTGGTGGTGCAATTATTCCTGTTGCGGTAACAAATACATTTGTTGTATCGGATATTGCTTCGCCTACCAATCCGGCTAATATATATTCATGTAATACCTTTGATGGCAATTTTTCAATAATAGGTTATTATTACACGAACTATGGACCGGACAGCTATAGCCTGAGTAATTGTGATCAGATATCAATTACACAAAATTACTATTTATCCATAGGACCTTGTTGTAGTAATTATGCCGGCGGTAATTTATTCCCTTTTGAGTATAGGCCCTGGGCACGAATTGATACTTTAGAATTAGTTCCACCAACAGGATATAAATATTTATCTGCTCAGTTTGTGGAAGTTAGAACTGCCGGAACTTTTGCTGGATCTGCATCTGCTACGTTTCCAATAGTACCAATTAATCCTTTAGGAGCAACATTGAAATTTCCTGTTGGTTCTTTTTATACAAGCGCGTCAACGCCATCAATTACCCCAAGCGACGATGGATTTTACGGAGTGTTTACTGCCACTTTGGAACCGAGTTGTGCCGTAGTACAAAATGTAGCTCAGAACATTGGATACAACTGGACATTTAAACCGAGTGCATATTTGCCACAGGCGGTTGCACTTAATACTTCAAATGTTCCTAATCAGGACCAAATAACTTACAGTGGGCCAAACATTTTTTTACAATCTGTTCTACCAAACATCAATGCTACAACGAACGTTGTAACCTGGGATATTTCTTTATCAAATATTTCTACCCCATCAGCTTTTAATACCTGGATCTCAGCTCCAACTATCTCTGGTCTTACCATTAACACTGTAGTAGACCTTGCAACCAGCGCCACAATAACACCGGTAGGCGGTATCTATCAATTAGGTACGCTTGCAGGCGGGGCCTTAAAAAATTACAGACTATACGGCACTTATACTTCCTGTTTACAGGATAGTATTATAGTTCATGCTGGATGGAACTGCCAGGGCTATCCGGCAAATTTAGCAGCTTACCCATGTATCACTAAAAAAATAACATTAAAGGAAACCCCACAAACACCTTTATTACTAACAACTGTAATTACTCCTCCAACTGTTGTGGATCTTTGTGATACAGCATCTTACGAGGTAATTGGAACAAATGTTCAATTAGGAAGCGTATATAACTTAACCGTTAGCGTAAATGTTCCTTTAGGCGTGAATATAATTCCGGGAAGTTCGCAATTAGCTTATCCTATTGCAAGTCCTTATGCTACTATAAGTGACCCTATTTACATGGGAGGCACGATATACCAGTACAATATCTCTGTATTATCTCCAAGCATTGGATTAAATGGCATGCCGGGTATATTAAGTGTTGGAGATAATGCCGTTAAGATAAAGTTCAAGGTATTAACGTCCTGTGGATATACATCTGGTAGCTTAGCAAGTTTTAGTTTTTTTGGAGTGAGTGGCTGTGGTGGCTCTACAGGTCAATTAGTTTCACTCTCTTCTCAATTAGGCATCACAGGAGCCTCAGCTCCATATTTAACCAATACCGTTTTAAAAAGCACCTATATTTCTCCCTGCAGTAACAGCTCTATATTGCACATTTTTTCAGAAAATTTAGGTGGCTTATCTTTTGGCAATACAGATTCTCTGCAGGTAACATTGCCAGCCGGCGTTTCTTATGTAGCCGGCTCTTTTAGTGGAATACACAATTTTCCGGTAAATGGTATACCTGCTATTTCATTTTATAATAATCAACAGCACCTTACATGGAAATTACTGCCGGGAGTTACTCTCAGCGATAGCACCGTTTTTGATATTAACTACACAGGTAATCCGAGTGTATTAAGCTGCAATATTTCAAATTTTGAAGCAAAAACAACCAGTAGTTCTGCATTGCTCTGTACTTTATCAGGAAGTTTATGTGGCGTAAATGTGATCACAGGTGGCGATACATTGCCAATATTTACCTACAAAAGTTACCTGGCACTTTCAAATGCCAGTGGCTATTCGATCCCAAATCCTCCCGCGGGAGAAACCGCTTTTGTGAATTTCACTATCAACAACACGGGAGAAGCCCTAAATGCAACCAATGCTACTGTAATTAGTTACTACAATGATGTAAACTCAAATGGAATGTACAATGCAGGTGATGTGCTAATTTCTCAGCATACCGCTAATATTGCAATTCCGAATAATGGATCCTATGCATATACCTACTCATTGAATATTCCATCCGGCGCAGCATGTCATGTGATTGCCGTTATTGACACGGCTTTTAATCACTGCTCCTGCACGCCTTCACAAATACCGATTACTTTACCGCTAAGAAATTTTGCAACAGATACGATAATTTGTGCGGGTCAAACCGGTTCTCTGGGTTACAATGCCATTACTGGATATACCTATGCATGGTCGCCGGCTACCGACCTTAATTCTTCTACTATTTCAAATCCAACTATTACAGGTGTAAACAATACCTTAACACAAATAACCAATACGTACATTGTTACAGCAAACAGAAATACTTGTACCTCGCAGGACACGGCTGTTGTGAAAATAAATCCGTTACCAATCGTAGCGACAACTGGCAATACCATATGTGTTGGTTCAAGTGCACCAATTAGCGCTGCCGGGGCGACAACATACTCCTGGTTACCAACGGCTTCATTAAACAGCCCAACAGGCGCCACCGTTACAGCAAATCCTATAACAACAACTGATTATACAGTTACAGGAACTGATGGAAATGGGTGTGTGAACACGGCTACAACGAACGTGTTAGTTAATCCTTTACCGGTTATGACAGCTACCAGCGACACGCTCTGTTTTGGGCTAACAACCACATTGGTTGTTAGCGGAGCGAACACTTATACATGGAACCCTTCCGGATCATTAAATACAGGTATTGGCTCAACGGTTACCGCTAGTCCAACAATTACAACTACTTACACTATAACTGGTACTGATGTAAATAATTGTGTGAATACAACCACCGCCACGGCCTTGGTTAATCCCTTACCAATTATATCAGCCACAAGTAACACATTGTGTATCGGCGATAGTGTGTCACTTATTGCCAGTGGTGCTGACACTTATACATGGAACCCATCAGCAACATTAAATAGTGCAAATGGAGCAAGCGTAACTGCCAATCCAACAATTACTACCGGTTATACAATCACAGGTACAGACTTAAATAGTTGTGTAAATACGACAACAACATCTGTTTTAGTAAACCCTTTACCTATTGTAACCGCAACTACCAATACACTGTGTATCGGATTAACTGCTTCGCTTACAGCAACAGGAGCAACAACCTATACATGGAACCCCTTTGCAACTTTAAGCAGTGCTAACGGCTCAAGTGTTACGGCCAGCCCTACCATCACTACTTCCTACAGTATCACAGGAACCGATTCTAATGGCTGTGTAAACACCACTACAACAAGCGTGCTCGTAAATCCTCTACCGGTCGTAACAGCAACAAGTAATACTATCTGTGTAGGGTCAAGCGGTCAGATCTCGGCAGCAGGTGCAATTACTTACACCTGGAGCCCGGCAGCTTCTTTAATCAGTGCAAATGGGGCAAGTGTAACCGCCAATCCAATATCAACAACAGTTTATAATGTTGTTGGTACAGACCTTAATGGATGTGTAAATTCAACTACAACCACGGTAAATGTAAATCCATTACCAGTAATCACAACTTCTCCTAGCTTTAGTATGTGTTCGGGAAACACCGGTACACTTACAGCCGGAGGAGCGGCTACTTACACATGGACGCCCGCCCTCAATTTGAATAGCGCTACAGGAAACACAGTTACTTCCACCACCAGTGCAACAGAAACATATACGGTTACCGGAACAGATCTGAATACATGTGTTAACAGCTCTATCACTACTATAACTGTTGTAACAACGCCTACCATTAGTGTTAGTTCTTCTTCCGCTATTATTTGTCCCGCATCATCTGCCACACTTGTAGCAACTGGCGCAACAAATTACACATGGACTCCTGCTACAACCTTAAGTTCGGGCACCGGATCTACAGTAATTGCAACGCCTGTAAATACAGAAACCTATGTAGTGACCGGAGCAAATAGCAATTGTATAGATATAACACAAATTGTTGTAACAGTAACTGTTAATCCTACAATTACATCTACATCTCATACAATTTGCTCTACTCAGTCAGCAACGCTTACAGCGAGTGGTGCTTCAACGTACACGTGGAGTCCTGGAACTCATTTAAATACTACAACGTCAGCAAGCGTTATTTCTACTCCGCCAACAACGCAAACTTATACTGTAAGGGGATCTTCGCCACTGGGTTGTATAAACTCTACATCGTTAACGGTAGATGTTATCCCTACCCCAACACTGGCAATATCCTCAAGTACACCTATTATTTGTGCAGGCAACTCAACTACATTAAATGCAAGTGGCGCATCATCTTTTACCTGGTCGCCGGCTACTGTTAGTAATATCAATACAGGTACAACCATTGCAACGCCTTTGGCCACAACTATTTATACCGCTACAGGATCTAACGGCCTGCCGGTATTTGGCTGTACAGATACAAAAACAATTCAGATAATAGTAACGCCTCTCCCTATAATTATTACCGGACCTGGTCCTATTATCTGCGAAGGCCAATCTACATTAATTTACGCGACAGGTGGCACTACTTATACATGGAGTCCATCTGCGGGAGTTAGTGATATACATGATTCAACAACTACTGTAAAGCCTACCGGATCAGGCATAATCGTATATACAGTGACGGGCACAACCAATAACTGTTCGAACACAGCAACTGTTGGAATAACTGTAAACAGTTTACCAATTTTAGATGCGGGTGTTGACAGTATCATTAATATTGATCATATCATTACATTAAACGGCACAGGCAACACTCCTGTCGGCTTCATTAACGCCTCTACAGGTGTTAAATTTGATTGTAATTATTGTCCAACGGTTACTGTCAATCCACAGGAAAACACCTGTTATACGCTTGAAGGTATTTCGAGTGCCGGATGTAGAAATACAGATGTCGTTTGCATTACAGTTACAAAAGATTGGAATGTATATATCCCGAATGCTTTTACACCGAATGGTGATGAAAAAAATGAAGTATTTGTACCAATGGGATTTGGAATAGCTGAGATCAAACTTACTATCTTCAACCGATGGGGTGTTGAAATTTTTAAAAGCAACGGAGAAAACATTGGCTGGGACGGCAAAAATAAAGGGCAACTATGCGAGCAAGGAATTTACATATACCAGGCCGAAGTAAAAGCCATGTCGGGACAAACAGTTGTTAAAACCGGTCACGTTACTCTGCTATCAAAAGTGAAGTAATTTAATAACTTACTCCGGCTTGATAAAAGAGCTATATTTTGATGTTATATCTGAAATTCTTTTTTTGTTACCGGTCCATTGTCGCTTAAAAAATGGAGATAATACTTTCCTTTTGGATAATGTGAAACGCACATTTCAAACCAAAACTCATGTTCTCCTTGGGCTACATCTTTTTGATCTGAGATATTGATCATAAGCCTACCTTTTGAATCTCTCAATTCGATCTTCATCTTTCCTGACTGCTGTATTTTATAATCAATATATCCAAACACTTTTTTTGCTTGCTGAGATGCCATCACATTATTAACTGATTGGTTATATTCCACTTCATACCAAGGCAACTCTTCATTCCTGATACCTGCTACGAATGCTCGTAAAGCGGCATTTATTTTTGGAATTGAAGCCAGTGGCCTGCCGTTACTTACACACCAAACTGCAGTTTGAGTTGTCTGCTCATCCGTACGGTGGTAATTTAAATAACGTGCCAGCGACACAAGGTTTTTATCTGTTGGTTTATCAATAGTAAAATCTGTATTCCTTTGAGGAGTATGATTACTTGCCTGACAACAATAACCTATTACTTTAGCATTAGCCTTTTGAAAGCCACCAAGAACAAATATTTGTTCCTGTGTTACCAATATGTCCTGTTCAGATTCATTTTTAGAATCCAAACGGCATCCGGCTTCCAAAGTTAACCAGAGTGAATCAGGGCAAGAGCTTTCGAGTTGCATGTTCAGACATTTGCCCTGATGTGTACCAGTTCCTTTGATCTTAAATTTTAAGAGATTTAATTTGGCGGCATTTTCAAGTGAGAGTAGCCTGTGCTTAGCATTAACAGTAATTGCAAATACCAGCGAAGTAAGTAAAAGTAGTGTTTTCATTTTTGCTCCGTTTTTACATTATAATTACAATAATGAAAAAAGGATACAAAAAATCATGACAACTGCTCAGCCAGCAGTTCCATTTCGTGCTTGGCGTCTTTATGATTGTAGATGATATTGTTTACCGCATTGGTAATGGGCATGTGGGTGTTGTATTTTTTATTGATCTCCACCACACATTTAACAGCGTAATAACCTTCGGCGATCATGTTCATTTCCAGTTGTGCTTGTTTAACGCTATAACCTTTTCCCAACATGGTTCCAAACATACGGTTACGACTGAATTGAGAATAAGCGGTTACCAAAAGATCTCCCAAATAAGCGGAAGCTTTGGTATCCCTGTCAATTGGATGCACAGCAGCAACAAAACGATCTATTTCCTGGATAGCATTACTTACTAATACGGATAAAAAGTTATCACCATAACCAAGTCCGTGGCAAATACCACCGGCAACTGCAATTACGTTTTTTAATACGGCTGATAATTCTGTCCCGTAAATATCATCGCTGCTTGAACATTTGATATAGCGACAACGCATATACTCGCACAACTCATCAGCACGGGCAACGTCTCTGCAAGCCAGAGTTAAATATGATAATTTTTCCAGTGCTACTTCTTCTGCATGGCAAGGACCTGTTAACACGCCAATATTATCCAAAGGAACATTGTAAACGGTATTTAAATATTCGCCTACAATTAAATTGTATTCAGGTACGATGCCCTTAATAGCAGAGAATATTGTTTTATTTTTAAATACATCCGCGGGAATGTTCTTTAAGGTGTTATGTATAAAAGCGGAAGGAACAGCCAAAATAATAATATCTGCTTTTGTTAATGTTCCTAATAAGTCAGAAGATAATTCCAGCTTAGTCAGATCAAATTGTACAGAACTTAAATAGCGGGGATTGTGACCATACTGATCCATGTGATCAATATCTGATTGATTCCTGAAGAACCAACTGATCTTACTCGCATTATTGCTTATTATTTTAACGATAGCTGTTGCCCAACTTCCACTTCCTATTACTGCTATTCTTTTTCCGTTTGTCATTTTAAATTTGTTTCCCGCGGATCTTACAGATTTTCACGGATTATTTATTTCACTTATCACATCTGCGTTAATGCGAGATGTGTGTGTGCAAAATTATTAAGTATAAACTATATCGCTATCGCTTAATGCTATTAATCCTTTTAAAGATTGATAGATACGTGCTAAAGTTACCACATCTTTAATGCAATAGGTTTTAATGCGTTCAATATTATTTTCCTCATAATATACTTTAGCGATCTGGCTGCCATCGATATCATCCTTTGGAGAAGGAATACCAAATATATGCGCCAGTAAATTCAACGAGGTAAAATTTTTAATGTCGCCAAAACGCCACATCTCCATGGTATCCAAATGTTTCACTTCCCAGGGTTTCATTCCTTGCAGTTGCAATAATTTTGGCAAAGCAATTTTATTAACCAATAAACGGCGGCATAAAAAAGGATAATCAAATTCTTTTCCATTGTGAGCGCATAAAAAATGATCTTTTGTATTAAAGAATTGCTCCAATAATTTAGAGAATTCCGTTAAAACATCATGTTCATTATCTCCGGCAATGGCTTTGGTCCTGAATTTCCCTTCGCTCATAAATCCTAAGCCAATACAAACAACTTTTGCAAACTCGGCATAGATACCGGCTTTGGCATATTGTTGTTCAGAAGTATTATCTTTGCTATACATCCATTTTTTATCCCACAGTTCTTTTTCTGTTTCAGATAATGAATTGTATTGATACTGAATAGGTACTGTTTCAATATCAATGAACAAAATATTTTCGAGTTTAATTGAGCTCATTATTTTCTTTCGTATTTTCTAAACGTATACGCAAAATCATTTTTTTCATCAGCCTCATGTTCTTCTTCCCAAACCAAGTGAAATTTATTCAGATCAACTTCCGGAAAAAAAACATCTGCATCTAATGTTGTTTTAACTACAGTCAGGTAAATATTATCAACCGAATCCATCGATTGTTTAAATATTTCGCCACCCCCAATAATAAAAACTTCATTCTCGGATGTCATTTTAACCAATGCTTCATCCAAACTTCCAACAACCATGATGTCAAATTTATGATCAGAGTTGAAATCCTTATCTCTTGTAACAACAATGTTTTTTCTTCCGGGCAATGTACGGCCAATAGATTGAAATGTTTTGCGTCCCATGATCACAGGGGAGCCCATTGTTGTATTTTTGAAAAACTTTAGATCAGCAGGTAAATGCCACGGCAATTGATTATTCTTCCCAATACCGTTATTTAAAGAGGCCGCAACTATACTTGATAATATCATAAACTTAGTACGCTAGACCTTCAATAAAGAAAAAGAAAACAACTGCGGCTACCCACTCTTTCTTCACTCCTTTGCAATCACCTATCTTAGAACCATTTTTGTATATATCTCCATCCGACTCTATTTGTCCGATCTTTGAGCCATTCTTATAAACATCCCCATCGCTTTCAATCTGGCCAACTTTACTTCCATTCAAATAAATATCGCCATCCGATTCGATCTGACCCTTTTTAGATCCATTAACATAAACATCTCCATCACTTTCGATATTTCCTTTTTTAGAGCCTCCTACATATACATCCCCATCAGATTCGATTTCTCCTTTTTTACTTCCATTGATATAAAGGCTTTGAGCAGAAACAGTTGTGCAGAAAAATCCTGCTACTAAAATTAAAATTAGTTTTTTCATTATTTTATTGTTTTATAAATTTTGCTTGCTTAAGATTTCCTGATTTGTCCAATACTTTTATAATATACAAACCATCTGATAAAGAAGATACTTTAATGGATTGGATGTCGATTGCACTTCCTTTCAGTACAGTCTCTCCAACATTATTAGTAATAGCGTATTCTATAAGTTTAAGTGAACCACTTATTTTTAATTCAGCGCTTACTGGATTAGGAAATATTCTAATTTGGCTATCCGTTAAATGCTCTTGAACAGAAGTAAAATAACAGGTTGAAAATCCTGTGTAGTAAACTTCCACAGGCTCAAAAGGACATTCATTATTACGGTATGAATGAACAAAATGATCCATAAAACCCACACCTTCAACCAAATCAGATTCGTTGTCCGTGCAATTAAAATTGAATCGTTTATGATATGAACCACAAATCAACACACTATCTATAGATTGAACAACTCTATCTGTGGAAATGTCGCTCCTTCCATAAGAAAATGTACCTGGTACTGTATCACCAATATTTAAGTTAAAGTCATACCATAGTAAATCTGTATTTGCACCACCTGTTACATCTAAATAATAAACTTTTCTATTGATCGAATCATTTCTGTAGGCAAATTTAAATGTATAAGAACTAAAGTTAAAAGGCCCCGGTGATGTATTGTAAGCATATAGAACTTTCTTATAGGTATACGCTCCAATTAATGTATCCCCCGACGTTTTGTAATTATAATAATTCAATCCTGACGTAGAATTTTTACTCACATGCCAAATTGCACTATTTTCAGGAAACGGTTTATAAACATTTGTTTGAGAAAATGCAGTATTGCAAATCACTAAAGCAATAATAAATAGTTTATGTAGTTTAATGGTTTGCATAATAGTGCATTTTAATTATAAAAAATTAGTCTCTGTATTTCACCTCAACATTGTGAAGTTCAATAATTGGTTTTAAAAATTCTTCTAAATCAGTTACACACAATTGAGAAGCCGCATCACATAATGCTGTTTCTGGATTAGGATGAGTTTCGATGAACATTCCATCAATACCTGATGCTACACCTGCCCTTGCCAATACTGGCAAGAACTCACGCGCGCCTCCTTTTTTATCAGAACTCGGAATACCGTATTTACGCACACAGTGTGTTACATCAAACACAACCGGGTAACCTATGTTATTCATGTGATAAAATGCACGAGGATCAACAATAAGATCATTGTACCCAAAAGAGTAACCACGCTCAGTTAAAATCACCTGGTCGTTACCACTATCAATACATTTTTGCACCGGGTGTTTCATATTATCGGGCGCTAAAAACTGACCATGTTTAATATTGATAACACGTCCTGTTTTTGCAGAAGCTACTAATAAAGATGATTGCATACATAAGTACGCCGGGATTTGTAATACATCGCAAACCTCTGCTGCTGCTGCTGCCTGGTCGTGAGAGTGAATATCAGTTAAAACAGGGAAACCGAATTGCTCTTTAATTTTACCTAATAATTCACAGCCTTTAATTAATCCCGGTCCTTGGTAGTAACTTAAACTACTGCGGTTATCTTTTGTGAAAGATGATTTGTAAATAATTTTGATCTTTAAACGTTCCTGAACTTCTCTTAGTTTCTCAGCCGTTTTCATCATAATGCTTTCTTCCTCGATCACACAAGGTCCTGAGATCAAGAATAACTCTTTACTCCCGCACTCAATATCTCCTACTTTTACTATTTTTTTTGACATTTTTTTATTTGTTTAACCGCAAAGATTGCAAAGGTTTTTTTGCAAAGATTGCAGAGGTTATGAAATTATTTATTTATAATCTTCTGAATAGATCTTTAATGTAATCCATAGTTGCTATCTCTTTATAATTATCACCAAATGCATGATTCCACATAAATGGTAAGTTGTATGAAACAGTTGCCATGGCAGTAATTTGTTCGTCGGTCCAGTCTTTACTTAAATTTTGTGGTAACACAATATTATGTTTTTCAATCATTTGCATGAACTCGCTGTGACCTTTTAAATAAATATCTCCTAAATGCTGGAAGATGATACAGTTTGCATAACAGTGCCTTGTTCCTAAAACCATGGATAAACCGTAGCTAATTGCGTGACAAGCTCCTACTTCACTATACGTTAAACTTAAACCTCCCATTAGGGAAGCTACCATTAACTTATCATCGTTCTCCGGACTACGCCCTGCATCGGGCCCTAAATACACTTCTCTGCACAACTTCAACGATTGTTCGCCATAAGCTAAACTAAAGGCATTGTTACGAATGCCGGTTTCCGATTCGATGCAATGAATGTAAGTATCCATACCTGTGTAGAACCACCAATCTGTAGAAACTGAAGCTATTAATTCAGGATCCAATATAACCTGATTGAAAACTGTCCAATCACATTTTAAACCTAATTTTTTTTCAGGACCGGTTAATACCGCAGTCATTGATACTTCAGCACCTGTACCCGAAATAGTTGGAACACCTAAATGATAAATTCCTGGCTTCTTTACTAAATTCAATCCTTGATATAACGTAGAAGATCCTTCGTTAGTTAACATTAATGATAGAGCTTTGGCAATATCCATAATACTGCCGCCGCCAATTCCAATAACTCCACTGGGTAAACCCTGCTTCGCTAAAATCTCATCACGTAATGAATCTATTTGTTCTGTCTTCGGTTCATGAGGATCAACATCGATATAATAGATCAGATCCTCAGGTTTGTTTTGAAGCTTATTGGATAAAGGTTTCCCTTTAAAATAATTATCAACTACATAAACGAAGTAGTTCTTGTTTTCTTTACGAATAGGCTCAATTGTTTCTGCTAATTGCGAGAAAGAACCTCGTCCGTAAGTTACTTTATCAATATTTTTAAAATTTTTATGAAGCATTTTTTGATTAAGCGTTTACAGGGTTCATTGCCTTAGTTACACAAGCAGAAATATTAGTAGCCAACGTTGTCATATCTGCTTCTGTCCATTTGTATTTAATACCAAATGAAATTAAACGACCAATGGTTTCCTGCGTTTTAGGTAATTGTAAGTTTTTATAATCCTGAGGTGCACCTAATATTTCGATAGGTAATTTAGAAACCGTGCGTAATTCTTTAATATGATCCCACTGATTGATGAAGTGATACATATTCTTGAACCAGTAATCAAATCCAACAACACCAGTAGCTTTCATTTCGTCAACTACACGCTGAGCAGTAGCTGTATCAGGTAATAACAAATTTAAACAAGTTGCAGAGTCTCCATCCGGATCTGCTAATGTTGCAAAAGAGATTCCCGGAGTTTTTGATAACATATCTACTAAGAATTTTTTGTTTGCGCGGTTCTTTTCTTTGATCTGAGGCACTCTACGGGTTTGTGCTACGCCAACCGCAGCATGCAATTCAGAGATACGGTAATTAAATCCTAAATACGGATGTTGTTCCATACCACGTACAGCACCAATGTGGTCGTGCCCGTGATCACTGTACACATCTGCTTTTTTATAGGTTGTTTCGTCGTTGGTAACTAAAACGCCTCCTTCTCCGGCTGTTGCAATTTTAAAGAAGTCGAACGAATAACATCCGGCATTACCAAATAAACCCGTTGAAGTTCCTTTATATGACGAGGCAAATGATTGTCCGGCGTCTTCTACTAAAATTAAATTGTGTTCTTTTACAACCTTCATGATCGAATCCATTTCTGCCATACCACCACACATGTGTACTAAACACACGGCTTTGGTTTTGGGAGTAATAGCCTTTTTGATTCCTTCAGCACTTAAACAAAGCGTTTCATCGATCTCGGCAAATACAGGTAATGCGCCAATGAACAAAACGGCTTCGATGGTTGCCATAAATGTAAATGGAGGAACGATCACTTCGTCACCTGTACCAATACCACTTGCAGCCAATGCTGTAGCCACAGCAGTTGAACCGCTACTCATGGCATGAGCATATTTAGCTCCTGTGATTTTTTTCACTTCAGCTTCAAAATCTTTTGCTTTCCAGTGGTTGTTACGTAATGCATCGTGGTTATAACGAAATAATACTCCGGTAGATAATACATCTTCAATTTCCTTGCGCTCTTCGGCGCCAAATAATTCAGTTCCAGGCATTTTATAATTTTTTAATTATTAGTGATTAGGTTTAATTATTAAATAGTGTCGAATACTTAGGCTGATTATAGCCTAGTTCGGCAAAAACTCAAAGTTATTCAATTCGTCAATCACCCCAAAGTTAATAGACGTTAATCTTCCGTTCTCGTAGTAGCAGTCCAAACCTGCTTCATCGAAGCTTAAGCGCTTTTCGCCCCAATCCTGTTTTTCAGAATCAGTTAAAACGTACTTATGTTCTTTCATCAATTCGATCAACTCCTGCTCTTTTAGCGTGAATATTTTTTTCGAGAATAATAAAGTATCCTCATTATCAACTTCTACACTACCAAATTTCATCGCATTTTTATTATCAAAGAAAAGAGAAAATCCTGATTCCCAATAATGGTAAACCGTACATGATGTTTCCAAAATAGGGTCATCCAGCACCTGAATCTCTTCCGGTTTTCCAAAAACCAACTCAGCATCTACGGTTGATACTCCAAAATTTAATGTGCAAAAGCCTTTTAGTAAATTTATTTGAGGTGTAAAGTTCATAACTGATATAAAAATAAGGCTAATCACCAGTAAAAACAAGCCCTTGAAATAAATTAAAAAAATAATAAAAAAAGTTTTGCTAGTTACAAATTGGTTTATATATTTGCAGCCCGAAAAGGTAGAAACGTTCTTAAATTCATGATTCTGTAGCTCAGTTGGTAGAGCAATACACTTTTAATGTATGGGCCCTGGGTTCGAGTCCCAGCAGGATCACAAGAATAACTACAATTCGGGTAAAGGAGACAGAAATGTCTCCTTTTTTATTTTAAACCCATTTGTAATCATTTAACGATTTTTATCTTCATTAAGCTTAATTAAAACCGCTTATTGATTATCTTAACAGTTCATAAACAACCTATGGTTCTGGAACAGATCATTCATAAAAGCGTTATGATCAATGCTTTCCCATCAAACGTATGGAAAGCATTGACAGATGTTGATATGATGAAGGAATGGATGTTGGACGAAGATATTGAGATCATTACCAACTGGAAAATAGATGGCCCTATCTTCATAAAAGGAACCTTACATTGGATACCTTTTGAAAATAAAGGCAAAGTACTACAATTTGAACCTGAAAAAACACTAGAGTATACACATTTAAGTTCCTTGTCAAATCTGATGGATGAAAAACAAAATTACGTTGTTTATAGCTTTAAACTTGTAGCTGTTCACGATCAAACCAAACTATCGCTTGTTATCAAAAATTTTCCAACAGAATCAATTTACCAACACCTTGTCTTTTATTGGAACACTACTTTACACATCTTAAAGGAATTTATCGAAAACAAAAAAACAACCTATGAAAAACATTAAAACATTTCTTTTTGCATCGCTTTTTTTTATAAGCGTTTCTACCATTGCTCAACAAAATATCAATGAAAATAAAGGTCTAACCTGGTATACTGATGTTATGAAAGCTAATGAGGTTTCCAAAACAACCCATAAACCAATATTTGCTTTTTTTACAGGAAGCGATTGGTGCGGATGGTGTAAAAAACTGCAGGCGGATGTTTTTTCTAAAGCTGAATTTATTCAATGGGCCAACAAAAATGTAATACTCCTGGAAGTAGATTTCCCAAGAGGAAAAACACTTAGTCCTGAGTTAATTCAGCAAAATAACAGTCTACAACAAACTTTTCAGGTTCGTGGTTACCCAACTATCTGGATATTTAACCTTAACAAGAGTGTTGATGGTGCAAAATATGACATTGATAGTTTTGGGTCTGTTGGTTATCCTCAAAATGCAGAACCAGGAAAGGAAGAGCAAAAATTTTTAAAAGACGCTAATTCTCTTTTTGAAAACAAAAAAGCAAAATAACTCATAGTTTTTTCTTATTTCCCAGGCATACGATTTGAATGGGTATAGGTTATGGGAAAAATAATTTTAATAGGCGGAAATGTTGACAGAGGTATGTCTTCATTAAAAGGAAAGGATTCCTTAAAGCTAAAAAAGCCAGAGCCTAAAATTCTCTTAAAGATCCTTTCAGCTATGAAAGGAAAAAAATCTAAAATTGAGATTATTACTTCAGCATCTAAAAATCCCAACAAAATAGGAAAAGAATATACCGACGCATTAAAAGCACTGGATTGCAGAAATGTAAATTTAATGCATTTCACTACCAGGCAACATGCCGATAAAAAAGAATTTCTTGAACGGATTTCTTCTTGTGATGGAATCATTATTACCGGAGGGGACCAGGTTTTACTTATTAAAACACTTTTAAAAAGCAAACTCCTGCTGGCAATAAAAAAAAGATTCAATTCTGATCCCGATTTTTTAGTGTCAGGAACCAGTGCCGGTGCCATGGCGTTACCCGATATTATGATAGCTGATGGCAATCCTTCCGAAGCATTATCCAAAGGATATATAGAATTTTCGAAAGGACTCGGAATATTAAAAGGCGTAATTGTTGACACGCATTTTGTACAACGGGGAAGGTTTGGCAGACTGATTGAAGCTACTGCTACTTATCCCTCTCTTTTAGGGATAGGTCTGGGTGAAAACACAGGCGTGGTTTTTCAGAATCCGGAAATGGTTGAAACTATTGGAAGTAACCTGGTTGTATTGATAGATGCAAGTCAGTTATCATACAACAATATTGCCAGGATCCGTAAAGATGACGAGATCTGCGTTCAGGACATGAAACTTCACATTCTTCCAAAGCGCCATAAATTTAATATCATTAAAAAAGAGATTTATCCTGCAAAAAAGAAGGTGGTCAAAGAAAAGAAACGACAAGTTTAAAATATTGTTTTAACTGCATCTCTTACAATTTGCCTGGCTAATTTATCTACTACAATATTATAATTCACGTCATCCGTTGGTTTTTGATGTGCTTTTATTTTTACAAATTGCACCTTTACTTTCGTAACAAGATCCAGTAACTCCTTCACCAGATCTACATTCCTGATCGCATCACCTGCCTTGGTTTTAAAACCAGAAGATTCGAACTTTACCTGCCTTGAGATCAACCCAATGACGTACTGACTATCAGATACAATTTTTATTTCAGTTACATTTTTTTGATCTTGCAGCACATGTTTGATCGCATTTATTACAGCAAGAATCTCCATACGATTATGAGTCGTATTTTCACACTTTCCACTCAACATTACTTTTTTACCATCAATTAATACTGCTGCGGCCCATGCACCAATACAATGCTGTGTATGGCATGAACCATCAGTATATATTTCTGCATAAAAACTCATGAGTAAATGTAATTGAAATTTAATAATTAGCTAGCTTTGTTTCTTGAAACCATTTATACATAATGTTATTGCCCACATTTTAAAAATAGTATTTCTTGCATTCATCACTGCTTCTTTTTCAAATTGCAATGCTTACTATAATGCCTTTTACACTGATCCTGTAAAATGTTTTGAAATTGCTTATCAAAAAAAGCCCTACGATGTGATCATTGTACCGGGTTTTCCTTACGATTCGGGAAGAGTGAACATGGTACTATCCGAACGGGTAAAATGGGCTCATTATCTCTATAAGAAAGGATATGCCAAAAATATTATTTTTTCGGGGGGCGCTGTTCATAGTCCTTATATTGAGGCGAACGTAATGAAGCTGCTGGCCATACAAACAGGCATAGAAGCCGATCATATCTTTATCGAAACAAAGGCCGAGCATACTACTGAGAACCTTTATTACTCAACTATGATGGCAAAAGAACTGGGATTTAAAAGTATTGCTTTCGCTTCAGAGGCTGCACAATGCAGCTTTATGAAACCTTTTAAAAGAAAATTTAAGCTGACTGTAGATTTTATTCCGGTGATCGTTGATAGCATCATTCATCTGCCAATACGATTTAAACCAATTGATGATTCTTTGGTTTTTGTGAAAGGTTTTGTCTCTCTGGAAAAACGGGAAAGTAAACTAAAAAGTTTAAGAGGTACCAGAGGACACAAAGTGAAAGTAGAAATGCGAAGAGCAAAAAAATTGAGGCTTAAATCAACACATCCGTATGATAACAAATGAGAAAGTAATAGAACAAACCACTAATTGGATCAAATCAGTTGTAATAGATTGCAATTTTTGTCCTTTTGCAGCCAAAGCAATGTTCAATAAAAGCATTCGTTACGTTGTAAAATCAGATATTTCCCTTGAAAAAAGCGTGGAAATATTAAAGTCAGAACTTGAACATCTGGAAAATGACGAAAAGACCGAAACAAGTTTCATCATATTTTCCACCAATTTTACTGATTTTCAATCATACCTGAGCCTCGTAAAAAAAGCAGAACGTTTGATCTCTAAAGAAGGTTATGACGGCATTTACCAGTTAGCCAGCTTTCATCCTGACTACTGTTTTTCCGGTTCTGACATGGATGATCCCGCGAATTACACAAACCGTTCAATTTATCCCATGCTACACATTTTACGTGAAGAGAGTATTACAAAAGCGTTGCGGTTATTTCCGAACCCGGAACAAATTCCCCAACATAATATCGATTTTGCACGCCAAAAAGGCCTGCAATACATGCAGTTATTAAGGGCAACTAGTCTATAATAAATCTATAACATTATTTAATTTTAAATAATCAATGGGTTTTGTATCTTTATTACAGAATGTATACCACTAAAATCAAAAGATCTTTATTTGTTTTCTCCACAATTTTAATATTGGCATTATATGCCTGTACTAAAGATTCTGCTTCACCTACTTTTGGTGATTATCCTCCTGAAGTTGGAAAGATCTTTACATACAAATGTGCTACATCCGGATGTCATAATACAACCAGCGCTCAGGGGGCTGCTGATCTGGATCTCACAACGCTGGCAACTCTATTTAATGGTTCTAATAGTGGGTCGCCGGTAATACCTTATCGCAGTGATTTTTCGTCATTATGTTATTTCATCAATACTTACAGCGATCTTGGCCCGATAAATTACCCTACCATGCCGCTAAATAAAAATGCTTTAAGCCGCGAGGAAGTACAAACCATAAAAGACTGGATAGATAATGGCGCACCTGATGCTAATGGTAATATTAAATGGAGCGACGACCCTAACAGAAAAAAATATTATGTTTTGAATCAGGGATGCGACGTTGTAACTGTTTTTGACGCCAATACTCAATTACCGATAAGATACATCAATGTAGGCAATAACCCGGGAACTATTGAAAGCCCTCACATGATAAGAGTTTCGCCCGATGGGCAATACTGGTATGTGATATTTACCAAAAATACTTTTTTACAGAAATACCGAACGGCGGATGATAGTTTTGTTGGGCAGGTAGACATTGGTATTAGTACTTACCTGGACTGGAATACCATAGTAATAAGTGCTGATAGTAAGAGAGCCTATTGTGTTTCCTGGCAGTTAAGCAGTAGGTTGGCAATTGTAGATATCGAGCACATGACATTACTTCATAATTATGGAGGAGGAACATTTCAGGATGCTCATGGCATTGCCTTAAATAAAACAAACGATACCATTTATATCACAAAACAATTTGGTAATTATATATATAAAGCCGACACCGCTTTGAATACAGGTTTTATGGAAGTAAGATTAGACGGCTCTCTAACGTCCATAGCAACTTCGTCGTTAGATCCGCACGAAATCATATTCTCTCCGGACGGATCAAAATATTTTGTTACTTGTCAAGCATCAGATGAAGTGAGAGTGATGAGTACTGCGGGAGATGTATTGCTACAAACCATAAACACAGGAAAATATCCTTTAGAATTAGCTGTAAGTGCCGCCAGGAATAAATTATACGTGACCTGTGAATACGAACCTGGCCTAAACCCAAATTCAAAAGGTTGTGTAAATGTAATAGACATGGCCACTTATCAATCTACTAAATATATGGTAGGTTATGAACCTCACGGAATTTTAATAGATGAAACAAATGACCTGTTAGTTGTTGCAAGTAGAAATACCGGAGCAGCCGGCCCTACTCCACACCATACCAGTGTTTGTGGCAGAAATGGATTTGTGAATTATTTCAACATTAATACGATGCAATTGTTATCTAAAAAAACAGAAGTAGCATCCGACCCTTACTCAGTGACCATACGCCCTTAATGAATAATATTTTAAAAAATAAAACGATCTTGTTGTTTGATGGTTATTGTAATCTTTGCCATTCATCTGTTCAGTTTGTTTTAAAGCACGAAAAAAATACGGAGATCTATTTCACATCACTTCAATCCAGTGTTGGAATAGAAATACTGAATTATTATAAAATTGACCCAGCTAAAACAGACAGCCTTGTATTGATAGAAAAAAACAAAGCGTACACAAAATCGTCAGCTGCATTAAGGATCACAAAATACCTGAAAGGCATATATTCATTGGGATTTGCATTCATCATCGTACCTGCATTTGTTCGTAACTGGATATATGACTTCATTGCTAAAAACCGTTATAAATGGTATGGTAAACAAGAAAGCTGTATTATTCCGGATGAAAATTTAGCCAAACGTTTTTTATGATAATATTAACCAATAAAAATATTTTAACCACATAGATACATAGAAAATAAATGAAGGTTAAAGTAAATCTCAGAAACTATGTTTTACGCGAAGCGCTATCCTGATCTTTTTCAACAAACCAACTATGTGTCTATGTGGTTAAAAATGATCTAAAACTATAGTCTTATAACTATAAATTGTATTTTTGCAACATGACAAAACTTTCCGTCAATATTAATAAAATAGCCACTATTCGCAATGCACGTGGTGGTAACACACCTGATCTTCTACAAATGGCTCAGGATGCCGAACGCTTTGGAGCACAGGGTATAACGGTTCATCCACGGCCCGATGAAAGACATATTCGTTACCAGGATGTATATGATTTAAAGCCCGTATTAAAAACGGAATTCAATATAGAAGGAAACCCAAGAGAACAAAAATTCGTGGATCTGGTAATGGATGTAAAACCTCACCAGGTAACTTTGGTACCAGACACCACAGGGCAATTAACGTCCGATCATGGTTGGGATACAATTGCCAACAAAGTATATTTAACTGATATCATAGCCAAATTCAAATCAGAAGGGATTCGTACATCTATTTTTGTGGACCCTGATCTAAAAATGATCGAAGGAGCCAAAGCGACAGGTACTGACCGGATAGAGTTATATACAGAAGAATACGCACGCCTGCATCATAGTTCTAAAGAAACAGTGATAAAACCCTTTACGGAGGCATCCAAGCTTGCCAATAAATTAGGTTTGGGTGTTAATGCCGGCCACGACCTTAGTTTAGAGAACCTGGCTTATTTTAAAGCCAATACCGAAAATTTATTGGAAGTTTCAATTGGACACGCCTTGATCAGCGATGCGTTATATTTTGGCTTGGAGAATACAATTCAACTGTACTTAAGACAGTTAAAGTAAAATGAATTATTGTTTTTTTCCTGAATAAGATATGCCGCCAACTCTAAAAGGCCTGTTTATCTGTATCCTATTACCTTCCAAAAACCTAACTGAAGTACAGCGACCATTGACGCAACTTTCGTAATACATCTGGCTATTCGAAAACTTCGCCACAAATGCATAAGACCCTATAACTACCAAATAATCTTCAAATAATTTTGTTACAGAAATCATTGTATTTATACTTGTTGTATCGATATGAAAATACAGACTCCCTGCTGAATCAGGAGAAACGTCAGTGGAAATTTCAATACACTCATACGTCCCGGTGTAAGGATCAATAACTTCTTGTGACTTTTTTTTACACGATAATACTGTAACTAAAATAATAATCAAATAAAATCTCATACTTTGAATTTACGATATAATATATTAATAAAAAAGCCCTTACTGAAATCAGTAAGGGCTTTAAACTTATAAAACTAAATTTATTGAAGTACTATTCGTTTAACCTTTGAACCTGATCTGGATTTAACAGTTACAAAGTAAACACCAGTGTTTTTATCAGAAAGATCGATCTTGATCTTTCCACCATTCGATTGAACTTGTTTTATTTCTTTAACTGTTTGTCCTAATGTATTTACAACAGAGATCGTAAAATCCTGCTGATCAACAGTAGTGATATCAACAAATAATTCTCCGTTTGTAGGATTAGGATATACTTCCATTTGCACATTAGATACATTCTCTTCAATACCTGTTACTGTACAAACCGTACTGGTAGTTAAAGATAATCTTCTGGCACATGCTGCCATAACAGCCTGCATACGAGCTTTTTGGCCAGCAGTGAACATTACCATGCATTTATCATCACTATAATCCATGTAATTTTGGTAATTAACTCCCGGAGCAGATGCAGAACATCCGTCGGTTCTAACCGAGCCGTTTGTAGTTGGACAAGTGTAGTTCTCACTTCCCTGATTCGGTGTATCTGTTACATAATCTGATCCTGAGCAAGTTGATCCATCATCACCCCAAATATGCCATAAGCCTAACCAGTGACCTGTTTCATGAGTCAACGTTCTTCCTTTGTTATAAGGCGCAGAACCTGTAGCTGTACCTGTGTTGCCAACGTAATGATAATCAACAACAACGCCATCTGTATTAGCCGCTCCACCGGCACCAACCATATCCGTTACCGGATTTGTTCCCGCAGGGATAGTCGGAAATTGTGCGTAGCCTAAAGTTCCAACATCAGCTCCTCCAAATTCAAGAACCCAAACGTTGTAATACTTGGTAGGATCCCAAGAAGAACCAGGCTTTACAGTTGATTCAATATAAGCCATAGAATAAGGTAATGCATTCCAACCTTTTGTTGACACGCTTATACGATCTATTCCCGGTTCTGCTAATAAGTTTCCTGTAGGACTTACCTTAGCTGCACAAAAATTGATCTCAACGTCAGCACTGGCTGACACAAAACCGGCCTGTGTAACATAAATACTGAAATCCGTATTTGTTTTTCTATAATCAGCATTTAAAACAGCCAGCTGAGAATTGATCTGAGCCGCATTTAAATTTCGTCCAGAAGTTGCAGATGCGCTATTGACAGCCACACCTGAATGCAGAATATGAAAAATAACGGGAATATTATAAACAAGAGATGCCTTTTTAGCATTAGCAAATTGTTGTTGCTTTTGCATCATTTGTTGAAATGCCTCTTCATAAGTAGGATTTACTTTTGCAGAAGCGCATTTACGAATAGGCGTTTGCTGATTTGCATTTTGGGCCATTGCCCCAAAAAACACCAAAGTTGATAAAGATAAAGTAGTAAAGATTTTTTTCATGTTGTACCGTTTAGTTATACATAGTTACGATTTTTTTTCGAAAAAGGCAAGCTGGAAAACTATTTTTGAGGTAAATTAGATGTTTTTAGAGATATGCCTATTAAAGTATTAATTATTGAAGATGAATTAGCTCTTCAACAAACCTTAAAATTAAATTTAGAATTGGAAAATTACCGGGTTGAGGTCTGCGGCTCAGGTGGAGATGCTATGTCATCTATAAACAAGTTCAAACCTGATCTTATTTTACTGGACATTATGCTTCCGGTTTTGGATGGAATTGAAATATATAAGCAATTAAAAAATCTGAAAATTAACACGCCTGTTATCTTCTTAACAGCAAAAAATAATGTTCAGGATAAAATTGAAGGCTTAAAATTAGGTGCAGATGACTACATTACTAAACCTTTTGATCTGGAAGAATTATTGCTTCGTATTCAAAATGTTTTGAAAAGAAATTACCCTAAAAAGAATGATATTAGCGTATTTAAATTTCAAGATTGCGAGATCAATTTTTCAACCTTTCAGGTGATCAATAAGGAAGGAAAAACAGAAGATATTTCCAAACGCGAAATGGCCCTCCTAAAACTCCTGACCGATAACTTAAATAATGTAGTATCAAGAGATGAGATCCTCGATAAATTATGGGCAAAAGATGAAACATCTTCATCCAGAACGATTGACAATTATATTTTAAATTTCAGGAAATTATTTGAGGGCAATCCAAAAGAACCTGTTCATTTTCTATCTATCAGAGGGGTTGGCTATAAATTCTGCGCTTAAATTTTTACAAATCGCTTCACTTCTTTTCCATCAACCATTACAGCTTCTGTAAATATACTTAAAGGCCGTACCCACAAATTCTCTCCTTCTTTTTGATAGGTGGCTTTATAAACTACCACTTCTTCTAATGTTTCACTATGATGCGCCACACCAATTACTTCGTAAAGATTACCTTTATAATGCTTATATAATCCTAATTCTAAACTCATATTGACCTATATCTTATTACGTTTTCCAAACAACATCTTCCCTCTTACATTCATTTTAACTTGTATGATCGGCTACAATAACCCATTGTCCGTTTATCTTTTTCCATAACAAAGTGAAATATCCTCCGGCCGGTTTTTCCTTTTTAAGTTCCCACTGTCCTATCACATAAATGCAGGTTTCAGATAATTGGGTAACTTCTTTAATTGTAAATGTTAAAATACCCATAGCTTCTTTGGTTGGATATCCCTTTAGATAATTATCGTATGTTTTTTGCCAGCCATAAGTAATACCTTTACTGCCTATAAATTTCAGGCTATCGCTTTTCCAGTAGTACTTCATAAATCCTGCAATGTCCGCATTGTTCCAGGCCTTTTCCTGTGCATTCATATGCTCTGTGACCAGAACTATCTGGTCGTTCTTCTGGGACAATGCACTAACGGTACTCATAGCTAAAATCAATAAGATAACATAACGCATGGTTTGGATATTAAACTGTTAATAATTTTGGATAGTTAATGCAATAATAAGTAAAAATATAGTAAATTTGTTGCTCGTTCTTTAACACACTTATTAAGAAAAGCAGAGGGATACGCCCAATGAAGCTTTACCAACCCTTACAAAGTACGAAGTACGAGTTTAGAATTACGGTTTATAAATCGCAATTCGTAAATCGGAACTCTAAAATTGTAAAGAAGGTGGGAATTCGTCACGTTACAAGCGTGAAAAATAAGTCGGAATAAATTAGTACATAAAAATATAATATATACACTAATCCCTTCTGACTATAAAACAGAAGGGATTTTTTTATTGAATGAACAGAATATATGAATAGCATACAACAGGAATTAGAAAAAAGAGTATTAGTGATCGATGGTGCTATGGGTAGCATGATCCAACAATACAAACTGGAAGAAAAAGATTTTAGAGGAAAACGTTTTGCAGATTGGCATAAAGATCTGCAAGGCAATAATGATCTGTTATCGATAACTATGCCTCATATTATCAGAACCATTCATAAAGAATATCTAAAAGCAGGTGCTGATATTATTGAGACAAATACCTTTAGTGCAACTACCATTGCCATGGCTGATTATGACATGCAGAGCCTTGCCTATGAATTGAACTACGAATCGGCCAAGGTTGCCAAAGAAGCCATCCAGGAGTTTTATGCCGAATTTCCTGAATTTGCCGGCATTCCAAAATTTGTGGCCGGGGCTTTAGGGCCAACCAATCGTACACTTTCTCTATCCCCCAATGTGAATGACCCGGGTTTCAGGGCCATTACATTTGATGAATTAGTAACGGCTTATACCGAACAGGTAAAAGGATTAATTGATGGTGGTGCCGACCTGTTATTGGTAGAAACCATTTTTGATACGTTGAATGCCAAAGCGGCCTTATATGCCATTCAAAATTATTGTGAATCTATTGACCGTAAAATGCCAGTTATGGTTTCAGGAACTATTACTGATGCCAGCGGAAGAACCTTATCAGGACAAACAACTGAAGCCTTTTTAAATTCTGTTTCTCATGTTGACCTGTTAAGTGTTGGATTGAATTGTGCCCTAGGAGCAAAAGATATGCGCCCGTATTTGGAAGAGCTCTCAACCAAAGCGCCGTTTTATGTGAGCGCTTATCCCAATGCCGGTTTACCAAACCAATTTGGTGAATACGATCAGGATGCTCATGAAATGGGGCACCAGATAGAAGATTTTTTAAGAGCAGGGTTTTTAAATATTGTTGGTGGTTGTTGCGGAACAACTCCTTCACACATTAAACGCATTGCAGAATTAGCCAAAGAAGCTACTCCTCGTAAAAAGCCTGATGCAGATCATTTGATGCATTTGAGTGGACTTGAGCCTTTTACTTTAACTCCCGAAAGTAATTTTTTAAATGTTGGCGAAAGAACAAATGTTACAGGCTCTAAAAAATTTCTGCGCTTAATTAAAGAAGGAAATTTTGAAGAAGCATTATCCATAGCACGCGAACAGGTTGAAGGTGGTGCGCAGGTCATTGATGTGAATATGGATGAAGGAATGTTGGATAGCGAACAATCGATGACAACCTTCCTGAATTTAATTGCATCAGAACCAGACATTTGTAGAGTACCTATCATGATCGATTCCAGTAAATGGACAGTCATTGAAGCCGGATTAAAATGTGTGCAAGGAAAAGCCATAGTGAACTCCATTTCTTTAAAAGAGGGAGAAGAGAAATTTATTGAACAGGCGTTAAAAATAAAACAATATGGCGCTGCTGTTATCGTCATGGCTTTTGATGAAGTTGGACAGGCAGATACATTGGAACGCAGAAAAGAAATTTGTAAACGCGCCTATGATGTGCTGGTTGACAAAGTAAAATTCCCACCACAGGATATTATTTTTGACCCCAACATTTTCCCTGTAGCAACAGGCATGGAAGAACATCGCTTAAACGCATTGGACTTTTTCAATTCAACCAAATGGATCAAAGACAATTTACCCTATGCAAAAGTAAGCGGTGGTGTGAGTAACGTATCATTTTCCTTCAGAGGGAATGACCATGTACGCGAAGCCATTCACGGAGCCTTTTTATACCATGCTGTGAAAAACGGAATGGACATGGGAATTGTAAACCCTGCACAACTACAGGTTTATGATGATATTGATAAAACATTACTGGAATTAGTGGAAGATGTTTTATTGAACAGAAGAGATGATGCTACAGAACGTTTAGTTGATCACGCCGAATCATTAAAAGGTATTACCAAAGAAAAAACCGAAAAAGATGAAGCCTGGAGGAAAGGAACTGTTGAAGAACGCTTAAGCCATGCCTTAGTAAAAGGAATTGTGGAATACATTGATGCAGATACAGAAGAAGCACGTTTAAAATTAGGCAGACCATTGCACGTGATTGAAGGTCCATTAATGGACGGAATGAACATTGTTGGCGATCTATTTGGGCAAGGAAAAATGTTCTTACCCCAGGTTGTAAAGAGTGCGCGCGTGATGAAAAAAGCCGTAGCTTATTTAGAACCTTATTTGTTGCAGGAAAAAGAAGATAATGCCAAAGCTGGTATTGTAGGCGACGGAAGAACAAACGCTGGAAAAATTTTAATGGCTACCGTAAAAGGCGATGTGCACGATATTGGCAAAAACATTGTAGGGGTTGTATTGGCATGCAATAATTACGAAATCATTGATATAGGCGTGATGGTTAGCTGCGATAAAATTTTAGAAGAAGCTAAAAAAAATAATGTCGATATTATAGGATTAAGCGGATTGATCACACCTTCCCTTGACGAAATGGTTCACGTAGCCAAAGAAATGGAACGTTTAAATTTTAAAACACCATTATTGATCGGCGGGGCAACAACCTCTAAAGTTCATACCGCCGTTAAGATCGCACAAAATTATTCGGGGCCTGTAGTTCATGTAAACGATGCCAGTAAATCCGTACCGGTTGCAAGTAGTTTGATCTCTGATGAATTACGCGAAGCATTCATGGCCGATGTGAACAAAGATTACGATCGCGTACGTGAACAAAATAAAAATGCACAATCGCAAAATAAATTTATTTCGATAGCCGAAGCCCGTCAGAACAAATTCCCAATCGATTGGAGTAAAACAGAGATTACCAAACCAACGTTTACAGGCACTAAAATATTTGACAATTATGATCTGAAAGAAATTTCCGAATACATTGACTGGACACCATTTTTCATCTCCTGGGAAATGAAAGGTTCTTATCCAAAGATTTTAAAAGATCCAACACGTGGTGCTGAAGCAACCAAATTATTCAATGATGCTCAAACGATGTTGAAAAAGATCATTGATGAGAAATGGTTAACTGCTAAAGCTGTCATCGGTATATTTCCTGCAAATACAGTGAATGATGACGACACAGAAGTATATGATGAACAAGGAAACAAACTACATACCTTCCACTCTATACGTCAGCAAAGTAAAAAACCAGCCGGACAATACAATGTTGCTTTATCCGATTTTGTAAAACCAAAGAACGGTACACCAAGGCCAACAGATTATATTGGAGCCTTTGCTTTAAGCACCGGTTTTGGTATAGATGCACACGTGGCTCGTTTTGAAGCAGACCATGATGACTACAGTGCTATTATGTTAAAAGCTTTAGCCGATAGATTAGCGGAAGCTTTTGCGGAGTTAATGCATAAAAAAGTTCGTAAAGAATATTGGGGTTATGCTAAAAACGAAGTTCTGAAAAACGAAGAACTGATCAAAGAAGAATATGCCGGTATCCGTCCGGCACCGGGCTACCCTGCTCAACCCGATCATACCGAAAAATTAACTATTTGGAACTTATTGGATGTTGAAAAGAATACAGGTATTATTTTAACCGAAAGTTTAGCAATGGTTCCAACAGCTGCTGTAAGTGGTTTATATTTTGGGCACGATCAATCACATTATTTTGGAGTTGGCAAGATCACCAAAGAACAAGTGGAAGATTATGCCAAACGTAAGAATAGAAAAACAGAAGAAATAGAGCGTTGGTTGGGAAGTGTATTGGCTTATTAATAAAATAAGTTATATATTTACTCCAACCTATGAAAACTTTTGAAACAAAAGCATATACTATGGTCGTTCACGACGATCTCCTGATTGAGTTTACAGTTAAACCTAACTATAATCTTCAGGCTAGTGATGTATGGGAATCAAGAGATCAATCGGTTAATCATATTCCGGGAAAAAAATTTTATGTTTTATTTGAAGGAGATGAAGATGCTGCTGTATCAGGTGACGCTAGAAGGGCCGGTGCCTCTGATGAATATACTGAACATGTTGCAGCATTAGCCTTATACAGCAATAAATCTTACGAAAGAATTATAGGTAGTTTATTTCTAACCATAAATAAACCCAAGGTCCCAACCAAGTATTTTGATAACCGCGAAGAGGCTATCGCCTGGCTGAAGATCCTTCAAAATACCAACCGATAACTAACTATTTATTAGCATTTTTTAGTGTTACTTTTTGTAATTATATAGTTATATTTATAGGACTACTATTTTATTAATTATGCAACGCTATATATACTTATTTCTCTTTTTTATCGCTTCCCTTTTTACTTCTGCTCAAAGTTTACCGCCAGGTACTTATACCAGTACCAATAAAAAAGCAGTTAAATTTTTCGAAGAAAGTAAGCAAATGTTCCAGGTGAGAAAAGATGTGGAAGCTGAGAAACTCATAAAAAAATCTTTAGAAGAGGACCCAAATTTTATTGAAGCGCTTTCTGCTTATGCTGATTTTTTAATGGCAAAGAACAGGATCAAAGAGGCTATAACAATGTATGAGAAAGCTATTCAAACAAATCCAAAGATTTTTGTTGACAATAACTATTACCTGGGTGGTGCTTATCTGCATGAAGGCATGTATGATAAAGCCGTAACTGCTTTTGAATTAATTATTAAAGCAGAAAGAATTAATCCTAACTTAAAGGACGAAGCAATAAAGCAACTTAAAAATGCAAAATTTGGAGCTGATGCTATTAAACACCCCGTACCTTTTACACCTGTCAATGTAGGTCCTGGCATCAATACTGCCGACTATGAATATTTCCCTGCCCTTACTGCTGATGGCAGTACATTTATGTTCACGCGTAACCTAAGAGAAGGTGAAGGCGTAAATGCTGCAGGACAAGAAGACTTTTTTATCAGCAGAAAAACAAATGGTGCATGGCAAGCCGCTTACCCTATCACATCTGTAAATACAGCAGGCAACGAAGGTGCACCATCATTAAGCGCGGATGGCGAGATCATGTTCTTTGCTTCCTGTATGGAAATGACTGGTGACTATGGCTCATCCGATAGAAAAGGATATGGCAGCTGTGATATATTTTACGCTCAAAAAATAAATGGTAAATGGACAAAACCGAGAAATGCAGGTTCAACTGTCAACACAAAAAATTGGGAAACACAGCCAAGCTTTAGTAGTGATGGAAAAACATTGTATTTTATTCGTGGAACAGTTACCCGCGAAGGAATTAAAAATCCTGATATTTATTCTTCTACAATTGGCAGTGACGGACGTTTTACAGAACCTGTAAGATTACCTGATAATATCAATACGCCTGAAGGTGAAGAAAGTGTTTTTATTCATCCCGATAATCAAACATTGTATTTTAGCAGCGAAGGTCACCCGGGAATGGGAAACCTGGATATTTTTGTGAGTAAAAAACAAGCGGATGGCACCTGGGGCAAAGCTGTTAACTTAGGATACCCTATTAACTCGGCTGTTGACGACAATAGTTTATTAGTAGATGCTAATGGTAAACTGGCATACTTTGCCAGCGAACGTCCAGGTGGTTTCGGTGGTTTGGATATTTATCAATTTGAACTTCCGGAATCTGCCCGTCCTGAAAAAATTACCTACGTAAAAGGCTTAACTTATAATGCAAAAACAAAAGTACCTGTTGATGCATCGTTTGAATTGATCGATCTGGAAACCCAACAATCTGTTACCAGTGCTTATAGTAATAGTGCCGGAGAATTTTTAGTAACGTTAACTTCAAATCATAATTATTTAGTAAATGTAAGTAAGCCCGGTTTTTTATTTTACAGCGATAACTTTTCTTTAAAAGATAAAGTTGCTGATTATAACAAGCCTTATCAATTACAAATTCCGTTACAACCAATTGATACCGGCATCATTGAATTAAAAAATATTTTCTTTGATGTGAACAAATGGGATCTCAAAGGTGAATCGAAAGCAGAGCTGCAAAAGATCATTGCCTTTTTAAAAGCCAATCCAACTTTGAAAGTTGAATTCAGTGGACATACAGATAATAGTGGAGATAAAGTATTTAATAAAACCTTATCCAATAACCGTGCGAAAGCCATTTATGATTATGTGATCGAAAAAGGTGCTCTTCCTGCAACAAATTTATCGTACAAAGGATATGGTGATACAAAACCAAAAGCACCTAACGATACGCCAGAAAATAAAGCCAAGAACAGAAGAACTGAACTAAAGGTACTATCAAAATAATGATCACAGGAAAGAATATTAAAAAACAATATGGCTCTTTAGAGGTATTAAAAGGGGTTGACGTTCATATTAAACCTTCCGAAGTAGTTTCTATTGTCGGCTCATCTGGTGCAGGAAAAACAACACTGCTAACTATTCTGGGCACATTAGACAAAGTAACTTCTGGTGAGATCATGTTCAATGGAGTAAATATTACTTCTTTGAACGAAAAAAAACTGGCGGCATTCCGTAATCAACATATTGGTTTTGTGTTTCAATTCCATCATTTATTACCTGAGTTTACGGCTTTAGAAAATGTGTGCATTCCTGCATTCATTAATAAAACATCAAAAAAAGATGCTGAATTAAAAGCAACAGCTTTATTGGATTTGTTAGGATTAAAACACCGGGCCGATCATAAACCCTCAGAACTTTCGGGTGGAGAGCAACAACGGGTTGCTGTTGCAAGAGCTCTGATAAACGATCCAAAAGTTATTTTTGCCGACGAACCAAGTGGTAACCTTGATAGTGAAAATGCTCAAAATTTACATCAGTTGTTTTTTAAACTGAGAGATGAATTAAAACAAACTATTGTGGTTGTTACCCATAACGAAACGCTGGCTAATATGGCAGATAGGAAACTCATTATGAAAGACGGATTAATACAGTAAATAAAACAGTCATTAGTTTCCTTTCAAACATATCCATTCCGGAGCTTAGAGCAATTATCCAAAAAAGAAATGCAAAAAAGCTATCCAAAATAAATCGTATTTTATTATGGATAAACTACGCTTTTATAGTTAGCCTGTTAGGCTCTATCGCATCTAAATATATTTCCCCTGATCATTTTTGGATGCTGGCTTTTTTCGGCTTGGGCTTTCCGGTGATTGTGTTTGTGAATGCTGTTTTTGTGATCTATTGGTTTGCGCAATTTCGGATCCATGCAGCATTTTCATTTATTGCCATACTCCTAAGTGCCAAAACCTGTTTAGGCTTCATTCAGTTTGACATTAAACCCGAAGAAGTTTCAAATAAAGACATTAAGATCATGAGTTATAACTCCATGTTGTTCGATCTTTATAACTGGACCAAGAACAAACAAAGTCGCAACATTATTTTAACGATGCTGGCCGAAGAAAATCCGGATGTTTTATGTCTGCAGGAATTTTACACCTCCGAAGAAAAAGGTGACTTTAACAATATAGATACTGTAACCGGCTTGTTGAATGCAAAAAATTACCACGTAGAGTATACCACAACATTAAGAGGTAATGATCATTGGGGTGTTGCAACCTTCACCAAATTTCCAATAATTAAAAAAGGAAAGATTCAATTCAATACCAGCGCCAACAATATGTGTATCTATACAGATGTTGTTATCAGAAAAGACACTGTGCGTATTTACAACATGCATTTACAATCTATTCGTTTCAGTAAAGCCGATTACAAATTCCTGGACGAAGTAAACAGTGACACTACGGATGCTAAAGATGAACTAAATAAAAGTAAGAATATCCTTCGTCGTTTAAAAAGAGCTTTTGTAAAAAGAGCGACTCAAGCCGATGGCATTGCAGCTCACATAGCCGCCTGCAAATACAAAGTCATTGTATGCGGAGATTTTAACGACACGCCCGCTTCTTACGTTTACAATACTGTAAGAGGTGATCTGAAAGATGCTTTTATTGAATCAGGCTCTGGCTTTGAACAAACTTATACCGGTAAATTCCCCAGGTTCAGGATCGATTATATCCTTCACAGCAAAGAATTTACTAGCAAAAATTACCATCATTTATCCGAATCACTTACCGACCATTACCCGGTAGTGAGTTATATTTCCTATTAAGAAAACAGATAGACCGGATTTGTATTCAAATTCTTTGTAATTTTGTTTTCATAATGATGATTACCGGCACCATATTTTTTTCAGGCTTATCTATAGTACTAACAGGCTATATTATTTATTTACTGATTAAGATCCGTCGCATGAATAAACAAAACAGCTTCTTACAAAAGGAATATAAAATACTGGAGTCCAAATTTAACTCCGTAGAATTAGAGGACATTAAATACAAGATCAATCCTCACTTATTTAAGAATATCCTGAATTCTATTCAGTCACATGCCTACCAAACTTACTTTTCGCTTGATAAACTCAGCAATGTATTGGATTACATTCTTTACGAAACAGATAAACGTTTTGTGAGTGTAAAAGAAGAATTACATTTTGCTTTGAACCTGATCGAGATCAATAAATTAAAACTCAGTCCTTTATTTGACATTAAAATAAAAAATAAAATTGATGAGAATCACCCACTTTATGATCAGGATCTTCTTGCTCCAATGATCTCTGTAGACCTCATCGAAAATGCTTTTAAACATGCCGATCTTCAAAGTAATGATTCTTTTATTGCCATCACTTTTGAATTAAAAGACGACTATTTTGCTTTAACGGTTGCCAATAAGATAAGTGCAAAACCGGCACTTAAAAAACCAAACAGTGGTGTAGGAAAAGAAAGCACTAAAAAGCGTTTGGATATTATTTATAAAGGATGTTATACATTAGAGCAGTTCGAAGAAAATGATGTATTTATTTCTCACTTAAAACTCAACCTACTTGACTACAAAGCTAAAGTGCTTGCTGTTGGATGATGAACTTCCTGCGCTAAGCTACATCAAGGTATTATGTGAAGAAATTCCTGACGTGGAAGTAGTGAAAGCATTCAATGATCCATCAAAATTTCTGGAAGCTATCCCGAATATGGATTTCAACACATGTATCCTTGATATACAAATGCCTGGATATACAGGCCTGGAAGTGGCAGAACATTTAAAAGATAAATTGATCATTTTTACAACAGCCTACAAAGAGTTTGCAGCCGAAGCTTTTGATCTGAATGCCGTTGATTATATTCGAAAACCTTTACAGAAAGAACGTTTTGAAACGGCCATTGCAAAAGCAAAAAATCTTCTACAGTCCAAGGCTGATGGCGCAAAGAAACAAGCAATATGGAACACTGATAAAGGAAAAACTTTGCTGGTATTCAATGATATTCTTTACATAACAGCTTCAGAAACCGACAGCAGGGATAAACTGGTTTACCTGGAGAATGGCTCCAGAACTACCATAAAAAATACCGGCTTCGAACAAATATTAAATATACTGCCTTCTGATAAATTTTGCAGGATCAATAAAAAAGAAATCATCGCTTTAAAAACAGTCATGCATTTTACTTCCGATGAGATAAAAACCAATATTCGGCTAAAGAACGAAAACCCTGTAAACCTCACTTTAAGTGAAGTATATCGTGATGATTTTAAGTTGAAATTCAAAGCTTAACATCTTGTTACATTTTTCACCAACCTTATTACAAATCTGAAATAGCACCTATCTCCCTTTCCCGATACCGGCTACCTTTGCACTCATTGTATGAGGAAAATATTTACGCTGATCGGTTTATGTTTATGTATTTTGTTTGTTAAAGGTCAAACTACCGTTGGAATTGGTTTATATCCCACTGGTAGCGAAGCAGGTCTTGGATTTAGGTTAAATAAAGATAAACGTGTTTCGCTCGACGTACGCATAGCAAAAGCTAATATTTATAGTTCTTCCGCTGCTCCATCAACTTTTGTAACTGAATTAAACTTCATATATAGGGCTGTATTGTTAGAAAAAGTAAGGTTCCACACAGGTATTGGCTTTAGGAGTGACTGGAATCTCACTCAAACACACAAACACGGAGCCATTATTCCTATTGGGGTTGAGGGATTTCCATTCTCTTTTCAAAACGCAGGAATATTTTTTGAAGTTGCGCCATTTTTTGAGACCGACGATAAAAGTAATTGGCAAGGTGGCTTAAGAACAGTTGCCGGATTTGTATTCTATTTTCCTAAAAAATTTAAAACAATAACGAATGAAAAATCTTAAAGACGTCCTATTCTATATCTTAACCATCACCGGCTTCGGCTTCCTGATGTATTTTATTGTAAAAAAAGGTGAGCCTTTGGAAATTACCAAAGCTTTAAAAACCGGGCAAATTGTAGATCCCAGCAGCTGGAATCAAATAAAAGAAACGATGCATCACAATGTAACACATCCATTGGCTATCCTTTTATTGCAAATTATCACCATTATTGTTGTAGCCCGTATCTTTGGTTTCCTGTTTAAAAAAATAGGGCAACCAACAGTAATTGGTGAGATCATTGCCGGTATTTTTTTAGGCCCTTCATTCATTGGCATGTTCTTTCCTGAATATTCATTGTTTCTTTTTCCAAAATCATCGCTACCCAATCTTCAATTCATCAGTCAGATAGGATTGATCTTGTTTATGTTCATAGTCGGAATGGAACTGGATCTGAAAACATTGCAAAAAAAAGCACATGAAGCGGTGATCATTAGTCATGCCAGTATTATTTTTCCATTTGCCCTGGGAATGGGATTGGCCTATATTCTTTATCAATCTTATGCTCCTAACGATGTTAACTTTTTATCATTTTCCTTATTCATTGGCATCTCCATGAGTATTACTGCTTTTCCGGTATTGGCCAGAATAGTACAGGAAAGGCAACTTACTAAAACCCGCATAGGTGCTATCGTTATTACCTGTGCCGCTGCCGATGATATTTCGGCATGGTGCATACTGGCTGCGGTTATTGCTATTGTCAAAGCTGGCTCTGTGGTTAGTGCATTTTACATTATACTCATGGCGGTTGTTTATGTGATATTGATGTTAAAAGTTGTACAGCCATTTTTAAAACGTTTGGGAGATATTTATTCCCATCAGGATACATTGAGCAAACCTGTTGTAGCTATTTTTTTTGTAACCCTGCTTGTATCATCTTACTTGACCGAGATCATAGGTATACATGCACTGTTTGGAGCATTTATGGCAGGTGTGATCATGCCACAAAATTTACATTTCAGAAATGTATTCATCGAAAAAGTAGAAGATGTCTCGCTTGTATTATTATTACCACTGTTTTTTGTATTCACAGGTTTGAGAACACAGATCGGTTTATTGAATGATGCCCATTTATGGGAGATATGTGCGTTGATTATAGCTGTAGCTGTTGCAGGTAAGTTTTTTGGAAGTACTATCGCTGCCAGATTTGTGGGCCAGTCATGGAAAGATAGTTTGATGATTGGCGCATTGATGAACACCAGAGGTTTAATGGAACTAATAGTACTTAATATTGGTTTTGACCTGGGAATTTTACCGCCGGCAATTTTTACTATGTTAGTGATCATGGCATTAGTCACTACTTTTATGACAGGACCGGCATTGGATTTTATAAATTACATCCTACCCGATAAAAAAATAAATGAGAAAGCGGATAGTATGCAAACCCAAAGCAAATACAAAATATTATTTTCATTTGGAGATTCAGAACGTGGCAAAAGCATGGTACGTTTGGTAAATAGTCTGGTTGGAAAAACAAGCAGCAACTCAGTTGTATCTGCTTTACATTTAGAGCCGAGTAATGAACTACATCAATATAACATCAGAGAAGTAGAAAAAGAAAGTTTTAAACCAATTAAACGTGAAGCCAACAAATACAATTTAGCGGTTCAAACTTTTTTTAAACCTACGCTCGATTTCGAAAAAGAGATCATTGAAACAGCCAATACAGGAGATTACGACTTATTAATAGTTGGCATGGGACAATCGATGTATGAGGGTAGTTTTTTAGGTAAGATATTAGGCATAACTACAAAGATCATTAATCCCGAAAAACTATATCATACCTTAACCGGTACCGAAAAAATAGCAGGAAATGGGTTCGATGACAGAACAAATGCGATTGTACGTTCTGCTAAAATGGAGCTCGGCATTTTTGCGGATAAAGGATTAAAAAAAGTGGATGATGTGATCATTTTGGTTCTATCAAACGAAGATGAATTCCTTATCTCATACGCACAAAAAATGATCCATAACAATGAATCAAGAGTGATTGTGATAGACTATGATGATAAGGTAAAGCACAACTCGGTTTTTAAGGAAAACATCAGGGCCATTGAACAGCAAGCTCCTAATCATATAGCATTGTATGCAAAGGATAAACTAAATGAAGAATTCCTTCGATCCAAAGATCTGTTCATGATAAGTATTGATGCCTGGCGATATATGATAGAACACGAACCGGATTGGTTATCAAAAGTACCTTCTGTTTTAATTTTAAAAAAGTAAGGTTTTGATCTAATCAAAGAACAACCAGTTTATCCCAAACTTAAAGGCTCTGTCGTTTTGTAAATAACCAGGAACTAAAGAATAATTACTCCCTAAAAAACCTTGGGTCACATGATCGATCTTCACAAAAATGCGCACCGGTTTGATACGGGCATTTAAAAAGAAATCAACGTATGGATAATTACCAACTGCTTTCGTAGTTTGAACATAATACTGATTAGTAGCAGGCATATAAGCATAACCGTAAAACTCACTAAAGTATTGGGCACTAAAACCAATTTGTAACTGTAATGCACGT
>JAZKGE010000002.1:0-18382 GCA_040386075.1 Bacteroidota bacterium
TTTTCCTGACAGTAAAGATTATAAGACTCAATCAGAGTTCAGTATTTTTTCTTTTGATTTTTTTGCTCCAAAACCTACTTCAAGTTTTTCGCCACGGCCTTTTACTGTCCCGTTATTTTATAAGTTGGCGTCATCCGATCCATGTAGAATGGTTATGTTACAAAAAGTAATACATTGTATTTCAGTTATTACTCTTGTGGTTTCTATTTTAATGTATTTATCAAAGAAATGGATAAAGCTATTATCACTATGTTTATTACTGTATTTTTTTACTTGGTGGAATATTGTTGGATGGACAGGTAATATTCTTTCTGAATCACTTTCTTTATCATTTATGCTTTTATGGTTTGCTATTATCCTGTGCTATTATAGAAAACAATCATGGATTAATTTTCTTTTGTTGACTATTGTTACTATCCTGCTTTCTTTTACAAGAGATACATGGCCTTATATAATACTTTTATATTCAATTATAAATATATTAATATTAAAACTATTTAATAAGAACGTACTAAAACAAGGTGTTGCATTTTTCGTTTTTTCTATTTGTTTATTTTTAGCTCAAAATTACTCCTCTTCAAGAGGTGAACGTTATAAATTACCTGTGTTTAATTCTATTGCTGGAAGGATCGCTCAAAATGATTCATATCTTTTGTGGTTTGAAAATGAAGGAATGCCTCTAATAGAAAAACTAAAAAAAGATTTTAGAGGAATTCTGATTGATGAAAAAGAAAATAGGTCAATTGTTTACTCAAAATATAATGATCCTGAATATGTTTTATTAAATAATTGGATCCTTAAAGACGGAAAAAAAGTTTATCAAAAATTTATATTAACACATTGGTCCTATTTTCTATTATTTGATCAAACTTTTGATCAAAGCAATAGAATATTTTGTTCAAACCTACAAGACTATACACAAAAGCCGAAAGATTTTTTCTTAAATGCGGATTCAACATTTCCCTATTTCTCTTTATTACCTTGTATTCTGCTAATAGTCCTAATAGCTTTATTGATGTTGGTAAAAAGAAATATGATTTTTATCTTCCCTGTGTTAGTAGCAATTTTATTTACTGTCAATGCTTTGATTTCTTATAACGCAGATGCTTTAGAAGTAAAAAGGCATCTCTTTGTTACACAGATCGTCTTGGAATTTATATCTCTACTTTCTTTACTTCTGTTGCTTGATAATATGCATTTAATCAAAGATTTATTTAACAAAATAAAAAAAGTTAATGCTGTATAACGATTTTTAATGCTTTATCATTAATTATCAAAAAATATACTCCATCTAATATTACTTCTGTATTAATAATTACTTTATTATCTGAAACAAATTGAATGTTTTGATCTAAAGATAGCTCCCTGCCAATATTATCAACCATTTTTAGCCTTATTTTTTTTAGAGAAACGCTACTTGTAAGGTTAAATTCATTTTTTGCCGGGTTGGGATACAAAGCAATAGTAGCATTACTTAAAGATCTTTCATTTACAGAGACAATACTATAGTTACCTCCTATTAAATTAGAATCCACCTTTATAAAATAGCAGTTTGATAATACAGCTCCAAATCCCTGAGTAAAGCCAATACATGCATATCCTTTATCTTTAGTAGATATAATTTTATAGCATTCATCATTTAAAGTTGAACCAAAATCGGTAGCATTAATATAATCCAGTCCCAAATTCATTTCAAGCATTTTGGTTTGCTGGCTAAAGGAAACAAATGTTTGTTTAATAATAGTATTTACAACGTATGGGGAGCGGCTGGAAATTACAATCGAACTAAACTCAGCATAACTAGACGAGGTATTATCCAAAGTTTGATGTAGTTGATTACCTATACTATTCAACCAAAGGGAATACGCATTTACATGATTCAAACTTGCGCCATATGAACGAGTCCCTCCAACAACATAATAATCAGAAGTAACTGGATGCTCAATGATCTCATTCCCAAAATCTTCTTTACTTCCCCCATAAAATTTTCTCCACAATGTATCACCTGTTGTATTTAATTTAAATACCCAAACATCGCCCGAATCAACATCATTATAACTTTTTGTATAACCTGTTGTGGCATAGTTACCATCGGCAGTTTGGATGATCGATTTAAACTCATCATCATTAGCTCCGCCATAGGTTTTGGTCCACAAGGTATCTCCATTGGCATTGGTTTTTACCACATAACCATCGGCACTACCGTTGCCAAAGCTATAAGTTGTTCCTCCAATAATAAATCCACCGTCGGTTGTAGCTTGTAAACTATGAGCAAAGTCCCAATCGCTGCCTCCAAAGGTTTTTTGCCATACTAAATTGCCGTTCTTATCGGCTTTCACTAAATACATATCATAGCCGCCTACTCCACTTGAACTTGTATAACCTGCCATTACATAACCCGAGTCGGAGCTTAACTGAACAACGCTCTTTCCAATCTCGTTATTTAAACCGCCAAAAGATCTTTCAAATTTCACTTGTCCCATACTGTCCAGTTTCAGTAAATACATGTCTGTATTGCCCTGTCCAAAGCTGCTGGTTGATCCTGTAATAATATAGCCACCATCAAATGTTTGCTTTACATCATAACCCACATCATAACCATTGCCACCATAAGTACAGTAAAATTTAGTTGGAGGTTGAGCTACAGATATAAATGCTGTAACCATAATTAGTATAAGAATAAATTGTTTCATGATAATTTATCGTTTAAATTTTTTGGCAATACTAATAAATGCACCTTGTCCGTAAGTGTTTGCCGGAGAAATGTATCCCTGTAAACTATTACTTCCCAATTTGAAGAACCAGGAATCAGACGTATATGAGAATGCTAACCCAACATTTAACCTCGAATAACCACCATAGCCAACGTGCAAAGCGGCAATAATCTTGGGCGTAAAATGAAATTCTGCATCTGTGAAAAAATAGGGTTTGAAATTTGCGTTAAACACGTACCTGAACCCTGTTCCCAGGTAAAATTTATTGGTGAACTGGATCTTATTCATGATCAATAAGTTTGCAGGAATATTTACATTAAAAGATTCTCTGTGAGCATTAGTTGTGTTTTGGATAATACTATCTCGGTTAATAGCAGATAAAGTAGAATCTCTCAGGTCCAGTAAATTGTCGATATGATAACCATCAAATCTAAATGTAGAGTCGCTGCTATATTGAACACTATTATCAAACCAATGTAAAAAACCTATGTTATTGGCATTCACGGTTAACACACTTCCTTTCCCAAGTTTACCTACATAAGGTGTTTCAAAAAAGATATCGGCACTTGCCCCTACTCCACAATATGCAAACGGATCTTTTCTGTTATTGGTGTCACTTAACGCCATATTGAAATCCGAACTAAACACTAATTCCGTACCATCTGCATTGGTATATAAAGATGAGCCTTCTTTTGCTTTAATATAAAATAATTGCTGGCCTTTTAAAATAGATACTGATACGCCAACTTTTGCTGTTGTATCTATTTTATGCCATATAAATCCAAGTTTCAGTTCCTGAAAACGCAATGAATTAACACTTGACCCTGAAAGATTTTTTGTTTCATCCAGATAAGGTTTGTTGCCATAAAACAACAACTGGTAAAAGTCCTTTGTAAATGATGAATTGTAGATCTGTTGATCTTTAAAACCAATTAAATAAGAGTACTTCGGCTTACGTCCGAAAAATGCTGATATATCATAATTCATTGTTGCACCCATCACATTCAGATTTCTCATGGTGTTATTAGACGCATCCTTTGTTTTCTTATCAATATGCCCGCCATAAATAAATTTATTTAGAAGCGAATTATAAATACCATTTGATCCCAGTTCGTATTCACCATTAACAGAAATGCTTCTTCCCGTTTGAGCAAAATTTAAAAACTCAGAATTATACTGTGAGAAAACAGATAAGCTATAAAAAAGAGAAAAGAGGATCAGCCGTGTCTTCATTATTTTGTACTGGCATTATAATTTAAATAGGCATGAACTGTCAGATCCAGGTAACTATCCTCATTTATTTTAATAGGTGTTGGCTGGTTTGGAAGAAACAGATAGCTCACAAATTTGATCTGTTTACATTGTGATAAATTATCGATCTTGGTTTTATTGAATATAGCTTCAAGTTTTGAATCGGTATGATTTAAAACCACATTATTTACATCGGTTATTGCCGACTCTACAATGTTTTGTCCCGGAACAAATAAAGAATCGATCACTTGATTTTGATCATTTAGCATATATCCTTGTATTTGTGCTCTGAATGGATAATTGTTACGCGTTTGCACAATGATCTCGCAGGAGTTTACATCTTTCAATTCTTTTAATTGGGTAAGGTCAACTTTAGAATAGCTAACCAGGCTAAAATAATCAGCAGATAATGCCAAAGGAATATCAAGATCTGCTATCACTTTTAATCCACGACCATAGAAAGCAAAATCATTTCCTGCTGATATGTTTCCTAGTGGATTAAGTGTTGCATTTACTGAATAGCCTAAATAATTTGGTAGATTTTGTAAAAATGCATTTAAGTTGGAGTTTGATGAATTGATATTGATCTGTTGAACCCATGGAAAAACAGGATTGGAAGGATTTCCTGTTTTATTAGCTCTGTTTACATTAATGGATTGCAATAGATTACCCGAATTTAGAGTTACTACATTGGGAGGCGATGTTTTTATGGATCTCATGCTATTGATGGAGCTACTCATTTCGATCCCAAATTCATTAATGATCCTGAAATTAATGGCCGATTGGGTGAGCATTAAATTACTTGGCGAAAAATTACCCAGTAAACCAAGTAATGTTGAATCGGGCCCAAAAGACAAGTTTTGCTGACCAAAATAGCCCTGAACATATTCAGGAATAACGTCTTCAAATTTTAATTTAATGAGTAATCCCTGGCCGGGTTGCAAAACATCGGGTACTCCATTGGCGTTAGTACTAATGGTATAGGTTTGAACAAGTGTGTTTACTTTATTACCTGTTAATCCGGTTAAGTTAATATGATACCCATTAAGGGAATATGTTTTTGTTAAAGTAGAATTGCCGTTTACTGTCTGATTTACGGTTAATGGAACTCCCCATATAGAAGCTGAATTAATCACATAATTAAAATCCAATGGTTGGGCATAGGTATTAATGTATTCGATCACTAAATTACCGGACCTAACTATGGCCTTATTCAGTTCTACTCCATTACTAATATCAAATTCGATCTCTTTATCGGTGGAAGAAGAAACATTTGAATAAACCAGAACGCCGGGAGTTAAGTTAATTGAGAAAACCGAGGGATATCCAACATTAATAGTTGTATCAGGCAGTTTTACCAAACTATCTAAAGTAAAATTGATCAGGTCTTTACTAAAAGCAATATGTAAAAGCCCGTTAGGATCGGCGTTAAAAATAGTATCACCAAAAAAATTGCTGATATTTAAATGACTTTTTGCCAATGGAATAGCCAGATCAACATCCCATGAGGTTTCTTTTTTACAGGCAACCAAAGAAATCAATGAAAAAAGGACTACAATAAATGATTTTTGTAAAAACCGCATATCACAAACTTAGCCATTTTTTAACATAATAACAATCAAATATTTGGCAAAGTTTTTGTTAAGATATTTACAGGAAAATGTTATTTTTGTTATAATGCTATATTCTTTTAGATTTTTCTTGAGTTGGATACTTGCTGCCGTATTTATGTACGTGGCATTTTATTTTTGGCATGGCATATTTTTAAATGATCTTAATCGAATTACTTTTCCAAAATCATTGTTTTTAGGGCTTGCAGCATTAGTGTATTTAGTTATCTCTTTTGTTGTTTATAGAACATACGAATCTAAATTTATAGGTAAATACATTTCTCAACCAATGTTGAGAGGGGTTGTTAGTGGTTTTTTAGTTGGTTTTGTTTTATTTTCATTGGTCGCTGTTCTTGGTATTTCTTTTACAAGCAATGTAAACACTACTTACCTGATGGCTGATTGTGCCTGGCAAATAGCAGAACAGATCATTGGAGGTTTGATCATAGGTTTAGGTAAAATAATCATCTTTGAACCTATTCCTGAATTGATTCATAAAAATTAGATCAATAATTGTACTTATCCTTCCACCTGTCTTTCAAAAACTCTTTTAAGTCTCTTTCCCTCGAATACTCTGATGGATCATAAAAGGTAGTTCCGCTGATCTCATTAGGTAAAAATTCCTGTGCAACAAAATGGTTATCAAAATCGTGCGAATATTTATATTCATCACCATAACCTAATTCTTTCATCAATTTTGTAGGCGCATTTCTTAAATGTAAAGGAACAGGCAGATCTCCTGATTTTTTGATCTCTTGCTGTGCCAGGTTAATAGCCATATAACTACGGTTACTTTTAGAAGAACAAGCAAGGTAGGTTGTGGTTTGCGCTAAAATGATACGGCTTTCAGGATAACCGATCACGTTTACTGCCTGAAAACAATTATTGGCAATGACCAAAGCGGTGGGATTTGCATTCCCTATATCTTCAGAGGCTAATATTAAAAGCCTTCGGGCAATAAATGATGGGTCCTCACCCCCATCGATCATTCGGGCCAACCAATACACAGCGCCATTAGGATCTGATCCTCGAATAGATTTGATAAAGGCTGAAATAATATCATAATGTTGCTCACCGGATTTATCATATAAAGCAAGATTTTGTTGAATGTATTTTTTTACTAATTCATCAGTAATTATTATTTCAGGATCATCTATACAATTCACCACAATTTCAAGCGCATTCAATAATTTTCTTCCGTCACCACCTGATATTCTAAGTAAGGCTTCGGTATCTTTTAATACGATGTTTTTTCGTTTTAAAAACTCATCATTAATTATGGCATTATTCAACAATTGGATCAGCTCAAGCTTTGCAAGATGTTTTAAAACAACAACTTGGCATCTTGATAAAAGTGCCGGAATAACTTCAAAAGAAGGATTTTCTGTTGTTGCACCAATTAAGGTAACGATACCTTTTTCAACAGCATTTAGTAAAGAATCCTGTTGTGATTTGCTAAAGCGATGGATCTCATCTATAAATAATACAGGCTTTTCCTGTTTAAAAAAACCACCATCCTGCGATGCTTTTTCTATAACTTCCCGAACATCTTTTACCCCTGAATTAATAGCACTTAACGAATAAAACGGTCGTTTTAATGTTTGAGAAATGATCTGAGCAAGCGTTGTTTTACCAACTCCGGGGGGACCCCATAAAATAATGGATGGCAATAAATTTTGTTCGATCGATCTTCTTAAAGCAGACTCTTTTCCGATAATATGTTCCTGACCAATATAATTGTCCAAATGGTTGGGTCTTACCCTTTCTGCTAGTGGTTGCATGTTAACGATATAAGATATAAAGATACCACCATTTGAATGATATGAATGCTATAAAACGTAGAAATTGGAGCCAAAATTTATTAAATAAATTGTAAACACTCTTATTCTGGCATTATAATTTCATTACATTTACCACAATTAAAAATTAATAGCAATGAACTTAAAACACATTATCATTTCGGCCTCTGTTTTAGCAGTTGGAATATTAAGCGTTAACGCCATAAAAAAAGGCGAACCAAAAGATACCTTGGACAAGCGAAAGTTTACAGTTATAATGACAGAAGTAAAAGAAGGAACTCCACCTAAAAAAGGTGTTCCCGACGAATTGGAGTTTAAAGGAGGGAAATTCTTTAGTGACTTTTTATATGAAAAAAATCAACAGTCCTGGACAAAGTATGAGATCCTGAAAGATTCTACTTATACGGATGAAGAACAAAACGAAAACACATATACCGAAGCAGAAATATCAAAAACAGATGACTCTGATCAAACCATCATCATAAAATGTGTGGTAGATAATTATGATATTAGTGGAGAAATTAAGATCACTAAAAAAGATAAATTAAAAAAGAAATTCGAATTTACCGGAAAAGAAAAACCGGGAAAGAAAAAGAAATAACATTTTCTTAATTTGATCACAAAAGGCTGTATTGATACAGCCTTTTGTCGTTTGAATATGTAATGATTTTTCAAAGTATTTTCCGCAATCAGTTTTTTGGATTAACTTTATCTACATGCTCTTGAACTAAATTATTATTCCTATGAAAAATCTCCTCGTTCGCATTTTATGTATTCTGATTAGCACAATTTCCTATTCACAACATACCATTTGGGGAACAGTTAAAAATGGAGGCCTGTATGGCGGCGGGTATATTTATAGGACAGATTCTATTGGTGATAATCTTATTGTTGTTCACCATTTTAATGAAACTGTTGATGGAAAAACGCCCGGGCCAATCATTCAGGCATCAAACGGAAAGCTATACGGAATGACCACGCTTGGTGGACAAGGTGTTGTTCCAATTCCCGGACCAAATAGTACTACAATTACTACTGAAGGAGGAACGTTATATGAATATGATCCTGTGATAGATAGCTTTAAAACGATAGAACATTTCAATGCAACCAACACGCAATATCCTGCTGGATTTAAAGCTCCCTCAACTATGAAGATATTGGAAGTATCTCCAGGTAAATTATGGTGTGTATTTAATGTTATTAAACCTTTTGGTGCAGTGAGTTCGTCAACACCAAGATATATTCTTTCCTATGCTGTGGCAACAAATAGTATGACTCCGGTAGTTATGCTTCCTTCCTGGACCACACCTGTGGCGCCAGGCTCTACTTTTAACACTTATTATACAGGCGAATTATACAAATCATCAAACGGGTTTATTTATGGTACCACTGCCGGTTATTCTGCCTGCGCACCAAGCTCTGATCCAAGCTGGGGCTTGTTAGGATCTGTTGTTAGGATAAATCCTTCAACAAATGCATTCAGCTTTATCCGCCCTTTTCCTTGTTCAGCTGTCGGAGGCAGGCTGCCAGAAAGTAATTTAACAGAATCTGGTGGCAAACTGTATGGCTCAACACGTTGGGGCGGACCTAATACAACAACTTCTTTCAATGGTGATGGTATTATCTATGAATTTGACCCTACTACCAATGTATATACTAAAAAATATGATTTGCCGGGAGGTATTAATGGAGGCTACTCAATTGGCTATGTGATAACAGCTAATAACGGAAAACTGTATGGTACCACATACGGAGGAACACCCTATCAAAATTATCCAAATGGTTCCGGTATTATTTACGAGTATGATCCAACAACCAATATATATACTAAAAAACATGACTTTATTCAGAATAGTTCGATAATGGATATTGGTATTTTAGGCTCCTTTTGGTTAAAATCTTCAAAAAATGGCAAGTTGTATGGCACATCACAATTAGGTTTATTTGAATATAATACCTTGACAAACCAAATAAGACCAGCCGGAAGATTTAATACTTTTTTAAATCCAAATCCTATTATGGAACTTTGTAGAAAACCAGCTTACAAAATCACGTCTTCCTATAACTATACACTTTGCGCTAACAGTTTTTTCAATTATGACATTCATTGTGATAACGCCACAACAATAACATGGAAACATAACGGAACAGCTGTTTCAACACAAACTACATCTGCATTACATTTTAATCAAATAGCATTAACCGATGCCGGAACGTGGTTTTGCGAAATGATTAACGAATGCGGAACAACATTGTCCCCTACCCTTACATTAGTTGTTAATGCTATCGGTACTGGAGTTGTTACATCAACTCTTTATCCACCCGGAACAACAAATATCTGTCCTGGCTCAACCATTACTTTAAGTGGTAACACAAACGGCATTTGGAATACAGGGGCTACCGCTGCAAATATTTCTGTATCTCAAGCTGGTAATTATCAGGTGATTAATACAAATGCGTGCGGACAAACTTATTCTAATATCATTACTATTGATACCATTCCAACTCCAACTATACCAATTATTACGTTTACAACCGGCGGTGCAACTTATGGTCCTCAATTACTTCAGTATAGATGTCCGGGTGATAGTGCATTATTGATTGGTAATGTACCGGGTGGTGTTTGGAATACCGGAGAAACAACACCATCAATTTATGTAAAAGATACTTTGCCTCATTTTATTACACTTACCAATCAATGTACTTCGGTTTTTTCTGCAACAGCACATGTAACACATTACGCAGCTGTAGGTATGCCAACAATTACTCAAACCGGACCAATACAAATTTGCCAGGGCGATAGTGCGTTATTATCAGCAACAGCAACATCTCCTATTTCTTGGTATAAAATGGTTAGTGGCAACTATTCTTATCTTAGTTATGGTAATAGTATTTACGTTAAACAAACAGGTGATTATTATGCCCGAATTGCCACAGCATGTGGTGTTATTTATTCGCTACCAATTCATATAAATGCTGATACCCTTTCTCTTGATACCGCAATAGTTACAGCAGTTGGTTCACTAAGTTTTTGCCCGGGCGGAAGCGTTATTTTGCAAAGCAATAACTCAAACTGTGTATGGAATACCGGCCAAACCACACAAACTATTTCGGTAATCTATAACGGACAATACTATGTAACCAATCATAATAGTTGCAGTTCTGTCACATCGGCTATGGTTAATGTTACTGTAGTGCCTACTCCATCCATTAATTATATCGAACCTCAAAATACCATTTGCTTAACAACACCGGTTTTTGCATTAGCTGTGGCCACGCCAACGGGCGGTACTTACTCCGGCAATGGAGTTACAGGAAACGTGTTTGATCCTGTGCTTGCAGGTTCGGGTACGCACACAATATCTTACTCTTTTTATGATAATGCCACAGGCTGTACATCACAAGTAGCACAATCTATTTCAGTAGATTATAATCCAAACATTTTAGTTGGCGGTCCTTCTCCCAATATTTGTCAGGGAAATAATTTGCTGCTTATTCAAACCGTTGCGCCTTATGGTACATGGAATACAGGGCAAACAGGGCAAATACTTTCTGTAAATCTGGCAGGAACATATTATGTCACTCAAACCAATAATTGCGGTGTTTCTGTTAATTCAAATACAGTAACTACAACTATAATCCCTTTACCAGCACAACCAGTTATTACTCAGGTTGGCAATGACCTTATTTCATCACCAGGAGTAGTTTATCAATGGTATTTTAATGGAAGTGCAATTATAGGAGCTACTTCACAAACCTATACTCCAACGCAAAATGGAGATTATACAGTATATGTATCAGGACCGAATGGCTGTTACAACGGTTCCTCTATATTCATTTATTTAATAACCGAGATACATAATATCGCTTTAGAAAAAAACGATTTAGCAATTTATCCTAATCCATCATCCGGTAATTTTACAATTAGCGCACCTTTAGGCGAAACTAAACTAACTATTACAGATGCTATTGGACAAATCGTTTATCAAAAAAGCAGTAAAAACGAAAAAGAGCTTCATCTTCAACTAAGCCAAAATGGAATTTATATTGTGGAAATAAGTACCGAAAAAGGTATTTATTCCAAAAAATTAGTGGTTACTGATAAATAAATGATTTTAACACTAAGTTCAAACAATTTATATATGTTTTCATAGCACTTTTTTAGCGTAAAATATAGCCCAAAACCTTTTGTAATTCCCGCCAAAAAATTATATTTGTAAGATAAGGAATTACTATGCAAGAAGGAGTTATGTCAACCGCAAAAGGTTTAAGTTTTGATGATTTCAAAAAAATTGTCCTGAACGATTTTCGTTTAATAAATGAGAGCCGTCAAACCAGTTTATTAGGTCGTAAAGAAGTATTGACCGGAAAAGCCAAATTTGGCATTTTTGGTGATGGAAAAGAATTAGCACAAATTGCCATGTCGAAGGTATTTCAAAATGGCGATTTTAGAAGTGGATATTACCGTGATCAGACCTTTATGATGGCTATTGATCAATTATCCTTGCAGGAATATTTTGCGGGATTATACGGTCATACGGATATTGAAAAAGAGCCGATGAGCGGCGGAAGACAAATGGGTGGGCATTTTGGAACCCAGAGTTTAAATGCAGACGGTACTTTTAAAGATCTGATCAATCAAAAGAATTCATCAGCCGATATATCGCCAACCGCTGGTCAAATGCCGCGTTTATTGGGATTAGCATACGCTTCACATTTTTATAAAGTAAATACTGATCTTCACCAGGGTAAATTTTTAAACTACAGTAACAAAGGAAACGAAGTTGCTTTTGGTACCATTGGTGATGCCTCCACATCCGAAGGATTATTCTGGGAAGCTATTAATGCTGCCGGTGTATTACAAGTGCCAATGTTGATGAGCGTTTGGGATGACGGGCATGGAATTTCAGTTCCAAAAAAATACCAAACAACCAAAGAAAGTATTTCTGAGATCCTGAAAGGTTTTCAAAGAGAAAATGGTGGAAATGGCTACGAGATATTTAAAACCAAAGGTTGGGATTACGCTCATTTATGTGAGACCTACGAAAAAGCTGCAAAAGTTTGCAGAGAACAACATGTACCTGTTCTGGTTCATGTGGAAGAAGTAACTCAACCGCAAGGACACAGTACATCAGGTTCTCATGAGCGTTATAAATCAAAAGAGCGTTTACAGTGGGAATTGGATTTTGACTGCGTTAAGAAAATGCGTGAGTTTATCATTCAAAATGCATTGGCAGATGAAGCTACATTAAATGCAATTGAAGAAGATGCTAAAACAGCTGTAAGAACAGCTCAAAAAGCAGCGTGGGCAGATTATTTATCACCTATCAAAGCAGAGGTATCTGAAGTTTCAGCATTGTTTGATGAATTGTCGGGAAGTGTAAATTCATCAACGATCAATTCTATCAAAACAGAGTTAAACGCCATCAAAGAACCTATTCGCAGAGATATTCACACTGCGGTTAAAAAAGTTTTACGATTAACCAAATCAGAAGATTCTTCTTCGCGCTCTCGTTTAGCTGATTGGTTACGTTTGGCAAATATCGAAAATACAGATCGTTACAGTTCTCATCTGATGTCTCAGTCAACCCAACAGGTTTCATCTTTAAGTCCGGTAGCAGCTATTTATAACGAAGAAAAACCGGTTGACGGCAGAGAATTGTTAAGAGAGAATTTTGATCATATTCTGAATAAATATCCTGAGGTGTTAATTTTTGGCGAAGACTCGGGTAAGATCGGAGGTGTTAACCAGGGCCTGGAAGGATTGCAAGTAAAGTATGGTGAGCACCGTGTGTTTGATACAGGTATTCGTGAAGCTACAATCATGGGGCAGGCTATTGGTTTATCCATGCGTGGTTTAAGGCCAATTGCCGAGATCCAATATCTGGATTATTTATTGTATGCTCTTCAGATCATGAGTGATGATTTGGCTACGGTACAATGGAGAACCAAGGGCATGCAAAAAGCACCTGTGATCATTCGTACGCGCGGACATCGTTTAGAAGGTGTGTGGCATAGCGGATCACCAATGGGAATGATCGTTCATGCGTGTCGTGGAATAAATGTATGTGTGCCAAGAAACATGACACAGGCAGCAGGTTTTTATAATTTATTATTAGAAGGTGATGAACCATCATTGGTTGTTGAACCATTGAACGGATATCGTTTAAAAGAAAATTTACCATCCAATATTGGCGAATACAAAGTAGCATTAGGTATTCCTGAAACACTAATAGAAGGTTCAGATGTAACTGTTGTAACTTATGGTTCATCTATCCGTATTGCACAAGATGCGATCAAACAATTAGAGGAGCATGGTATCTCTGTTGAGTTGATAGATGTGCAAACCTTATTGCCATTTGATGTTCATCACTCAATAGTTAACTCTTTAAAAAAGACCAACCGTGTTGTATTCTTTGATGAAGATGTTCCGGGTGGCGCTAGTGCTTATATGATGCAAAAAGTAGTTGAAGAACAAGGTGGTTACCAATACCTTGATTCCAAACCAATAACAATTGCTTCTAAAGAACATCGCCCAGCTTATGGGTCTGATGGGGATTATTTCTCTAAGCCAAGTGCAGATGATGTATTTGACGTTATTTACAACCTGATGTTAGAAGTTAATCCTAACAAGTATACTAAAATCTATTAATAAACTTAAATTTACAAGCAATTGCCCCTGGCATAACTAAAAAGTAAACTATTTATGAAACTAACATCACTATTTTTAGCTATTGGTTTTTTATTTTGCGTAAATCAACTATCTGCTCAGGAACCAAAAAAAGAGGAAAAGAAAATACAGGAGGTCATTACCTTAATGGCTGACCCTGTTTCCATGCCACCTGATGCTGAAGGTAATGTACCTGTTGATACCAATCCTCCAAAGGGAATGGCTGTTAGCGAGATCTTAAAACGTGCTGTTAATTTTGTGAAAATGGAATCTACCAAATACACTAAAGGCAATGGTGTAACAACCGGTACCAAAGCAGAGTGTATCGTAACTTTTAATTATAAACCAAAAGAATTAAATCCGGCAGCAGATGTTCAGGGAACAATAACCATGCACGTAAGCATTGATGCAAAAGAAGGTAAATACCGTTATACTATTTCTAAACTAAATCACAATGCCAGAAATGCAGATTATAGCGGAGGTGATGTGTATAACGAAGTACCTAAATGCGGTAGCATGAAATTGCCTCCAGATCTATGGAAACGACTCAGAAGCGAGGCTTTTAAACAAAGCGGTATCATTGCCAACGATCTAAAAGAAGCAATGAAAGTATCAAGTACTACTCCTGTTAACTCAGATGAGTGGTAGCGTAACTTATTTAAAATCCAAATCTCTGCGTTATATGAAAAAATTACCTGCTTCATTTACCACTGTAAACTCATTGATGATTTTTTCAAAAGCCTTGATCTTTGAATTTTAAATAAGTCTTAATTTATTCTAAGTCCCATATCGGGACTTTTTTTTTGAAACCTTAAATATGATGAAGTCATTAGAACTATATTCAAAAAAAGATATTGAACACCTTACCCGAAAAAGAACCAATGAAATAAAGATCGGTGAAGATGTGACCATTCTTGGTTCTGAAAAAAACTGGGAAACTGAATTACAAAACTCTCACTGCAAATTTGTTTTATTGGGCATACCCGAAGACGTTGGTGTAAGAGCTAATTATGGGCGTGGAGGTGCACATACTGCCTGGAAACCTGCTCTGGATAGTTTTTTGAGTCAGCAAAGTAATGAGTTTCTGAATGGAAAAAATATTTGTGTATTAGGTCATGTGTTCGTGGATGACATTATGGAAAGATCGAACACGCTTAATACAAAGAACAAAAGTGAAATGACCCAACTCAGAGATCTGGTCTCTGAAATTGACCAACGCGTTACTGAGGTTATTTCAAAAATTATTGCTTGTAATAAGATCCCGATTGTTGTTGGTGGCGGACACAATAACTCCTACCCCATCATTAAAGCTTGCTCTCAAAGTTTGAATAAAAAAATAAATGTGATCAATTGCGATCCACATACTGATTTCCGTCCGTTGGAAGGAAGACACAGTGGTAATGGATTTAGTTATGCATATCACGAAAATTATATGAATAACTATTCGGTATTTTGCATTCACGAGCAATACAATACAGCCAGTGTTTTAAATGATTTTACTGCAAACAACGATCATTTATATTATAGCCGCTATGAAGATGTATTTGTAAGAGAAAGTAAGATTTTCTCTGAAGCGCTTCAGCAGAATATTGCTTTTGTAAAGCATGAAATTTGTGGTATTGAAATTGACCTGGATGCTATTACAAATGTTCCTTCAAGTGCTAAAACAAGTAGTGGCATTTCACCTGTGCAGGCGAGACAGTATGTTTACCAATGTGGTAAGCATCTTGACGCATTGTATTTGCACATTGCCGAAGGCGCCCCTATTCTATCACATATTAAAGCAGATAATAAAACAGGTAAGCTCATTGGTTATTTAATGGCTGATTTTATTAAGGGTGTTAGCGATAGGTGAAAACTTTCGCCACCCTGAACTTGGTTCAGGGTATCTGAGATGCTGAATCAAGTGCAGCATGACCAAGCGTAAAAAATGATGCACTACCCTACCTTAAACACAATGTCAAAGTGTGCGCCGTTATCATTATAGATCTTTAATTCTGCATTGATCTGTTCTGAGAGGATAGCTACAATATCCAGTCCTAACGAATCCATACTTGATAGATCGAAATTAGCTGCAAGCCCCTGACCGTTGTCGGATACTTTTAGTTGGTAAGTATTCTTTACCAGTTTGGATAGTTCGACCCGTATAACGCCATTTTTACCCTTAAAAGCGTGTTTAAATGCATTTGAGACCAGCTCATTGGTTATTAGGCCCAAAGGAATGGCGGTGTCAAGATCCAATTCCAGATCAATGAAATTTGTTTCGATAGTAATATTCTTTTTGAGCAATGAAAAACTACCAGAGATCTGATTGATCAGGCTTCTCAGATATTCACCGAATGGCAGACTTGTCATCTGGTTGTTCCTATACAATAATTGATGCAGTAAAGCCATGGAGTTGATCCTGTCCTGCGCTTCCCCTAACGAATTCTGAATCTCCGGATTATTGGTCTTGGCTGATTGCAGTTTCATTAAACTCGAAATGATCTGCAGATTATTTTTAACACGGTGATGCACTTCTTTTATCAATAGGTCTTTTTCGGAAAGTGATTTATCAATGATCTCATTACGTGTTTCGATCTGCTTGTTTTTGATTTCAAGTAATTGTTTCTGCGTTTTTATATTTTTCAATTGATAAGATATGAATACCACCACTACTATTAATATCAATCCGCAAAACAATAGCGCATTTTTTATGGTTTTTTGTTTACTTACTTCAGAATTTTTTTCGCGAATGTTTTTTTGACTCTCAATAATTAAATTCTCTTTCTCGGCAACCTGACTCGCAACCTGCGATGAGATCAGCTCTTTCAGGTTTTCCTGGTAATCCATACTGTCTTTAAATTTCAGGTATTTATTATACTGATCTATAGACATACGATATAAGCCAACCTTATCATAATAGATAGCGTATTGTTTGATGATATTTAAATGCGTTTTATAATCCTCAATACGGGTCAATTTTGCATTGGCACCGTCCAGATATTTTTTACTTAAATGCGGCTGGTTCAAATTAAGATAACAACGGGCCAGTTCAATTTCGCTAACTGCCGCGTTAAGGGTGTCCCCTACATTCATGCTGGCAATGATATCTTTTTCCAATAAAGGGATCGCTTTTTCATATTGTTGCAATTCTATATACACTTGTCCGATATTTCCCTCTATCAAACCAATCACAAATTCATCATTAATATTTAAAACAGTTTTATCAGGATGCATTTCATTAAAAATCTCTTTGGCTTTATTAAAGCAGGTAAGGGCACTATCCATAATACCAAGACGTTGCCAGAACAATCCTCTGTTATTATAATAGCCCAATAACATGTGTGGATACTGTTTCACTTCATCAAACTCCAGTAATTGCTGATTTAAACATTCTTTATACATTTTCATCTCGTAATAGATGATGCTAAGCTTAGGGTGGAACATCCAGGCATTGATATCACTGTGACTCTTTTTTAAATGCATCAATATTCTATGTATCTCAATGGCTTTATTGAGCGAATGTAATTTGATATAAGAGTTCTTTAAACAATATAAAACGGAGGCACTGTCTTTATAACCTTTAACTTTACGTTTCGCCAGTAGATCGGTAAATAGAGGAATGGCTTTAGAGTAATTCTTATATATATAGAACATCTCTGCTTCAATTTTTATAAATTTATCCAGAATGGCATCCTGATGATCAATGATCGCCTGCTCTCTTATTTTTTTTAGCTCAGCTTTAACCAAAGGATAACAGCTTGCTTTAAAATCATTATGCAGTGTATCAAAAGCATTTACTTTACCTGCCAGACTTTGAGAATTAAAATAGACCAGAAATTTTTTTTCAAAACTTTCCTGTGCGTTCAGATTACTTTTAATGAAAAGTAAAACTAAACCCATTAAGATACATTTATTTATGCCTCGAAGTTTTGTCAAGTATTTACCGTTAAAGATATTACAATAAATTGGTAAAAATATTACTACAAATAGCCAACTAATGCATTGTTAAAAAGTTTACGCCTCATTTTCTTAACAAAGCCAACAAGAAAAATAGGGTTATTAACAATCCTAAAGCTGATTATCAGTCGTTTAAAAAATACTGTTAGTGAATTGTTAGGTTTGTGAATGGTCCTTAAAATTCGTAAATTCAATAATTAGAAAGTAATGAGCATTTTTACCCTCCGTACTAAAAACTATGCAAAATTTCGATAACCAAAATAAGACCCGCAAAAAATTATATACTCCATTAACTACTAACGAAGTGGGTAAGCTGCAACCGCAAGCTATTGAATTAGAAGAGGCTGTTTTAGGCGCCATGCTTTTAGAAAAAGACGCTTTAAGTACAGTGATCGA
>JAZKGE010000002.1:18392-47229 GCA_040386075.1 Bacteroidota bacterium
CTTTCGTCCGAAAGCTTTTATAAAGAACAAAACGGAATTATTTTTAAAGCCATTTATAATTTATTTAATCGTTCCGAACCAGTTGATATTTTAACCGTAACCCAGGAATTAAAACGTAATGGCGAACTTGAGCTGGTTGGTGGATCTTTTTATGTTTCTTCTTTAACCAATCGCATAGCTTCATCAGCAAATATCGAATATCACGCTCGTATTGTAGCACAAAAATATTTGCAGCGTGAGTTGATCCGTATCAGTACCGAAACCATTAAATCGGCTTACGAGGATAGTACTGATGTATTTGAGTTATTGGATTCTACGACACAGCATATTTTTGAGATATTAGATTCCAACGTACGTAAACAACACGCAGGTATGACCTCATTGATTGCACAGGCAATCAATGAAATTGAATTAGCTGCTCAGCAAACCGATGGTTTATCGGGTGTGCCTTCAGGATTTACAGCATTAGATAGAATCACAGGTGGCTGGCAAAAATCAGATCTTTTGATATTAGCGGCTCGTCCGGGTATGGGTAAAACGGCCTTCGTTGTTACCATGGCCAAAAATGCGGCCGTTGAATTTAATAAACCGGTTGCAATTTTTTCTTTAGAGATGTCTTCTTTACAATTGGTAAAACGTTTGATCTCTTCCGAAACAGAAATCAATCAGGACAAAATCTTAAAAGGGAACTTAGATAACCATGAATTTGTTCAATTGAATGAACGTATCAAAAAACTATCGGTAGCACCTTTATATATTGATGACACTCCTGCCCTATCCATATTTGAATTGAGAGCAAAGGCTCGTCGTTTAAAAGAGCAGCAAAATATTTCACTGATCATCATCGATTACTTGCAATTAATGAGTGGTGGGCCGGATAGTAAAGGAAATCGTGAGCAGGAAATTTCATCCATATCCCGTGGATTAAAATCATTGGCTAAAGAATTAGAGATACCGATCATTGCCCTATCTCAGTTAAGTCGTCAGGTAGAGAACAGACCGGGAGGCAGCAAACGTCCACAGTTAAGTGATTTACGTGAGTCGGGAGCTATTGAGCAGGATGCTGATATGGTAATGTTCATTTACCGTCCCGAATACTACGGTATTGAAGTTGATGAAAACAACCAACCAACAAAAAACCGTGCAGAGATCATAATTGCCAAGAACAGGCATGGATCTATTGTGGATGTTCCATTGAAATTCATTGGGCAGTTTGCTAAGTTTACGGATCTGGATTACAACGAGGGTTCTGATATTTACACCAATAACAGTTCTTCGGGAATGGTTCAAAATACGGATTTCTTATCGCAACCAACCACTAAAACCATTCAATCTGCCAAGTGGGATGATGACGATGCGCCGAGTAGCGATATCATTAGAAGAAATGATATTGATGAAGTGTTTTAAAACTATTTAATTTTGACTAATGCAGCACAGGTAAAAACTTCATCTATCCCTTATTTTAAAGGTATTGATATATTAAGATTTATTTGTGCAACAGGTGTTATCTTTCATCACACAACAAGTATTTTAAGTAATAAAGGCTATACCACTGATGCCGAATTTTTCCATCGGAATTCAGGCCCTTTTTTTTTAGATGTTTTTTTTATTATCAGTGGTTTTTTAATCTCACTGATCTTGTTAAAAGAGCATGAAATAGGCACTTTTTCAATTAAAAATTTTTATGCCCGAAGGATTATCCGGATCTGGCCATTGTATTTTTTAATAGTGATTGCTAAGATTATTGTTATTCCTCTTGCAACTGAATATGTTATTTGGGATATTATGAAAACAAACCTGATCTATGCCTGTACTTTTTCAGTTAATTTTCAGCTTCTTTTTACTCTTCATCCTGACACTTATTCTATCTTATGGTCAATATGTATAGAAGAACACATTTACCTGCTGTTGCCTCTTTTTTGCCTGATTTTTAAGAATAAATTTAAATGGATGGGGTGGTTTTTTATAATTACCGGTTTTATTTCGTGGATGTATTTTTATGGAATACCATCTACCAGTGGGTATAATATGCCTTATTTTATTTCCATTAGTTATTTCTATTTTTTTGGTATAGGAATGATCATAGCCTGGTTCAGTAAACAAAACAAAAAAGTTAAACTATTATCTTTACCTCCGGTTCAAACCATATTACTCATTATTATTGCGCTGTATACTTTCAGTGTTATTCCCAACACCAAAAACCTTTTTAAAATATTAATCATATATGCATTCTCCGGTGGTTATTTGGTTTGGGCGGCTACACAAAACAATTTTGTTATCAGGTTTACCACATCTTTATCCAAATACCTGGGCAATATTTCATACGGGATGTATGTCACTCACATCATAGTGGTAATTCCTGTAATTAAATATTTCAAAAAAGGTGATTTTGAATTTAGTGAACTATTGTTTGGCTGGGGCATTCCTTTAATAGCTACCATATTAACAATGGCTTTGGCTACCCTACTCTATTATTTCTTTGAAAGACCCATCTTAAATTTTAAAAAGAGGTTTTCAACAGTTAGTTCAAAATAAGTTTTTAATTTTATTTGAGGAAGATTTTCCCCATAAAAATAAATACTTAGTCTATTATTTTGGGCAATGATTTTTAATTCACAGATAATTAATCAATTAGTTCATCCGAAAAAGTTTGGCACAATTACGAACATAAAAGCGATTGCTTTATGTTATTTTAAACGGTAAAATAATGATTGAGCTTTCCTCCTTTTTGCTATTTTTAGCCTATGATACTGATCGTTGACGACAAGCCGGATAATATTTTTTCTCTTAAAAGCTTACTTACACTACATCATTTTTCGGTTGATACTGCTTCCTCAGGTGAAGAAGCCCTAAGAAAAGTTTTGAAGAGCACTTATTCATTGATCATACTGGATGTTCAGATGCCCGATATGGATGGTTTTGAAGTTGCCGAAGCAATTTCGGGATATAGCAAAGCACAGGATACTCCTATTATTTTTCTTTCGGCCATTAACAAAGAGAAAAAATTCATAACCAAAGGTTACACTTCCGGCGGAACAGATTATGTTACAAAGCCTATTGATCCGGATATTCTGTTATTAAAAGTAAAAACATTTTATAAAATATTCGAACAAAAAAGAGAACTGAATTCTATACAAAACTCATTAAAAAAAGAAATTGAATACAGGAAACAAGCTCAGGACGAATTAGCAGTAAGCATCAATCAACTGCGTTCGGTAATGGAGTCTTTGCCTTTAATTGCTTTTACAATAGCCAAAACAGGGGAAGTAGAATATGTAAATGAACAGTGGTATGAATACTCAAAAAGCCTGGCCTTATTTCCTAATGTACACCCGGATGATGAATACATCAAAAATCAATGGCAAAAGTCATTCACAAATGGTTCTGAATTTTCATGTGAAGTACGCTTAAAAAAAATAAATGCAGAATCTTACCGGTACTATTTTTTAAAGATAAAACCGATCTTCCAGGAAAAGGAAATTATGAAATGGGTAGGAACTTTTACAGACATTCATCAGCAAAAAACGATCAACGAATTGTTGGAACAAAAAGTAAAGGAACGTACCATGGACCTGATTGATAAAAACGAAGAGCTTGAAACTAAAAATCACGAGCTTCAGCAATTTGCCTGGGTGGCCTCTCATGACCTTAAGGAGCCGCTCCGCAAAATTCAAACGTTTAATTATATGATAAAAGATCAGTATTTAAAAGATAATACTGAAGCTATTTTCATACTCGACAAATCCATTAAATCGTCGGAGCGGATGTCGAGTTTAATCGATAATTTATTGAATTATTCCTTACTATCAACCAATGCATTATTTCAACCTACCAACTTAAATGCTGTATTAGAAGAGATCTTATCGGATCTTGAAATCATAATTTCCGAAAAGAAAGCTGTGATTAATTTTAGTAATATGCCGGTTATTGATGCTATTCCAAGTCAGATAAGGCAGGTTTTTCAAAACCTGATCAGCAATGCTTTAAAATTTTCCAAACAAAATATTGCTCCCGTAATAAATATAACGGCCGAATATTGTAATGATAAAGATGCCGGCAGCCCTGTATTAGAGTCAGGATCATATTGCCGCATACATTTTTCGGATAACGGAATTGGGTTTGATGAAAAATTCCTCGACAGGATCTTTGTTATCTTTCAGCGTCTGCATACACGTGATACATATGAAGGAACAGGAATTGGACTTGCCATTACAAAAAAGATCATTGAAAAACACAATGGCTCTATTAGTGCCAAAAGTAAATTAAATGAAGGAGCTACATTTACGTTAACTCTTCCGGTTAAAAATAATACTATAAATAATTAATATGTCTGATCATTCGTCTACTTCAGTTATTAAAAACCTACAGGTTGTTTTTTTTATTTCAACAATACTACTTATCATTAGTATTGTCAGCTCTTTATTCAGTACTCAAAAACTGGTTACAAGTTCAGAGCAGGTAAATCATACACATGAGGTGCTTATTCAGTCGGAGAATCTGATCTCCTACATGAAAGAGGCCAAAGGGGATACATCATAACTCTTGATCCAATTTTTTTAGAGCCATATGATAATGCAAAAAAAAGTGTTATCACAACATATGAAAATTTATTGGAATTAACTACAGACAATCCTGTACAACAAAAAAATCTGTCTGCCGCGAAGATGTATGTCGATAAAAAGTTTGATCAAATGCAAACTGTTGTTAATACAAGAAAACTTCATAAAGTGGTGGGCGATACAGTGGGCATCTACCGCGAAATGCTAAAAGGAAAACGATACATGGATGACCTGAGAATGGTAGTTCAACGCGTAAAAAATGAGGAAAGTAGGTTATTGAATATTCGTGCCGAGGAACAGGATAAGTTCATTGGATTTACGCCAAAATTGGTTATAGCGGCAGGACTTATCTCTATTTTGATAACCATATTTTCCTATATCAAAATAAAAAAAGATGTAGAAGAAAGGGCCAGGAAACAAAAAGAAGACGAAGATAAATACAAAGAAACTTCAGAACGAATTACAGTTATGGAAAGCGTTACACAAAAAATATCCAAAGGAGATTATGCTGTTCGGAGCACTGATGAAAAGGAAGATGATCTGGGAAGAGTCTCGACTGCATTGAATAACATGGCAGTATCGCTGGAAAGTAATTTTAATATCTTAAATAATAAAAACTGGTTGCAGGAAGGCTCCGTTAAAATTAGTGACGCTATTCGGGGCGAAAGAAATGTGAATCAATTATCCACAAATCTGATCAATAGTATCACTGATTATTTAAAAGCACCAATTGGTACACTGTATATTAATGATACCGGCAGTTTTACACTTGCATCCAGCTACTCCTTATCTACAGCTCCTAAACAATTCACATTAGGGGAAGGCCTGATAGGCCAGGCAGCTAAAAATAAAGAAATAAGAGTTGTTGAAGATCTTCCTTCCGATTTTATAATAGCTTCCTCTGTAGGTAAAACCTTACCTGTATCCTTAGTTATTATTCCTTTGATATATGAAGATGAAACCATTGCTATCATCGAACTTGGATTATTACGAAAACCTGATCCGTTGGAAATTCAATTCATTAGCGAAAATCGCGAACAGATAGCTATTGGGATCAATGCTGCTTTAAGCTATGTAAAATTACAGAATTTACTAGAAGAGACCCAGGCGCAAACCGAAGAACTACAGGCTCAACATAATGAATTGGAGAACCTGAATGCTGAACTGGAAGCTCAGTCACAAAAATTACAGGCATCGGAAGAAGAACTGAAAGTGCAGCAGGAAGAATTACAGCAAACCAATGAAGAATTGGAAGAGCGTTCCTTATTGCTGGAAGAAAAAAATATTGAGATCTTAAAGAAAGCAAAAGAACTTGAGATATCCACACGTTATAAATCAGAGTTCCTGGCAAACATGTCACATGAACTACGTACACCGCTTAATTCTATTTTGTTACTAAGCAGACTACTGTCTGAAAATAATGACAAAAATTTAAATACCGATCAGGTAGAGTATGCTACTGTTATTCAAAGTTCAGGAAATGGTTTATTGGGACTGATCGATGAGATTTTAGATCTTTCGAAGATTGAAGCGGGAAAAATGGAATTGGAATACATGGATATTCCTTTAACTGAGATTGGCAATGATATGAAAGCATTGTTTAAAGAAGTAGCAAAAGAAAAAAACATTGATTTCAATATTATCATTCAACCAGACCTGCCTTACACCATCGAAACAGATAAAGGAAGAGTTGAACAGATCTTAAAGAATCTGTTATCCAATGCACTTAAATTTACATCCTCGGGTTCCGTGAACCTTGAAGCTAAAAAATGTACAGTTGACAACACACTTCTCTGTTTTGTTGTGAAAGATACCGGTATTGGTATCTCTGAGGACAAACAACAGTTTATCTTTGAAGCATTTCAACAGGCAGATGGTTCAACAAGACGTAAATACGGTGGAACAGGATTAGGCTTATCCATCAGTCGCGAATTGGCAAAACTGTTGGGTGGCGATATTCACGTGTCGAGTGAAGTAAATAAAGGCAGTGAATTCACATTACGTATACCGGTTTCAAAACCCGACTATCAACCGAATTATTTGGAAAATGAGACTACATCTGCACAAGTACAAAAACAATCAACTTCGGTTACCGATCAATATATCTCTTCCGTTATTCCTGACTCAATTCCGGATGACAGAGACGAGATTAAGGAGACCGATAAAACTATCCTGATCGTTGAAGATGATACATCCTTTGCTAAGTCTTTATTGGAAATTACCCGCCAAAAAGGCTACAAAGGTATTGTTTGCGTGAGAGGTGATGAAGCGCTTCCCCTGGCAAAAAAACATAGACCCGTGGGTATTTTACTCGACATACAGTTACCTGTAAAAAGCGGCTGGCAGGTGATAGATGAATTAAAAAATGAACTTCAGACACGCCATATCCCTGTTCACATGATGTCGTCCTACAAAGTAAAAAATGAAACCTTATTGAGAGGCGCTGTTGATTTTATCAATAAGCCTTTTGCTTTTGAACAGATGCCGGAGATCTTTAAGAAGATAGAGTATGTATTGAACCGGAATTCTAAAAAAGTGCTCATCATTGAAGATAATCCTAAACATGCCAAGGCTTTAGCTTATTATCTGGAAACCTACCAGATAAACTCCGAAGTTAAAAGTAATGTATCTGAAAGTGTAAGCGCTCTTAAAAAGAAGGAAGTAGATTGTGTGATATTGGATATGGGAATTCCGGACGCTCAATCTTATCAACTTTTAGAGGAAGCAAAAAAAGATCCGAACCTTGAAAATTTACCGATCATTATTTTTACCGGAAAAAGCCTTTCTATGACCGAAGAACAACGCATTAAACAATATGCTGATTCTATCGTTGTAAAAACAGCTCATTCTTATCAGCGTATGTTAGACGAAGTATCGCTATTCCTGCACCTGGTAGAAGATAAAAAGAAAACTACAGCCAGATCAAATGATCATAAAAAATTAGGTGTGCTTACAGAAATATTAAATGGCAAAACGGTTCTGATAGTGGATGATGATGTGAGAAATATTTTTTCTTTGTCAAAATCTTTAGAACACTTAAAAATGAATGTGGTTACAGCCATGAATGGTAAAGAAGCAATGGCAAAACTGGAAGAGAATAACCACATCGATGTTGTGCTATTAGATATGATGATGCCTGAAATGGATGGATATGAAACAGCTAAGCAGATAAGGAACAATAATCAATGGAAGAATTTACCGGTAATAGCTGTTACAGCAAAAGCTATGACCGGAGATCGCGAAAAATGCATCAGTGCAGGAGCATCTGACTATATTACCAAACCGGTTGATATTGATCAGTTGCTTTCGTTACTACGTGTATGGTTATATGAGAATTATAAATAAAGTTAAGTACAAATGTCTAAAAAAAGAATACTGATCATTGACGATGATAACCGGAATATCTTTGCGCTTACAGCAACCCTGAAAGCCAAAGGTTTTGAATGCCTGGCGTGTACAAGCGCTAATGAAGGAATTACGTTGTTGCACAATGACAAAAAAATTGCTGCTGTGTTAATGGATATGATGATGCCGGAAATGGACGGTTATCAGGCAATTCCGCAAATAAAAAAAATAGAACACCTAAAACACGTCCCTGTTTTTGCAGTAACAGCTCAGGCTATGCAGGGCGATAAAGAAAAATGCCTACAAGCGGGTGCCGATGGTTATATTTCAAAGCCCATCAATGTTGATACAATGATGCAACTACTGGCACAGTTTAATATTCAGGCATGATACAAGACGAAGAGATAGACCTTTTATTGAATGATCTTTTAGAGCATTACGGCTACGATTTTAATTTTTATTCAAGAGCATCATTAAAAAGAAGGATCAATCGACTTTTTTTACTTGATAAGTTTACTGATTTTAGAACATTTCGCGAGCAGATATTATCTGACACGAATTACATCAAACGTTTTATTGAAGAGATCACGGTTAATGTTACCGAAATGTTCAGAGACAGTTCCTTTTATAAAGCTTTAAGAACAGATATATTACCTATACTTGGAACACACCCTTTTATTCGTATCTGGCATGCAGGGTGTTCAACAGGGGAAGAAGTGTATTCAATGGCAATTTTGTTACACGAAGCTGGTTTATTGAACAAGTCATTGATCTACGCAACCGATATTAATCCGGGCGTGTTGGAAAAAGCAAAAAGCGGCATATTTCCGATTGGAAACATGAAGTCCTATTCTGAGAATTATATTGGCTCAGGCGGTATCCAGGATTTCTCTTCTTATTACACCGCTAATTATGAAGGCGGAAAATTTAACAAGGAACTGAGAGATAAAATGATCTTCTCAACGCATAATCTGGTATCGGATAGTTCTTTCAACGAATTTCACCTGATCGTTTGTAGAAACGTGTTGATCTATTTTGATAAGGAATTACAGGAGAGAGTATTTAAATTATTTGATGGCAGTATGGGAAAATTAGCCTATCTGGCTTTAGGCTCCAAAGAAACGATCAAATTTTCCGATATTCAAGAGAAGTTTAATCAGGTTGGTAAAGAAAAGATATGGAGAAAAGTGAAGTAATCCGCTCTTGCAAAGTGCTTGTTATTGGTGGCTCTGCAGGAAGCCTTGAAGTGTTATTACAGTTACTTCCTAAGCTTAAAGATCATCTTTCCTTTGCTATTGTAATTGTTTTACATCGTAAAAACTCATCGGATTCGGGACTGGTAGAGTTGCTGGCAGGTCGAACAAAAATACCTGTCTCAGAAGTAGAAGATAAAGAAACCATTTTACCAGATCATATTTACCTGGCTCCCGGCGACTATCATTTACTGTTTGAACGGAATAAAACCTTTTCACTCGATTTTTCTGAAAAGGTAAATTACAGTCGCCCAAGCATTGATGTAGCATTTGAAACTGCGGCTGATGGTTATGGAGAAAACGTCACCTGTCTCCTACTCTCAGGCGCTAATGCCGATGGTTCTGCTGGCATTAACTACGCTAAAAAGGCTGGTGGACAAGTTGCTGTACAGGATCCTGAAACCGCTAGTTCGCCGCAAATGCCATCAATAGCATTACAAAACACCAAAGTCGATCTTGTTTTAAATGTAGAGCAGATGATCACTTTTATCAATTCACTGTAATACCTATTGAACCTCAATAGTACCAGGGCAGCCAATATTGCAATAGGTGAAAGTGTTTCCATGATCATCAGAATAAACAGACGGACAGCCAAAACAGTTAACAGATAATGAAACACTATATTCTGGAGGAACCTCATAAGTCTGACCATCAACGGTTGCCATGATTGTATCACTTCCTGCATTAAAAACATTAAATGGAATTGAACACGACGAATAACCGCTACTGAACGGGTTATCCTTATCAATGTAAAAAGCCTCACCATTTATTTTCATGCGCCAAAAATTACCAACATTCCCTAAGCGTACAGGCTCTTCATCAATTGTAAACTTTTTAACACCTATTCTTAGTTTATTATCTTTAACCCGTGCCTTCCCATTAACATTTTCATTTGCGCCTTCGCTGCGATCGCTATATTCGGCCGATGAATTTTCGGTGATATTAATTGCTTTGTAAACCGATGAATTAGGAGTAGTAAATTTGTGATGAGTATACCATAACCCGATAAAATCTTTATTAACATCCGTCAATTTCTTTTTACATCCAAATGATCCTATTAACAGAATGATAGTTAATACGCTTATAATTTGCTTCATAGCACTACTGAATTTCTTTTGTATAAGTGCAACCAATATTAAAAAAAGAAAAGTTGTTACCGTGATCATCCGAATAAACAGATTCGCAGCCAAAACAGTTTACGTCTGATTGAGCAGATCCATTTGGTGGTATGGTAACAGAATGTCCATCCATGGTGCCATGGATCACACTGGTTCCTGTATTCATAACGCTTAAATAGGTTGGATAGCAAATGGATCCTCCACCAAATAAATAATCCTTATCAATATAATAAGTTTCCCCACTAATTTTCATACGCCAAAAATTGCCAACATTTCCCAATCGTTTTGGAGCTTCATCCACCGTAAATTTTTTGATGCCAATTTTTAAAGTACTTCCTTTTATCCTGGCTTTACCACTAAAATTCACATTTGATCCTTCTCCGGCATCATTGTATTCAGCAGCTGAGTTTTCTTTGATCTCAATAGATTTATAAGCGCTGGAAAAATTACTCTTATATTTTGATTCACTATACCATAAGCCAATAAAATCTTTATTAACGTCGGTTACTTTCTTTTTACAGCCAAATGATCCTATGATCAGGAGGATAACCAATACGCTTACAATTTTTTTCATAGTTGTTTTTTTCTGTTTACTTTTTTTGTTCATAGCGGTCAGTTAAAAAGCGGTCTCTTTCTTCTTGCCGGCAAAATATAATCCTACGCCAACAACAACCAACAATAATATTGAACCGATCATAGCAACGCTATTTCCTGTTTTATAAACCTGTGGTTCAAATTTAAATTCTACTTTATGTTTCCCTGCAGGAAGTTCCATACCACGTAATACATAGTTTACACAAGTATGTGGTGTTAAATTTCCATCCACGTATGCATTCCATCCTTTAGGGTAATAGATCTCAGAGAACACTGCAAATCCTTTTTCTTTCGATTCGGTTTCATAAACCAGGTTGTTTGGCTTGTAAGATTGTAAAGTTATTTTACCGTCAGCATTATAGGTATTAGCTGCCGGAACAATCGCTTTATTCTTTTCCTGGATCACCGCTTCGCGTTTTGTATTTAAACCATACAAGGCTACAATTTCCGAATCGGCGCTGGCAACCGTTTTAATACTTTTTACGAACCAGGCATTACCATTAGCCTGTGGATTTGGGATCGCAACCGATTCATTTTTAGTTGGTACAATTACATATTTTGCATTTAACATGTTCAATACACCCAGTTTAGCCATGTGTATCTGCATGGTTGAATCGTTTTGCACAGCAGCATTTAACCCATCATAAAACCCATTGATCTCTTTATCCAAATGAAAATCAATGATCTCCTGGTATTTCTTCAATTTAGCACCATGGTAACCGCCAATCGATTTATGGTAGTAAGAGGTTGCCGCATCATTAAAGGTACTGGTTGATAAATTCAATACACGGTAATCCAATGCTTTATCTTTTAAAATATCTTCATCTGCAGCACTTTTTGCAGGCGGCGCATCATACTGTGCTTTTGGTACATAATTCTTGTTATCTAAATACCTTGCGGCAACAGGCCACAGATCGGCTAACAAGAAGATACCCATGGTTGCAAAGAATAATTCGGGTTTTAATTTTTTGTTTAAGTATAAGAATAAAAAGATAGCAGCTAAACCCACAAAGGTTAATGAACGACGAGCATCAGCCTTGAAAATAGATTCACGGGCTTTTTGAATGTTAGCCAGGAACTCAGGCATGAACTGTGCGATCTGTGCATCAGGCGCACCGCTTTGTTTGAATTGATTAACGATCTGTGTCTCTTCTCCCGGAGGAATGAACGAATTAGTTATAGTAGGCATGAATGAACTGATCAGACAAAAACCACCAACAACAACAACCGAAATGATCAATACCTTTTTAAGATCCAGCTCCATTTTTATAAATGGTAATTTAAAGGTTTCGTTCTTAGCAGTTGCTTTGATGAACTTATCTAAAGCTAATACTGCCAGTAACGGAATAGTTAATTCAGCTATTACCAGTATCATCGATACAGCCCTGAATTTATTATAACCCGGCACGAAATCCATGAACACACTGGTTAAGCCCATGAAATGTTTTCCCCAGGAAAGCATGACTGATAACAAAGTTCCTGCAACCAAAGCCCACTTTAGTGGATGATCAATAATGAACAATCCTAAAAAGGCCAGTAACATAACAATGGCTCCAATGTAAACCGGACCACTGGTAAAAGGCTGTTCACCAAAATAGGCACTGCTTTGTGCTACCTGTTCTCTCATTTGAGGATCTACATTTTTCAAGGCATCTCTATCAACACCGCCAATAGCAGCCGATGGGCCACCTTTAAAATTTGGAATTAAAAATGTAAAGGTCTCCCCTATTCCATAACTCCATTGTGTGGCATAATCTTTATCCAGGCCCGATGTGATGTTTCCTTTATTGGTTTGCATGGCGGCATTCATGGTTAATTCGGTTTTACCACGGGTTGTATAATTACCATATTCGTAGGTAGACAGTAAATTACCCGCATTTGGTAATACACCAATTAAAGAAGCTGCTATGAATAGACCAACACCAATAAAAAATGATTTAATGGTTTTTTGTTTAAAGGCCAGAATAAAATAGCTTAAGAACACTAACCCAAACAACATAAAACCATAATAAGAGATCTGAACGTGGTTGGCATTTAATTCCATGGCCATGAATAGTGTTGTGACTGCAAAACCGAGCCAGTGTTTGCCCCGCATCAGTAAAATGATGCCGCCTAATAAAGGCGCCAGATAACCGATGGCATTTGCTTTGGAGTTATGCCCCGCTTCGATAATGACAAAGAAATAAGAGGAAAACCCATAGGCCAGAGCGCCCACAATGGCCAGCCAGGGATTGATTTCTAAACACAATAACAAAATGAAAAAGCCAATGAAACATAAAAAGATATATCCGCTTGGGTGTGGCAGGAACAAGTGAAATACCTTATCAATATGACCTAACCAGTTGCCCGGATAAATAGTAGATACCTGGTAAGCCGGCATTCCTCCAAACATGGAGTTTGTCCATAAAGCCTCAGCATGTTCTGCTTTTCTAAAATCGGTCATTTCCTGACTCATACCTTTATATCTTACAATATCGCCCTGTTCTAAGACCTTGTTAGATAATAAAGGACTGAATTGCACTAAAGTGATAATCGCAAATAAGGCAATAGCTACAAAATGAGGTAAATACTTTTTTAAGTTCATACAGTTGGTTTTTACACAAATATAAACATAATACAGATTTTAGGAATAGCTGTTAATATGGTTTTAATAAGAATTTGGGCTTGTTTGGTTTCATTTTTTGGGCGCGTTCGGCGGTAGCCGAACCGGGCTGTCGCGGGGGGCTCTCAGTAAACTCGAAGTGTAAACTCCGAATTTTGAAACGTATATGCGTGAGGGATAGAAGTGGACACTTCGAGAGCCTCAGTGTCCGTAATCGGTAGCTGAGGCTCTCGAGAAGCTACCGGAGATTAAATACTAAACTCCTTCTTTTTATTTGCAAGGTAAATGGCTCCCGCAACGGATAATAACACCAGAACAGAACCAATGATACTGATCGTATTACTGGTTTTGTATATAGCTGGTTCAAATTTAAATTCTACAGTATGTTTACCTGCAGGAATTTCCATGCCTCTTAATAAATAATCAACACAAGCATAAGGTGTTAAAGTTCCATCAATGTATGCATTCCAGCCCTTAGGATAATAGATCTCGGAGAATACGGCAAACTCTTTATCAGCCGTTTCTGTTTCATATACCAGATCGTTTGGCTTGTATGACTTTAAATTAATTTTTCCTTCGGCTTTATAACTTGCCGTCGATGAAATGCCTTCTTTATTTTTTTGCTGAATGAACGCTTCTGTTTTAGTATTTGCACCATATAAAGCTACCATTTCCGAATCGGCATTAGCAACTGTTTTCAGATCTTTTACAAACCAGGCATTACCATTTGCCTGAGGGTTGGAAATAGCCATAGGTTGCTCTTTCCCCGGCCAAATAATGTATTTAGTATTGAGCATGTTAAGCACAGGCAATTGTTGTGTTAATGCATTTAAGGTTGAATCATCATTTACCGTTCTTAAATTCTCCGAGAAAAAAGACATCTCTTTGAACAAATGAAAGCTAATGAGCTCATCATATTTCTTGAGTTTAGCTCCGTGATATCCGCCAATTGATTTATGATAATACGAAGTAGTAGCATCCTGAAAGGGCCCGACTGATAAATTCAGAACGCGATAATCCAAACTCTTGTCTTGTAATATCAGCTCGTCGGCGGCAGTTTTTTGTGGTGGCGCTTCGTATTGTGTTTTTTGAACAAAGTTACGTTCGTTCAAATAGCGACTTGCCACGGGCCATAGATCGGCGGTTAAACAAACACCAACCAAGGCCAATAGTACAGGTAATTTTATTTTTTTGATCATAAATAAAAACAGACCAAGAGCTGCCAAAGCAATGAATATAAACGAACGGATAGCATCGCTTTTAAATATCTCCATCCTTGCTTTCTCTAAATTTTCCATATAACCCGGAATGATCTGGGTTATTTGTTCCTGTGTAGCACCACCTTGTTTGAACTGATCAATGGTCTGAGCTTCTTCATTAGGTGCCGTAAATGTATTGATAGCGGTTGGCATTAAATATCCTATCAAACAAAAACCACCAACAACAGCGATCGAAACGATCAATATCTTTTTTAGATCATACTTACTATTAACAAAAGGTAATTTCACCGATTCATTTTTATCAGACAGCTTTATAAATTTATCTAAAGCCAAGATAGCTAGTAACGGCAAGGTTAATTCGGCAATGATCAGGATCATAGATACTGCCCTGAATTTATTGTAGCCGGGTACGTGATCCAGGAAAAAATAACTTAAGCCTTCAAAAAAACGTCCCCATGACAACATCATAGCCAATACGGTTACAATAAACAATGGCCATTTTAAGGGATGTTGAACAATGAGCAGTCCTAAAAATGCAAGAAAAATAACAATAGCTCCAATGTATACCGGTCCTGCAGTTCCTCCCTGATCACCAAAATAGGCGTTCCCACCAGCAACCTGTTCTCTGAACTGAGGATCTACTTTTTTCAAAGCATCCTTATCTACATTACCAATAGCAGCCGAAGCGCCTCCTTTGAAATGAGGAATTAAAAACGTGCAGGTTTCCCAAATACCGTGACTGTACATTAAGGCATAACTTTTATCAAGCCCGGATGTAGCATCTGCCTGATTGCTTTTTAAATTAGCATCAATGGTCAATTCGCTTTTACTACGGGTTGAGTAATGTCCGTATTCTTCGGTGGCCAATAAACTACCGGCGTTGGGTAAAAAACCTATGATACATGCTACAGTAAATAATCCGGCACCAATAAAAAACGCTTTGCTGTTCTTTTCTTTGATTGCTTTAATGAAATAAGAGATAAATACTAATACAAAGATCATGAAACCATAATAGGTTATTTGTACGTGATTGGCATTGAGTTCCAAAGCCATGAACAAAGTGCTTACCGCAAAGCCCAGCCGGTATTTACCCCGCATCAGTAAAATGATACCACCTAAAATTGGCGCCAGGTAACTGATAGCGTTTGCTTTGGAGTTGTGCCCTACCTCGAGTACTATAAAAAAGTAAGATGAAAAACCATAACCCAGTGCACCAACAAATGCCAGCCATGGATTGATTTCTAAACATAATAACAAAATAAAGAAACCCAGGAAACACATAAAGATGTGGCCGCTTGGATGTGGAAAATATAAATGAAAAAAACGATCTACTTCCTGTATCCAATTTCCTGGATACAATGTAGAAACCTGGTAAGCCGGCATTCCGCCAAACATGGAATTTGTCCAAAGTGCTTCGGCATGTTCTGTTTGCCTGAAATCAACCAGTTCTTTACTCATGCCCCGGTGCTGCACAATATCAGATTGATTAATGACCTTTCCGGAGAATAAAGGTTTGAAAGAAATAAAGGTGATGATAGCAAAAGTTATAATTGCCAGTATATGCGGAAGATATTTTTTGAAGTTCATGCGAGTGGTTTTAACAAATATAATCATTCTACATATTTTAGGAAACTCTATTTGATCTGGAAAGTTGTCTTGGAGTGTTTATATTAAGTTAGAACAGTTGGGCGTGCCGGCGCAACGTACTGGGGCTCCGATTAGAATATGAGGCGCCGTCGGGCTGACCCGCTTCAATCTTTGCAAGAGACAGGCAAAGGATTTTCGCTTGCATCCCTCACGCGGTGGAACCGTTAAATTTATTTCGGTTACTTTGCAGTGAGGAGATTTGTTAAAGCAGGTAAGAGATTTGTTAACGCAGGAGCGAGATATGTTAAAGCAGGTAAGAGATTTGTTAATGCAGGAAGGAGATTTGTTAATGCAGGAAGGAGATTTGTTAATGCAGGAAGGAGATATGTTAATGCAGGTAAGAGATTTGTTAAAGCAGGAGCGAGATATGTTAAAGCAGGAGCGAGATATGTTAATGCAGGAAGGAGATTTGTTAATGCAGGTAAGAGATATGTTAATGCAGGTAAGAGATATGTTAATGCAGGAAGGAGATATGTTAATGCAGTAGGGAGTTCTTACTTTGCATTTATTAGTGTCGATGTTAAGGATGCTGAATCAAATTCAGCATGACGATACATTAAATTTAAGAGGCGGAACGAAGCTCGCTCGCGTGAGGGATGCCCCAAAGGGGTGCAACAAACGAAAATCCTTTTTGCTGCACTTCGACTGCGCTCAGTGACCCAGCAAAAGATTGGAGTGGGTCAGCCCGACGGCGCCTAAGCATGAGATTGCTTCTCACGCAAAAAAGCATGATCGCAATGAAGATACTTAAAACAAAAAACACCCATACCTTAGGCATGAGTGTCTTAATTATCTTAACTAAAATATAAATTCTATTTACTGGAGATCAATCTCCCTGTTTGAACCACTTCGTTATTGTTGATGAGCTTATAAGTATATAAACCGTTTGGTAATTCAGCAGTGTTGATTGTAGTTGATTGTTTGGTTAATAGGGTATTAATAACGATTTCGCCTAACACATTATACACTTTTAATTCGGCTTTGTTGATCATGCTCATATCTTTGAACAAAATTGTTGCCGATTCATTAAAAGGATTGGGGTAAATGTTGATGAAGTTGTTTTTTTCTTCAAGATCATTAATACCTACACTCGAGCAATTTCCGGGAACCATGGTTGCTACGGCATTTACTGATGTAGTAGTTAAAGCGCCTGTGGTTGTTAATGCACGTCCATCTAAAGTAACCCCTGTTTTAATAGCTCCTAAAGAACCATTATTACAAATTAATGTTCCTCTGAAGATTGAATAATTATTAATATCTACAGCGCCTTCAATTTTCCAGTATACATTTTTAGATTGTGCACCATTGATCAACATGATCTTTGAATACGTACTCGTAGAAAATGCACCATTCATTTTGATCACAAATACAGCATTGGGATTTCCCTGTGCGTTTAAATACAAAGTATTGGTTAATACGGTTGCTGCATTTAACAGATAAGTATGTGGTGTTAATACCAAGTTATTTCCAAACTGTGCAGGATATAATAATTCAATTTCATGTGGTAATATGTTTAACTGGTTATAAGCCACTGCCAGATCGGCAGCACATTGAGCCGTTGAACCATCAGGAATAGTATGAACAGTACCGATAACGTTAGTTGCGGTAAAACCTGTGGTTAATCCATTGTTGGTTCCAACATCTCCTGTTACATGTGTAATACCCGAATTTGAAACCGCACCGTTTGAAGAGAATAAGGCGTAACATGAAACAGAACCCAATGTTGGGGCTGTTGGTCCGGTTAATACAGGGCTACCACAACCAATAGGGGTGTAAGCCAATAAGCCACTTACCGTTACTGCACCTGTAGTAGAGAAAGCCCTTCCCTCCAGAGTATCGCCGGTATTGGTAGCAATGGCTGCATTATTGGCAATGATGGTTCCTTTCATGGATGTTCCGGCGGCCATATTAACCATACCTTCTACTTTCCAGTAAACATTACAGGCCTGTGCGCCGTTCAATAGTTTTACTTTGGAAGAGGCATTGGTTGATAATGTTCCCTGGATCTTAATAATAAATACAGCATTTGCATTGCCCTGCGCGTTTAAATTCAACACAAGATTCAATGTAGCGGCGCTGGCGATGGAATATACACCAGGAAGCAACGTTTGACCGTTACCTAATAAAGGTGCAGGAAAAAATGTTGCTGTTGTAGCATTCAATTGGTTATAAGCTGTTAGTACATCTGTTGATGCCTGTGCGCTGGAAATATCTCCATCATGCATAACGCCATTTACGTTTCCAAAACCAGTGCTTGAGCCATTATTGGTTCCAACGTTTCCTGTAATTTGTGAAATGCCTGAATTGCTAACGGCTCCGTTGCGGGAGAAAAGCACGTAATTAGCGGCAGTACCTAAATTGATGATCTGTGCGAAATTAAGAGCAGGTAAAAGCAATGCAGCTGTTGCTGCGATGAGTAATTGTTTTTTCATGATTTTTGGGAATTAATTTAATTTACTGTATACCTGTGAATGTTGTGCCCCAAAAAAACAGGCAGCTGATTTGCATCACCAAAAAAATTGATCCTGATTTTTATTTAATGTCTATTGCTCTTCACAGAGTCTTTCTCAGGAATAAAAGGGAATCAAGGTTTGTTAATTATATATCCCGTTATGGGCAACTATAAAAATAAGATGGGATAATCCCGTTTTGGGATAATGATTTTTGGGTTTATATGATTGGTGTGTGATTAGAAGTTTTGGGCGTGTCGGCGCGACAAACTTCCACTCCGTTCAGTAATCAAAGCGCCGTCGGGCTGACCCACTGCAATCTTTTGTCGCACTTCGGCTCCGCTCAGTGTCCGGGCAAAAGGATTTTCGTTCGCATCCCTCACGCGGTAATGGTTGTATACCCTCGCCTTCAATCCCTCTGTTTTTGGATATAAACACTGTACTTTTACTTTTTAAACCAAAAAAAGCAAACCGTTTGGTTTGCTTTTTCAATTGAGTTGTATAAATATTAAACTCTTGTAACATTGATAGCGCTAGGGCCTTTTTTGCCTTCAGTCATATCAAATGTAACTTCGTCGTTTTCCTGAATTTCATGCACTAATCCTGATGCGTGAACAAATACATCTTGTCCGTTCTCACCTTTAATAAATCCGAAGCCTTTTGCATCGTTAAAAAATTTTACTGTTCCTTTATTCATGTTGTTTTTTTTGTTTTGTGCTCACCTACGGCAAGCGGTTTATTTATTTGTTAATTGTTATTCTTTTGAAGGAAAAATTATTGCATATCAATTTACCAAAGCAAATGCTTATAATAAGAGTTAAAAATTGAAATGGCATTTATTCGTTTTAAATTATACAATCTGCACAATCTCAAAAAGAGATGTAGCTTTATTTATTCGCTAAGAGAATGTAAAAATTATCGAATTGCAATTAGAGGTTACAAACCAGATTGTGATACAATCTTCATTAGAAGTTGTGTAAAGGTAATCATTTTTATCTAATAACCAAACTTATTGAAGATCAAAGCTTGTAAACCCATCAATTCACATTCTTCAAACGATCATTCCGATCATTATTGTTAAGGTTTTTGTTGATGCGCATTTTTCCAAACTTCCAAAGAATGAATAAGCGGAATCTTCTTGAATCATTTCTTTCTTTGTAAAAAGAATACTGGTCTCCAACCTGATTGTTGTAACGGTTTATCTCAGAATAAAAGACGTCGTATAAGCTCAGAGAAACATCCACCGTTTTATTAAAGAAAGATTTGGCTATCGTTAAATTTGCTGATCCGTTAGAAAAATACAGCTGAACTCCATCCCTGAAATCGGAATTGTAGTAACCCTGCACTTGCAACTTAATATCTTTAGGAAGAAAAAATTCCAGTGTTGCGTTGCCATTATAAAAATAAGAGCCATAGCTTACGGGTAGATCATTAATGATAGTTGATTTTTGGCGATGCCCGTAAGCTCCATAGATCTGAAAATTGAACCATTTGATCTGTTTTCCTATAAAAAGGCCAACAGAGGCGTCATTGGTTGTTGCAAAATTAAAAATGGTATCAATGGTTGCTTTCGTTGTAGGGTCGCCATAAGCATAGTAATATATATGATCCTTCGTGGTTTGATATGAGGCATTTAGATTAATAAAGTTATCGTAGTTATAATCCAAATTTATTACCTGGTTGAACTGTGGCTTTAACTGTGGGTTACCGGCTCCATTACTGAACTGATCATTAAATACCCGTGTTGGGTTCAGTTGATCGTAACCGGGCCTGCCAATGCGGTAACTGTAACTGGTTTGCACACTATTTTTAGCGTTTAGTTTCCAATCTACCGAAGCGCTTGGAAAAAAATTAATATACTCTCTGTGCAACGAAAAAGGCTTAGGTTTGTTAGAAGCGTCTATCAATGTATGTTCTGCCCTTAAACCCGCACTTAATTCAAGTTTATTGAAACTCTTGGTTAAAGTAACATAACCGGCCAGTATACGTTCGTGATAACGGTATTTATTCGAGAAATTTGAATCTACAAAAAGTTGGTTTGTTGCAGGATCTGTTAACTGTACTTTAGAAGTACTGGCATTATCTACAAAACTGGATTTAAAACCGGTTTCCAGATTGAAAGATCTTTTGAAGGATCTCGTCAGATCAAGCTTTTGAGTATAGATATTAAAATCATTATGCATTTCAGTACCAAACTGATTTATAGGCTGCACTTCTATATCGCTGTTATTGTAAAATTGATTTTTTGTAAAACGAGAATACTGTTCGTTATACTTTGTGTAATCGGCAGAGAACTGAAGTTGCGTCAATGAATCAAATTTGTGTTGAGCATTGATGTTTACCGAAGGGTTTGAAATGTACTGCTTTGTATCTGTATCATAATCAATATAATCGTAGTTATAAATATTACCTCCTATAACAGCCAAGCGCGCATCTTCCCTGTTAGCAATATCAGCGATGTTTCCATTCACATTTAAACCAATGATTGTTTTTTTAGTTAATTCATATTCAACGCCCGCATTGCCATAAAGGATCTTACGAAGCGGTGTTTGTCTTCCTTGGGAAAGTATTTCAAAAGTACCCACAGAATCAGTGATCTTTCTCTGGAAATAATTGTTGGTCTCAAATTGCAGGTAAGTACAATTAAGATTGGTAAACAAGGTTAGCTTGTTTGACTTATAATTCAGGGATGCAAATGTGCCTCCACGCCAGTTATCTCCACGGCTACAGCTTTGAGAAATACTGCCGCTGTAGCCTTTTAGTTTGGCTTTTTTCATCACAAGGTTTATTAAACCTCCGGTACCTGCTGCATCGTATTTAGCAGGCGGGTTCTTTATCAATTCGATAGATGATACAGACTCTGCCGGCATGCTCATTAGTAAATTCACCATCTGGGTGGCAGGAATCTGTTGTAATCTTCCGTCCATTAAAAACTGTACTCCTCCCCTGCCGTTTACCGAAATATTATTTTGCGCATCAACGGTTACGCCTGGGATACGCTTCAATAATTCAAACACCGTATTACCACCTGAGATGATATTGTTCTCAATGTTCATTACCACAATGCCTTTTTTAAATTCGATAATAGGTTTAGCAACTGCAATGGATACTTCTTTAAGATTTATGCCTTCAGTCTTTAATACCTGCGGCGCTAAAGTGAGTTGTGATAAGGAATCAACTGTGAAGGTGTTTGACCAACTTGTTTTATAACTCACATTACTGAATTTGATCAGGTAAGTACCTATAGCTATTTTTTGAAACGTAAATTTTCCGTTCTCATCAGTTACGTTTCCTTTCACTAAACTACTGTCTTTGGCATTTAAAAGTGCCATGGCACAATAAGACACAGGTGCATTTGTTGAGTCGGTTACCAAACCCGTAATAGCATTTTGAGCGTAGTAACTAAAAAAGGAACCAATAAGGAGTGTAGTTAGTAAAAGTTTTTTCAGCATATAAGTGTTTTGAATGTATCCGTTTAATTTTCCGATTGTGTAACGGATGACTTTAAAAAAAGATACATCAAATTAGTTTTTTCAATGATAAACAGATTTCCGGAGCGTTCGGAACAAATTTTCATAAAAAAAGCTAATAGGATTGGATAGGGTATAACGAAATTACTTATACTTCTAACCTTAAATAAAAAACACCCACAGTTTGTTGTGAGTGTTTAAAAATTGATTGGCGTCTATTACTTATAATAAACAGGATCGCCATGAATAGGCTCAATATCCTTTTTAAATTTTTCGATCAGCGCTTGCTCATCAATAGTGACAGGTTTATAGGCTTTTGCTACTTTTTCCATAACCCTGATAAAAGTGGTCTTTAATTCAGGACTGAGATAATGGCTGTTCAGGCGAATCTCGTTAAGAGCACTTTTATAAGCATCCTGCGGCAATAACACCCTATCCTTGTCCATGATCTGAAAAACAATGTCGGCCACATTGAATGCATAATCCTTACATCGTAAACCAACGGCTACAATGTTTTGAAATTTTTCACGCTCTTCGTTTTGGATCTTTCCATCAGCACGCGCAACTGCGTAAGCTAGTTCTCCAATGGCATAATGCAGGCTTTCTACAGGTGTCATGATATAGGTGTTTTAAATTTATATTTATATCGAAGTACATAGAATTGCAAGCAAATCATATACCAGTATAAGCCTATCAGTTAAGGAATTAGAGCGATTTATTATATAAAATACGGGATTCAACTGCGCTGCTTCCCTTCAAACTCATGGTGAAAGAGCAAACCCTTCTAAAAGAAGTGTTTCTGTTTAAATATGTTTGCCGCACTAGAAAACAAGTTTTCTGTTTGCAGACATATTTAAACAAAAAATCCACGCTATTGCGTGGATTTTGCTCTTATCTGTAGCCCGTACGGGGATAATCAAAACTGGGCATTTCAAAGACTCAAATTGGCTATAGACCAACAATATCAATAAAATACACTTATTAACAATTACTTAAATTTATGAAGAAGATTGATAAAAACGGATAAAAAACGAGGTAAAAATCCACCTGTTTTTCCACCTAAGTTAGATTTTTACGAGATGTGATTGTGTTAATTGAAAAAAATGCCGGAAATAAAAAATAATAGATTTCCATATATAACAAAATTAATTTTAGATTTGAATATTTCAATCGTGTTTATTTATGAAATTCAGATTGAATTATTATAAAAATATAATCAAAAAATAAAAATCATGATTTCTGAAAAAACGATATCTGAAAAAATCGAAGATTATACCGAGAAATTAAAAATAATTAATGAACGTATAAATGAAGAAATCTCTCGCCCACTTGGCTTAAGAAAAATGCAGTATTTATTATTTCTTGCTAAAGAAAGATCTATTTATGAGTTTACGAGAAATGAATTTAAAAGCCTAATTAATGAAAAGTGATAATAGAAAAACATATGAGATTGTACCTTGGGGAGGATTAGGTGATGAGCTAATGTTAACACCCATTTTAAAAGGAATTAAATTACGTGAACCTAAGTCTCGGATTATTCTTTACCTTTTCAGAGATGAGATTTTTCGACACAACCCCAATGTTGATAAAATCAAATTTCTAGATATATATAAAAACCCCATCAGTGCTATTCGTTTTAGATTCTGGCCTAACAGTTTTCATTTCTTAGCTTATGGATTTTCTAAGCCAAGCTTATTTTATCAAAATCTGCATGCAACGGAAATTATTGGAAAGATGATTGGTATTGAACTGGTTGACAAACAAGTACAAATTTACATTACGGACGAAGAAAACAACAAAGCTCTTCAGTTTTTGAGTCATTATAATAACCCGATATTGATTCAGATCACATCTCAAGCTTCCAATAATCAAAATTGGCTTATAAACAAATGGGAAGAACTCATTAGAAGGATGCCGAATTATACTTTTCTTCAGTTAGGAATTAACGGTGAAATTAAGGTGAAGGGTGCTATTGACCTTCTAGGTAAGACCACCATTCGTGAATCTATGGCCCTTTTAAAGAACGTTCAAAGTTTCGTTGGTGTAGATTCTTTTTTGAATAATGCGTCAAATGCTTTTTTTACCAGAGGCGTTGTTCTTTTTGGGCCATCTCCTCCTCAAGTTTGGGGTCATCCAAATAACATTAATCTTTATAAAAAGACTGCCTGTTCTCCATGTATTGATTTATTGGGCCCAAATCCCTGCCCTTATAATATCAAATGCATGCAACAAATTACAGTCGATGAAGTACATGAAGCGCTTAAAATACAATTGGCTTTAAAGGAAAATACTTGATTCGTAAAAAACTTAGATTTTAAAATTTTAATTTGAATAATAAAATCATCTTTCATATAAGGTTAATTTATTATTGCGTATTTTTATCACATTATAATTTATAGAAATATTAGATTTATATATGGAAAATCAAATAAAGAAATATTACTTGAAACCAAATGTTGCAATTGAGGCACTTATTGATAGGTGGTACGCATGGTCTCATTTAATTTCTCCTGCAACTGGGGCTCTAAACATAAAAGATCGTCATTTAAAGATAATGAATTCGTATGTGAAAAATCCGAAAATTCATGCTGCTGCTGTTGCAAAACCAGAAATGTTAGGAGGACCATTTATTGACTACGGTGGAGTTAGAGTAGATGAAATAAAATTATTAGCAGATAAAGTGATAGAAAAAAGAGCTAATTTGCTTTTGTTGGCTGATGCAATTAATGAATTAAATAGTCTCCTTCAAAGTCAAGCAAAAGGATATTCTTTAGATTCCCTTTACGCTCAAGTACCTGAAATCCTGAAAGGCTATGTAGAAATCTACTATGACTTAAATGACCAAGTTAATTTTAGGTTTTTTGAAGCACTATTGTATAAAAGTGAATTTTATGATGAAACAATGCAATCGATAGCTCTTCAACTTGTAAAATCTGATAGCCAAAGAAGTTTTGTATTGAGCACTCCAAGACTTGATAATAAAAATATTATTCATGCCGAAGTACCTTTCAAACATAAAGTTATTGATGATTTATTTCGAATGAAAAGTATACCAGGAAGTTATGATGAAATTAAAAAAACACTGCGAATTGCGCCTGAACAGGATGATCTTTTTTTCGATTTTTTCACAACAGATGCCCCTGAGGTCTATGAGTCTTACAGGGGCCCAGGAATAAGAACAAGGTATTTTGGTCATGCGTGTGTTTTACTAGAGACCAATGAAATTTCTATTCTGATTGATCCAGTGATAAGCTATGATGGTTATGAAAATGATGTGCCACGTTTCACATCTAAACACCTTCCAAATAAAATAGACTACGTATTGATAACTCATAATCATCAGGACCATATTTTATTGGAAACCTTACTCCAAATCAGACATAAAGTGATCAATGTCGTTGTTCCTTCTTGTGGGAAAGGCAATTTGCAAGATCCAAGCTTGAAATTGCTGTTCAATCAAATTGGATTTAAAAATGTAATTGCACTCGATGACATGGAATCTATTAAATTAGAAAAATGTGAAATTACAGCACTACCGTTTCTGGGAGAACATTCAGATTTAGATGTACGTGCTAAAATGTGCATTCATGTTAACCTGCATAATAGATATAAAGTTTTATTTGTTGCCGATTCCAAAAACATTGAACCAAAGATCTATGAGAAAGTACATGCGGTGATGGGAGATGTTGATGTGTTATTTTTAGGAATGGAGTGTGATGGAGCACCTCTTTCATGGTTATATGGACCTCTTCTGCCAAAAAAACTGGATAGAGATAAGGATCAATCCAGAAGATTGGCAGGAAGTGATTGCATTGAAGGAATTGGTATGGTAAACCTTTTTAATCCCAAGAACGTTTTTGTTTATGCAATGGGTCTTGAACCATGGCTAGAATTTATTAGTTCCATCAAATATACTGATCAGTCCAGACCAATTATAGAGTCAAATCGTTTATTGGAAGAATGCAAAATCAAAGGAATAGATGCGGAAAGATTATTTGGAGAAAAGACGATTGAATATGAATTAAGTTATTAATAAAGGAAGCAATAGAATTATATTTATTAATAATAATTTCTCTAAAAGAATAAAATTCGCTCTATTATTTATTATAACATAGGTATTCTTAATTTCTATTAACTTTTTCAACTATCTTCCCCGGAAATATTAGGTAATCGATATCTGTGTTCAAAAAACAATTAATCGCATCTTCCGGAGTTTCAACGATAGGCTCTCCTTTTATATTAAAGGATGTATCAATTAAGAGTGGCGTTTGTGTTATAGCATGAAAACTTTGGAGTAATTTATAATAGGTACTATTATCAGTTTTTGTGACTGTTTGGATACGCGCTGTATTATCAATATGTGTAATGGCAGGCAATCCCGGCTTCAGAATGTTACATACTCTCAACATAAAAGGAGAATCTTCTAATCCAAACCATTCAAATGCATATTCATTAAGGACCGAAGGAGCAAAAGGCCTAAATTTCTCTCGAAATTTGACTTTAGAATTTAGTATGTCTTTCATCTCAGGATTTCTCGGATCAGCTAAAATAGATCTATTACCTAAGGCTCTAGGACCTAATTCACTGGCGCCCTGATACCAACCTATTATATTACCTTGTGAAATAAGTTTGGCGGTTGTTTCAATATATTTATGATCGTTTATGACTTTTATTTTGTCTTTATAAACTTCCATGCTAAGTATTTCAGCGACTTTATGATCATAGTTTTTAATGGAATACATTATTTCGGAATTCGCAAAGGTTTGCTTAGGATGGCCAAGTTTGTCATGCCAGTACCACAAAGCAGCTCCTATTGCAGTTCCATCGTCTCCACAAGCAGGGTGAAGAAAAATATTTTTAAATTTAGATCTTTTATACGCAATTTGATTAGCTACAGAGTTTAGAGCCCCACCACCGCTAATACAAAGGTTGGGTTCGATTTTTTTTTCTAAACAAAACTCATATAGTCTATCTAATATAAGAACTAATTGTTCTTCCATTAATCGTTGAACATTATAGGCTAATTTTGCATTTAACCTAGTTTCACCTTCTTCAACCCATATCGCATTTTTATCAGACTGTTCAAATAAATTTTTTATGTCAGCAAATTCTAAATAATCTTCATTTTTCACTAAGGGATTTGTTGCTCCATATGGTGCCAGTCCCATTACCTTCCCTGCTCCAAATAATCCAGTTTGAAAAAGGTTTTCTGACACCACAGTATAATTCCAACTTGCATTAAATGGAAGATTAAGCTCAATAGGAAAGAGTTTGTTCCTTTCCGCATAATAAGCACCAAATCCCACCGGATCCCACGAGAAAATTACCGCGGAGTTAAAACTGGATGTTAAATAAACAAGAGAACAATGTGTTAGATGATGTGGAGGGTTAAGTAAACAAGGTAAAATCGTATTTCTTATCTGAACCTTATTTAAGTTACCACCATGTACCCAAAAATCAAACCAGGTATCTTTTAAATTTGATCCAAAAGTAAATGGAATGTCAGGGGAATCCATGTTATGCAGATTACATAAAATTACTAAGTCAATCTGCTTAATAGTAAGATTCGCCTGATCGAGTAAATCTGAGAGATCTTCTTCTCTCAATCCTGGATGTTTTTTTTTCGGGAAAATCGCTCAGTATTAACATATCCTTTTATTTTTCCATCAGATAAGATTACTCCCGAACCGTCATGATTAAAATTAATAGATAAAATATTCATATTTTTTTATTAAAAAAATTATCAACCCAATAATTGAAAACTATTTCATAATTTCTTCTAAAATTAAAAAAGATCTCAAATTAAAACAAATTTACATATAATAACTGAGGAAATTACCGTTATAGACTTCTCGTCAATAAAAGCTATTTTTATTAATCATAAATGTAGATCTTCCTTTCGCTTTCTTAAAAGAAATCCCGAATAAAACGATAAGCCATTAAGCAATCCTCCAATTAATCCAATAATAACATATAATAGGCAATTAGAAATGTCCATTACTTTGCTTACTTTACTTAATATTTCACCTTCATATATAGACTCAAAATAAAGCGTTGATATCACCCAAACTAACATCCCGGATATAAGTCCCCACAAGAAAGATGGAATCTTCCATCTTTTAATAGGAAGAATAACTCCTAAAAAAAACATTGCAAACAAGAAACTCCACCACGGAAGATAGGTGATCATCTGAACCGATGTGGAAACAGCAACTAAAATTGCAAGAGTTATAATTTTTTTCATTATTATTCTAGTTTATGGTCCATTTATAAGTTGTATTCAACCGCCCTTCTTCTTTATTCATAAAGAAATTAAGTTTGTAATAATGTCCCTTTGTCCAATCACTAACAAATTGATCGTACTCTTTGGAAGCTGGATTGCCAGATTGGCCTCCTGCATAAATACCATATCCTTGCGGTTTTTCACTCATTTCAACAATAAACCTTAATGACGGTCCCCAATTTTTTGACAGGGCATTAATAGCATTTGGATGACCTGACGATGGTATCCCCAATTTGCTGAATGCTGGTAGGTTTGATAAATGCACAATATCAATTTTATTATAATCCCCCCATTTT
>JAZKGE010000002.1:47239-49542 GCA_040386075.1 Bacteroidota bacterium
TGCTTCCTTCAAAGCTAATTGTACAATATCGCGGGCACTTTCAATCTTATCAGTAGATAGTCGATCGAAGTATTTATTGTTTGGATCATTAGACAACAAATCCAACAATATTAAATCATCTGGAAATTTATTTACTTTTTTAAATCTGGCTAATTCATCCCAAGTATTATTACTGATAGATGACCACCAATATTCGAATAAGAGGGCTTGCTCTGCCTCTTTTGTATATTTATAATTCCAATCTGAGAACTTCTTGATGTATAAACTTTCTTCTTTTGAGAAGAAACGTAGAAGTACCGGAACAGCAAATTCAGCTAAGCGATTAGTGTTGTCTAACTGTATTGATTTCATATCTTCTACAGTAAATTTACTTGATAATCCTAAATGTTGTTTTATTTTATTTGCCCTTAATTCTGCATAATGCCCATAAACTTGAAAGGAATCGTTTTTATGAAAAGGATTATTATTTGCAGAACATACAAATCCTTGTGACGGATTATAAGCAAAAGGTAACTCATTAGTTAAAACAGCTGTAGTCAAATAATCCGACTTTGTTCCGTCAAGTATAAATTGGCCTCTACTTTTCCAGTGGCTCTTCAGAATTTTACCCTGATGGTGAACAGCAATGTTGCCTCGTGTATCAGCATAGGTGAAATTTTGAACAGGACATCTATAATGACGGATAGCTTCCTTAAATTTTTCATAATTTGACGCCTTATTTAACTTAAGAAACGCTAAAAACTCATTCGAAGAATCATATAGACTCCAGTTGAGTGCGAAACCGACCTTTTCTTTGTCTCCAAACCTTAAATCTGATGCAATTGGTCCATGAATAGTATAAAAAACCGTATCGTAAAATACTTTACTATTTTTCACTTTCACTTCTTCAATGACTTGCTTTGTATCCCTCCATAATCCATCAAATTTATATTGAGAATAATTATCTTTTAATTCCAATTTAAAATAGTCGCATACATCAGTAGAGCCATTAGTAAGCCCCCAAGATATATTTTGGTTGTAGCCAATAATTACGCCAGGAGCTCCAGGAATTGTGAAACCATATACATTCATTTCTTTCGAATTTAATTGTAATTCGTACCAAATTGCAGGAAACGATAAATTCAAATGTGGATCGTTACATAAAATCGCAGATCCTGAAGCACTTTTCGCAGCGCAAATAGCCCAACTATTACTCCCAAGTCTAGGATTAAAAAAACTATTCCGTACTTCTGGCGATGATTCAAGAAATGAAAAATCAATATAATCATCAGAAGAAAGTGAATCCTTAAGAATATCGATAGAAAAACAGTTATTAGTTTCTTTGATAATATAGTTTGAAAATAGTTTTTGGAAATCTTTTTTACCAAGTGCAGCAAGTAAATAAGTTGAAACAATATCCTCTTCATAACCTGAAAGAAGAGCCCCCATGTACTTCATAATTAATACTGATTTTAAATTAGTCCAGGGCTCTGGTTTATAATTCATTAATTTATACTCTATTGGCATATCAGCATCTGACAAACGATCAATATAGTTATTTACCCCTTTCGTATAATTATCCAATGCGACTTTGGTTTCCTGATTAGCTTCGATAGACTTCAATGTACTCTTAGCAGCAGAAAGGATACCAGATCTTCTTTGACGCCTATCAAACTCTAACATATCAATGCCAAAAATTTCGCTGAGCCTTCCTGCAGATATATATGATAAGAAATCCATTTGCCATAACCTATCTGTTGCTGTAACATAACCCTGAGCAAAAAATAAATCCTTTTGATTATTTGCAAAAATATGTGGAACATGCCGCTCATCAAATAAAATCTCAACTGGTTTTTCCAGCCCAAAATCCAAATCACGATTTTTTATTAGATTTTTTTCGTTTTGTACCACCCCTATAAACGGATTTAACAAGCTGCCTAAAGGTGGGACATCAAAAAATTTATGGTTCAATAGCACAGTTAGTAATACCGTAGCCAATAAAGGGAATAGAAAAACTAAAGATTTATTTTTCATTGGAAGAAACTAATTTTTAAAATCTGAAAGAAATAATTCACGAATATTAATTTTACAATTGTCAATCTTTGTACATAGCGCTATTTGATAGTCAGGAATAACCACGAGACTGTGTAAATACCATTTTTCTTCCCGAGTTAACTCATCTTTCAAACAGTTTTCATTATCCAACCCGTCAATAATTCCTTTTCCAATTGCTTTAAGATATGCCTCTTTTCGTGTCCAGATTTTAAAAAAAGTACTTTCCGGGCAAGATGATTTTGCAATATAGTCAGCTTCAGAAGGATGGA
>JAZKGE010000003.1:0-43558 GCA_040386075.1 Bacteroidota bacterium
AATTCATTTGTTGAAAATTGATTTTCATTAATACTTTCTTTTATAAGTCTCTTAAAGTCATCCCATGGAATTTCACTTGAACCTCTTACATTAAAACCACCGCCTGATTTATCATAACGATTTCTTATTGACCACTCTTTATCAACTAGTAGTTCATCTTTTGTCCAAGTTGAATAACCCCATTCAATTGAGTAATTAGAGATATCTGGATATGATTTTGTTTTTTGAACTTCCATTTTGGTATTAAAATATTATTTCTTCACTTCCTTAATTAAATATCCAAACCCCGTTGGTTCAAAACCTTTATCTTTTAGCCATTTTATAGTATCTATAATCTGTTTCTGCGTATATTTTTCTTTACGTGTAGACCATTCAAAGAATTGTTTAACAATTTTGGAGTTAGCAGGCGTTTCACCGTTTATTAGTAAATTATTCCAAATGGCGTAAACGGTTGCGATAACTTCTGAATGTGCTTCGGATGCATTTTTTAATAAATTAAATAGCTTATTCAGTTTTGTTTCCGCCGTACTAAAATAAGTTTGATAATACTTATCCACATCATTTACTTTGGCTAATGGTTTAAAGTTTTTCTTTCTGTCTTCAAACCATTTATTATTTTTCATATTTGAATAAACCGTATGCATAAATACATTATCATATGGCCCTGCCATTTTTCTATAGTAGTTCAAATTCAAATCAGCTTCGGCAATATGTTCTGCGAGGTACTGTATCTTTTGAAATTTAATATCTGTAAATTCTTTTTCTTCTCTAAACAAACTCATGATTTTACCGGCTAAAACCTGTTTTGCAAAACTCTTTTTGGTTTCGGGTATTGGTAATTTTACAATACTACTTTTCTCATAAGTCACTTCAGGCTCAGCAGCTATTGCCATTTTTTCATTTACTGCTTTTTCTACTTCGCAAACAGCTACTTGCCCGTTCATTAGCATTGGTAATAACCAATCGCGAAGTTCGGACAATTGTTGGTTTTCAATCTCAAGAAGATTTTGCCTGTCAAATATGGATTCAACTTTTGCTGTGTAACTTTTAATGATTTCCTTTTTTGGCAAGCAAATCTTAATTGTTTTTAATGTTCCCCCAGAAATTTCTTTAAAAGTAGAGCCTGATGCATTATTTATTATTTCAGGCATTGCATTTTTAACCGTGTAGAATATAAAAGGAGTTGAATAATCTTTTTTAGGAACAAAAGATTTAAATCCCTGATTTGTTGTCAAAGGTTCTCTTGCGATTGCCATATAACCAACAGGAGCTCTTGAACTCATAAGGACTGAACCTTTTGGTAATGTCTTTAATGACGCAGATTTCATTCCCATCTCACTTACACAAACTTCACCTTTGGTGATAAATTTATTGCCAGTGTTTTCAGATAAATCTTTAGGAGTAATCCAAGATATTCCATTAGTATCGAAGTTCTCTTTTATATCTCTTGACGGTGTTGATCCACCTTGTATATCTCCCAAATCGGAAAGAATGCCCGAATCCCAGTCCCCAGGTATCTCCCTCTTCAATTCTTCGTTCCAAACTATTTTACCCCCACTAGTTTTGTATGGCTTTCCTTTAGCATTTGGAAAATCAAATTGCACAAACCAATAATCATAAATAGTTCTTGCCATGGCTTCTAACTCAGCATTGATTTTATTATTGATTTCGATTTTAGAATCTAAGGATGAAAGAACTTTCCCAATAGATTTCTGAATTGATAAATTTGGCAATGTAATAGTTCTATTTGCAATTTCAGGTGCAATAAGCTGCGCCTGACTTGAGCCAATCCCAGTTTGCCGATGCAATTTTAAATAATAATATAAATATAGGATATCAATCCTCTTAATATCAGGTATCAACGTCAATAACCTTACAATAGGTACAAATGGTTCAATTCGTAATGCAGTGTATCCAATTGTTCCTCTTGCTGAAACTGTTACAGCTGGTTCATTAACCCTAGCAATTTTTGCAAAACCTTGCAAACCAGAATTAGTTTCACCATTAGCATATATAGGGATTTTATATTCACCAGTTTTTACATCACTAAATTCTTGCGGTTTGTCACCTCCCGCAAATATTTTTGTAACGTCTCCTAGTTTAACCAATTCAAATTCATTATTCATACCTCAATCCCTCCAATTGTTTATGAATTTCCTTCTCTAACTTTTTAGATTCTGCAAATAATGAATCTATGTTTGATTTAAAACTTTCAATTTTTGTAGCAAAGGCTTTGGGTGTAATATCAGTGTATTCAATCTTTACATCAAAATATTGCCCTGCACTAAAACTGTAGTTTTTTTCTTTTAATTGTTCATAGCTAACCACCACACTAAAATCTTCAATGGCTTCGTGTTTATTAAAGGTTTTGATAATTTTGTCTTCTTCTTCGGGACTTAATAATGTTTTTTGGGTTTTACCTTCTTTTACGGTTGTGCCTAATTTACTGGCATCCATCAAAACAATGTCACCTTTTTTATTGGCGTTATCTAAAAACAAAATACTTACGTTTGTGCCTGTGGTTGCAAAAATATTACTAGGCATGCTTATGACACCACGTAACATTTTAACTTCGACCATTTTTTCCCTAATCTTTCTTTCAATACCACTTTGTGCGGTGATAAACCCGGTTGGCACGACTACGGCAGCCCTACCTTTTGTTGATAAAGAATACATAATATGCTGGATAAACAAAGGGTAAATAGCCATACCTTCTTTTTTTGCGTTAGGTACATTTGGTACACCTGCAAAAAATCTTTCGTTATTTTCCTTTGTATCTAAATCTTCCACATAATCGCTAAAATCTAATTTAAAAGGAGGATTAGAAACGATATAGTCGAATTTTTTTAGCTTGCCGTTAGATTCTTTATGATAAGGTTCTAAAATGGTATTACCCTTTACAACATTTGGTATGGAATGTACCAGATCATTTAAAATCAAATTTAAGCGCAACAGGTTTGATGATTTTTGAGAAATATCCTGAGAGTAAACCGTACACTTATCCTCGCCTATTTTATGAGCTAAATTCATAAGCAAAGTTCCGGATCCTGCACTGGGATCATAGCAGGTAACATTCTTTACTTTCTCTGTTACCAAACAAGCCGCCATAATTTTGGCTACAGCATGTGGTGTAAAATATTCGGCATATTTTCCACCACTGTTGGTATTGTAATCTTTAATTAAATATTCAAAAATCGTTGCATAAAAATCAAATTTCTCATGGAAGATATGTTCAAAGCTAAAGGGAATAAGTTTGTTGATGATTGCTTTGCAAAACTCATCGCGTTTATCGGTTACATATTTACTAATGTTTTCAAAAAGTGCAATCTTTTCACCTCCTTCGGTTACTACCGAAAATATATCGCTGTTTTCTTTAGCAATTTCTAATAAAGTATTATCAAAAATATCAGCAAATTTAACTTCGTTTTGTCTTTCGAATAGTGCAGGAAGTAGCTGTGATGGTTTTAAATGCGCTGTGCTTTCGCTTAATTGCATCATCAACATTTCGTAATCACTCTTTTTGTATTTTTTTAATTCCTTTTGCCAGTTTTCAGCTTTGGCTAGTTTTTTATCTATCTGTTTTATTTCATGAACAAACTTATCATTCAGAAATTTATATAAAAATACCTGTGTAATGATTTTAAATTCATTACCATCATTCCCTAAGCCGTAATTGGCACAAACACTTTTTAAATCATCAATGAGTGCTTTGGTCTGTTTTTCAAATGTTAATGTGGTTGTCATGCTACCCGTCCGTAAAATTCGTTCATATATTCTTTTACAATCATTCCGTTAATGCGTTTAGATGTATCTGCATCTAACTGTATGTTGTGTTTGTTTTTCAATTGTTCAATTATCAAGCGACCCATCATTTTCAGTACAAAACTTTCATTCTCCAGCATTTTAGAGTTTTGAAGTATTTGTATATCCACTTCTTTTTTCAGGCTTTGTAAAGCTTCAAATAATTTGCTCTCACTATCTGTTAACGGATCTTTTTCCATTAAACGTTTATGCAAGCGGGCATACTTTTCGTCGTTATCGTATTTGGCTTTTAATAACTGGTTTTTGCGTTCCAATTCCCTAGCAGCATTATAAATAGTTTCCAACTCTTTAATGTTTCGCTCCATTTCTTCCTTGGAAACTTCGCTTAGGTTTTTCTTCCTGAATAAGCGCTCCAATTCTTCTTTCAACGAAATAAAAACAGGATCACCCGGATCGAAATTGCCGCCTAACATTTCCCGTGTTCTTTGCAATGTGTTTTTAAGCTGATCTGCGAGGATCATTTCTTCCTCTTTCACTTTTACAAAGGCAAATAAAACATCTTCTAAAGCAATGTTCAATAAGTTGGTAGTATCCACATTATTTTCCAGCGCCTCTTTTGTATTAATGATCCCTAAACGGCTATTGGCTAATCTTGATAAAACGGTCAATTTATTGAAATCCAGTTTATCCAGCATTTCATAATTACCGGAAAGCCTGATGATGTTATATAAAGCTTTGGCATTGTTCAATGCCTTTGCAATTTTCAGAATTTCAGCACGGTCATTTATCTGCGTGATTTGTTGTGAAAATATCTCTGCGTTTTTTGTATCATAGTGAAGTAAGACGTCTTTGATTTCTCTTATTTCTTCGTCTATTTCAGCCTGAGTTTTAAAGAGATTAGAATAATGCACTAATTCATCACCCAACTCCGATTGCAATTCATTAAAGTAATCCTGATTTGTTTTTTTGAATTCCGATTGAATGTCAGCAAAGTCAACTACATACCCGTATTTAAATTCTTTATAAGTTCTGTTTACGCGCGTTAAGGCTTGTAATAAGTTGTGTGCTTTAATAACACGGCCAACATATAATTTTTTTAACCTTGGTGCATCAAAGCCAGTCAATAACATATTATAAACAAACAAAAAGTCTATTTTTCCTGCTTTAAAATCGTCTATTATTTCTTTCCGATCTTCTTTGGTGCCGACATCATGAAGAATAACAGATGCTGTAGTTACTTTGCTGTCTTCTTTTTGTTTGGCAACATAACTCACTATTGGCTCAGCAGCCATTAACAATTCATCCTCTTTTTTTGACGCATATTTTGAGTCAAATATTTCCTGCATCATCTTTGCCTGCTCAGATGATTCACAAATAACCATTCCGCCAATAGAATTATCATTCATGGTAATGCGCGCTTTTTCAAAGTCTTGAACTACATAATCCAACATAGGTTCTACAAACTTAGGATGTGCGTACACTACTTTTTTCTCTGCATCACCTTTTAGTATTTCAATTTCGGCTAAGGCTTGTTGCAAGGTTATTTTGTAGCTGGTTTCAATTTCTTCACGTATTAAACGTAGCGTATAACCATCTGCAATGGAGGCATTGTAATAGTACTTGTGAATATAGTCGCCAAACAATAATCTGGAATTATAATCGTCGCCTAAAAGCGGCGTTCCAGTTAATCCAATTTTTATTGCATTCACATCAGATTCGTGTAAGTTTGCTAAAAAGCTTCCCTTCGGATTATAGCTTCTGTGTACTTCATCTAAAAAGTAAATGCGTTGAATCTTCAAATTGTAATCTGAGTTTCTAACAACATCAGTATCATTTTCGAATTTCTGAATATTGACAACAGTTATTTCTGCTTTACCTGAGTTATTATGAATAGCGCTGGTTGATTTAATATCTTTAGAGAAGGCTTCCCTTGAATCTATATCGTGAACTCCTAATCCGCGAGCTTTGAATTCTTTACCAGCCTGAATCAATAAATCTAACCTATCAACGATAAAATAAAATTTTGGTACAATGCCTTTTGATTGGAAATAATCTGTCAGGTATTTAACACTATAATAAGCTAAGGCAGTTTTACCACTACCTTGTGTATGCCAGATAATACCTTTTTTAACGCCTTGCTCTAGTTTGTTTTCAATGGCTTTGGTTGCAAATATCTGCGGATAACGCATGATGTGTTTTTTCAAACCTTTTTCTTCCTTTACATAAGCAATAGCATATTGTAATATAAAAGATAAACGATTACGTTGGAATAGGGAAGTGCAAATTTGGTTGGTGTACGATTTTGGATCTTTGTTGGTATTAAACTCATCCGAGTCTTTAATACTTACTAAGTTAGTATCTTTTAAAATATCTGTTTCTGTTTCATCGGATATGTCAACCAAAATTTTAGTCAAGTCAAAGGTTTCTTCTTCTCTGAAATAATTGAATCCTGGCTTTTGGTAAGAAGCTGTAGCATAAAAAGCTCCTTCAATCGGTTGAGACGAGCTATCGTCATATTTCATATTGTTAGAAAAAACCATAACCTGCGTTAGGTTTACAAACTTTCTGAATTTCTTATTCTCAAATCTTGTTTTAACCCTTTTATGTTCTGCTATAATGCCATCCTGATTGTTTGGTTTCTTTACTTCAATAAATACCAATGGTATCCCATTAATTAATAAAGTAATATCAGGTCGGAATTCGTCATCATCTTTTCTGTAAGTCAGTTCAGTAACTACATTGAAAGTGTTATTATCAAAATTTTCAAAATCAATTAAACGTATTCCTGATCTAGAAGTTAGTTTTTCATAAAAGGCTTTCCCTATATCTTCGTTTTCTAAACACAAGGATATTTCATCATAAAAACGCTTAATATCGTTATCACTCAATTTAGGATTTAAACTTTTAATACTCTTATTAAAAATATCTGTAAAGATGTTTGTTGCTACATCCCATTTTTGCCCCTTTAATGACAAGTATGTATACCCCAATTTTATCAAATGGAGTATTGTTGGTATTTTAACTCTTGAGTCTTCGTTAAACTTCATACTTGTTTAGGGAGTAGTACCCAAAAATAAGCTTTCTCATGGATATTACAACATTTTAGGATACTCGATTTTACCGAGTAAGGGTACTTGGTTTTGGTGTTTTAAGGTACTTGGTTTTATCGGGTAGGGGTACCTGGTTTTGTTTAAGCTTTAGCTTAAACATAGGTTTTTACGTTACTTTTTTTCTTAGTCAAAATTCTTTCTGTCACTTTTTGCAGTCAAAAAGTAACCAAAAAGCTTCATGATTTTGTGGTAGACAATTCCCGCGTTAGCGCTACTTTTTTTGCTTTTCTCTTACTTTTCTTTCTTGATAAAGAAAAGTAACAAAAGAAATCAAGGCAATTCGCCGACTTCCATTTACCCCGCAGCAGCTGCCCCCGAATGGCGGTCCGCACCGAATTGCCAAAGCCAGCCGCACTATTACCAACGTATGCAGGAGTGTAAAATGCCCTTCTATCTTCGTTAAATTTAAGAGGCGGATCAAACCTAACATTTGGGCTTTGTTATTCTAACGGGGCTTGTAAGAGTTGGGTAGTTTAACTTGCGCCCCCGCGTGAGGGATGCGAACGGAAATCCTTTTACGTATCACGCTCCTTCGCGTGAGGAGTAAAAGATTGGAGTGGGCCAGCCCGACGGCGCTGCCTCTTTGCGCCGGCACGCCCAAAACATTAAACTATAAATAAACTAAAAAGTACACACCCCTGCACCCCTCTTGTTAGAAGGGAATAGAACATCTTCCACAGAGGGGGATAGAGAACAACCGGAGCCAGCGGGGGCACGCCCAAATTCTTAAAAAAATAATTTAAATAGCCGTGTAAGTGGCCTTTTTAAGCAAGATAGCTTTGGTAACGGCCTCGTGTTTTAATTTATCGGCCATTTCAAGCGTATGCGTTTCCAGTAAAGTTTCGTAAACATTTACACCAACCAGTAATAATTCGTCGCACTGCGTTTGCGTGTCGGCATGCTCCATGGCTATAGTGCACATTAATTTATATTTTGCAGGAATACCTTTTAAATTGAACTTTGCTTTCACCTTTGCTTTTTTAGCAGCAGGTTTAACCGCCTTTGCAGGTTTACGCTTAGGAAGGGTTCGTTTATTTACTTTGATGATGCGCATGTAAGGTTAAAGGTAAGGTTTTTTTGGACTTCAGCTCCGCTCAGTCACCTCATTACATTACTTTCTTTGCCCTATAGTTTTTCGTTGGCATTTTTCCGCAAACTACTATCTGGATACAAGCCCTAAGGTATTTTTCATATAACCTGCAACTCCCGATAAATCAGGAAATACGGAAAATTCATCGATGTTTGCAATCTCAAGAAACTCTAATGCTGATGGAATTGCATTGTTGGGCAAAACCACTTTCCGTATTGCATTCGGAAATTCGTCTTCAATGGGTTCAATTTTATCATGATGCACCGTAAACATGCCGCGTTGGGCAATGATCCTATCATTTCTAAAAATAGGTTCAATGGCAATAGGTGCAGCAGTTTTAAAGGGTTTTTTGTGCCAGTAGATATTAGAATAAGCATATTCTTTTTCGTCATAAGGAATCCTGTAAATTTTATCAATGCCGCTTGCTTTATTTAGTTCAATGGGGTTCAAAAGATACACCGCCGCGTCTCCACCAGTTTTAAATACCCTGTTATTATAAGCCGCAAAAAAAAGCGCTATGCCAAGTGTTTCGGTCCAGTCAATTAATCGTGTGGGGATACCATAATGCTGCATATCAAATAATGTTTCCCATTCACTTTCCTTGTTTTTAAAAACTTTATCTGCAAATCTGCGAAATTTATGAAACGCAATTTCTTCAAGCTCTAAACCATTTTTAAATCTTAAAAGACTTGGCAGTAAATAATGGTTAGCGCTTCCTTGTCCCCGAAACCAAATAGTTTCCGGATTATTCAATTCTTCTTTTGCCTGCTTGATCTTTATAAGGAAGTCGATCCAATCTTTTGATGTTAATAAGCTCATAGTTTTTGTTGAAGTAAAATTTATTTATTGAGAGTTACCTTCCATTGATCTTCTGAGTAATGACAAGTAAAGGCTTTTTTACTTTTATCACTTTTGTTTACACCATACGCTATGTATGTTAAACCAGGGGTGAGAACTATTGATTCGTCCAATTCAAATGGCAGGTCTTTGATCTTTTGTGCTATCTCTTCCATTCGTTTTTCAAATACTTTCTGCCAGATCCCACGAAACGGCACTGACATTGTATCAAGTTTCCAGGTGAACTGGTTATTCTCATAGTGATACATTAACTCAAAAGTTTTACCATCTATGTTGATATCAAACATGCCGTAATAGGTGGTCTTATTGAATTTCCGGCTTTTAAAATCAACAACGGGTAATTTTATATCATTTCTTAGGCGTTTTAATAGCTCTTCTTTTTGCTCTTCTATCTTGTTATCTATCTCTAATCTTGGTTTCATAATGTATTTTAAGTGTAGGATTAAATTCTATGGACTTATTCGTATGACTTACTCCCTAATGTACAGTTTTCGTTGTTGGCATCTTAAATCCTTGGCATTAAACCAGGGAAGGTACCATGCCGTAGTTTTTTTACTAAGTGCATCGAGATACATTTTTTTGTCAGCAATTTCGTTGTTGCGCCAGTGAAAATGATCAACCAGTCGTAAGGCTTCAATAGCAAAAGCGGTAACAATATCCTTATCATGTATCTCTAATAAATTGTCACCGTTTTTTTGTTCAGGATTAAAAGATAAATTACTGCTGCCACAATACACCACAGGATCTTTTCCTTTAAAATTAACCACCACAAATTTATGGTGAATGGCATAACCGTCAATTTTAGCAACTTCTCCAAAAGGTTCGGGCAAAATGTTTTCAATGCCCTTGGCTTTTATCCGAATACCGTTTGTTGAATTTGGCTTGTACAGATATACTTTGTATTCAGCGTCTTTCCCAATACTATCGGTGATACCGTAGGTGAAAATTTTGCCGTTTTCTACCTGGGTTTTCACAGAGTCGAGAATACTGCTTGCATTAGTATCTTTCATAATAGCAAACAACACATCAGTATTATCTTTTTTCAGGATCCTCGCATTTATCCGGTCGAAGATCCTTTGTGCTGCTTCTTTTGTGTGGGGGGCAAAAGTGATGGTCATATCGGGAGCTCCTGTTCCTGAAAATTCAAAATCATCAGTAGAGTAGTTTGTTCCTTTAAATGCTGTCATGTTCTCTTTCCCAAACGACGCATCAAATACTTCACTATATAATTGCGCTACTTTTTTGTTATTGAAAATGAGCACATGGTTACTATTGATGTACAAACCGTTGGTAGAAAAATTGGTGGCGCCAGTTAAAACTTTAATAGCCTTATTATTTTTGGTTTGTATAAACACCTTACTATGGGCTAATGCCCCAAATTTGCCCCTTTGTATATCATTATTGTCGTTGGCTACTTTTTTGAATTCTTTTTCAAACAGATTTTCAAAAGAATTATCCCCGCCATGCTTACCTTCATTGTCTAAAATTATTTTTAGCCGGTTTTGTTCAGCTATCTGCAATAGATAATTACAAATTTCGGGTTCGTTAAGATCGTATGCAAACACTTTTAAATATAGTGAATCGTCTTCCAGAGTTTCTTTCAAAAAATCCATGATCCGCTGCCGTGCCTGCCAGCCAAGCCATCTGTGATGTTCTTCAAAACTATAGTCAACATCTTCATAAGCTTCCAAATCGTTATTCCACCGACTGGCGGTATCTGCAATTTGTGTAATATCAAACACAAGTTCTGTTTCATTAGGTCTTACTTTGTTATTTTTTACATTAAACCGTTTGGCATACGCCGTGGAAGAAACAAATCCGCGGGTAAAGCCAATTTCTGTTTTGTTAATGTTATAAGGACTCACGTCAATTTTTACTTTTACTGTAAGTTCTTTATCCAGTTCCAGCAGGGTTTTATTTTCAATGTAGCGCGGTGTAATTTCGTAGGTATATTCTCCAAAAATTGGTTCCTGGGTATTTATATCTGTATTTGGAACATGCACCCAGTTAAATTTTTGAATAGGTGAATAAAGGGTTGAATTTTTTCCTTTGGCTGGAATGTCAGGATTTGCTTGTAAAAATGCTTCCGGAAATACGAGTCGGTTAAATATATAATACGATTCGGTTTTGTTTCCTTTTTTGTAACTATACTTTATGGTGAAACCCGCGAGGTTATTTTTCAAACTTGTTTCCAAATCAAAAGCGAGCAACGTCATGGCGTCTCCTTTGTAAGCTCTTACACTAACACCGTTTTTTTTTGCAAATTTTTCCATCGTGATTTTTAATTATTTATTTTATCAAGTTGTACATTAGATCAATATCAATGCAAAGTGGTCCTGGTTCCTTTACCATCGATCTGCACAACACTTAGTACAAATTTAAGGTCGTATACCGAAGCTAGGATGTTTTTAGCGTGATCCAGAATATTGCCAACATCTGTGGTATCCAGGTTTTTTTCAAACAACAGGCAATGAGATAGGGGCTGTTTGATATTCACGAAATCAGTGTTCCTTAATTTTGAGATAACAGCATCTATGTCGTCAAAATTTTTGGATAGCGTAAGATGGTATGCAACGTGAACTCTGCTCATGCTTATGGGTTTAATTTTTTAATGACTAACCGTAACTGCCCCTCTGTCTGGCTTTTACGGATCTAATGCGGTTTGGCATATTTTACTATATCCGTTCTGTAATTAATCTGGTTCTGTATAAGTGGTAACTCGGAAGAAGGGACAAAGGTTGTATCGAAATTACTGAGTGTATCATTCCCTATTTTTTTGAGTGCATACCTGAAATGGCGGATAGGATTAAGATTAGTGAATATAGCAATACCGTTACTGTTTGTTACTGAATTGGCAATGGCTGCAGATGCATTTGCCTTGTATTGTTTTAAGAACAAATAATTATTATACAAGTATACTTCGGTACCGGCTACAGGATTGTTTAATGAGTCGGTTACGGTTGTAATAAGTACCGTGGAAGGTTCCCAGGTTAACTGATAGTCTTTAAAGATAAGTGGCCCGGTAGATGTGTTCAGGTCCACGGTATCTCTGTCCGAATATTTTTGTCCGTAACTATCGGTATAGCTGAATTTTAATTCGTAGCGTTTAGACAAGAGGGGACCAAAGGTATATGTATTGCCATTAACAGATGCGTTGCCATTATTGGGTAACAGTATCATGTCATCCACACTTGTAATGGTGCCTGTAAGGCCGGAGGTAATTGCTGTTGGCATGCCGGTAATGATATTGGTGTAGGTGATAGAGCCTTTGAGGAAAACGGTGTTGGCTGAGCCCTGAAGAACAAGGTCTTTTATTACAGACTTTTCAACGATGCTTACTTCCTCTTCTGTCCTGTATAATATCATAGAAGTATTATCAAGGTATTCGGCTGTGATGATATAGGTTTCGGGTTTTAACGGGCCGAATTCATAACTACTTCCTGTAACACTGCTTGTGCTCCCTATTGGCAGAACTTCGTTAGAGTTCTTGTACCTGATTTTGATAGAGATATTTGCATTGGTAGTTATGGTATTGCCGCTTACTGCTTCAACATATGAACAGTTGCCTTTAAGGATATACCGATAATCATTAGGTATAAATTCATCCGGTTTTGAGTCGCAGCCAAGTAAGATCAGCGCAATTAAAAGTGAAAATAAAATCCGTGTTTTCATATTAAAGTTTATTTAAAAGTGATTTAATGGCTGTTGGAATTAAATTAAAGCCAAGGTTAATACCAAAGTACGGAGCATAAATAAATACATTGCTTTGAGCATTTGATATATCGAGGCTTACAGCATTTACCTGGCTCATATCTACTTTTGGAACCTGGCCAAATCTACACCCTCCAACAATATGAAAACTACGAAAGGGTTCAAAGCCAATTCCGGCATAAACATTATCCAGGAATTTTGTATCACCATAATCAATTCCAACATCAATGTGAAGCTTATGATACCAGTTCCTGCTGTTTATTTTTTCGTAAATGTCGTTAGCTCCTAAATACATTGAAAAGAAAACAGTGGGTAAATATTTGGTGTCCACCGATTTTTTCTCATTTAAATAGTAGGCAGTTTGCGAACCGCTTATGAGTTCCTGTGAATAGTTGTAAGAAGTTATCTGTGTCGCAATAACGCCTGCGTTCACACTAAACAGATACCGTTTTCTAATGGCTGGAAGCTGATCAGTAGCAAATGTATCAACGCCTTTAGAAATCACATAATCTCTCTTCACAGTGCCATCTGCCATCGTTATAGTATTCGACTGAAAAGTTGGCATATCGGCTTTTATCATAATGACGGGAGTTGACAAATACGGAAATTCCTTTTCATATTTTACAATATAATCAAAGTATTGTGTGTCACCGGGATCAGGAATGGTAAGTTCTTTTACCACAAGTTTCCCGATGGTTTCTGTTAAATTCCTTTGGATCTCTACTTTTTGGAGTACTTTTTTGATTTTTTTATACTGGTCTTTCGGCACATCATCTTCGTTAATACTGCTTAAAATCATGTAATAGTTATCGGTGGTGCTATTCATATCTGCCAACGTAATTTCAGAACTGGTTACGATTTTTTCTGCTTCTTCAACAATAGAGATCAGGCAATCCTTATTCAGTTTTTCTATAACTTCTGCTATGGATTTTTCTTCTGTCTGTGTTAAATCCAGCCCGATATTTTTGTAGAACAACAAAAGCACATATTCTTTAAATGCTCCACCGGCAGTAATGCTTTTATACCGTTCAGGCCAGGAATTGATATATGCTTTAATGCCTTTAAGATCGGATGCTTGTTTAGCTGAAGCAGTAGTTATATCTTTAATGATGGTATGGGTTGCAAAACCAGCTTTGATTGCATTCCATGATTCTAATGAGTTTTCTTCATCCATGTAGTCAGTCAGAGAGTCAACCAGGTTTTGATAATGCCTTACCGTAGAAGTATCATTGACAGATACGTTTAGTTGATTCATTTGGATAGCCCAGTTGTTCAGCTTATACAGTAAGATGTAATTAATACCTGCCCTGTAGAATGCAATTCCTATCAACTCGGTTTCGTCTTTGGTAAAACCAAGCTCATTTAAATTAAAATTCACAAAATATAAACCTGTCTCCGTTTGTTTTTTTGGATCATTATCCGGATTGTTTGCCCAATGCAACACCTTTGCTTTTATAAGACTATCTAATTTAATGATGCTGGCGATGACGCTTTTTATTTTTTCTGGCTCTGACTTAAAAAGCTTTTTGATATAAGTAGCATCTCTAAGCTCTTTACTGCGCTTATATAAATCTAGCAACGTGTTGTCGTCCGGATTTGGTTTGGCATTGATTTCCTGAACTAAGGCAAGCACTCTGGATTCCTCATAACTTATTCCATTAAGCATAATAGTGTCCTCTGAGCCTGCTTTTTCAAGAGCGCTATTCGATGGACTAAGAGATAAGGTATTGGTACCTAAAAGATCGGAAAAAGAAAAGTCGAGATCGGGTAAGAAGTTGCCGATATCATCCATGGTTTTAATGATGGGTCCGTTTTCGAGAGAAGTGGCAGTAACTGTTTTGGTTACATCTGTAGCCAGTTGAATAAAAAAAGGATATTCCAGGTTATTTTTGGTAACATTCATTACTCTGATAAAAAGCTGATCGTCTGTTGTCAGTTGTGGCAAATTCGGAGTTTGTCTTTGGATCACAACCGATTTCTGATCGGTACCATCGAGTGTAATGTCGTAAAAGTCATATTCAATTTCTTTCACCTGGTCGCTTGTTCCAATAATAATCCCTTGACGTAATGAAGTGACTACCGGGTCTTCTATAAATGATAGTTTATCATTTTGTTTCAAAAATTCTTTTTGCATATCAGGTATATTCAACTTTTTTTTGGATTCCTCATATGTCTTTTTGGCCTGTTCCAATTTTTCATCATCTCTTGCTTTAAATTGTTCGATCATTTCTATATTATCCAGCAAATATTTTTTTGTTCTCACGGTTATTGCTGATGCAGAGTCGATGGATTTTATGACGCCATCCGTACGGGGCATTCCGGCTAACTTGCTTAGCTTTCCATCATAATGGGCCAGTTCGTAACTCAAAAGCTGCTGTTGTTTATTTAAAAGTTTTACACTGTCATTCTTTTCATTTTTTTCTGATTGTTCTTTAAGTTCTTCGTATTTATTCTTAGCGGCTATATAATTCATAGACCCGCTAAACGAAATAAACTGAATTTTATTCTTAATGAATTTGGTATATTCCGCGTCGATATCTATAGCTTTCAAATAATGTTTCTTCCAGTTGGAAGAATGCATCATTTCTGTGAAATTTTTTTTAGTTTTTCCCCAGTCATTTGTTTTCAATAATTGGTAACTGAGTATTTTTCCACTTTCTATTTCAGGTAGTTTAAAATATAGGGAGTTGTTATAAAAATTTCCCCATATGATGGAGTCGTTGATTGCCACAATATTTGACCGGTACAGGTAGTCGTTATTTCTGATCTGATAGATCAAAATATACTTTTCAGAGTCTGCAGCTTCAATATGTTCTATGACTAATATGTTTTCTGAATTATAATTATCAGGGATCGAAAAAGATGTTTTATTGTTTTCTCCAAAAGATTTAATAATGCGCCCTTCGGTATTAACAATAATGGCTTTTTCTTGAGCATAGATTAACTTAGTAAAGCAAAAAAATGATAGAAGTAAAAAAGTAATTTTTATTTTCATAAATAAGTTATTTAAAATTAACAGTACTTGTAGGGTATCAGAACAGATAAAAGGAGAACAGCAATGAGGTAGGACAAATTGATAGCATTGCTTAAAACCAAATGTATAGTACCTCAAACATTTTTACCATATCCTGTTTTCAACAATCCTAAAAAAACACATCCATTTTTTTTTAAATCTTACATCAAAATGGGTGTATGCCGCAACAGACCTGAGGTGGTTTTGGAAAACGCATTGTTAAAAAGTTTGGTAAACAATATCGGAAATTAGGGGTTTTGGGTCTGTTTTTAGGCGAAACCTGTTAAAAACAAAAAAGCCTCTCATTTTCATGAAAGGCTATTGTATAATTCTCCGTAATATGTAAGGTAATTTCGTACCCCAGACGGGACTTGAACCCGTACGTCCGCGAAGACACAGGATTTTAAGTCCTGCGTGTCTACCAATTCCACCACCGGGGCATATTGGAGAATTAGTGAGCGAAAGACGGGTCTCGAACCCGCGACCTTAACCTTGGCAAGGTTACGCTCTACCAACTGAGCTACTTTCGCTTGTAATTTTATTTAAAAGAACAACCAATTTTATTAATCGGGAGTGCAAAGATATAGGTTTTTTTGCTTTGACAAAATTTTTTTTCAAAAAAATGAGGGGTAGGGGAACACAGCGGGATAGGGATAAAGAACATACGGGAACCGTAAAACTCAAACTTTCCTGTGCACCCGCTGAGGGATGCGAGTGGAAATCCTTTTACGAACGCAGTAAGTAAAAGCCCCGATAGCTATCGGGGGCAACGGGCCAGCCCGACCCGGCTACCGCCGGGGCACGCCCAAATAAAAACACGAAGTATTACCCTCCGATCAGGCGTTTGATATCATTAAGCTTCATTAAAGCCTCAACAGGCGTTAAGGTATTGATATCGGTTTTGATGAGTTCTTCTTTTACCTGTTCCAAAACAGGATCGTTGAGCTGGAAGAAACTTAACTGGTAATCGCTTTTGGAATTAGTGACCTTTGGGTTGGCATTGGCCGTTAATACAGCGGCTGTTGAGATACCGTCATCTGTAATTTCCAATTCGGTCAATTCTAGCTCGTGATCTTTTTCGAGTTTCTTTAAAATATCGTTGGCGCGATCAACTACCTGTTTTGGCATACCGGCCATGCGGGCCACGTGAATACCAAAACTGTGCTCACTACCGCCTTCCTGTAGTTTACGCAGGAAGATGATCTTATTGTTGAGTTCCTTAACCGACACGTTAAAATTCTTAATACGTGGGAAATAGGTGGTCATTTCATTGAGTTCGTGGTAGTGCGTGGCGAATAATGTTTTGGCGCGGTTCTTAGGTTGCGAATGAATGTATTCGGCAATAGCCCAGGCAATAGAAATACCATCGTAAGTAGAAGTACCACGACCGATCTCATCCAGTAAAATCAAACTGCGATCGCTCAGGTTATTTAAAATGCTGGCGGTTTCGTTCATCTCCACCATAAAGGTTGATTCGCCCGACGAGATATTATCGCTGGCGCCCACACGTGTGAAGATCTTATCAACGATACCGATCTCTGCACTTTTTGCCGGAACGTAACAACCAATTTGTGCCATTAAAGTTATTAAGGCAACTTGCCTTAACAATGCCGACTTACCACTCATGTTAGGTCCGGTGATCATCATTACCTGTTGGGTATCGTTGTCTAAGTACACAGAGTTGCTCACGTAATCGGTACCAATAGGTAATTGTTTTTCAATAACCGGGTGGCGGCCATCTACAATGTTAATCGCGTATTCGTTATTCAATACAGGACGCACATATAAATTATCCTTAGCCAGTTTAGCAAACGATAATAAACAATCCAAACGGGAGATCAAAGAAGCGTTTAACTGGATAGGAATGATGTAATCTATCAGGTCGCGTACTAAAGCTTCGTATAGAGTTTGTTCGAGTACAGCAATTTTATCTTCGGCCCCTAATATTTTTTCTTCGTAAATTTTTAATTCAGGTGTAATGTAACGCTCGGCTGTTGTTAGCGTTTGCTTACGGATCCAGTCGGCAGGTACTTTATCTTTATGTACATTGGTTACCTCTAAATAATAGCCAAACACATTGTTGTAAGACACTTTTAACGAAGAGATGCCTGTGCGCTCTACTTCTCGTTGTTGTATCTGTAATAAATAATCTTTACCACTAAAAGCAATGGCGCGTAACTCATCCAGTTCAGCATTCACGCCTTTACTGATGACGTTACCTTTGTTCAGTAATACAGGAGCTTCTTCGTTCAATTCATTTTGCAAACGGTCGCGCATTAACAGGCAGGGGTTTAACTGTTCAGCTATTTTTTGTAGCGAATGATTTTCGCACACGCTTGTTACGGCTTTAATGGATTCAATTAAATTCAAGGCGCGTTTGAGTTGCACCAGTTCACGCGGATTTATTTTTCCGGCAGCTACTTTCGAAATTAAACGTTCTAAATCGCCGATCTCTTTGAACTGAGCTATCAGATCGTTTTGTAGTTGACTGTGAACCATAAAATAATTCACTACTTCCAAACGCTCGTTAATTAAGTCGAGTTGCTTTAACGGCAATGCCAGCCAGCGTTTCAGTAAACGTGAACCCATCGGTGTAACCGTGGTATCAATAATGTCTATCAGGCATTTGCCGTTATCATGGCTGCTGCCAAACAATTCTAAATTACGAACGGTGAACCTGTCCAACCACACATATTGATCCTCTTCTACACGGCTTACCGCGGTAATGTGTTGCAATCGATCATGCTTGGTCTCGCCTAAATAATGCAAAATAGCACCGCAGGAATGAATAGCTAAATTCAAATGCTCTATCCCAAAACCTTTTAAGCTGCTGGTACCAAATTGTTTGGTGAGGGCTTCGTAACCAAAATCGCGGGTAAATGCCCAGTCATCTAATCCAAATGTGTAAAAACGATCACCTATTAAATTGATGAGTGCCTGACGCTTGTTACGTTCAAATAATATTTCGTTGGGCTTAAAGCTTTGAATTAATTTTTCGATATAAGTCAAAGATCCTTCTGCTACTAAAAATTCTCCGGTTGATACATCCAAAAAAGATACACCTGCTTGTTCTTTATCTAAATGAACACTCGCTAAAAAGTTATTGCTGCGGTGTTCCAACACTTTATCATTGAAGCTAACGCCGGGAGTCACCAATTCGGTCACACCGCGTTTTACAATAGTTTTAGTGAGTTTAGGATCTTCCAGCTGATCACAAATGGCAACACGGTAACCGGCACGTACTAACTTAGGTAAGTAAGTATCTACGCTATGGTGCGGAAAACCTGCTAATTCAATATGTGAAGCAGAGCCGTTGGCACGTTTGGTCAATGTAATGCCTAAGATCTGGGAAGCTTTGATGGCATCTTCGCCAAAGGTTTCGTAAAAATCACCAACCCGAAATAATAAAATGGCATCAGGATATTTTCCTTTGATGTCGTTGTATTGTTTCATTAAGGGGGTTTCTTTTACTTCCGTTGTCTTTGCCATAATCTTAGAGGGTTAAAGATACACTATCAGGGCACTGGGCCGGAATTTAATTTTTAACAGAATTCTGAGGATTGTTAACATTGTGTTTATCCCCCTCTAGAGGGGGCAGGGGGAGGAATTGTGAATGTTTATGTAAATAATGACAAAAAGATTTTGGGCGTGCCCCGGCGGTGGCCGGGTCGGGCTGGCCCGTTGCCTCCGATAGCTATCGGGGCTTTTATTCACTGCGTTCATAAAAGGATTTCCACTCGCATCCCTCACGCGGGCTTGCGTTCCAAAATCGAAGCTTAAGTTTCAAATCGGTATTACTTCTCGCGTAAGGATGCTTATTCGTAGTATAAAGCTAAATTTTGTAGTAAACCCGCGTGAGGGATTGTAGTGGAAAGCCCACAGCCACGAGGGACGAGTGGCGAGGACTTGCAACGGAAAGCCCGGCCCGTAGGGACACGCCCAAAAAATCAAAAAAATCAAACAAAAAAACCCATCTTTAAGCGTGCAAAAACAACAACTCATACAAGCCTGTAAAGATCATTTCAAAAGCAAAATAACGTCGTTGAATACCATCATCAACGAAGTAACCGAATCTTCCAATGGCGAAAGTAAAAGCTCGGCCGGTGATAAGCATGAAACTTCCAAAGCCATGATGCAACTTGAAATTGAGAAACTGGGCAATCAGTTAAAAGAAGCCGAAGAACAATTAGCAGAGTTTGAAAAGATCAATTTCAATAAGTCGCCACAAAGCATAGAGCAGGGGAGTTTGGTGCAAACCGATAAAGGTTATTTTTTTATTGCGGGTTCTGTGGGAAAATTAACGGTTAATGATCAGATCGTTTTTGTGATCTCAAACAGATCGCCTTTGGCGGTTGCTTTTTCAGGTAAGCAAAAAGGAGAATCTATTTCTTTTAATGATGTTTTATATTCTGTTGTTTCGGTTTTTTAAGAATTTGGGCGTGCCCCGGCGGTGGCCGGCTCGGGCTGACCCGTTGGCTTCGAGAGCCTCAGCCACCGGCCACAATATTGGGCACTGAGGTTCTCGAAGTGTCCACTCGCATCCCTCACGCGGGCTTGCGGTAAAATTAAACGTTTCACTTCCACAAAATCATAAGGTTTTTTGGTTACTTGGAGACTGAGCGGAGTCGAAGTCCAAAAAGTGACAAACAAGTTACAGAATCGGGCGGGAAGTACTTCGTTATTTTCGAGATAAATTTAAGAAGCGGTAGTCCCGATAGCTATCGGGATTTCTTTGTATACTTTCTTTGCATGGCAGGCAAAGAAAGTATAGTTAGTTTGGCTTCAAAAGTATCAGGAAGAATTATTTACTCAAAACAACTCTCTTAATCGAACTCTGTTTGTCCGAAACGATCTTCACAAAATAAACCCCATTCGAAAAATGACCCATATCCAACGTTGTGTGATTAGCAATTGCACTTTCCTCTAAAATAAGTTGCCCAAAAGAATTAAGTACTTCTATTTTCAGTTTCGTATCAGGAGCAATGTTGTTGTTGATCACATTCAATAAACCGGTGCTTGGATTAGGATACACCAGCCACTGATCGTTAGCAATGCTTTGTGATTGAATACCCGTGATGGTTTCAATAGTATTGATAGCCGTGTTGGTAACAACAGGCTCATTGAAATCAAAATAGATATAAGCCGTATTTTTTATTTGAGTGCCAGGTGCATTGTTATTGTTGCGTTTAATGCGGTAATGAATGTAACCATGACTGCCTGGCTCATTGCTGTTGCTATCCGGCAACATAATATTATTGAATTTCCAACGCAATACGTTTCCATTCATGACATCGATATCGTAGTTATGACTTGATCCTAGCATTTCAAAGGTGTTGATGTCAACGTTAGGCGACAGTGTATCTTTTACAACAATATTTACTGCCGGACCATTACCTGTATTTTGAAAACGAATTAAATAGGTCAATTCAGTTTCGGTAGCAGCAATATCACCGTTAGGTCCAACACCGGCCGGGCTTACGGTTTTGTCGTTAGGATCGAATGAACCGGTAACATAACGGCTATAACACGTTGTGTTGTTTGCATAATTTATATCAGTTGCAGTTGGTTGTGCCCAGATACAGGTGACGAATAAGCTTCCTAAAGGCGTTGTTAACGGCGTAGTAAATTTAACAAAGAATGGAGGGTTATACGCTGTTGTGATGTTATTGAAATTCCACATGACGGTATCTCCCGAAATAGTATAGGTGGCAACAGATACTTGTGTGATGTTAGGTATAAATGCCGGCGGAAGAGTTACCTTATAAACGCCTGAAGCACTAAAGTTGTTGTTGTTGCTCAAATAATAATTAACTGTACATATAAAGCCCGGCACAATGCCATTTGAGTATGCAGATACATTGAGGTCGGGTTGAGTAGGAGGGATGTATACTCTTACAAAATTATGATTGATGGAATTTGGTGTTCCGGAATTTAAGGTTGCTGTTAATGTATTAGTGCTACAGGTGGCTTGCATATTTATGGTACTTGTGTTAGCCGTAATGGAGTAGGTTCCAAATGGCAGGTTATAAAAATAATAGTCGCCGTTATAATTTGTAAAAGCTAATCTGCTTCCCGGGTTAGCAATTACCTGAATACTATAAAGTCCATTGTCGCCTGCATTTTTAATACAATCACCGTTACTATCAATGAATACATTTCCTGAAAGCGTTCCGCAATTCGAGTTATCAAAATGAACCGTGTCGCTTAAAGTTAAACAATTCAAAGAAGCATCGAATACAGCTACTGTGTAGATACCTGAGTTCAAATTAACTAGATCTTCTGTTGTAGCTCCATTATTCCATTGATACGTAAACGGACCTGTATTAGAACCCGTTACCGATAGGTCAATAGCGCCATCTCCTGTTTGAAGGCATGTTTCGCTGAATGTGGTAGTGCTTAAGGTTGCATTAGGAATAGAATTTACGCTGGCATTAGTTATAGTTACAGTTTCTGTATATGTACAACCATTATTAGTTGTTGCATCTAATGTGTAGGTTCCTGCACACAGTCCGGTTATTATGGCCGAGTTCTGTAAGACTGGTTGCCATAAAAAGGATACAATCACTCCGCCGCTTACACTGGCGGTAGCTGCACCATTGCAACCGCCACCACAGGTAACATTGGTATGGGTGATGGTTACAGTGGATGCGGGTTGTTGGGAAATAGTTACGCTTGCTGTAGCGGTACAGCCGTTTTGGTCCACTATGAAACACGACCAGGTTCCGGGACAAACATTCGTAATGGTTGCACCGGATTGAGGAGGTGCAGTATTCCAGTTGAATGAGTACCCGGGAGTTCCTCCCATTGTCATCATACTGGCCGATCCATTACAATTACCGGAGCAGGAGTTATTAAAACTAGAAACAATTGCAGTTAATTGCTGAGGTTGAGTTATATTAACACTTGCGGTGCCAACACAACCGGCAGCATCGATCACTGATAATCCGTATAGTCCGGCAGGAACATTTGAAATAAAAGATTGGGATCCGCCGAAACTTGTCCATGAATAAGTATACGGAAGCGTTCCCCCTGTTACCGCTGTAGTTGCTCCTCCATTACTTTGACCAAAGCATGGAATATTTGTCTGACTTGTAATAGCGACAGTAGGCCCTGCTAAATCGTTTACCAGGCCGCTTGATACGGCTGAACAGCCATTCAGATCAGTTACAGTAAAAGAATAGGCTCCGGCAGGAACGTTAGCATTACAAGATATATTAACCCCATTACTCCATAGATAAGATATTGCGCCAACACCACCGGTAACCGATGCACATACAGCGCCATTCGCTTGTCCGCAATTAGAATTGGTTGCAGAGGTCACAGTAGTAAGAGAGCTGCCCGGAGCAATGCTAACACTCGTAATATATACACAGTTATTAGCATCGGTAATGGTTATGGTTTGTGTGCCGGCACATTGCGAGGTGTTTAAGACCATACAGGGTCCGCTGCTACTCATAAATGTATAAGGTGCCGACCCGCCCGAAAACGCAATATTAAAAGCACCATCACAAACACCTGCACAGGAAGCATTAGTTGCAGTAATACTTGCCATCAATTGAGGTGGTTCAGTTACGGTGACTGTTTTTGTGATCGAGCAACCATTGGCATCAGTTGTTATTACGGAATACACTCCCGCAGCAACATTTGATACAGCGGCTAAGCTTGAAGGAATGGTTGTCCATAAGTAAGTATAAGGTGAGGTTCCACCGGTGCCTGCTACAACAATAGTTCCTGTGGCTGTCCCAAAACATTTAACATTATTGGAGTTTACGATGGCATTTACCGGAGCGGGTTGTGTTATCATTGCACCTATGCTTGTAGTGCATCCATAAAAATCTGTAACTGTACAGGAATATGAACCGGGACATAAATTTGTTGCTGTTGCTGTTGTTTGTCCGCCAGGTGACCACACATAATTAAATGGTGCTGTTCCACCCATCATCCCTACTGTCAGGCTTCCGTCACATGATCCATTGCAATAAACATTGTTGAATGCCGTGATAACAGCTGTACCGCTTGGTATTGATGAGATGGTTGATGCCCAATTTAAAACGCAGCTGTTAGCATCAATAACCGTGAGCGTGTAAGTACCTGCTGTTACATTATTCAATGTGGTGGCAGTTGAGCCGTTCGACCAGCTGTATGTGTAAATCGGCGTTCCACCTGTTACGGTTGTCGTGATTATTCCGTTGGGTGACATGCAGTTTGCGTTTTGTACAGAGGTTGCAACATTTATAGCCGGTGGCTGATTTACCAGTACAGTTTGGGTTCCAATGCACCCACCCACCTCTCTTACACCTACTACATACACACCTGCGGGTACGTTTGCGAAAGTAGAAGACGATTGAAATGCACTACCGTTTAAATTGTATTGATAGGGTGCTGATCCACCGGATACGCTGATAACGGTTATCATCCCGTTGGATAACCCAAAACAGGAAGCGCTTGTAGCGGTTACCGTTGAGGCTATTGGTGGTAGTTGACCAATAGTAATTACTAATGATTCTGTCGTTGCTGCCATATCCTGAGCAACAACGGTATAGATTCCGGCAGATAATCCTGTAAATATACCGGTACCGTTAGTAGAGAACGGTGAAGTTAATGTATAAGTATAAGGAGCGCCGCTACCACCTGAAGCAGTTAATGTAAAGCTTCCGGTGCTTTGTCCTGAACAGCCTGCATTGGTTACCGTTGATGTAATGGTTATTTGTGAAAATGCCAATGAACACATTAACATCATGGTAGTAAACAGGAATACTTTTTTCATAAATATCTTTTTTAGTATTGCTAAAGTATAGCAATTACTTTAAGTAATTTTTACTATTTAGTAAGGAGCTGTTTTGATTGAGTAGAAGTTGTTTACAATAAAAATGATGTTGATTGTTTTTTTGGCAGGAAAGTACGTAAACAAAAATGCCCGGCCTAAGCCGGGCATTTTTTAATAGTTTGTCAAACAACTTATTTGCTTAAAACAACTCTCTTAACTGAACTCTGTTTATCCGAAACGATCTTTACAAAATAAACACCATTCGAAAGGTTATTCATATTTAATGTTTTGTGATTGGCCGTTGTGTTCTCTTCTAAAACAAGTTGCCCGAAAGAATTGATCACTTCTATTTTCAGCTTCGTATCAGGAGCAATGTTGTTATTTACAATATTCAACATTCCGGTACTTGGATTTGGATACACCAACCACTGATCGTTAGAGGTATTTAAAGATTGGATGCCTGTAATGGTTTCGATCGTATTGATTGCAGTATTTGTAATAACAGGTGCATTGAAATCGAAGTAAATATTAGCGATGTTCTTTATTTGCGTTCCGGGAGTATTATTACCGGTGCGTTTGATGCGGTACTGAATGTGACCATGACTGGCAGGCTCATTCGTTCCACTATCAACCAACATGATATTGTTGAATTTCCAACGTAACACATTACCCGGTAAAATATCAATGCCGTAATTATGGCTTGACCCTAACATTTCAAAAGTATTCACATTCACGTTGGATGACAAAGTATCTGTTACAATAATATTAACTGCAGGGCCATTACCTGTATTCTGAAAACGTATTAAGTAAGTTAAATCTGTTACAGTAGCAGCAATATCGCCGTTAGGTCCAACACCGGCCGGACTCACTGTTTTATCGTTAGGATCATAAGAACCGGTTACAATTCGTGAATAACAAAACGTATTGTTTACAGGATCAAAGTCTGTTATAATAGGCTGAGCCCATGCACATGAGTTAAATACACTTCCTAATGGCGTGCTTAAAGGGACTGTGAAATGAATTTGGAAAAATTGTGCGCCTCCGGCATACGTAATGTTAGAAAAATTCCAGATGACCGTATCGGCGGAAATGCTATAGCCGGCGGTTGTTCCGGATGTTATATTTGGTATAAAAGCAGATGGTATTACAGCTTTAAATAATCCGGTTCCCGATACATTATTTAAATTGCTTACAGAATAGTTAACGAAACATATAAAACCCGGAACAATACCATTGCTGTATGCATACACTTTCAGGTCGGGGTTTGTAGAAGAATTAAAGCCAACCGAAAGATTATTGTTTATGGAATTTGGTGCACCTCCGTTAACATTTGTGGTGAGCGTAGTAGTACAGGTTGGTAAAAAAATGCCAAAGTAAGTATTTAATGAAACCGAATAGGTACCATACGGTAAGTTATTTACCATATAATCACCGTTACCGTTTGTGTAACCCATGCGATTGCCGGGGTTAATAATAACCGCTGAATTATAAAGATTGTTGTCGCCTGCATTTTTGCTGCAGTCGCTGTTCATATCGATATAAGCATTCCCGGAAATGGAACCGCAGTTGATACCGATAGATGAGATAGAAGATTGAAGTGACATGCAATTTGAACCGGCATCCATTATGGTAACCCAATAATTGTTTGTTGAGAGGTTATATGCATCCTGCGTAGTTGCACCATTGCTCCAAGTGTAGGTAAATGGTCCTGGATTAGTTCCTGTGATGCTGAGATCAATCGATCCATCGCCCGACAGAAGGCAGGTTTCATTAGTTGGAGTAACTGTAAGGGTTGCATTTGGAATAGTTCCTGACGAATTAATGTTGAATGTATTTGTTTGAGCACATCCTACCGCATCAATGGTAGTAAATGTATAATTTCCGGGACAAAGATTACTCACTGTACTTACTGTCGACACTGGTACACCTGTTCCGGTTTGGAGCCACTGATAAGAGAATGGCGCTGTTCCTCCGGTTATCGAAGAATTTGCCGCACCATTGCAGTTGGCAACACATACCGCATTGGTGAACGTAAGATTTGTGTTTATTGGAGGAGATTGTGTTACAGTTGCTGAAGCAAAAGCCACACATCCATTGATATCGGTTACCTGCACAGTGTAGACTCCAGCACAGGCATTTGTAACCTGTGGCATGGTTGAGCCGTTAGACCATTGATAAACGTATGGTGGGTTACCCCCGAATGCTGTAAGGTAAACAACTCCACTGCAGGTTCCCGAACAGTCATTATTGCTTGAAGCAAAAACGCTCAATGGTTGTGGCTGCATCATTGTAAAAACAGAAGACGTTGTAATCATTGATTGATCTGCAACGAGAACCGTGTAGCTTCCTGCACATAAATTTGAAAGGCCCGCTACCGATGTAAAAGTGCCTGTCATAGCTGATGGTATTATAGTATACGTATACGGCATGGTTCCGCCTGTGGCGGTTAAATTAGCATTGCCATTGCATAGGCCTGCACAAAGTGGATGATTTTGAACAGTAACATTGGATGCTATCTGAGCTATTGAAAATAAATAGCTAAAGCATAATAAGATAAAAAGTAAATTTTTTTTCATGGATATAAGTTTTATATGTTCGAAATTAAAACAAATACTTATACCGATAATAGCTATTTAGTAAAGGGGTGTTTTGAATGAGTTAAGAAAAATCATTCCTCTCTCTTTCTTTTTTTACCTTCCGTTGGTTCTGCTGCGCCTTCTTCTTTCTTAGCGAAGTATTTTTTGAAATTATAAGTAAAGGTTAACATATAGTAACGGTTCAGTACATTAGTTTGTGAATCCTGTATGTAACTATCTGTATTGGTTCTTGACACTGAGTTGTTTTGATTCAAAAGATCATAAACCGTTAAACGTATTTCGGCTTGTTTGTTCTTTAAGAATTTATATCCTATAGCTGCATTCCATAACGAAATGGATTGATTGAAGGCACTTGTTAAACCTGAGTAATAGGTGTTAGTGTATTCAGTTTGTAATACCAGGCCTTTGTATGGATTTGCTGTGAGTTTTAATTTTGAGTTTTGTGAAAAGTACGTTGTATTGGATGATGTTTGCAAAGTATTAATGATGTTACTGTAAGCAGAATTAGAAGATAAGGTAAAGTCAAATTTCTCGCTGATATTGCTGCTTAATACCAAACCTAAACCTCCGGTAGCGGTTTTTGCATAATTGATACGTGTGTTGATCATGCCCGGAACATTATTGTAATTTCCAGAGACATTCACGCTGATGTTGGTCTTTAATTTTGAGAAAGGGAAGGTGTAATTGATAAATGACCTTAATGTATAATACCCATCCAGGTTAACAGGTCTTACAATTTGTGAACCTTGTTGCAGAAAGATATCATTATATACAGTTGTATCACGGTTAGCTATTAAGGTACTGTTACCAATATAATTATCGGAGTAGTTCCCACTCACTAAAAAGAAAAAGGAGGTTGCTTTATCGGTATTTACACCCGAGTAACGGATGTTTAAGTTTTGTTGAAAATCCTGTTTCAAATCCGGATTACCGGTGCTTAATTGCAAGGAGTTACTGTTGTTGATCACATTCTGCAACTGATCGATACTAGGGGCATTATTACTGGTGCGGTAATTAATACGCAGATTCTTTTTGGCAGCAAACTTATATTGGAACTGAGCTGACGGTAAAACAGACTCAAAAGACCTGCTCAATTTATACTCAGTTGGTACTTCCTGTTGTTTGGATAATTCAGACCATTGATAGGCACCATTTACCGAAAAATTAAATTTCTCTTTCTGAAAACGATAACCTAGCCCTGCCGACTGTGTCTGGTATTGGTTTCTGAACACATTGGTCAATGAACTGTCCAATTCTGAGTATTTATAGTCTATGTAGTTTTTGTTGTAGGTTCTTTTTGATGAATAATTGTCGGTGTAACTTCCGGTATAATTAACCAATATGAAATTACTTTTATTCAAGGGCTCCGTATAGGAAATATTACCGTTTACAGAAGTTCCATTTTTTAGTATGTTTGATTTTTGATCGATCGTATCCCCGGTTATCAATGAATCTCCATAAAATGTATTTAATGTATACAAGGAACTTTTTCCATCGTTTTTAGTTAATGATGGTGTAGCATTTAAAGAAAATGTCCTACCTCTTTTTGCAAAGGAATGACGATACAGAACCGGCACTGAGATGGAATAACCAAATTGTTCGGAAGAAGAATTGTTACTTGTGGTACTCAATAAAGCATCACCTTTGGTATTTTGTCCGGCAAGGCTTTTGCTGCCGTCATTATTTTGAAATGATAAACGTGGTTGAAAGGTGATCGTATTTTGTGAGTCAAGCTTGGTCTCAAATTTAAAGTTGATCCGGTTGTTATAATTGTTGCTTTTTGAATTGTTCTTTTCATCATAAATAAGCCCCGTGTTTGAACCCACTATATATTGCTGAAGAAGAGAGGAATTAGAATTATTTTGGGTCCAGTTGAAAAAATAACTTCCGGTTACTTCTGTCCTTTTACCCCATTTGTCGGCATAATTCAATCCAAACAATGATGTTGTGTTGATCCCATTTTGCGCATTAACCTGAAAGTTATCACTCGCACTTGGCGCTCCACCTTGTCCGCCGCCTCGCCTTCCGCCACGACCGCCACCTCCAGAGCTTCCCATAGCCCCAACCAGGTCTTCAGAAGAAAAGTTTTGCTCGTTGATATTATTGGATTGCGCTAAAATACTGATACGTCGGTCACCTTTAAAAATGTTGGTTGTAAAGCCGCCTTTGTATTTATCCTCGTAACCATAACCGCCAAATACTTTTCCAAATACGCCGTTTTTAAACTGAGCTTTGGTAACAATGTTTATAGTTTTTGCACTATTGCCGTCGTCAAAGCCTGTAAGTAATGCCTGGTCGCTTTTTTTGTCAAACACCTGCACTTTATCAATGACTTCTGCAGGTAAATTCTTTAATACAGCACTGGCATCATCTCCAAAAAAAGGTTTACCGTCTACCAGCACTTGTTTTACATCTTCGCCCTGTGCCTGAACTTTACCATCGGTGATCGTAACGCCCGGCATTTTACCTACAAGATCTTCGGCGGTAGCATCTTTGTTTACTTTATACGCACTCGAACTAAAACTGGTGGTATCGCCATTTTGAGTAGCCAGAGGGGTTTTTCCTTCAACCAGTACTTCTTTTAATAAGGTGGAGTTTTGTTTTAGTGCAATGGTTCCAATATGCGTATCAGTGTTTACTTGCAATTGTTTAAACTGGGTTCTATATCCTAAAGAAATGATTTTTAGGATATAAGTATTGGAAGCAAGGTTCTCTAATTTAAATAAGCCATCAACATCAGCAGTTGTTCCTTTTACAAGAGAAGAGTCGGATGCATTAAGTAAAAATACAGAAGAGCCAATAGCAGGCTGTTGGGTGTCATCAACCAGTTTACCGGTTATTTGAAACGTTTGACCAAGTGCTATAGAAGCACTGAATAGGAATATGAAGATAAATCGAAGCATAAGATACAGACTTAAAAATACGATTAAGGTTGAATGAACTGGTGTTTAAAAACGTTAAAAACGGTGAATGTAAATTTTATATTATGAATCGGGTAATTACTCATATTTGCCCATTAATCAGTTATAATATACTATTAACTAAAAATAATAATTACTTTCGAACATTATTAAAATCAGTTATGAAGAGAATTATACTTGTTTTTGTGTGCGTTGTTTTTGAGGCTACTTTATTTGGCCAGACAGCAGCAGTAAAAAACAAAAAATGGACAGAAGAAGAGCGTAAAGAACTAGGGAAAGCAGAATTATTTATTAGTGAAAAAAACAACCGTTTAGCTTTGCCTATTCTCGAAAAGTTATACATGACCCATCCTGAGGATATGCATTTAAAGTATTTGTATGCCGTTGGTGCGCTTGCAACTCCCGGAAAACAGGAAGTGTGTCTGACCTTATTAAAAGAAGTTTACGGAAAAAATAAGAAGGCTGCAGATATTGATTTTTACCTGGCTAAAGCAAATTTTTTGACCTATAATTTTGATGAAGCAATAGCAGGAGTTGAGGCGTATACTAAAAGTAATAAGAAGCTGAGCGCAGATCAAAAGAAAAATTGTGAGTTGCTTATTAAGTATAGCAATAATGCTAAATTATTAGTGCCAAATCCTGTTTCCGTTAGAATTGAAAATATGGGAAGCACTATAAATTCGGCAGCTTCAGAGTCGTCGCCCTGTTTGACGGATGATGAGAATGTGATCTTTTTCACATATTCCGGCGAAAAAAGTAAAGGTGGACTACAAAATGCATTCAACCAGCCAAACAAAAATGGCGTGTATTATGAGGATGCATTCATGAGCACAAAAGTAGATGGTGTTTGGAAAACACCCGAAGAAATAAAAGCACTGAACACAAATAATAACGAAGCCGTTTTGTTCTTGTCGAATGATGGTCAGAAATTGTTCATCAATATCGACAGTCAGCAGGATGACGGTGATATTTATGTGAGTACATTGGATAAAGAGGTGTGGAGTACTCCGGTTAAATTAGCAGGAGATGTGAATAGTAAGGATTGGGAAAACAATAGTTCCTTGTCGCCCGATGGAAAAAGCTTGTATTTTTCGAGTAACAGGCCGGGAGGTTTGGGTGGAAAAGATATTTACAGATCTAATTTATTGCCCGACGGTACCTGGGGAGCTGCTAAAAACATGGGTGATAAGATAAACACGCCACTGGATGAAGATGCACCTTTCATTCATTACGACGGACGTTTATTGTTATTTTGTTCGCAGGGTCATAATAGCATTGGTGGTTATGATATTTTTAAAACATATATGAGCCCGGTAGATTCAAGCTGGTCGGCCGCCGAAAACATGGGTTGTCCTATTAATACACCCGGAGATGAAATACATTATGTATTATCGCCAAGTGGTGATAATGGGTATTATGGTTTAGGGAAAGCAGATGGTTTTGGAGATTTTGATATTTATAAAGTAGAACCTGGTATTACGGGCATTATGCCAGTAGTAGCCGTTTCAAAAGGAAGAGTAACATTGGACACCATGCCGGTGGAAGCAGAAATTACGGTGGAGGTTCCTGCGCGTAATACGGTTTTCAGAACAGTAAAGTCAAACGCTAAAACAGGAGCTTACCGAATTACCTTACCCGTGGGCGAGGATTACAAAATAACCTGGAAACTCAATGACTTGCCGGTTCAAACAAAAATGATCGAAGCTAAAAATGCAATAGCTTATTTATTGGATCTGAAGGATATTAGTTTTGTTTCTAAACCTGATACCGCAAAACCTTTAGCATCATTATCAAATGATTCGGCGATGTGGCATACCGGCAACGAACATATTGAAGGTTTAGTTTATAAGATCCAGGTATCAGCAGAATATTTAAATGAAAAGATCAGGCGCAGAAAAGCGAGGAAGTTAGGGGAAGTTGAAAAAGAGGTGGTAAATGATGTGGCGCGCTTTACTCTGAAAGAAGAATTCAAAACATATAATGAAGCAACTGCAAGGGTTAAGAAAGTGCGAGACCTGATCGCAGCAGATGCCTTTATTGTAGGTATCTATAAAGGCAAACGCTGTTATCTTTCTGAGTTGAGAACACAGGGGATTTTAAAGATCAAATAAAAAAGAAGGCTCAAATAATTTGAGCCTTCTTTTTTATTAAAAATTATGGTATCGTCTTATTTTATTTTACAAACATCAGAATAAATAACCTGATCATAATTGCCAAAACCATCTTCGGTAGTTATAGATAATTTTTCGTTTTTACATTTATCCTCAAAATCTTTTAATTCTCTTTTGCTATTCGTTTTCTTTGAGTTTACAGAATAAACTTCATCAGTACCGGGATATGTGCAGGTACAGGTTTTTGTTTTCATACAGGATGAAAAAATGAAAATTAAACTTACAGATAATACTAGGTTGAGTTTCATAATATTGAGTTTTAGTTATTTTAATTCAAAGTAGCTTTAATAAAACTCACAAATAAAGGATGTGGGTTTTCTACCGTACTTTTATATTCTGGATGAAACTGAACACCTATAAAGAATGGATGACTCGGGATCTCTACGATTTCGGCCAATCCTGCATTTGGATTTAAGCCCGAAAGTACCATGCCGGCATCTTTAAACAGGTTCGTATATTCATTATTGAATTCGTAACGGTGACGGTGACGCTCGTTAATATCGGTTTCGTTATATATTTTATGAGCCAATGTTCCTTCAACTACACGGCAAGGATATGAACCTAAACGCATAGTACCGCCCATGTGCGAAATGTTTTTCTGTGCTTCCAAAAGATCAATAACCGGAGCACTGGTAGCAGGGTTCATTTCGCGGCTGTGCGCATCTTTTAAATTCAATACATTACGAGCAAATTCGATCACGGCACATTGCATACCCAAACAAATACCAAAGAATGGAATATTATTTTCACGCGCATATTTAATAGCAGAAATTTTTCCTTCAATACCTCTGTTTCCAAAACCGGGAGCTACTAAAATACCTTTCAGGTTTTTTAATTTATCTTTTACGTTGTCATCTGTTAAACTTTCACTGTGGATCCACTCCACATTTACCTTGCAATCATTCACTGCCCCTGCATGAATAAAGGCTTCGGCTATGGATTTATAAGAATCTTTTAATTCTACGTATTTGCCAACCAAACCAATTGTTACACTTTTTTGCGGGTTATGAAATTTATTTAAAAATAATTTCCACTTATCTAATTTGATCTCAGTTGAATCATTAACGTGTAATTTTCTTAAAACGATCTCATCGAGTTTTTCTTTTTCCATTAATAATGGAACTTCATAAATGGTTGAAGCATCCAATGCTTCAATGACTGCATCAGGAGAAACGTTGCAAAATAAAGCGATCTTTCTTCTGATATCATTATTAATAGCATGTTCTGAACGGCAAACTAAAATATCCGGTTGAACTCCATATTCCAATAGCAACTTAACAGAATGTTGTGTTGGTTTTGTTTTTAATTCGCCCGATGTTGCTAAATAAGGTAATAAAGTTAAATGAATAACAGTACAATCATCACCCAGTTCCCATTTTAATTGACGAACTGCTTCAATATAGGGTAAGGATTCAATGTCACCAACCGTTCCACCAATTTCGGTGATCACAAACTGGTACTGACCTGTTTTTCCTAAGATCTTGATACGGTTTTTAATTTCGTCGGTAATATGAGGGATAACCTGAACGGTTTTCCCTAAAAATTCTCCTTTACGTTCTTTATCAATAACAGATTGGTATATGCGGCCGGTTGTAACGTTATTGGCCTGTGAGGTAGCCACGTTTAAAAAACGCTCATAGTGCCCCAGATCCAGATCGGTTTCAGCGCCATCATCGGTTACGTAGCATTCGCCATGTTCGTATGGATTTAAGGTTCCCGGATCGATATTAATATATGGATCCAGTTTTTGGATGGTAACAGTGTAGCCACGGGCCTGTAGTAATTTGGCCAGAGATGCTGCGATAATTCCTTTTCCGAGAGATGATGTTACGCCACCGGTAACAAAGATATATTTAGTGTTGATTGACATACAGTTTTTTGTAAACTGTACGTAAAGGTAAGCGTTTTTTTTGGATTAGATTTAGAGTTTTATTCACTATTTATAAAATAGCACTTTTTCAGGTTCTGAAAACAGATAGATCGACCTAAAAAGGCGATAACAAAGGCTCTGAGCCGGTCAGAAAATTACTTTAATTTATCCAGTTCGTCATCTGTAAAGTGTTTTTTTGCTTTATCTTTTGAAAACTTATCGCTATTGTAATCTTTCGATTTGTTTTTAGGGATCGACAAGCTATTCCATTCTGTTTTCTTCAATAATTTGGCATAGAACACTATTTGTCCAATATGATAAGGATAATGGGCCAACTGGCGGTTAATGGCTTCCAAAGCCGTATGGCCTTCATTTCTGATGTAAATAATGTCGGATAGTTGTTCGGGTTTTAAGTCTTCTAATGCTTTGAACAGGCAATCCCAGCCTTCGTTCCATATGCTTAAAACGTGTTCTTTAGTTTGGTTGCTGAGCGTAGTCGAAGCATCAAACTCTCCATCCCTGTTTCGCCATTCTTTTTCTCCGTCAGTCGTCAAAAAATCAGTCCAACGAGATAACATATTACCATGCAAATGTTTGATGATGGTTGCAATGCTGTTGGTATCTTCATTCAGTGAAACAAACAGTTGTTCCGGTTCTAATTGTTCAATGGCTTTTTCGCCCAGTGTTTTATAATAGGTAAACTGACGGTTCGCACTTCTTAAAAAATCTTCTGATACAGTCATGGCTAAATAAACACCTGACAGGTTTCAGAAACCTGTCAGGTGTAGTTTAAATTAGTAACTCAGTAATTTATTTAATTTTTCTTTAAAACGTTCTTTCGGTAAAAAATTAATTTCAAGATCAGCATTCATTGGCACCGGTGTATCCAAACTGCCTTCGCGCATTACAGGAGCATCTAAATATTCGAAACAATGTTCTGTGATCAACGCACTCAGTTCTCCACCAATGCCGCCTGTTAAAGTATCTTCATGCAATACAAAAGCTTTTCCTGTTTTCTTAACTGAATCGTAGATAGCTTGTGTATCTAATGGTGCCAGTGTTCTTAAGTCGATCAGGTCCGCCGAAATTTCAGGATTATTCTTCAATAATTCCAGGGCCCAATGTACACCCAAGCCATAAGTAACGATCGTTACATCAGCACCTTCTTTTACCAAACGGGCTTTACCAAACGGAATTGTGTAGTATTCATCTAAAATATCTTCGTCAATACTTCTGTATAATGCTTTGTGTTCAAAGAACATCACAGGATTAGGGTCTTCGAATGAAGCGATCAATAAGCCTTTAGCATCAGATGGAAATGCAGGGTAGGCAATTTTTAATCCCGGAGTTTTAAAGAACCAGGCTTCGTTACTCTGGCTATGGAAAGGTCCGGCAGCTACGCCCGCACCGGTTGGCATACGAACTACCACATCGGCATTTTGTCCCCAACGGTAATGTGATTTTGCTAAATTATTTATGATCTGTGTCATGCCTTCCGAAACGAAATCGGCAAATTGCATTTCTACCATGGCTTTATGTTTATTGATAGATAAGCCAAATCCGGTTCCTAAAATGGCAGATTCACATAAAGGGGTATTACGCACACGGCCTTTACCAAACTCTTCTACAAAACCATCGGTAATTTTAAATACACCACCGTAATCAGCAATGTCCTGACCCATTAACACCAGGTTATCGTGCTTGCGCATCGCTAAACGCATTCCATCGCTAATGGCATCAATTAAGCGTTTATTGGTTTTATTGCCGGCCTTGTTAGAAGTATCTTCTATCGTACAAGGCATAAATAATTCCGAAATTTCTTTTTCTGTATTTGGTGGCGGTAAGGTTTCAGCAAACGCTAACTCCAAGCCATCGTCAATATCTTTTTTTACATTTGCACGCATTTTTTCAATGATGTCATCTGTTAGTACACCTTCATCAATTAAAAATTTTTCAAAGGTATTAACAGGATCTTTTCTTCCCCACACATCAAACAATTCTTTAGGAACATATTTGGTTCCTGATGCTTCTTCATGTCCACGCATACGAAAAGTTACGCACTCCAATAAAACGGGGCGTGGATTTTCGCGAATCGATTCAGCTAAATTCTTAACGGTTTCATAAACCTTCAATACGTTATTGCCATCAACAGTTACACCTTCTATACCATATCCGATAGCTTTATCAGCAAATGATTTACAACGAAATTGTTCGTTGCTTGGTGTAGATAAACCATAACCATTATTCTCAATTACAAAAATAACCGGTAAGTCCCACACAGCTGCTGTATTAATACTTTCATGAAAATCACCTTCGCTGGCTCCACCATCGCCACTAAATACAACGGTTACTTTTTTCTCATCGCGTAATTTATTTCCTAAAGCAATTCCATCAGCCACACCCAATTGCGGGCCCAAATGAGAGATCATGCCAACGATGTTGTATTCCTGTGTTCCAAAATGAAAGGAACGATCACGCCCTTGTGTAAAGCCGCTAGGCTTGCCCTGGAATTGACAGAATAAACGGTTCATAGGAATACCACGGGTTGTAAACACCCCTAAATTACGATGCATTGGTAAAATAAATTCATCATTATTCAATGCTGTTGCTACACCTACAGAGATAGCTTCCTGGCCGATACCACTGAACCATTTGGCAATACGGCCCTGGCGAAGAAGGATCAGCATTTTTTCTTCGATCAAACGGGGAGTTAAAATATTCTTATAAAGTTGTAATAACGTATCATCTTTTTGTTTACGTCGGTCAAACTTAATTGGAGATTCGGCTGTGATCATTTCATGTGTGTTTTTATTGTGTTTAGGTCACATGGTATAGCCATGTTATTTGGATTAAGTGTTTTGCATTAATGCAACATGGCTATTTCATGTAAATTTGTAGCGAAAATACCAATTTTAGCTTTACTTTTGATGAATATTAATCAATATTTATCGAATGAAATATTTAGCCTTTTTGCTCATATTTATCGTATCGGTTTCTGTGCGGGCACAGGTAATGTGGCAGGTAAAAAGTAAGACGTCACAAAAGTGGTATTTGCAGGAAACGGATGAGTTTATGGATGGATTGAATACAGAGCTTTGGAAATCGGGTTTGCCATGGGGTAATTATTTTTACGTTTATGATCTGTTGTTTAAAGCTGATAATTTAGAATTCAATAATGGTGTAGCATCATTTCTTGCCAATAAACCAACGAGTCCCCAGCCAATTGTAGGTGAAAACCTGGATGTGGAGTTCTTAAAAAAGAAAAATAAATTCCCTAACGAAAAAGGGGAGTACACCTATAATTATTCGGCAGGCTGTGTTACATCTTTGAAAAAGTTCAAGTATGGTTATTTTGAAATGCGTTTTAAAGCTAATGCTGAGAAAGGAACCTGGCCAGCCTTTTGGTTATACGGTGGGAACCCGAACGAAGAAATAGATTTTTATGAAGGAAAAGGCGAAAGAGATGATCAGGTGCATATTGATGTTCATTGCCCGAAAGGATGCGAAGACTATAAAGGCGGCTTTTTAAATTTAAAAAAGAACTGGGGAGCATGGGTGAAACTCAATGAGAGTTTAGCTGATGGCTGGAATATTATTTCAGGTGAGTGGGAACCCGGTTTCGTTAAATTCTTTATAAACGGACAGCCTATAGGGTACCTGGAAGTTGATCTGAAAACAGCACAAAACTTAATTATTAATAACGGGGTTTCTAAGGATCGTGAACCATTTAATCCGGGGCCTGATGCCAGTACAAAATTTCCTAATTCGCTTTTAGTGGATTATGTGAGGGTTTGGAGTAAGGAAGATACGATTTACAGACTACAGAATAATTACCAGTTATTTCAGTATACGCCAAGCACAATTGTCAATAATGATCTGTATCAGACAAGTTCAAAGAGAAACGTAGGCTTTGTTTATAATAAAAAAGAATTAAAAGATGAAGCAGGTTGTATTACCTTATTACCGGTGTTTTACAATAAGTATAGTTTATCAATTACGGGTAAAAATTTGGGAAAGATACAAGTAGATGTAGTGGACCGTTTTCAAAAAAAGGTTGCAGATTTTTCGATGGAGAATACGGAATATTATATCATGGATCTGAGTGCTTTACAAAGCGGAGCTTACGATATAAAAGTAACCGTATTGAACCAAACATTAATTCATAATGTACCTGTTATTAATCCCGAAAAAATTGGAGAGCAAAAGTAATGCAGCAAGTTATTGTGATAGTTTTGTTAGCAGGGGCTATATCTTATTTAGGTTATAGAGCTTACAGATCTTATCATAAAAAAAAATGTGATGACACAAATTGCGGATGCAAGTAATTGTTGAGCAAATAGTTTACTTAAAAAGAAAACGATATATTCGTTAGATACATAGTTCCAAAGTGTACTTTAAACAAATTGATACGTTAAGATTTTTTGCCATTTTATTGGTTTTGATGTCGCATTGGCTATATGGTTTGCCTGGTATTGAAAGATTAAGATTAAGCTCTATTGGCGTAGATCTTTTTTTTGTGATCAGCGGATTTCTTATTTCACTACAATTATATAGTTTTAAAAAAGCTGTAGATGAAAATAAAGAAAGCCTTGGAAAAACCCTGAAGGTGTTTTATATGCGAAGAATCCTCAGGATCTTTCCTTTATACTATTTTATTGTTATTGTTTCTGCTTTATTTAATACAGGCGAAATAAGAGATGCTTTACCATGGAATATGGCATATATGTCAAATTTTTATTTTATTAAAATACAGCATTGGGCCAGTACATTTTCTCACTTCTGGTCATTATCCGTTGAGGAACACTTTTATGTGTTCTGGCCCTTTATTGTTTTGTTTTTAAGAAAAAAATATTTGCCATACATATTTGTTATTATAAGTATAGTTGCCGTTGTATTCAGGTATATATGTTTTTCTGAAACCCAGAACTTGTTTGTAGTTAATATTCATACGGTTTCCTGCCTTGATCTATTTATGACAGGAAGCGCACTTGCTTACATATATACATACCACCAAGCTTTTTTTGTAAAATTATTTTCAAATATTATTTATAGATATATCATATTAGGTTGTTTTATTGTCTTGTATTACATTTTAGTAGCAAGATTTGACTTTGTGAGTTTCAACTGGGTTTTTCAGCGCTCATTATTAGGAGTTATCTACGCTTCGGTAATTGGGTTTCTTGTAATTGGAATAAAAGGTGCGGTTGGTAGAGTTTTGGAAAACAACTATTTGATTCACCTTGGTAAATTAAGTTATGCTATTTATTTGACGCATAATTTTGTCCCAGGGATCTTATTAAAGATGAATAACATGGGAATACCTTTTTATGTGGAATTTTTGATCTATTTTATTGTAACCCTTGTTATTTGTGAAGTATTACATAGACTTATTGAAAAACCGGTAAGAAGTTTGAATAAATATTTTCGGTTAACGGCTACTTGATTGCCTTTAAGCTCAAATCCAGGCTTTTTACATGATGTGTTAAAGCCCCTACCGAAATAAAATCAACTCCGCATTTGGCATAAGCTGCAATTGTTTTTTCGGTAATGCCGCCAGAGCTTTCAATTTCAAATTTATTTCCAATCAAGGAAACAGCTTTTTTTGTATCGGCAATATTATAATTATCCAGCATAATGCGTTGAAAGCCTCCTTTGTTTAGTATTAGTTTCACATCATTCAACGTACGTGTTTCAACTTCTATAGCCAGTTTCTTTTTTGTTTTTTTAAGATAAGCATGTGTTGCCTCAATGGCTTCAATAATGCCGCCAGCAAAATCAATGTGATTATCCTTGATCATGATCATATCGTATAAACCAAAACGATGATTAGCACCACCGCCAATAACCACTGCCCATTTTTCAAAGAAACGAAATCCGGGAGTTGTTTTTCTGGTATCGATCACTTTGGTTTTAGTACCTTTGCATAAAGTCTGTAAATGATTGGTTTTTGTAGCAATGGCACTCATGCGTTGCATCACATTTAACACCAATCGTTCGGCAGTTAATAGTTTTTGAGAATTGCCTTCAACGATGAATGCAATATCTCCAACTTTTACAGATGTTCCGTCTTTAATAAAAACCTGAACTTTAAATTTTGGATCAATGTATTTAAAGATCTCTTTGGCTGCTTCTACACCGGCAATGATCCCATTTTCCTTAACCAGTAAATGGCATTTACCTTTTTTTGTAGCAGGAATGGTGGCTAAAGCTGAATGGTCACCATCACCTAAATCTTCCTGTAAGGCATTTTGGACAAAGGTTTTAAAATTGAAATGTTTTTTGTGTTCTGAAATGTAATTAGCCATTATCGTTCTCTATTCTGAACTGCGAAATTACATTTCCTCTCACTAATATGGAAATTCTATATTTTCCATTATTTGTATCCAAAGCTCCGGTAATAAATTGCTGGTCGCCATTAACGATACTGGTATGAGAAGTTTGGTAGGTTTTTACTTTATGTTTAAGGAAAAAATCTTCGATCAAAGCCTGAGCCTGTGACTTACTTAAAAGGTCTTCCTGGTTCAATACCTTGATAGAAACCTTTTCAGCAAAATGTTTAACCAGTTCTGAGGCATTTCCCTGTTTCAGGGAATTAGCCACATCGTCGGTAATGTCTTTCGGGGTGAAAGAAAAACTGAACAAACTGATAAATAATATAACAAGAGCTTTCATTAAATAATGTAGATTTGCACGTTAAAGTAACAATTATTGTGCCTAAACTTATTGAAGAATTGCTGTAATAATGAAAATTTTGCTCATACAGATAGAAAAAACAACTGATTCTTACCTTCTGGAAGGTATAAAAGTGTATACCGAAAGGTTAAAAAACTATGTTAGCTTCAGCACTGAAACCATATCAATGCCAAAAATAGTTCGACAAAAGCCATTTGAAGAGCAAAAAAGGGCAGAAGCCTTGGAAATTCAGAAATTGCTGGAACCATCTGATTTTTTGGTTTGTATGGATGAACACGGGAAGCAATTTACATCCCTTCAGTTTGCCGATTTTTTAAATAAAAGGATGGTTTCAGGTTGTAAAAGACTCGTTTTTTTGATTGGTGGACCTTTTGGCATCGATAAATCCATCCTTGATAAGAGTTCTTCTGTACTTTCTTTGTCAAATATGACCTTTTCTCACCAAATGATCCGCTTGTTTTTTTGCGAGCAACTATATAGAGGATTTTCTATTTTAAAGAATGAGAAGTATCATCATGAATAGAAACGGATTCAAGATTAATGACAAAAGAAAAAAGACAGCTACTAGAACTGTCTTTTATCATTTATCTTAAATCCTAAATCTTTATTTACTTTCTCTTTATCACTTTATTCACTGCTTCAATAATGTTAACGGTATCTAAACCATATTTTGTCATTAATTGATCAGGTGTTCCGCTTTCTCCAAAGCTATCATTAACAGCTACATACTCTTGTGGCGCGGGTGTATTACGGGATAATAACTGAGCAACACTATCTCCTAAACCGCCATGCATTTGATGCTCTTCAGCTGTAACTAAACATTTGGTCTTAGCAACAGATCTTAAGATCGCATCATCATCTAAAGGTTTGATGGTATGAATATTAATGATCTCAGCTGAAATGCCTTGTTCTGCTAATTTCTCTCCGGCTTCAATAGCTTTCCATACTAAATGACCTGTAGCAATAATGGTTACATCAGTTCCTTCATTTAACATAACTGCTTTACCAATTTCAAATTTCTGATCGGCCGGTGTAAAATTTGGAACAGTTGGACGGCCAAAACGTAAATAAACCGGACCATGATAATCGGCAATGGCAATAGTAGCCGCTTTGGTTTGGTTATAATCACAAGGATTGATAACGCACATGTGAGGTAACATTTTCATTAAACCAATATCTTCCAGGATCTGGTGTGTAGCACCATCTTCACCTAATGTTAAGCCTGCATGTGAAGCACAGATCTTCACATTTTTTCCTGAGTAAGCAACACTCTGACGGATCTGATCATACACACGGCCTGTACTAAAGTTTGCAAAAGTCCCTGTAAAAGGAATTTTACCACCAATGGTTAAACCGGCGGCAATACCAATCATGTTAGCTTCGGCAATACCAACCTGAAAAAAGCGCTCAGGGTTCTCTGCTTTAAATGCATCCATTTTTAATGAGCCAATTAAGTCGGCACATAATGCTACAACGTTTGGATTAGTTTGTCCTAATTGTTGTAAGCCTGCTCCAAATCCGGAACGGGTGTCTTTCTTTTCAGTGTAAGTATATTTTTTCATAGTATAGTTGTGGCGGATTAAATTTAATTAATTTTTAGATTGGTAGTTACTGCTGATGTTATTGTGAATTTTCGTTCGATCGTATTAGTTGTTTGCTTTGCATTTTCATACCTGAATTCCAGTTTATAATTACCGGGTTGAAGGTAAATAATTTCGTTTTGTAATGCTGTATTTAAATTGCATACCCAGGTCACTTTTTTTCCATCATCCGTAAAAATGCTGCCATAACCTGTTCCTCCTTTGGTAATATAGGCATTGCCTGATGTTGGCACTTTAATAGTATTAGTAGTACTTTGCTGGATCTCTATATCATTTAATTTAATGCGGGGAAGTGTCAAAATTTCCAGATCATATTTTCCTACAATGTACTTTTCTGTTTTTCCAAAATCCTGAATATTAAGCGTGTTCATCTCTCCTTTTTTTCGGATAACAGTAGTTGGATAATATTTGCTTAAAGTGCCTTCCAGTTCTAATTTCAAATAGCCTTGTGGCGCATCAACCGGTATTACATTATGTTTACCTTGTTGAATAGTAATATTCTTCTTTTCAATTGGAGGAATAGTATGTACCATCAGGTCATAAGTGATATTGGGGCTTAAAACCAGTGTGTCAGGATTTCCCCTGTGATTCAATGTATGCAGGTAATTATATTTTATTTGTTTTGTGTTTGAATCGTAAAAGGTCATATTCACATCCGTTTCGGTGGGTTTTTTCTGAGTATCTAACAAATCTACCTGCACGGTTGTTTGTGAAATAGCTTCCGTTAAAACTAAATTTAAAACATCTTTAAAATTAGCTTCGTTACTTACATCATAAAATTTACCCATGCACCCAAATACATCCGCAAATTTTACATCCAGACCAACGCCGATCACAAATGGACGTAAAAAAATTCCTTTCCGTTGTAATTCTGCGGATACCTGACAGGGAACGCCTTCGCATTCTTCAATACCATCAGTAATTAAAATGATGATATTCCGGCAATTACCGCATGGGGTAAAATCCGCAGCGCTTTCTCCTAATGAATAGGCGATTGGAGTTGTGCCTAATGGTTCCAGTTTTTTAATCCGTTGTTTGATCAACGGTGCTGATTTTGAAGCAACATTAAAGGGAACTTCCAGTTTGGTATCCTTGCAATCGCGGGTTGGTTTAATGAAAGTTTGATGGCCGTAGCAGCGAAGAGCCAGCTCTAAATTTGGAATATTCTTTAAACTATCCAGGAACTCTCCCATGATCCTTTTAGCAACTTCAATTTTAATGTTGCTGTTCCATGGCGCATACATGCTATAGGAATCATCAAAAATAAAAAGGATGCGATTGGTGGGCTGAGAAAAAGATGAGTTATGAATGATAAATGATAAATGACAAATCAGAAGAACTTTGATCAGTTTATTTTTCTTCGATAAAAAAGCCATTTATATTTTATGATTAAA
>JAZKGE010000004.1:0-12568 GCA_040386075.1 Bacteroidota bacterium
TCATATGAGTTGAATCATATTGTTGTACTCCTGGCGAAGGGAATGGGTGACTATTGGTCCCTGAAGGCTCTTGACTATTTGTGCTCGTTCCGTATGGAATTAATGAAGCGAAAATTCCATCTTGCAATGTGTTTCTCCAGTGGTCAGGAATTTCAGGATCTGGATCATTATACCATTCGCTGCGAATATTTTTTGTTCCTGCAGTCAATGCTAATAATGTATGGCTAGCCCCATTCACACCAGATATTTTAAAAACGAATTCTGCAGTCCATGATGTGTTACTTAATGTAACAGGAGTTCCTGAGGAAGTCTTAAGTTGTTTGTAAACCCGTCTATCTGTGCCGCTATATGCATCAAAGTTAAGGCGGCTGCTTGTAAAATTAAAGATTGATCCTACTTGAGTCCAAGTGGGAGAGTTAGTGCTACTACAGTCATCATAGATTGTTGGAGTAGTACATTGTCCGATCCCTTTGTTGCTTGCAAGAAAAGCCAGAGATGTAAATAAAGCAATTTTTCCTGCTTTTAAAATGTTTGGTTTCATTAGTATATTAATTATTTATTACCTACTCATATAGCTTTTCGGTATCCGCTTTGAAATTCTGATACAAAAAAATTGTTTTGCAGCTAACATTACTACAGACAATTAGTATCTCCCTTGTTTGATTTATTATCTGACGTTATTACCCGATAATTGGTTTGTATTTTTGTATCAGTAACGGTTGTTTGTATATTTGAATAGTAAATTGAAAGACGGGTTCCAACATATTTTTAAGTTCTATTTTGCTTTGCTGTTTTTCAGCATGTCTGTTCATGCTCAAAATACAGTTATCAAACATTACGGAGTAAATCAGGGCTTACCAAGTTCTGAAACTTATTTTGTGACGCAGGATAGCAAAGGGTATCTTTGGATAGCAACAGATGCCGGGGTTGTAAAGTATGACGGCTATCAGTTTAAGACATATACAACAGCCGACGGATTACCGGATAATACTGTTTTTAAAATTCATGAGGATAAGTATGGCAAAGTTTGGTTCTCAACTTACTCGGGTCGTTTTGCTTACTATGTGCATAAAACAGATTCTGTATACCAGATCAAGGCAAACGATCAGTTAACAAAAACAGTTAAAACCCTGCCAATTGATTTTGCGTTTGATAGTAAGGATACACTTTATGTATCAACCGACCGTAAAGGGTTCCTGAAAATTTACCCACCAACTTATGATATAGTAAAAGTGTATCAATACGCTTCTAATTGTATTTATGTTAGACAAATTGGCAAGGATCAGTTTATTTATGGCAAGAATTTTTTACATGAACTGCCTACTGCTAAAAAAATACCGATTGTTTTTGATGATAAAAATGATCTTGCTTTGCAGCACGTTGATACGTTGTTTAAATTAGAATCATTTGGAGGGCACATTTCATTGGGCGGCAGTTCAGATAAACTTATTTTTTCAACAGGTAATGATCTTCTTGAAATTAAGGAAAAACGGTTTCAGACTTTATATAATACAAATTCTGAATTTAATCCGGAGTTTAATATATTAACTATCAATAAAGATGACCGATCACGTGTTTGGATAAATACACTACAGCATGGAGTTTATATGGCAGATCTATCCGGAAAAAAATCAAATCTGCATTTTCTTTCTGAAATGTCTGTGACATCCACGTTTCAGGATAATGCAAAAGGTTTATGGTTTACTACTCTCGAAGATGGTTTGTTCTATATTCCTACACTGGACTTTAAATTTTACAATAAGGAAAGTGGGTTTTCTGTAGATAAGATTCATGCCATTACAGAACAAAATAATAAATTACTATGTATAGCCTCTGATTATTCTTTGAATGAAGTTAATCTTGAAAGCTTCTCTATTAATCAGAGGAAAATCGGGACTGTTTCTGTTTGGAATATTAAAACATTTAAAGGATTGTATGTTGTATGTGGAAGTTCGTCATATATCATTGACGCGATAACGAATCGTGAGACACTTGTTTTGCAGAATAGAAAAAACGCCAGCTTAAGCGTAAGATTAAAAACTGTTGAAGATTATGATGAGCTAAATTTATTGGGATGTGAATTCGGAATTTTATATAAGATCAACAAAAAAACAGGCTTGTCCGATATTCTTATTAAAGACCTGCCTACCATATTTTCGATTTGTAAAGTTGGTGATAAAATATATTTAGGCACAAAAACCGGAGTATATAAGTATTCAAATAATAAGGTGGTTTTTTTAGGAGACAGTTTACCTCTTTTAAAAAGCCGGATCGATCATATGATCTATTTGAATAATCAGTTGTTTATTGCTACAAAAGGGAATGGGGTTTTAATTTACAACGAACACAATTCAATCGCAAGGTACATGGAGCGGGAAGGTTTGGCTAGTAATATGGCTAAATTTTTAACGTATGACAAAAACGGAAATGTTTGGGTTGGTACGAACAGGGGAATATCAAGATTAAAAAAAATAGCAGAAAATCATTGGAAGGTAAATACGATCAATTTATCTGAAGGTTTGGTTTCCAGTGAGATCAATCAATTATTAGTGCATGACAGTTTGCTTTTTTTTGCTACGAATAAAGGACTCGGGCAGGTCAACATAAAGGAAGCCTTTAATGAAGAAGTTGCTATTCCTACCTATATAGAAAATCTGGAGATCAACAATGTGAAATATAAATTTGATTCTCTTTTGACTTTAGAGTATTACCAAAACTTTATTCAAATAGCCTATAAAGGTGTTAATGTAAAAAGCGAAGGCCGTATTTTGTACAAATACCGATTAGAAGGTTTAGATTCATCCTGGACATATTCTGAAAATACATTCGTTCAATTTACTACATTACCCTCCGGACACTATAACTTTGTGGTTTATGCACTAAATGCCGAAGGACAAATTTCTTCTAAGCCGGCCGAAATTAAATTTTGCATCAACGCACCTTTTTGGAAAACAGTTTGGTTTTATCTGGTTGACAGTATTTTATTATTTGTTTTGATCTATATTGTTTACAAACGTAGAATTAAATTAATTCAAAAACAGGAAGCTGAAAAAACTCAACTTAATAAACGTATCTCGGAATCTGAATTAAAGGCTTTACGGGCTCAAATGAACCCACATTTTATGTTCAATGCTATTAATTCTATTCAGAATTTTGTGTTAAAGAATGATTCAAAGTCGGCTCAAAAATATCTTACCAAATTTGCCAGGTTAATTCGTTCGGTACTCGAAAATTCAAAACATGAATTAGTTTGGTTGAACAGGGAAGTAGAGGCGCTTGAATTATACATTGAGTTGGAAGCATTAAGGGCTTCCTTCAGTTTTGATTATGAAGTAATTATTGATGATAGTTTAAATGCAGAAAATATATTCATTCCTCCAATGATCATTCAGCCATTCATTGAAAATGCTATTCTGCATGGTATCATACCTCTTACTCAAAGAAGAGGGAAACTAACGGTTAAGTTTGTGAAATCTCATACTGTTTTAAAATGCATCATTGTTGATAATGGTATTGGAAGAGCGAAGGCAGAAGAAATAAAAGCTAAAAAACAATTATCTCATCAGTCAATGGGTATGAATGTTACGCAGGATAGAATAAATATACTGAATAAACAAAATAATAGCTTGTTAACTGAGGTTGTTATTACCGACATGCTGGAAAACGGAACAGCAATGGGAACGATCGTAGAGATTACAATTAACATTAAAGAAACTCCACATGATTAAAGCAATTATTATTGACGATGAAAAAGACGGAGCTGAAGTCTTACAGTTTTTGGTTAAGGAAAATTGTAAGAAGGTTAAAATTCTTGCCATAGAGCATTCGGTTGAAACGGCCGTTGCATCGATACTAAAGCATAAACCAGATCTGATATTTTTGGATATTGAAATGCCAACTGGCACAGGTTTCGACGTGATACAGCAAACCCAGGATGCAGGCTATGAAACTATTTTCATTACGGCCTACGAGCACTATGCTATAAAGGCTTTTAAAACAAATGCCATCGATTATCTTTTAAAGCCAATAGATGTGGATGAGTTGATCAACGCTGTAAATAATGCTGAAAAAAGGATCGATTCTTCTTTTAAAAATAGTAACCCCGGTATTGAGGCTTTGATTTTTAACGCGATTAATAAAAGCAAAAAAATCTCTATTCCTTCTCAGGAAGGCGTTCTGTGGGTTGACCTTGATGATATTATTAGATTTGAAGCAGAATCCAATTACACTCATGTGTACATCAAAAGCAGGAAAAAGATATTAGTGGCAAAAACGTTGAAAAGTTTTGAAGATCAATTGCCCGATTCTGTTTTCTGCAGGGTGCATAGTACGCATTTGATCAATCTGAATGAGGTGGAACGTTATATAAAAGGCGACGGAGGAATTGTTGTGCTAAAAGACGCCTCAAATGTGCCTGTATCAAGAGCTAATAAACCGGAATTACTGAGTAAATTAAATCTGTATCTTTAAGAAATTTATTTTTCTTGAAACATATTTTATTAATATCTGATACTCATAGTCATTTAGATGATGCTTTACTTAAGCATATCAATGCATCCGATGAAGTGTGGCATGCTGGTGATATTGGCAGTTTAGCAGTGACAGATGCCATCAAAAAAATAAAACCATTGCGAGCGGTATACGGTAATATTGATGATGCCGATGCGCGTAGAGAATTTCCAAAGAATCTGCTCTTCACCTGTGAAGAGGTAAAAATATTTATAACGCATATTTGCGGACAGCCAACTAATTATTTAAAAGAAGTGAAAGATATTTTAATGGTTTAAAAGCCTAAAATATTTATCTGTGGGCATTCACATATACTCAAGGTCATGTATCAACAACAGTATGATGTATTGCATATGAACCCAGGAGCCTGTGGCGTACATGGATTTCATCAGGTCAAAACTGTTTTACGGTTTGTGATCGATAAAACTGAAATTAAAGATCTGGCAATTATTGAGCTGGGAAAACGTGTTTAAACAAAAAAGCATCTGCCAGCCGACAGATGCTTTTTTTGCTAATGTTCTCTTAAGTCTATTTTGTAATAACTATTTTTCCTTTCAGGAAGTTATCGTCTGTTTTTATCTGATAATAATAGGTCCCCATTGGTAACTGACTTACATCTGTTGTAATTTGATTTAAACCTGTGCTTAAATTACTCTTAACAATATGTTTTACTGTTTGACCTAATGTGTTAACCAATACGATATCAATGTTTTCGGACTTGGAAGTGTTGATCATAAAATTCAGGTCGCTGTTTGCAGGATTTGGGAATACTACCGCGCTAATGCCGGCAATACCATTATTTTTAATATCGGTAACAATTGCCGGAGGGCCATCGTAATGTACCTGTGCACTATCCGCACTATTTTTAATATCCGTAAGATCATCACCTGCAATAAGAGCAAATGCAACTGTAGCACTGTCTCCGGCGGCTATAGTATATGGGCCTGCACTCATCACTGCAACAATGTCTTCACCGTCTGAATCAGCAACACCACCCTGATACCTGTTGGTTGATAAGGTTGTATACTTATTTCCGGTTCCAAAATAATCAGCCGCATCATTAATATCTACTCCTCCGGCACCACCGGCAATGTTATCAATGTTATAACATTTTGGTCCTGCTGTATTGGTTAGTAATTTAATTCCCGCGTATTTTCCCCCTGATACAGTTGAATAAACATAACCCATTTTTGTGGCTGCATCATAATCTGATTTGTTTGTAGATGCGCTTGTCTCATCAATATCCCAGTCAGCTGCAATACCTGCATATAAAGTATTAATAGCACTTGTTCCTGTGTTTTTCATAACATATTCTACAATCACATACTTTCTGTTACCAACAGTGCTCCATGCATATGCACTATGTGATACTGATAGATTTTGTACTGGTGAAGCAATGGCATCATTGAAACGTCCATGTACATCAAATTCTGAGAATATTCCAGGTACTGTTTTATTAGCTTTTACTTGTGTTTGAAAATCAGTATCGGCTGAACCGGCTGTAGAACCTCTGAATGAATCAGAAACTTTTGTGTTTGAAGATCCAAACATAACAGACGCTTCATACAACAAGTTTGTTCCCATATAAGTAAAGCCTAAGCCTTGTAATTGCCCATCCAAATTCCAACCAATTTTTCCTTTACTGGTAATAGTAGTTGCTACATCATTGATAGCAATATTAATATAATCTACATTTACGATAACATCTAAAAAATAGTTGTCAACGTAGGCACCATCAAATAAGGTTACTTTAAATGTAATAACAGAGTTGTCAGGAGTGCCGGCGTTGATCTTAAATTTAAAGGGATCTGCATTATTGTTTACAGTTGAAAGTGTATTCAAAACTCCAATACTGGTGGTGTTATCAATACTGGTAACATAAGCGCCACCTACGATAGCCGAAATTGTAGCCGTTAAGTTAGAAGTAGGGGCAAGGTAGTTAACAAAATCTCCGGTAATAAATAAGCTGTCGCCAACTACTATTGCATTATCATTATGATCGGTCACTACGTGATTGGCAAATACTACGGATGGTGCTGCAGGATCGTTTAATGCGCGTTGTAAATTCATACGGCCCTTGCCAAGCTTGTTTTGAAATGCAGGGCTTGTATTTGGTATACCTGTAATATTAGGGCCAGACATGTAGTGATTATCTGAAGTTTGTTTTAAGCGTTGCCCTATCTGTAATGCATTTGTGTAGTTGTATTTAGATTGAACCAAACCAGCTCCACCAGCAGTAATTGGTGATGACATGGATGTTCCGCTTGAACTGTTATAGGTATTGTTGTAATAGGTTGAATAAATATTATTCCCGGGCGTACTGATATCAACATCATAATTATAAGTAGTAAAAGATGCTTTTGTATCGGATGATGAATTTGTAGCCGCAACTGAAAGAACATAATTATATGAACCCGGATAATTTTTTTCATCGAGGTTTGAATTACCTGCAGATGCTACAACCAGGCAGTTTTTGTTGATAGTGGCATAATCAATGATCACTTGTCCGAACGACCCTCCTGAGGTTCCGCCCCATGAACAGTTAATGATCTGAGCGCCATGATCAGCAGCGTATGTAATACCTTCATAACCTGAAATAATATATCCAACACCACCTGCGCCCCTTGTATCGTTATCAGCAGCACATTTTACAGGTAATAATTTACAATTCCAGCCTATACCTGATACTCCAGTGCCATTATTTGTTTGTGCTGAAGCACAACCTGAAACGTGAGAACCATGGGAGTTATTGCTCCCCATAATGTCAGCATTGTTATCTCCAACAACTGTATTGTAATCTGCTCCTCCCAGATCGTAACCTGTATAATTATCGATATAACCGTCTCCATCATCATCTGAACCATTTATCGGATCAGCTGCATTATGAACAAATTGATTTACCAGATCGGGATGATCGATATCTGTACCCGAATCAATAATTGCAATAACAACCGAAGCCGTTCCTTGAGAACCTCCTATTGCCAGATCCCAAGCTGCATAAGCTCTGATGCGGGTTAAATAGCCATTTTGATTAGAAATAGATGGATCATTAGGAGTAACATTATGCATCTGGTAATTGTAATGCGGTTCTGCAAACTCAAATAAATTGGTAGCTAACAATTGATTAATAGCATCTTCGATACCTATATTATTTGTGTATTTCAATTCGTAGATCATAGAAAGATCGGCATACGCTTGTCCCAATTCATTTTTTTGTTTTTCAGGAGGCGCATGATTCGGGAATTTTTTGCCAAATGTATTTACCCCAACATAAGATAATACCTGATCTAAAAGAGAATTGTTGATCTTTGTATTGCTGGTTATATTTCTGTATTGTGGTTTTACCTTAAATACGATCGTTTTTGTGGAATAATCCTTTGAGGTAATGTTTGCCGGCAAAACAAATTGTTTTCTTGCCTTTAATGGTTGAGATAATTGTCCTTGTGCCACACTATTTGATTGCGCAAGCGACATTAATCCTAGTAACGAATAGGTAATAAATTTCATAGGTTTGATTTAGTTTACGATAAATATAAACCAATTATAAGGTAATCATGTGATCAAACGTAAGAAATAGGCCAATTTTTAAATAAATCTTCCGTTCTACAATAATTATTCAAATTTAGAGGATTTTTAGATTTCCATATAAGTGATAAATGCATAAAAAAAGCAAACATCGTGTAGATGTTTGCTTTAATTGATTAAAATAATTTAGAGATTCTGAATCAAGTTAAGAATGACTTTCTTATCCTAAGTATTGTTGAAGTAATTTACTTCTTGAACTGTGACGTAAACGACGGATCGCTTTTTCTTTGATCTGACGAACACGTTCGCGGGTCAAATCAAATTTATCACCAATTTCTTCTAATGTTAAACCATGGTTTAAACCTATACCAAAGAATAATTTCACAACATCACGTTCTCTTTCTGTTAAAGTAGATAATGCTCTGTCAATTTCTTTTGATAAAGATTCCATGATCAAACCTGCATCAGCTTTTAATGAATCATGATTCACCAATACATCTAATAAAGAACTTTCTTCACCATTAGCAAAAGGCGCATCCATACTTACGTGACGGCCGGATACTTTCATAGTGTCAGAAACTTTGTCAATTGGCAGATCCAATAATTCAGCAATTTCATCTGCTGTTGGTTCACGCTCAAATTCTTGCTCTAATTTAGAGTAAGCTTTATTGATCTTATTTAAAGAACCAACCTGGTTCAATGGTAAACGAACGATACGGGATTGTTCAGCTAATGCCTGTAGAATTGATTGACGAATCCACCATACAGCATAAGAAATAAATTTAAATCCACGAGTCTCATCAAAACGACGGGCTGCTTTAATTAAACCTAAGTTACCTTCGTTAATTAAATCCGGTAAACTTAACCCTTGATTTTGATATTGTTTGGCTACCGATACAACAAAACGTAAGTTAGCACGGGTTAATTTTTCTAAAGCGTCCTGGTCCCCATCTCTGATCTTCTTGGCTAAAACAACTTCTTCTTCTGCAGTAATTAATTCTTCTCTACCAATTTCCTGAAGATATTTATCTAAAGATGCACTTTCGCGATTGGTGATCGATTTGGTTATTTTTAGCTGTCTCATTATTTATGATTGGGTTTTATAAGCTAACAAAGGTAGGAAAAAAAGGGTGTTTTTCCAATTATGTATCGCTTTGATTATTAAATGATTAGGTTTTTGTTATGATTTTAACACTTTTATTTTAAGTTTTTAGACCTAGAGCAGATGAGAAAAGACATAACTCCTAATTCAAATGATAAATCCAAGCTAAACGTCTATAGCTTATAATCCAAATCCGTAGTATGCACGCATGCCATTTGGATACATGCCTTCAATTAAAACACCGCCTGTTTTGTTTTCAAGCATGTTCTGAATATCTTTTATGTTTGATACTTTTTTCTTATCAACCGACGTAATAATAAATCCTTCTTTGATACCAGCATTAGCTAATTTACCTGCTTGTAATTTTGCGATTTTCACGCCGGCTGAAATATTAAATTTAGAAAGATCTTCTGCATTTAACTCTTCAAACTCTGCGCCTAAAGAATTAACGGAAGTGCGAAACACTTCTGGTTTTTTGATCATGCCTAAACTATTCTCTTTGTTTTTTAATACTACAGGAACGATCACTTCTTTTTCGCTTCTGATAACAGTTACATTTACTTTATCACTCGGTCTGAATTTGCCGATTTGTTCCAACAATTCAGAAGTACTTCTAACATTTACATTCTCAACTTTGGTAACAATATCCCCAACTTTAATCCCTGCTTCTTCGCCTGCACCATTTTCGGTTAAGCCATTTACATAAACACCTTTTAATTGTTTGAATCGTTTTTCTTCAGCAAATTTCGAATCTATATCCTGAATGCTTAGTCCGATGAATGCACGTTGTACGGTTCCAAATTCAATTAGGTCGGACACTACTTTTTTTACTAAGTTCACAGGTATGGCAAACGAATATCCCTGATAAGATCCATTGTTAGAGGCAATAGCTGTGTTGATTCCAACAAGATCCCCTGTTGTACTAACCAATGCACCACCACTGTTTCCTGGATTTACGGCAGCATCTGTTTGAATAAAAGATTCAATTGGGGCTAAACTTCCGCCTTGTGCATTATGTTCTAAGATATTAATGTTACGTCCTTTAGCACTTACAATACCTGCTGTTACCGTAGAGTTTAAATTGAAAGGGTTGCCAACTGCTAATACCCATTCACCAACTTTCACATCATCCGAGTTTCCATAATTCACATAAGGTAATCCATCTTCTTTTACTCTTAATAAAGCTAAATCGGTGTTAGGATCCGTACCGATAACTTCTGCTATGTAAGTACGTTTATCGTTTAATACCACTTCAATTTTTGACGCTCCATTTATCACGTGATTGTTTGTTACAATGTAGCCATCCTGGCTAATAATAACACCGCTTCCGCTTCCCTGCATCATATTTGGTTGGCGTTGTCTTCCACCAAAAAACCAATCCTGGAATGGATCGTAAGCTAAATTATTTTTTTGTTCAACGATAGTTTTAATATGTACTACCGAGTTTACACTCTTTTCGGCAGAAGCTACAAAATCAGGTGCATTTGCAGCCGTTGCAAAACTGCCACTGTAGTTTGTTAATTGCGTTGGTGTGTAATAGGGATTATAATTGCTTACCTGATCGCTGTTGTTTTGATTGAAGTAATAATTACCAAACAAAGCAAAAGCGCCACCTAATGCGCCTACAAATAAAGATGAGATCACTTTTTTCATAATTATATTTTGTTTTTTAGTTAGTTAAAAATTTTAATTACAACCCTGTAACGCAAAATTTGGGCTTAAGTTATATATGGCTTTTAAATTTAACAATACTTAACCAAACCTCCTGTTTTAGGGCATTCATGGCGGCCATTTGCTAAAAAAATTAACAAATTAGACTGAACTTTTGACGCTTGCTGACATTTTTTCCTGACTTAAAACTTTCCCTAAATAATTGAAATTGGTTTCAAAAAAAGGTGTAAATTTAGTTTCGCAAAATTCATGAGATTTAAATATAAAATACCACCTTTTGTTTTCGGAGTTTCTATTGGCTTGCTGGCAGGTGTGGCATTTTTTATATTTAAGATCGATGATTATTTAAAGAAATTCAACAAACCAAATATTGATAATATCAAGATCGTTGAACAATCGGTTCCGAAAACCGACCCTGAGAATAAGCCTAAATCAAAGTCAGATAAAAAAAGTCAGATCAATACAAAAAATTCTCCTAACATTAATTATAGTGAGGTAGATGCTTTATTGAAGGAAGAAGATGTAAATGTGGCCCAGGAAGAATTACTATCTGTAAAAAACATTAAGGTAATAGATCTTGATACGGATACAAAACGCGATACTTTAACAGGACAGTTGGCAGGTGTTACGAACCCTGAGTATCCTAACCTGTTTTTTGTAGAATTCTGGAAAACTCCTTTAAACTCTAAGGGCTACAGAATGACTCGCAACCGTGTTATTTTGTATGGCTTATCGGATTTTAGCAGCATTACCATTTACAAAGTGGATGATAATTATTATCTGAAAAATGATGATGTGGTTTATAAGATCTCCTCGGGAACTGAATTTAAGCCAATGGAACTGGTTAGCGATTCTCAGTTGTTAGCTAAAATAAATTAATCATATGCAATTACAGTGCTACAAATATCAAGGTACAGGAAACGATTTTGTATTGATTGATAATCGTGAAAAAACAATTTCATTAACAACAGAACAAATCAAATGGTTGTGTGACCGCCGTTTTGGCATTGGTGCCGATGGTTTGATGCTTTTAGAGTTAGAACCAGGTATTGATTTTAAAATGGTTTATTTTAATAGTGATGGTAATGAAAGCAGCATGTGTGGTAATGGAGGAAGATGCATTACAGCCTTTGCAAAATATTTGGGGATCGTAACAACACATGCTAAGTTTTTGGCTATTGATGGAATACACGACGCAAAAATAAGTGATGACTGGGTGTCTTTAAAAATGAATGATGTACGCCAGGTTGAAGTAGGAGAAGGTTATTACTATTTAAATACAGGCTCTCCGCACTACGTGAAGTTTGTAAACGGTATTGATAATTTTGATGTTTACACTGAAGGAAAGAAAATAAGGAATAACGATCGTTTTGTGTTTGAAGGAACCAATGTTAATTTTATTGAGAAAAAAGAGAACGAATTATTTGTTCGTACTTATGAACGCGGAGTAGAGAACGAAACTTTATCGTGTGGAACAGGCGTAACGGCCGCTGCGCTCGTGGCTGCATTAAAGGGGGTTAGTTCTGATAAAAATAATTGTCTTATCAAAACATTGGGTGGAAACCTGAATGTGAAATTTGAAAAAGTATTAGAAGACACCTTCTATAATATATGGCTTGAAGGGCCTGCAACTTTTGTTTTTAAAACCGTAATTGAAGTTCAGGAAGAAAACAAAGTATAAACTTGTTTTAAGAATGAAAAAAGCTAATTGCATCATCTTCATTTGTTCATTCCTTTTTTTTTATTCTAATCATGCACTCA
>JAZKGE010000004.1:12578-56162 GCA_040386075.1 Bacteroidota bacterium
AGCCGCTCAATCGCATAAATAAAAAAGGCGCGCGTAAAGGAAAATGGATAATTTTTTTAGATTCAGCTAGAACAATTAAATCCTTTGAAGGCCGTTTCAGAAATGGCAAACCTGTTGGCAGGAATTATTTTTATAATAATGAAGGAGTTTTAGAGAGACTAGAGATCAATCGCTTTAAAAAAATGAAAACTACATTTTACTATCCCACCGGTGTAGTGCGTATGAAAGGTTTGGCTCGTTTAGAAAATTTGCCGGATAAGATCCATTATTACTTTTATGGTAAATGGCAGTTTTACAATGATAGCGGAACTCTGGTAAAGTATTATCATTACAATAAAGGAGAATTGATCAAAACTGAGTACGTAGACAAGAACAACAAAACGAATGATTCTTTGATGAAAGCGCTATCAATCATCGACCAGGATTTTACAACACATAATACAGTTTTGGTTGATAGTATAAATGCTAATCTTAAGAATGCAATAAAGTATAAAAATTTTAAAACCGAATTGCGTTATAAGGATAGTATATCATTTGAAGCTATATCAACAATTATAGATCGTTATGGGTATCCTTCGGATAAAATAGCGGGCGATGTATCGGGAGTTCCATTTTACATCCTGGGTTTTGCTCCGGTATCGATCAAAGAAAAATATTTGAATGAATTGATATTAGCTGCTGACAGGGGGTTTATTGCCTGGTCGTCGCTCGCTTTCTATATAGATAAGATAAAAGTTGCCAAAGGCGAGAAACAAATTTATGGTACTCAGGGCACTTATGATAAAGATTATAATTATACGATGTATCCTGTTACAGATCCTGAAAGGCTAAACGACCGGAGGAAGAAAGTGGGTTTGGAGGAACTGGAGTAGTATTTGAAACTTATTTTTTCGTAAATTTAATGTTAGACATAATCGTTTTCTCATGAAACATTTTTTTTATAGTATTATCTTCTTTTTTTGTATAACGCTAACCTTTGGGCAAGCATTTTATAAAAACAAGACTAACCGTGCCCTTACTTTCAACGAATTGAAGATTCAGTTCAATGATTTTAAAAAAAATAATGACCTTAGTAAACAGAAGAACTGGAAGAACTACAAGCGTTGGGAATATGAAATGGAACTTCATACAGATACCAAAGGCGAGCCTGCCGGATTTGACGAATATATAAATGCCACTATTGATATGGCAAACTTTAAACAGCAGCAAACTCAAAACAGTGCATCAGCTGTATGGGCACCTTTTGGACCTAATGCTACACCTGTAAATCAAACAGGGTATATGGAAAATGGTATTGGTCGCATCAATTGCATCGCTTTTCATCCCACTAATTCCAACACTTTTTTTGTAGGAGTGGCGCAAGGCGGTGTTTGGAAAACCACTAATAATGGAGCAACATGGACCCCTTTAACTGATAATTTACCTATTACCCGCATTAGTGATATTGTTATTAATCCCGCTAACCCAAATGAAATGTATATTTCATTATGCGATTTTGAATATGTAGGAGTTAGCCTACATTTAAACGGAAGAAAAAGACATACACATTATGGCTTAGGCGTTTATAAAACCCTTGATGGTGGTTTAACCTGGGCACCAACTGGACTGACATATAATTTAACTAATGGTGATGCATCCCTTATCCGTAAAATTTTAATTAACCCCACCAATACAAATGAAATTGTTGCTTGTGGCGTTACAGGCATGTATAAATCTTTGAACGGCGGATCAACCTGGACAAAAAAACTGGATTCACTGTTTTGGGATATGCACCAGGATCCGGTAAATCCAAATATTATTTATGCAGCAACAGGTTGGGTTATGACCTCTAATATTGGAAATGCAGGGGTTTACAAATCAACAGATTTTGGAAATACCTGGACGATGTTAAATACAGGAATGCCCTTAACAGGAGATATACAACGTGTGAAATTAGCGATTGCTCCATCGAACCCTAACATTATTTATGCGATGTGTGTGGATATTTTTGGAGGCTTATACGGTATATACGAATCATCAGATGCTGGAGTAAATTGGAATTTAATTATTCCCAACGAAAGTGTATTAGACAGCGGACAAGGCTTTACAGGTGGAGGCCAGGGAAATTATGATCTTGGATTGTTAGTGGATTTTTCTGATCCATATACCCTTTACGTTGGGGGAGTAAATATGTGGACTTCTTATGATGGTGCATACTCTTTTGTGCCTATGTCTCACTGGACAACTCAATACGGCGCAACATTGCATGGCGACATCCACGATATTAGCAGAAATCCTTTGACCGGAAATTATTTTGTGTGTAGTGATGGAGGCGTTTATCAAACACCTGCTATGATAGGAGATTCATGGAGTACTACTGCATGGCCAACAGTGTGGACACAAATGAACACTATGCAAATTTCTTCATTCTACAGGTTGTCGTCTTCTAAAAATGTTGCCGGACAATTAATTGCCGGGGCGCAGGATAATGCATCGATGTACTATAATGCCGGCAGCTGGTCGACAATTTTTGGCGGCGACGGTATGGATAACTGTTTATTTCCTACGAGTTCAACCGATGTATTTGGAAGTTCACAGTATGGAAATTTTTATATGAGTACTAATAACGGCTTGGGTGGATCTAATCCTACCACTAACCCTAATCTTGAACAAGCAGAATGGGTAACGCCCGTTGTGGTTGATTATAATAACCCTGGCGTAATGTATATTGGTAACGAGAATGTTGTACAATCAACAGACTTTGGAAATACCTGGGCGCCATTAGCATCTATTTATTCAAATACATTAACCGGGCAAAATTCAGAAGTATCAGCGCTGGCTGTTTCTAATTCAAACAGTCAGGTTATTTATGCTGCCAGAAGGGTAAGGTATGAGTTGGGCATCAACGGTATTGTTTTTAAAACAACTAATGGTGGTGCTAGTTTCGTAAATGTCACCAATAATTTACCCGACAGTTTGTATTATACCGGTATCGAGATCAATGCTTCCAACGCAAGTATCGTTTATGTAAGTATGGCGGGCTTTACTGCAGCAGATAAGGTATACACCACTATTAATGGTGGAGCAACCTGGCAAAACATCACCTATAATTTGCCAAATTTGCCCGTTAATTGTATTAAACAAATACCTGGTAGCAACGATCTTATGGTGGCTACAGATATTGGTGTTTATACTTTAGCAGCTGGTTCTACTACATGGGTAAACAATAGTTTTGGTTTACCTAATGTTATAGTAAGTGATATTGAGTTTAACCCGGCTTTAAATAAAGTATATGTATCTACTTTTGGGCGTGGCATCTGGGAAACAACCATTAACAGTATTGTAACAGGTGTTAAAAGTGGCGTCGAAAATATTTATAACTATGCTTTATTCCCAACAGTTAATACCGGAAGTTTTAGTTTAGTGTTTGAAAATGACCTTCACGAAAAAAATATTGAGGTAATTGATGTGATGGGAAAAGTGGTTTATACACAAAAAACTAATTTGAAGAAACTGGAGCTGAGTTTAAATTTAAGTTCGGGCACCTATTTTGTAAGAACAACCAGCAATCATTTATTGGGAGTAAAGAAAATGATCGTGGAATAACCAGCAATAAAAAACGCCGCTAAGATTAACTCAGCAGCGTTTTGAAAGAGTAGGTTAGGATTATACCCAGCCGCAAACAATACCGCCCATAATGGCTAAGCAAATGATCCAGTAGCCGCAATTAATAGCGATGTATTTAAAGCCTTTTCGCTCAAATAAAGCATTGGTTGCCATAATTGGCATAACAATAAATAACCCACTTAATACACCATGAAATGCCCCATGGCCAAAGGTACGGTGCCCCGAGCCCACAAGATCCATTACTTGTTTAAAGATCGCACCTTCCGGAGTGTTTGGATCTTTTATTTGTTCCTGGTAATCAAAAAATGCCGCACCGATATGAAATTGGTGGATAACTAACATTTGAGTGAAAAATGCCAATAGAAAGCTAAACACAAAGCTTAAACCAAAAATCACAGCCATGTTGGCGCCTTTTAGTTTTTCTTCATTAAGACCCGCTGCGTTCATCCAGGCTGTTCCTAATACTTTGGGGTTATACCAGATAAATCCCATTACCATTGGCACTAAGGCCGCTACTAATACTGCTAAAAAATTAATATCCATAATATGTTTCTTTTTTGGTTTACTCAAATTTAGGGTAGGAGTAAAGGGGTTTTTGTGTGGTTTGGGTTTATTTGTAACAATTAACTGTTAGTAATGCCAAAAATGGATGTAAAAAAAGTGTTTAATACAAAAACCTCAATTAAAGTATAATTGAGGTTTAAAGAAATTGATCGAATAAATCAATTAGAAGATCAATTAATGGCCTTGTAAGACTTCGAATTGCTAAAATACAAATGCATTGGATAGTCTTCAAGATCTTCTGAATAACTTGTGTCGCTGGCTGAAAGAGAAAGGACATAGTCCCTAAAGTAATGATGCTGTAAACCTTTATTTTTTTCCTGTTGTTTTTGTTCAGCTGAAATATCATATAAACAGTCGTTCAATGTTAGAAAAACGCCTTTATGGGAACCACTGTAAACAATTTGCTTGTTTGATTTATCAATGCAGGCAAGAGAGATCATCAGATCATGTTTAGAAAAGTGATCCAAAGAATCATATTGAATAACGTCGTATATAAACTCCTGTATTTTTTTTAGAATAACAGATGGCATTAATATCTGGCGCTCGTTTACCAGCATATCAATATATTGACTGATAGCCATTGAAACCATTATTTTAGTGGATTCTGAAAAGTCAATTTTCATCACACCGATGTAAGTATATTCCTGTATGTTGAAGGCAAACATAAAATCATCTGCTATAGCGCCTTTTGGATTTATCAGAATGAATTCTCTGTAAAAGAGTGATCTATCCTGTTCATAATGGATATTGGAAGAAGATTTAAAAAAGGCCTGATGTTCAGCATACACATCCAGGGATGATAGCTTAAAGCCATAATTGATATAGTTTGTTAATTTGGTACTTGAGTGCGGTTGGTTAAATCGGTGATTTAACATGATTTTTTCAGCGCCATATTGTAATAAGGTGTCTGAATTGATTGCCTGGTTTACCATGAGTTTAGTTTTTTTAAGTTTATACAAATTAACAAAGGCACAGGCAGTTGCTTTGTCCATATAAAGTACAAAAATGCTAAGGGTTTTATTGATAATCTGATAAATGCTTTACAGGATAATCCTTGCATTTATTTTTGGTTTTTTAAATGATTTTTGAGCGATTAGCTGAGGGTTAATTAGCTCAATTGTGATTTACCTTGCCGAAAGGCTAGATGGGCTTAAAAACAGTTTTCTTGCCCTTGAATAACGAGTCCGTTTGTAGGTGCATAAAAAATCCCCAACTACAATGTAATTGGGGATTTTTATAATTTTTAATTTTTTATGACTATTCAGCGTCTTCAGCTTTGGTTTCAGTAGTACCAGCAGCTTTAGTATCTGTTTTTTTAGCGCGGCTACGACGAGTAGTTTTAGCTTTTTCAACTTTTTCAGTTTTACCATTAGAGTAAATTTCGTTGAAGTCAACTAATTCAATTAATGCCATTTCAGCTGCATCACCTTGTCTGTTACCGGTTTTGATGATACGAGTGTATCCACCGTTTCTTTCAGCAACTTTAACAGATACTTCTTTAAATAATAAAGAAACGATCTCTTTGCTTTTTAAGTAAGAGAAAACTGTTCTACGGCTGTGAGTAGAATCGTCTTTACTTCTGTTAATGATTGGCTCAACATAAGTTCTTAAAGCTTTAGCTTTTGCTAAAGTTGTGAAAATACGTTTGTGCTCGATTAAAGAACAAGCCATATTGCTCATTAACGCCTTACGGTGAGAAGCTGTTCTACCTAAATTATTTATTTTGTCTCCGTGTCTCATGATATTTTTTGATTTAGTGAGTTAGTGAATGGTTGAGTTATTCTCTAACCCATTAATTCTCTAATTCAACAATTGTTTTTAGTCCTTATCTAATTTATATTTTACTACGTTCATTCCAAATTGTAACCCTTTTGTTGATACTAAATCTTCGAGCTCAGTTAAAGATTTTTTACCAAAATTACGGAATTTTAAAAGGTCATTTTTATTGAATGATACAAGTTCTCCTAATGTCTCAACATCTGCAGCTTTTAAACAATTTAAAGCACGTACAGACAGATCCATGTCAACTAATTTAGTTTTTAATAATTGACGCATGTGTAAAGATGTTTCATCAAATTCTTCTTCAGATTTTTTCTCTTCAGAATCCAATGTGATTTTCTCATCAGAAAACAACATGAAATGGTGGATCAAAATTTTAGCTGCTTCTTTCAAAGCTTCTTTCGGGTGGATAGATCCATCAGAAACGATATCTAAAATTAATTTTTCGTAATCTGTTTTTTGTTCAACACGGTAGTTTTCGATCGTGTATTTTACATTTTTAATAGGGGTATAGATAGAATCAATGAAGATAGTTCCCTGAGGGGCAGAGTTAGTTTTATTTTCTTCTGCTGGAACGTATCCACGTCCTTTATCAATAGTTAATTCGATCTTTAATTTAACATTGCTTTCGCAATTGAAGATCACTAAATCCGGGTTTAAAATTTGAAAACCATTGGCAAATTTACCAATTTCTCCGGCAGTAAATTTTTCGTTTCCAGCAAAATGAATAACGATCTTTTCTACATCATGATTATCTAATTGTTTCTTGAAACGAACTTGTTTTAAGTTTAAGATAATTTCAGTAACATCTTCAACAACACCTTTGATAGTGGAGAATTCGTGATCAACACCTTCAATTCTTACGCTAGTGATAGCGTGGCCTTCTAAAGAAGATAATAAAATACGACGTAATGAGTTACCTATAGTGATACCGAAACCTGGTTCTAACGGACGGAATTCAAATTGTCCTTCAGTTTCAGTTGAGTTAATCATAACAACCTTGTCTGGTTTTACGAAATTTAATATTGCCATTTTATTAATTTATATAGGTTAAAAAAAAATGCTAATTACTACTATTTAGAGTACAACTCGACGATCAGTTGTTCTTTAATATTTTCAGGGATCTGAGAACGCTCTGGTACAGAAATGAATTTTCCTGTGAAAGTAGATTTATCAAAATCTAACCAAGAGTATTTGTTTACAGAACCTGATAAAGAATCGTTGATCACTTCTAATGACTGAGATTTCTCTCTTACACCAATTACATCACCTGCTTTTAAAGTATAAGAAGCAATGTTTACAACATTACCATTAACAGTAATATGAGCATGACCTACTAACTGACGAGCAGCGCGACGAGAAGGAGCAATACCTAAACGGTATACTACATTATCTAAACGAGATTCGATCAATTGTAATAACACTTCACCTGTGATACCGTGTGCACGAGCAGCTCTGTCGAACGTTCTAGCAAATTGTTTTTCTAAGATACCATAAGTATATTTTGCTTTTTGCTTTTCCATTAACTGGATAGCATATTCAGATTTTTTACCTTTTTTCTTAGTATTTCCGTGTTGCCCAGGAGGGTAGTTTTTTTTCTCTAATGCTTTGTCCGGGCCAAAAATTGGCTCTCTGAATTTTCTTGCAATCTTAGATTTAGGACCTGTATATCTTGCCATTTCTATATTTTAATTTCTGTTATTACTGTTTAATTGTATCGCTGTGTGTGTAAGATCACTCTTAGCAACGACGTTTTTTAGGAGGACGACACCCATTGTGTGGCATTGGAGTGATATCAATGATCTCTGTTACTTCGATTCCTGAAGTAGAGATCGTTCTGATAGCTGATTCTCTTCCTGCACCCGGGCCTTTTACATACACTTTTACTTTACGTAAACCTAAGTCAGCTGCTACTTTAGAGCAATCTGCTGCTGCTAATTGAGCTGCATAAGGCGTGTTTTTCTTAGAACCACGGAATCCCATTTTACCGGCACTTGACCAGGAAATAACCTGACCTGCAGAGTTAGTTAAAGAGATGATGATGTTGTTGAATGTAGCGTTTAAGTGAGCTTCTCCAACTGCCTCTACCTTTACTACTCTTTTCTTAGCGTTAGCTTTTGAAGCCGCTACTGATGATTGTTGTTTAGCCATTTTAATTAAATGCTTATTTATTTATTACTTAGTAACTTTTTTCTTGTTTGCAACGGTTTTACGTTTTCCTTTACGGATACGTGCGTTGGTTTTAGTACGTTGTCCACGAACCGGTAAACCATTACGGTGACGAATGCCACGGTAAGAACCGATATCAGTTAAACGTTTGATGTGTAAAGCAACTTCTGAACGAAGTCCACCTTCTACTTTAAAATTGTCGTTAACAATTTTACGGATAGCGTTTTGCTCATCATCATTCCACTCGTTAACTTTTTTATTAAAGTCAATGCCAGCTTCTGTTAAAATACGTTGAGCTCTGCTACGTCCAATACCAAAAATGTAGGTTAATCCTATTTCTCCTCTTTTATTTTTTGGTAAATCTATACCTGCAATACGTGCCATTATTTATATACTTGGTTTTAAAAGTTCGCGAAAATACGCAATTATTTTTGTCTTTGTTTAAACTTTGGGTTTTTTTTGTTGATTATATACAACTTTCCTTTACGACGCACGATTTTGCAATCTACGCTTCTTTTTTTGATGGATGCTCTAACTTTCATTTCCTTAGGTTATTTATATTTTTCTTAATTACTTGTATCTGTAGGTAATGCGGCCTTTTGACAGATCATAGGGGCTCATTTCCAGTTTTACTTTATCGCCGGTTAATATCTTGATGTAGTGCATTCTCATTTTTCCTGAGATATGGGCAATTACTACATGTCCGTTTTCCAACTCTACTCTGAACATCGCATTACTTAACGATTCCAAAATTACTCCATCTAACTCAATATTCGCTTGTTTTGCCATCTATTAAGCCTGTTGCATTGTCATTTGGTTACTATTACGACCTTTTATTCTTCCGTTCTTCATTAAACCATCATAATGACGATTTAATAAATATGTTTCAATTTGCTGTAAAGTGTCTAAAACAACCCCTACAAGGATCAATAATGACGTTCCTCCGAAGAAATCAGCAAAAGCACTGTTAATTCCTAATTTGATAGCAATAGAAGGTAAAATAGCCACAAATGCTAAGAAAACAGATCCCGGTAAAGTAATACGAGACATTACCTGGTCAATGAAGTCAGCTGTGCTTTTTCCTGGTTTTACACCCGGTACAAATCCACCATTACGTTTCATATCATCAGCCAATTGATTTGGGTTGATCATGATAGCCGTATAGAAGTATGTAAAGGCAATAATTAACACTGCAAAGATGAAATTGTACCAAAATCCGTATCTGTCTGCAAAAACACCACCTGTTCCACCAGAGAAGCCAGAAACGGCTGCAGGAATGAACATGATAGCTTGTGCGAAGATAATTGGCATTACACCTGCTGCATTTACTTTTAAAGGTAAATATTGACGTACACCACCAATTTGTTTATCTCCAACGATCTTTTTAGCGTATTGTACCGGAATTCTTCGGGTACCCTGAACCAATAAGATACAGCTAACAATGATGAATAATAAGAATACGATCTCTAATAAGAACATGATCAAACCACCACCTGCACTTTGTAAACGTGAACCGAATTCGGAAAAAATTGCGAAGGGTAGGCGAGAGATGATCCCGATCATAATTAAGATGGAGATACCATTACCAATTCCTTTGTCTGTGATTCTTTCTCCTAACCACATAATGAACATGGTACCAGCGATAAGGATCAAAGTTGCCTGAATACCAAACCATGCGTGGTCGATAGCTACAACACCCGGTTTAGAATAAACCTGAGCAGCTAAATAACCCGGAGCCTGAACTGCAGTTACTGCAACTGTTAAGAAACGTGTGTATTGATTGATCTTTTTACGTCCGCTTTCTCCTTCTTTCTGCATTTTTTGGAAATACGGCACTGCCATACCCAATAACTGGATAATAATGGATGCTGTAATGTAAGGCATGATACCTAAACCAAAAATAGAAGCTCTGGAGAATGCACCACCTGCAAAAGCGTTGATTAACGCAATGATACCTCCATCGTCAGCATTGGCGTTAGCCGCTGTCAGTACTTCGGTATCAATACCAGGTAATACAACATAAGAACCTAAACGATAGATCAAGATAAGGCCAAGGGTTGTTAAAATCCTTTGCTTTAGCTCTTCTATCTTCCAAATGTTTTGGAAGGTCTCTATAAAACGTTTCATATAGTATATTAGATTTCTGTTGCTACTCCGCCTTTTGATTCAATAGCTGCTTTAGCTGTTGCAGTAAATGCGTGAACTGTAATATTTACTTTTGATTTTAATTCACCTCTACCCATAATTTTGATCAAACTATTTTTAGAAGCTAACCCATTTTCTAATAACACATCACGTGTGATATCAGTAATATTTTTAGTGTCAACTAATTTTTGGATAGCATCTAAGTTTACACCTGTATGGTTGATACGGTTGATATTTTTGAAACCAAATTTAGGAACACGACGTTGTAAAGGCATTTGACCACCTTCAAAACCACGTTTCTTTTTGTTACCAGAACGGGATTGAGCACCTTTGTGTCCTTGTGTAGCTGTACCGCCACCACCAGAACCCTGGCCACGACCTCTTCTGAAGTTATTTTTTACTGAACCTTCTGCAGGTGTTAATGAATTTAATTTCATCTGAATTTCCTTTTATAATTAAATTTTTTCTACTGTCAATAAGTGAGCTACTGCATCGATCATTCCCTGAACGGCCGGAGTTGCTTCTTTAATAATACTTTTGTTTAATTTTCTTAAACCTAAAGCCTGAACTGTTGCTTTTTGTCTAGCGTTCCTTTTTATAGGACTTTTAGTCAATGTTACCTTAACTTGTGCCATATCTTCTAATTATTATCCGTTAAATACTTTGTCTAAATTAATTCCTCTTTGTCTTGAGATCGCTAAAGGGTCACGCATTTTTGCTAAAGCATCGATAGTTGCTTTTACCACGTTGTGTGGGTTTGAAGAACCTTTTGATTTAGCTAGTACATCAGTAATACCAACGCTTTCTAAAACTGCACGCATCGCACCACCGGCAATTACACCTGTACCGTGAGCAGCTGGTTTTAAGAATACTCTTGAACCACCAAATTTACCGTTTTCAGAGTGAGGAACTGTACCTTTCAATACAGAAACTTTCACTAAATTTTTCTTAGCATCATCAATACCTTTAGTGATAGCATCTGTAACTTCATTTGCTTTTCCTAAACCGTATCCTACAACACCTTTTTCATCACCAACAACAACGATAGCAGCGAAACTGAAGTGACGACCACCTTTTGTAACTTTGGTTACACGTTGTATCGCAACTAATTTATCTTTTAGTTCGATGTCTGTTGACTTTACTTTTTTTACAACTTCTTTTGACATGTTATGTATGTTCTTTTTATACTAATTAAAATTTTAAACCTGCTTCACGAGCTCCTTCAGCCAATGATTTGATACGACCGTGGTATAAGTAACCATTTCTGTCAAACACTACTGAGCTAATACCTGCAGTTGTTGCTTTTTCAGCGATTAATTTACCTACTAATTTAGCCTGATCAACTTTGTTTGCTTTTGAACCTTTGATAGATTTATCATCAGAACCAGCTGCTAAAATTGTTTTACCTGCTAAATCATCCACTAATTGTGCGAATATGCCTGAGTTACTTCTGAATACACTTAATCTAGGTGTAGTTGCAGTCCCGTTTACAGTTTTACGGATCTTAAGTTTAATACGTTCTCTTCTTTGTTTTTTATTCAGTGCCATCTTTCCAGTTTTTTGAAGATGATTAATACTAATTGAATTATGTTATTTTTTGCTTGCAGATTTACCAGCTTTACGACGTAAAATTTCGCCGGCAAACTTGATACCTTTACCTTTGTACGGCTCAGGTTTACGTAAGCTACGTATTTTAGCTGCAACCATTCCTATTAACTGCTTATCAGAGCTTTCCAAGATCACTTTTGGATTTTGTCCTTTTTCTGATGTAGTCGTTATTTTAATTTCAGTTGGTAATTCAAACACAACGTTATGAGAATAACCTAAAGCTAATTCTAATAATTGTCCTTTGTTTGAAGCACGGTAACCCACACCAACTAACTCTTGTTCTGTTTTATATCCTTCAGAAACACCTTTAACCATGTTAGCGATCAAAGAACGGTATAACCCGTGTAATGCTCTGTGGCGTTTTTGATCAGTAGGGCGGCTAACGTTAACTACACCGTTTTCTACTGCTACAATAATATCTGCATCAATCGTTTCCGATAATGTTCCTAATTTACCTTTTACAGAAACTTCTGTTCCTTTTACGTTTACTTCAACGCCTGCAGGTAATGTGATTGGTAATTTTCCTATACGTGACATGTTTTTTCCTCCCTCTAAATTATGAAATGTAACATAAAACTTCTCCACCAACATTAAGCTTTCTAGCTTCTTTATCAGTCATTACACCTTTAGATGTAGAGATAATAGCGATACCTAACCCGTTTAATACTTTTGGCATGTTATCCATACCGGCATACTTACGTAAACCTGGTTTAGAAACTCTATCCAAAGTGCGGATCGCTGATAATTTGTTTGTTGAATTGTATTTCAAGGCTATTTTAATAGTTCCTTGTTTCTTCTCGTTCTCCTCAAACTTGTAGTTTAGGATATAACCTTTTTCGAAAAGGATCTTAGTGATTTCTTTTTTTAGGTTTGAAGCTGGAATCTCAACGATTCTGTGGTTTGCGCTAATGGCGTTTCTTACTCGCGTAAGGTAATCTGATACTGTATCTGTCATTTTATTTGTTTTTATATGTTATCCCGACCTCAGGATAATTATACATTAATACTCTTATTTTAGAAGCTTGATTTGGTAACACCCGGGATCAAACCGAATAATACCATTTCACGAAACGTTACACGGCTGATACCGAAATCTCTCATGTATCCACGTGGACGGCCTGTTAACTTGCAACGGTTACGCATTCTTACTTTACAAGAGTTTTTTGGTAACTTTTGTAAACCCATTGAATCACCTGCTTTTTTTAACTCTGCGCGCTTAGCAGCATACGTATCAACTAGTCTTTTTCTTTTAGCATCACGTGCTATCATGTTTGTTTTTGCCATTTTATCTTTTTTTCAGGGCTGTAAATATACTACTTTTTCTTGAAAGGAATACCAAATTCGGTTAATAAAGCGTGAGCTTCTTTATCTGTAGGTGCAGAAGTTACAAAAGTAATGTCCATACCAGAGATTTTGCTTACTTTATCGATGTCGATTTCAGGGAAAATGATCTGCTCAGTGATACCTAATGTGTAGTTACCACGGCCATCAAATCCTTTATCGTTAACGCCTTTGAAATCACGGATACGAGGTAATGAAGACGCTACTAAACGGTCTAAGAACTCATACATTTTGTCGCCACGTAATGTTACACGAACACCAATAGCCACACCTTTACGTAATTTAAAGTTCGAGATATCTTTAGTTGAATAAGTTGGAACTGCTTTTTGACCTGTAATTGTAGTCATTTCTTTTACGGCAGTTTCAATCATTTTCTTATCAGAAACAGCATCACCGATACCCTGGTTGATACAAATTTTTTCTAATTTAGGCACTTGCATTGCTGAAGTGTACTGAAATTGTTTTTTTAAATTATCTACAATCTCTGCTTTATATTTGTCCTTTAATCTAGGAGAATAAGTTGCTGCCATTATTTAATTACTGCTTTAGTTTTTTTAGAAATACGCTCAATTTTGTTAGAAGTAGCATTTACAACGCGACCAACTCTAACAGTTTTTCCACCTTCAACTAACATTAAGTTAGAGATATGGATAGTACCTTCTTGTTTAACAATACCACCATTAGCGTTTTTTGCGCTAGGCTTTGTGTGTTTGCTGATCATATTCACCCCTTCAACTACTACACGTTCGTTTTTGGTGTTGATCGTTACAATTTTACCTTCTTGGCCTCTGGATTCGCCAGATATTACTTTTACAGTATCGCCTTTTTTTAATTTTAATTTTGACATTTCTTTTCGCTATTATTTATTAAAGCACTTCTGGTGCTAATGAAATGATTTTCATGTAAGACTTATCACGTAATTCACGGGCAACTGGCCCAAAAATACGAGTTCCACGGATCTCATCACCTTGATTCAATAACACGCAAGCGTTATCATCAAAACGGATATATGAACCATCTGCACGACGAATTTCTTTTTTAGTTCTCACTACCACAGCTTTGTGTACTGTTCCTTTTTTTACGTTACCTGAAGGTAAAGCATGTTTAATTGTAACTACAATTTTATCTCCTACAGATGCGTAGCGCTTTTTTGTACCGCCTAACACACGGATAACAAGAACTTCTTTTGCTCCGCTGTTATCTGCTACTGCTAATCTTGACTCGTTTTGTACCATTTCTTCTTAACTTTATATAAGTATTATTTCACTTTCTCTAAAACTTCCACTAAACGCCAGTTCTTTGTTTTACTCAAAGGACGGGTTTCGCTGATTTTCACTGTATCTCCGATACTGCACTCGTTTTTTTCATCGTGTGCCACGAAAGTTGACGTTTTGTTAACGAATTTACCGTATTTTGGATGCTTTACTTTACGCATCACCGCTACAACGATAGATTTTTCCATCTTGTTGCTCTTTACGATACCAACTTTTTCTTTTCTTAAATTTCTTTCTTCCATTACTACTATTATTTAGAAGTGTTGTTTCTTTTTGTTAATTCAGTGCTCAAACGAGCTACTGCTTTGCGGCTATCGCGGATCTTAATTGGGTTCTCTAAAGGAGAAATTGAATGGTTTAATTTCAATTTGGTTAAACCGTCTCTCTCTTCTTTTAATTTACCTTGCAATTCTGCTGTTGACAATGCAACTATATCTGTATTTTTCATTTTCTTACTTCTTATAATATTAAGCAGTTACTTCTTCTACGAAATCTCTACGAACTACGAATTTGGTAACGATCGGTAATTTTTGTGCTGCTAAACGTAAAGCTTCTTTTGCAACCTCTAAAGGCACACCTTCTGCTTCAAATAACATACGGCCTTTTTTTACCGGAGCAACCCAATATTCAGGAGCACCTTTACCTTTACCCATACGTACCTCTGCTGGTTTTTTAGTAATAGGTTTGTCAGGGAAAATACGGATCCACACCTGGCCTTCACGTTTCATAAAACGGGTAATGGCAATACGTGCTGCTTCGATCTGACGTGAAGTTATCCAACTTTCATCTAATGCTTTTATTCCAAATGAACCAAAGGCTAATTGATCACCACGTTTGGTGTTGCCTCTCATTTTCATTTTGTGCATTTTTCTATATTTCGTTCTTTTTGGCTGTATCATGACTTAAAATTATCTTTAACTGAATCCGTAATTCTTTCTTTTATTATTTATTATCTCTTCTTTTGTTATCGTCTCTTTTTGGACCACGACCTGCAAATTTAGGAGCCGGTGTAGTGCTTGGACCTTTTTTCTCTTTGTCTAAACCAAAGTTAGGAGACAAATCACGTTTTCCATAGATCTCGCCTTTGCAAATCCAAACTTTTACACCAATACGGCCATAAGTTGTGTGAGCTTCGCCAACTGCATAATCAATATCAGCACGCAATGTTTGTAATGGAGTACGTCCTTCTTTGTATCCTTCAGAACGTGCCATCTCAGCACCACCTAAACGACCAGAAACTAATATTTTGATCCCTTCAGCACCCATACGCATAGTTGATGCGATAGACATTTTTGCTGCTCTACGGAAAGAGATACGTCCTTCGATCTGACGAGCAATTGAATCAGCTACTAAACGAGCATCTAATTCAGGGCGTTTAATTTCAAATATGTTGATTTGAATTTCTTTCTTAGTTACTTTTTTTAACTCTTCTTTTAATTTATCTACTTCTTTACCACCTTTTCCGATAATGATACCCGGACGAGCTGTATTGATAGTAACAGTAATTAATTTTAATGTTCTTTCGATAACTATTTTAGAGATACTGCCTTTTGGTAAACGTACTTTTAAGTAGTTACGGATTTGAGTATCTTCCACTAATTTGTCAGCGTAGTCTCTTCCACCATACCAGTTAGAATCCCAACCTTTAATAATACCTAAACGTAAACCTATTGGATTTGCTTTTTGTCCCATTTCCTTATCTTAATTATTTGTTATCTTCTGATTTAGTTATTGCAGCTGCTTTTCTTTCAGCTTTTTTAGTACTAACAACTGCAGTACCTACTTCTAATGTTACGTGGTTAGAACGTTTTCTGATCCTGTATCCACGGCCCTGAGGCGCAGTACGTAAACGTTTTGCCATGATAGCACTATCCACCATTACCGAAGTAACAAATAAGGTGTTTTCTTCCGGACGAGTTCCTGTTTTTGCTTCATAATTAGCAATAGCAGATTTTAATAATTTCTCTAAACGTCCTGATGCTTCACGTGTATTAAATTTTAATACATTTAATGCTTTATATGCTTCCATTCCTCTTACTAAATCCGCAACCTGGCGCATTTTACGAGGTGAAGTCGGGCGGCTGTTTAATTTAGCAAAATAAGTACTCTTATTTGCTTCTTTGCGTGCCTCTGCTACTAATCTTTTTCTTTTACCCATGACTAAATTTCTTTATCAACTTATTATTTCTTGTTATTACCTGAATGACCTTTGAATTGACGTGTTGCCGAAAATTCACCTAGTTTGTGACCTACCATGTTTTCTGTACAGTAAACAGGGATAAATTTTTGCCCATTATGAACTGCAAACGTGTGTCCAACCATTTCAGGATAAATTACAGAACGACGAGCCCAAGTTTTTAGTACTGTCTTTTTGTTACTCTCATTCATTTGAGTAACTTTTTTTTCTAAGTTGTGGTCAATAAAAGGACCTTTTTTTAATGATCTTGCCATTGTTTATTTTTTAGTTTTGAAACTCATCTCACGACGAGCCATTAAACATTAATTATTATTTACTTCTTTTCTTAATGATATGTTGATTTGAAGACTTCGCTTTGTAACGAGTTTTGAATCCTTTAGCAGGAATACCGTTACGAGAACGAGGCTGTCCACCTGATGCACGTCCTTCACCTCCACCCATTGGATGATCAACAGGGTTCATTGCTACCGGACGAGTACGAGAACGACGACCTAACCAACGGGAACGACCTGCTTTACCAGAGATCTCTAAAGAGTGATCAGGGTTAGATGTTGCGCCGATAGTTGCTTTACAAGTAATTAAGATCATACGAACTTCACTTGAAGGCATACGTAATACTGCATATTTACCATCACGCGCTGTTAACTGAGCGTAAGTTCCGGCGCTACGTGCCATTGCTCCACCTTGTCCAGGGCGTAATTCGATATTATGAATAACTGTTCCTAATGGAATATCTGATAAGAACATACAGTTGCCAACTTCAGGAGTTGCTGTTGCACCAGACATGATTTTTTTACCAACTTCTAATCCAGCCGGAGCTAAGATGTAACGTTTTTCTCCATCTTTGTAGTGGATTAAAGCGATACGGGAAGTACGGTTTGGATCATATTCGATAGAAGCTACTGTCCCTTCGATACCATCTTTGTTACGTTTGAAATCAATGATACGGTATTGTTTTTTATGACCTCCTCCGATGTTACGGATTGTCATTTTACCTGTATTATCACGACCACCGCTGTTTTTAACCGAAGTTAATAAGCTTTTTTCAGGTGTGCTGGTTGTGATGTCTGAGTTATCAGTTGCTATTTTGAAACGTTGACTTGGGGTCAACGGTCTGAATTTTTTTAATGCCATTTCTTCTACTTTTTATCAGATTAAATATTAGCGTAAAAATCAATTGCTTCGCCGTTCTTTAATGTGACAAAAGCTCTTTTTGAACGGTTTACGCGGCCTACTGCAATACCACGAGTGGTGTTACGAGTTTTAACTTTCCCTACATATTGTTGAGTGTTAACAGATTCCACTTTTACACCGTACATTTTTTCAACAGCTTGTCTAATTTGTACTTTGTTGGCGCTTCTATCAACCACAAAACCATAGCGATTCAACTTCTCTGCCAAAGAAGTCATCTTTTCGGTGATGATTGGTTTAATTAATATTTCCATTTTATTTGTTTAATAATGATTCTAATACTTTTACCGAACTTTCTAATAAAATTAATGTTTCAGCATTAACGATATCGTAAGTGTTTAAATCTGAGGCTTTTACAACTTTTGCGCCCTGCAAATTTCGGGACGACAAATATACGTTATTATTTGATTCACCCAACACTAATAATGTTTTTTTATCAGTCAAATTAAGGTTTTTGATCAAATCAACATAATTACTTGTTTTTGGAGCGTCAAATGTAAAGTCTTCCAATACAGTAATTGCATTATCTTTTGCTTTATAAGTTAAAGCTGATAAACGAGCAACTACTTTAGTTTTCTTGTTTAATTTGAAAGAGTAATCACGAGGACGAGGACCAAATGCACGACCACCACCGATAAACAAGGGAGACTTCATAGAACCCGCACGAGCTCCACCTGTTCCTTTTTGTTTTTTCAATTTTTTAGTCGTTCTTGATATCTCAGCACGCTCTTTTGATTTGTGTGTTCCCTGACGTTGAGCAGCTAAATAATGCTTAACATCTAAATATATACTGTGATCACTTGGCTCTACACCATAAATCACATCTGCTAAATCTACTTTTTTAGCAGTCTTTTTTCCGCTTATGTTTAATACTTCTACTTGCATGATTACTTCTCGATTATAACGTAAGACCCTTTAGCACCCGGAACTGAACCTTTGATCAAAAGAACGTTCTTTTCTGCCATAATTTTAACTACTACTAAGTTTTGGATTTTCTTTCTGTCTCCACCCATTCTTCCGGCCATACGCATACCTTTAAATACACGAGAAGGATCTGAAGAAGCTCCTAATGATCCTGGTGCTCTTGAACGATCATGCTGACCGTGAGTTGAACCACCAACACCACCAAAACCGTGACGCTTTACTACACCCTGAAAACCTTTTCCTTTTGATGTACCAACGATATCCACGAAGTCGCCTTCTGCAAACATATCTAATGTTATGATATCACCTAAATTTTTTGTTTCCTCAAAAGAACGGAACTCAACAATTTTACGTTTTGGGGTAGTTTTTGCTAATTCAAAATGACCTTTCATAGCAGACGATGTATGTTTTTCTTTCTTATCATCGTAAGCTAACTGTAAAGCTGTGTAACCGTCTTTTTCATTGGTTTTTACTTGCGTAACAACGCAAGGACCTGCTTCTATTACTGTGCATGGCACATACTTGCCATTGGCATCGAAGAAGCTAGTCATTCCTATTTTTTTACCAATAATTCCAGACATTTTTACTTTTTGTTATGTGTTATTTACTTATTTTATTTTTTTGATTCCTGAGTTTCCTTTAAAAAAACAGAGGGTTAAACTTTGATCTCAACCTCAACTCCTGAAGGCAATTCTAATTTCATTAAAGCATCTACTGTTTTTGAAGAAGAACTGTAGATATCCAATAAACGTTTGTATGCACAAACTTGGAATTGCTCACGCGCTTTTTTGTTAACGTGTGGTGAACGTAAAACAGTAAAGATTCTTTTGTTAGTAGGCAATGGAATTGGTCCATTAACTACCGCTCCTGTCATTTTCACAGTTTTAACGATTTTCTCAGCGGATTTATCAACTAAGTTGTAATCGTAAGATTTTAATTTTATTCTGATTCTTTGGCTCATGTGAGTTGTTATATAATACTGTTTATGCGTTTTCTTTTTTACCTTTTACTTTTGCTATTACATCAGCTGCAACGTTTGCAGGAGCATCAGCATAGTGAGAGAATTCCATTGTTGAAGTTGCACGACCGGAAGTTAAAGTACGTAATTGAGTTACGTAACCAAACATCTCCGATAAAGGAACTTTAGCTTTAATAACCTGAGAGTTATTTTTAGAGTCCATTCCTTCAATTTGTCCACGACGACGGTTTAAGTCACCTACAACATCACCCATGTTTTGCTCAGGAGTTAACACTTCAATTTTCATGATAGGCTCCAATAATACCGGTTTACATTTTGGTAATGCTTCACGGTATGCAGAACGTGCACAGATCTCAAAAGATAATGAATCTGAATCGACTGCGTGGAAAGATCCATCGATCAAACGAACTTTTAAATTATCCAAAGGATATCCAGCTAATACACCATTTACCATGGCAGCTTTGAAACCTTTTTCAATAGATGGGATAAACTCACGAGGAATTGAACCACCTGTAATTTCATTAACAAACTGTAAATCAGATTTAGCTTTTTCTCTATCGAAATCAGCATCCACAGGACCTAATACTACTTTAATATCAGCAAATTTACCACGTCCACCCGTTTGTTTTTTGTATACTTCACGGTGATCACAAGTTGCAGAAATAGATTCTTTGTAAGATACCTGAGGTTCACCTTGATTAACTTCAACTTTAAACTCACGTTTTAAACGGTCGATGATGATCTCTAAGTGTAACTCTCCCATACCCGAGATAATGGTTTGACCAGAATCTTCGTCAGTATGAACACGGAAAGTTGGATCTTCCTCAGCTAATTTATTTAAGCCCACCCCTAAACGATCTAAGTCACCTTGAGTTTTAGGCTCAATTGCTAAACCAATTACCGGCTCAGGGAAATTCATTGCTTCTAATACAATTGGATGTTTTTCATCACATAAAGTATCACCGGTACGGATATCTTTAAATCCTACTGCTGCTCCAATATCACCTGCTTCTAAAAATTCAACAGGGTTTTGTTTGTTAGCATGCATTTGGAAGATACGAGAGATACGTTCTTTATTTCCTGAACGGGTGTTCAATACATAAGAACCTGCATCTAAACGGCCAGAGTAAGCACGGAAGAAACACAAACGACCTACGAATGGATCAGTTGCGATCTTAAATGCTAAAGCTGTAAATGGATCTTTAACATCTGGTCTACGAGTTACCTCTTGATCAGTGTCAGGATTAATTCCTTTAGTTTCCGGTTTGTCCATCGGGGATGGCATTAATTCCATAACTAAATCCAACATTGTTTGAACACCTTTGTTTTTGAAAGATGAACCACATACCATTGGAACAATTTTATTTGCAACGCAAGCTTTACGCAATGCATCTAATACTTCTCTTTCAGTGATAGTTTCAGGAGCGTCAAAAAACTTCTCCATGATCTTGTCATCAAATTCAGAAACAGCTTCCAACATTTTTTCTCTCCACTCAGTTGCTTCTTCTAATAACTCAGCAGGAATAGGAACTTCCTGGAAAGTCATCCCTTTATCATGCTCATTCCAAACAATACCACGGAAGTTAATTAAATCAACTACCCCAATAAAATTTTCTTCAGCACCGATTGGGATTTGAAGGGGAACTGCATTACCACCTAAAATTTCTCTTGTTTGTTTAACTACTTTTAAAAAGTCAGCTCCCTGACGGTCCATTTTGTTAACGAAACCTAAACGGGTAACATTGTAATTATCAGCTAAACGCCAGTTAGTTTCAGATTGAGGCTCAACACCATCAACGGCTGAAAATAAGAACACTAAACCATCTAATACACGTAAAGAACGGTTCACTTCAACTGTAAAGTCAACGTGGCCCGGCGTATCAATGATGTTAATTTTGTAATTGTTATCACGGTATTTCCAGAAACAAGTAGTTGCAGCAGAGGTAATAGTGATACCACGCTCTTGTTCCTGTGCCATCCAGTCCATTGTTGCTGCACCTTCATGCACTTCACCAATTTTATGGTTAACACCCGTGTAATAAAGGATACGCTCAGTTGTTGTAGTTTTACCTGCATCAATGTGGGCAGCAATCCCGATGTTTCTTGTATATCTTAAGTCGCTCATTAGTAATTAGAATCTGAAATGTGAGAATGCTTTGTTGGCTTCAGCCATTTTATGTACGTCTTCTTTCTTTTTGAAAGCAGCACCTTCTTCTTTAGAAGCAGAAACGATCTCTCCGGCTAATTTTTGAGCCATTGATTTTTCGTTACGTTTACGTGCGTAAGTAATTAACCATTTAATAGCCAAAGCTAATTTTCTTTCCGGGCGAACCTCAGAAGGAATCTGGAAAGTTGCTCCACCTACACGACGAGAACGAACCTCAACTTGCGGTGTAACATTACCTAAACCTTTTTTAAATACTTCTAATCCATCTTCGTTAGTACGTTTTGCAACGATCTCTAAACACTCATGGAATAGTTTAGATGCGGTATTTTTCTTACCGTCATACATTAAACTGTTTAAAAAACGTGTTACCAAAATATCGTTATAAATTGGATCCGGTAACAGAATTCTTTTTTTAGCGGTTGATTTTCTCATTTCTTGAAATCTACTTAAATTTTCTTAATATTATTTTTTCTTGGCCGGAGCTGCAGCAGCGCCTGCTTTAGGGCGTTTAGTCCCGTATTTTGAACGTTGTTGTTTTCTTCCTTCAACACCCGCAGTATCTAAAGATCCACGAACGATGTGATAACGTACACCCGGTAAATCCTTAACACGACCACCACGTACCAAAACGATACTGTGCTCTTGCAAGTTGTGACCCTCACCAGGGATATAAGCAATAATCTCTTGCTTATTTGTTAAACGCACCTTCGCTACTTTACGCATAGCTGAGTTAGGTTTTTTAGGGGTTGTTGTGTACACACGTGTACAAACACCACGGCGTTGTGGACATGAATCCAAAGCGGCCGATTTACTTTTGTTAGGTGCTTTAAAGCGACCTTTTCTTACTAATTGCGATATTGTAGGCATCTTAAATCCTCGGTATTACTTGATTTTACTATAATTTACGCTTTCTCCCCATTTTGGGGACGGCAAAGATAGAATTATTTTCTTCATCAACAAAAAAAATGTTGATAAATATTAAAGATTCCTTAAATTTTTTTGTATGAATAGACTAATTTGACATATTGCGGGTTCAAACTGCCAAAATTTCTTGTTCAAACTGAGAATTATTTTTGAACTTTTTTCAGTAAGCAAATTTACGGATTTTTAGGTTAAACCTAATACCAGTGCGTTATAAAGCAAAAAATCCCCCCGAATTCGGGAGGATTTTGTTGATTTGCGTATGATTTATCGAAATAAATTAACCGTTCCCTGTTTTTCAATCACCTGATCCTTAAAATCTGAAGCCTTAATGAAATAAAAATACGTAGCTGAGGGTACTTCTGCTCCCTGAGCTGTTAAACCGTCCCAGGCAGCTTTTGCCCCGCTAAACTCGTACATTTTTTGCCCCCATCTGTTAAATATCTGCAATGATATCTCTTTAACACCTTTAGATTTAATGGTAAATACATCATTTGAGCCATCAGCATTTGGCGTAAATACGTTTGGAACTTCCAGGAAGAACGGATCTTCAACCGTAATAACCCCGGTAGCAACAGCCGAACATGTTCCTGCACTGTTGAATGCCGTTAAAACTACCGAGTAGGTCCCGGTATTTACAAACTCGTTAGAAGGGTTTGTTAAAATGGAGGTATTACCATCATTGAAATTCCATGAATAGGTTGTTGCTCCTGTACTGGTATTTGTAAAGTTCACTAACAATGGAGCAACTCCAGATATTGGATCATAAGTGAAAGACGCATGAACACTTTGATCAATCACTGAAACAGTATCCGCAAAATTGCAACCTGTAATGGTGTCTGTTACAACTAACGTATAGGTTCCTGCCGTTTCTACATTTCCAGGAGTTTGCCCGGCAAAGGTATATCCACCAGGACCAAACCATGTATAACTTATGTTAGACGATGTGCTTGCTCCATTTAATATAACGGTTCCGCTATCGCATGGCAAAAGCATATCGGTTCCCGCACTTACGCCGGTTGGTAAGCTTCCATTGCTGACAATACTCACCGTGCTTTGACTGCTGCAACCGTTAATTGTATTTAAAACTGTTAACGTGTAGGTTCCTGCGCCAGTTACCGTTGGTGTCGTTGTATTCGTATTACCAGAAAGATTTCCGGAGCCGCTCGTGGTCCATGTATAAGTAATGTTAGGGCCGGAAGTTGATGCCGTTGCGTCAATAGTTACAACGGTATTTGTACAGGTAATACTTCCTGCTGTTGCTGCATTTATTTGTGCAATCGGTGCTGCATTATCGAGTGGTACATTCACTACAGAACCTGCAATTCCTAAAACATTGGAACATCCTGATACATTGTCTGTAACTGTTACCGAGTAGTTTCCCGGTTGATTTACGGTCGGATTTGCTGTAGTAGCTCCGCTGGTGATGCCTGGCCCCGACCAAATATAGGTAACGCCCGTTGCTGGCAATGCATTTAAAGTGGCGGTTGGCACAGCGCACGTAATACTCGAACTTCCTACAGCAGTTGATACTAACACTGTTGGAACTACTGTGTTTTGAAAAATGGTTGCCGTAACCGGCACGGCATTCGAACACCCGCTCGCATTATCTGTAACTACAACACTGTATGTTCCTGGTAAATTTACTGTTGGATTTGCTGTGTTACCTCCAGAGGTAATACCAGGTCCTGACCAATTGTAACTAACTCCGGTTGATGGTGTAACTGTTAATGTAATTGCGGTAATGTTACAAGTCAGGGTTTCGTTACCCACTGCTAATATTACCGGTAAAGGAATACTTATATTTTGACTCACAGTAACCGTTGTGGAATTTGAACATCCACTTACAGTATTTGTTACAACAAAAACATAACTTCCTGGCTGATCGATCACAGGTGTGGTTGTCGTTCCTCCCGACACAATACCGGGTCCGGCCCACGAATAAGTTGCATTCGCATCTGGATTTCCATTAATAGTTAATGAAGTGCTAGAGCAGGTTATTGAACCTGTAGCACTTGCACTTGCAACTGGTATAGCACCGTTTGACAACACATTAACAGATGCCGGAGCACTTGCGTTAGAACATCCATTAGAATTATTTGTTACAATTAATGTATAAACTCCTGCCTGATTAACAACCGGATTAGCTGTTGTTGCACCCGAAACAATTCCGGGTCCAGACCAATTATAGGTTACACCCGACCCAGGGGTTGAGGATAAGGTAAGTGTAGCTACAGAACAGGTTAAAGAACCGCTTGCCGATGCAGTTACTCCTGATGGAGGTGCTATATCCTGAGGTATAACAACGGTGGCATTATTTGAGCAACCGGTGCTTACATCGGTAATAGTTACGGTATAGGTCCCTCCTCCTGTTCCTGTTGCGTTTTGAGAAGTTGAGCCTGTATTGATAGAACTTCCACCGGGAGCAATCCAGCTGTAAGAATAGCCTGCCGGCGAAGCATTCAGGTCAACACTAGTTGAAGCACATGTAATAACACTGCCGGTAGAAGCTGAACCATTAATTGTAATTACATTCTGCGTAATTGTAACAACTGCCGGACTGGAAGCATTGGAACATCCGTTGGATGAGTTTGTAACAACCAGGGAGTAAGTTCCTGGCTGGTTTACTGTTGGGGATGAAGTGTTTCCGCCAGCAGTTATTCCGGGTCCCGACCAGCTGTAGCTTACACCTGAAGAAGGCGAACCAGTTAGATTAAGTGAAGTTATGCTGCAATTGAGAACATTTCCTGAAGCAGCTGCCGCACTTGCAGAAGGTGGTGTAACATCTTGTGTTATAACCACAGAAGCAGGGCTTGATGAATTAGAACATCCATTAGATCCATCGGTAACAATGAGATAGTAAGTGCCTGGCTGATTTACCGTCGGAGAAGATGTATTTCCACCGGAAATAATTCCAGGTCCTGACCAACTATAGCTTACGCCAGAGGACGGTGATCCTGATAAACTAAGCGACGTAACATTACAATTAAGTACGTTTCCGGCAGCCGTTGCAGCCGTTGCAGAAGGGGGTGTGATATTTTGGCTCACAAATGTACTTGATGATCCTGTACATCCGTTAGATAGATCAGTAACAGTTAGATTGTAAGTTCCTGGTTGATTAACCGTAGGTGAAGCACTGGTACCACCTGCTATAATGCCCGGGCCCGACCAGCTATAGGAAACTCCGGACCCCGGCCCGCCTGATAAGTTAACATTTGTTGTAGCGCATGTCAGCACTCCGCCCGAGCTTGAAGACGCTGTTGGTGGCGTTGTATTACTGGCCACGTTTACTACCGTCGAAGTTGTACATCCACCGCTACTTGCAGTTACAGTGTAAGTTCCACCACCTGATCCGGTAGCGTTTTGTGAATTTGTTCCTGATGTAATAGAGCTTCCCCCGGGAGCAGTCCATGTATAGCTTAGTCCTGATGGAGAAGAAGAAAGATTAACAGATAAATTTGAACATGTAACGGCGCCCGAACTCGATGCCGTAACAACTGGTGGTGTTCCCGATTGGCTAATGTTTATGGTAGATGTGGAAGCTCCCGGACAGGCTCCTCCACTACCAGTAATTACTACTGTGTAAGTACCCCCTTGATTAACTGTCACAACGTTTGTTCCACCTCCGCTTACAATCCCCGGTCCTGACCACGAATAAGAAGGCCCTGTTACAGTAGTTGTTGCTGTAAGGATAGAAGAAAGTGTTGTACACGATAAATTTCCTGTAGAATTAATATTGGAACTTAGTTGCGGGAAAGGACAGGACGCAAAATCTCCTGTAAGGCCTGGGAAAGCGCCCATTCCGCTAAAGGTAATTGTAGTTCCGACAATGTTTCCGACAAAATTTCCTGCACCACCAGAAACATATATTTTTGTTCCCACAATCGCATAACCTGCACCAGATGAAGAGGCCGGCATTCCTACCAGGTTGTAAGTACACAATATAGCACCTGCAGGACTGTATTTTGCTAATTTTTGAAATCCGGCATTTGTGTAAAGCACATAAAAATTTCCATTATCGTCACCTATCAGATCATAAGGACCATCCCAGTTAGTCAGAGCCAAAACTAATACATCCGTACCCGACCCATTATAACGGTAAACCCTGGAGTTTAATCCATCAAGATTGTAAACATATGGACCTGCACCGCATAAGTTAACCGCTGCACTGCTTGAACAAGAGTGGCCGGTGTTAACCCATGTTGCTCCATTGTAATACCAGTATTGTCCTGAAACCGTTGTATAAAAAGTTACAGCGGGTGAACCCGAATTTAAATTGTTGCTTACCGCTAACCCAATACCACTGGCAGGACACGCGATAGGATTTAGTGCAGATGTTGAGGTTGCGATATTGTAAGAATAAATATTTGGAGGGTCATGTAAATAAAATTTATTACAGTCTATGGGTATCTGTGCATTGATAATTCCTGACTGCGCTACAAACACCACTAGTAGAGTAAGAACGCGTTTTTTTAAAAAATTTATCATGGGTCGTTTTTTTAAATTTATAAAAAGAGCTAAAAATTAATCTTTGTACAGGTATTTTTTTAAAATAGTCTCTTTACCCGAATTCGAGAAACTGACTTCAATAATGTGAGATTTTGAATTAATGCGATAGGTATAAGTATAACCGTTTGATGGGGAAATAACGGCTAATGTTGATACGCTTTTAACCTCATCATAAGAATATGATTTTATAGAGGTTGAAGTTGAATTATCATCTTCAAATATCTGTGTTAAAGTTTTGTTCTCCTTATCAATTTTAAATTTTGATTGGTCTGCTCGTTCTATTGGTGTGTCGTATAAGTTTGTATTAGGGTTCCATACAAATTCCTGTACATGATAGCAGTTAAATAGTTGCTGAGCCTTGATCTGAACAATGCCGCCTATGAGTAATAATAGTAATATTCCTTTCATTTTTTTAGTTTTTAGTGACCATTTTTATAAATTTATGGCAGAAAAAAACTTGAAAAAACTACAAAGATTTTACAGAAATCAGATACGCAAAAAGTCATTCTGATTTTAAGTGAGTGAAAAACCATTTAGAAGAAGTGAGTAACGATTTAGTTAAAGTAAGTTGTTTTAAATTGTTTAATGCACAACACTGAAAGTATTTTGGTTTTTACAATTAAAATGATGTTTTCATAAAAACAAAAGCCACTTCTTTTTAGAAGTGGCTCATATTAGAAATGAATAAATAATTATCTGAACAAGGTCACGGTTCCTTGCTTCTCAATTGTTTTATCATCAAAACTTGTTGCTTTTACAAAATAAAAATAGGTTCCTTCAGGAACTTTTTCGCCATTTGGAGCCATTCCATCCCAGGCAGCTTTTGGTTCAGTGGAATCATGTAGTTTTTGCCCCCATCTATTAAATATTTGAAGAGAAATCTCTTTAAATCCAATAGATTTAATGATAAATACATCATTCGTACCGTCTTCATTTGGAGTAAATACATTTGGAATTTCTAATAGATTATCGTCTACAGCTTTTATCACAAAAGTTACGGTGTCTGAGCATAAACCAGAAGAAGCTATCAACGTTACAGTGTAATTTCCATTTGGATAAGACGCTGATGTATGTTCACTGTTTGAAGTAACACCATTACCCAGATCCCAGCTATAAGCAGTAGCATTTGTACTTTGATTTGTAAAGTTAACATTCAGAGGCGTAAATCCTGATGGGGGGTCAGCTGTAAAGGCTGCTGTAACATTGCTTGGCGCCAAACCAACCACAGTGGTAGAAGTAGCTATACAGCCATTCACAGGATCTGTTACGGTTAATGTATATATACCGGCTTCATTCACAACCGGTGTTTGGCTGTTTGAACCAGATATGATACTTCCTGCAGATGGCCCTGCCCAGCTGTATGTCACGTTATTAGTTGATGTAGTACTTCCGGTTAAACCAACCGATAACATACCACATGGAATTAACGTGTTAGGTCCTGCATTTGCAGTTGGTGGGTTGCTGCTGCCTGAAATAACTACTGTTTGTGAAAAAGAACATCCGTTTATCGTATCAATAATATTAGCCGTATAGGTTCCTGAAGTCGTTACTATAAGTGGATTTATTCCTGTTCCTGATGGTGTTTGCCAGGTTGTAACAAATGAAGGAGTACCGATTGCACTTAACGTGATACTTGGATTAGCACAACTTAATACACTACCTGATGATGTAACCGTTAATGTTGGTGGCGTTGTGTTTTGTGAAACAAAAACACTTGTGGTATTTGAGCAACCGGTTACTGCATTTGTATATGCAACAGAGTAAGTTCCAGAAACGTTAGCGTCAACGGTCGATCCTGTAGTTGATCCAATAATGCCAGGCCCAGACCATGTATAGGTCAATCCTGTTGATGGTGAAGAAATGGATGTGATTGTTACAGAACTTATATTACAGGTAATTGATGAACTAGGTGTTAATGTCATGGATGGTACATTAATGTCCTGGGTAATAACTACAACAGCATTATTATTAACACAGCCGGTAACTGTATTTGTGATACTGGCTGTGTAATTTCCAAGTGCATCAAACGTTGGTGTTTGCGTAGTTCCACCGGCACTTGGAGCTGGCGTCCATGAGTAAGTAACATTAGGGTCAGTAGTACTTAAGGTTACTGTTATCGAAGAAACCAAACAGGTTAATGTATCAGCCATTGATGATAATGTAAACGTTGGGATAGTTGTATTTGTAGTTACAGATGCAACCTCAACTAACGACACACAACCGTTAGCTGAATTGGTAACAGATACAGAATAATTTCCGCTGCTACTTGCTGAAGGATTGTTAACATTAGTGCTGCTTAGTGTTCCTCCTGCAGGCACTGTCCATGTATAAACCGAATTAGGATCTGAATCACTTGAAGCTACGATCGAAACAGTTGGAGAACTGCAGGTAATAGTTGCCGGGTTAGGAGTAATACTTAACGTAGGTACAACAGTATTGGTTGGTACATTCACCGTATATGTTCCTTGACAACCGTTATTGTTATCAGTAATAGTAACTGTATAATTTCCTCCAATGTTCACAACCGCATTAGCTGTTGTAGCTCCACTCACAATAGCTCCCGCACCTGCCCATGCATAAGCATAGTTAGTGCCTGTTGGTGTTGCCGAAAGCGTTGCTGTTGGCGATGTACAGGTTAACGATGTTGAAGGTACGATGTTAGCTGTTACAACTGGAACAGCTACAGGTACAACGATGGTATATAATGACGAACAATTGGTAACCGTATTAGTGATGGTTACACTATAAGTTCCTGGTAATGTTACCGTTGTTACAGAGCCTGTAGTTGAACCTGAAATGCCTGTTCCTGTCCATGTATAAGTAATGGTAGGATCTGTTGATGTAATACCAATGGTTACAACTGTATTAGTACAGGTAATGGAGTTCGTGAGAGTATTTACCGTTGCCTGTGGCACATCGGTGCCCGAAAGAACAGCTACCGTAGATTGACTTGTGCATCCTGTATTGATGTCAGTAGCTACTAAAGTAAATGTCCCGGGTGCACAAGCAGTTGTTGTTAACGTATTTATTGGACCACATACACCACCTAGCCAGGTTATTATTGATACTGTTGGCGATACACTTCCGGCTAATGTTACTGCGGGTCCGTTACAGGTTATGCTTTGTGTAGTTCCTGCCGAAACAACAGGCGCTGCAAAATCATCAATAACAGTTGCCACAGCGGTATTGGTGCACCCATTAGATGCTGTTGTAGTTAGTGTATAATTTCCTGTTGTGGTTGCAGAGGCAGTTGCCGAAGTAGTTGTGCCTGTTAACCCAGTCCCCGACCAACTATAGGTGACACCTGTTAAAGGCCCTCCAGTTAGGATAACCGTTGTTGTTACACAGGTTATTGTTCCGCCATTTGCCGAAGCTACAGGAGCAACTGTATTTTGAATAACGCTTTGCGAACCTGTAGTTATACAACCATTATCTGTATTTGTAACTGTATAGTTAAAAGTTCCACCTTCATTAACTGTAATTGATGTAGTTCCGTTTCCTGATACAATGCCTGTTCCAGTCCATGTATAAGAAACAGGACTCATCGTTGTAGTTGCAACAACTAAAGCGGTTGTAGTTGTACATGATAAGGAATTTGTTACACTTGAATTCACAGCAGGCGCTAATGTATTCTGAGTAACTGTTTCAGCTCCTGTAGTAGCACAGCCATTGTTTGTATCAGTAACCGTATAATTAAAAGTACCTCCCTGGTTTACAGTAATTGAATTAGAAGAAGTTCCTGAAGTAATTCCCGTTCCTGTCCACGTATATGAAACTGGTGTTGTAGTTGTAGAAGCAATTACTGTTGCAGTAGTTGAATTACACGATAATGAATTTGAATTGCTGGAAGTGACTACAGGTGCTAATGTGTTTTGCGATACAACTAAATTTCCGTTAGTAGCGCAGCCGTTAGATGTATTAGTTACGGTATAGTTGAAAATACCTCCCTGGTTCACAGTAATTGAATTAGAAGATGTTCCTGAAGTAATACCAGTTCCCGCCCAGTTATAACTTACAGGAGTTGTAGTTGTGCTAACCGTTGCATTTACTGTTGTGTTTGTACAGGTCAATGTATTGGTTGTAGTAGTTACAACAGGCGCCACTGTATTTTGTGTCACAACTAAATTACCATTAGTGGCACAACCGTTAAATGTATTAGTAACGGTATAGTTAAATGTTCCCGGTTGGTTTACAGAAATTGTATTGGAAGTTGTACTTCCTGTAATGCCTGTTCCTGTCCATGTATAACTTACAGGTGTTGCAGTTGTGCTCAAACTCGCATTAACTGTTGTATTCGTGCAGGTTAACGTATTGGTTGTAGAAGTAACTATTGGTGCAACAGTATTTTGAATCACCGACTGCGAACCGTTGGATACACAGCCATTATCTGTATTGGTAACTGTATAATTAAAAGTGCCGGGTTGATTAACAGTGATAGTTGATGTTCCGTTTCCTGACGTAATTCCTGTTCCTGTCCATGTATAGGAAACAGGTGTTGTAGTTGTAGTTGCAATTACGCTTGCAGTAGTTGATGTACAGGACAATGAATTGGAAGTGCTTGACGCAACAACAGGGGATAAGGTATTTTGGATCACAGATTGAGAACCTGTAGTGATGCAGCCATTCGCTATATTGGTTACCGTATAGTTAAATGTGCCGCCCTGATTCACAGAAATAGTTGGTGTACCGTTTCCTGAGGTAATTCCTGTGCCGCTCCATGTATAAGTCACAGGAGTAGTAGTGGTTGATGCAACAACCGTTGCAGAAGAAGAAGTACAGGATAGTGAATTTGAATTACTTGTTGTAACAACTGGCGCTAACGTATTCTGGAACACGGTTAAGGTTCCCGGTGTTGTACAGCCATTACTTGTATTAGTAACAGTATAATTAAATGTTCCAGGTTGGTTCACAGAGACCGTGTTTGAAGAAGTACTTCCCGTAATGCCTGTACCTGCCCAGGTATAACTTACAGGTGTTGTAGTAGTACTTGCAGTCGCATTCACTGTTGTGTTTGTACAGGTTAATGTATTGGTTGTTGATGTTACAACAGGTGCTACTGTGTTTTGAGTCACAGCTATATTGCCCGATGTTTCACAACCATTAAATGTATTCGTAACTGTATAATTATATGTTCCCGGTTGATTCACAGAAACAGTATTTGACGTTACGCCACCCGTAATTCCTGTACCTGTCCAAGTATAACTTACAGGTGCAGTTGTGGTACTCACAGTTGCATTAACAGTTGTATTTGCGCAGGTTAATGTATTGGTTGTAGACGTAACCACAGGTACAATGGTGTTTTGAATAACAGATTGAGAACCGCTAGATGTACATCCGTTATCAGTATTAGTTACCGTGTAATTAAGTGCTCCACCCTGGTTAACTGTTATGGTTGGAGTTCCGTTCCCTGATGTAATGCCTGTTCCTGTCCATGTATAAGACACGGGTGTGGCTGTTGTTGAAGCAATAATGGTAGCCGACGTTGAAGTACAGGATAATGAATTTGTATTACTTGATGTTACAACAGGTGATAATGTATTTTGAATAACAGCCTGCGAGCCTGTTGTAGTACAACCATTGCTTGTATTTGTTACAGTATAACTAAATGTTCCTCCCTGGTTCACAGAAATAGTTGGCGTCGCATTTCCAGAACTGATTCCTGTTCCGCTCCATGCGTAGGTAACAGGTGTAGTAGTTGTTGAAGCAATTACGGTTGCAGAGGTAGAAGTACACGATAATGAATTAGAATTACTTGAAGTAACTACAGGTGCTATTGTGTTTTGTGTTACAGAAAGATTGCCCGTTGTCACACAACCATTACTTGTATTGGTAACAGTATAATCAAAGGTCCCCGGTTGGTTCACAGAGATCGAATTGGATGTTGTACTTCCTGTAATGCCTGTTCCTGCCCATGTATAACTTACAGGAGTAGCAGTTGTGCTTAGACTTGCATTCACAGTTGTATTTATGCACGTTAAAGTATTTGTTGTAGACGTTACAACAGGTGCAACAGTACTTTGTATAACAGTTTGAGACCCTAAGGTCACACAACCGTTACTTGTATTGGTTACCGTGTAATTATATGTTCCGGGCTGATTCACGGAAATCGTATTTGAATTTGTGCTCGAAGTAATTCCGGTTCCTGTCCAGGTATAAGTAACAGGTGCAGCTGTAGTTGTAGCAGCCACATCAGCTGTGGATATTAAACAGGTTAAAGAATTAGAAGCACTTGATGCTACAAGGGGTGCTAAAGTAGTTTGAAGCACCGTTTGAGAACCTGTTGTTGAACAACCATTACCCGGATCTGTTACTGTATAATTGAATGTTCCTCCCTGGCCTATAGCGACGGTTGCCGTAGTATTTCCACTTATAATTCCACTGCCCGACCAGTTATAGATTGCAGGCGAGGTTGTTGTTGTAATTATCGCAGTAGCGGTAGTAACCGTACATGAGATCGTATTTGAAATGCTTGATGAAGCTACAGGAACAATGGTGTTTTGACTTACAGAAAGATTTCCCGTAGTTGCACAACCGTTTGCTGTATTTGTGACTGTATAATTAAATGTTCCCGGCTGGTTAATAGAAACCGAATTAGAAGTTGTGCTTCCTGTAATGCCTGTTCCTGTCCACGTATAACTCACAGGAGTGGCTGTTGTACTTACACTGGCCACAACAACAGTGTTTGTGCATGATAAGGAATTAGTGTTTGATGTTACAACCGGAGCGGTTGTGTTTTGAGTCACAGCTAAATTACCCGAAGTCACACAACCGTTATTAGTATTTGTTACCGTGTAGTTAAATGTTCCCGGTTGATTTACTGAAATAGAATTTGTAGTTGTACTGCCTGTAATACCCGATCCTGTCCAAGTGTAACTTACAGGTGTTGCAGTTGTAGTTAAGCTAGCGTTCACGGTTGTATTTATACAGGTCAATGTATTTGTTGTCGATGTCACAACAGGGGTATTTGTATTTTGAATAACAGAAAGATTTCCCAATGTAACACATCCATTACTTGTATTTGTTACCGTATAATTAAAAGTCCCGGGTTGATTAACCGTAATTGAATTTGAGGTTGTACTTCCTGTTATACCTGTTCCTGTCCATATGTAACTTACAGGAGTGGCTGTTGTACTTACACTCGCAATTACTGTTGTATTCGTACATGATAATGAATTGCTTGAAGAAGTTACTACGGGTGCTAAAGTTGTTTGAATAACAGATTGAGAACCTGTTGTTGTACAACCGTTATCGGTATTTGTTACTGTGTAATTAAATACGCCTCCCTGATTAACTGTAATTGTTGGTGTTCCGTTACCACCGGTAATACCCGTTCCATTCCACATGTAAGTAACAGGTGATGCAGTTGTTGTTGCAATAATAGTCGCAGAAGTGGCAGTACATGATAAAGAATTAGAAAGGCTTGGTGTTACAACAGGAGTAGTTGTGTTTTGGCTAACAGAGAGGTTTCCTGATGCAATACAACCGTTATTAGTGTTTGTAACAGTATAATCAAATGTTCCTGGTTGATTCACGGAAATTGAGTTGGATGTTGTGCTGCCTGTAATACCCGTTCCTGTCCATGTATATGAAACCGGCGTAGCTGTTGTACTTAAACTTGCAATTACAGTTGTACTCAAGCACGTTAGTGTATTACTTGTTGATGTTACAACAGGCACTGTCGTATTTTGAGTAACACTTAGGTTTCCTGATGTCACACAACCATTACTTGTATTTGTGACCGTGTAATTAAAAGTCCCCGGTTGGTTAACAGAAACAGAATTGGAAGTTGTACTTCCTGTAATGCCTGTTCCTGTCCATGTATAACTTACAGGAGTTGCTGCGGTGCTTACGCTTGCATTAACCGTCGTGTTAGTACAGGTTAATGTGTTTGTGCTTGATGTTACAACAGGTGTCAATGTGCTTTGTAAAACTGTTTGTGAACCCATTGTTGAACAGCCCGTGTTTGTATCAGTAACTGTATAATTAAAAGTCCCACCTTGACTCACGGTTATGGTTGCTGTTCCGTTTCCGCTTGTAATTCCTGTACCGCTCCAGTTATAACTAACCGGAGTACTTGTTGTGCTTGCAATAATTGTTGCTGATGTAGATGTACAAGACAACGAATTTGAATTGCTCGTTGTAACTACAGGGGCTGTTGTATTTTGTGTAACAGAAAGGTTCCCTGAAGTTACACAACCATTGTTGGTATTGGTTACTGTGTAGTTAAAAGTCCCTGGCTGAGTAACAGTGATGGAATTTGATGTCGTACTTCCTGTAATACCTGTTCCTGTCCACGTATAACTCACAGGAGTAGCAGCAGTGCTTACACTTGCATTTACCGTTGTATTTACACAGGTTAGTGTATTGGTGGTTGATGTTACAACAGGTGCAACGGTATTTTGGGTAACCGCCAAACTTCCCGAAGTAATACAACCCGTACTTGTATTTGTTACTGTGTAATTAAATGTTCCCGGTTGATTAACAGTAATGGAATTCGATGTTGTACTTCCTGTAATGCCTGTTCCTGTCCATGTATATGAAACCGGACTGGTTATAGTATTCACACTGGCATTTACCGTAGTATTGGTACACGATAATGAGTTGGTTGTTGATGTTACAGCGGGTGTTGTTGTATTTTGAGTAACAGTTAAGTTTCCGGAAGTTGCACAACCATTGCTTGTATTTGTTACCGTGTAATTAAAATTTCCCGGTTGGTTCACTGAAATAGAATTGGTAGTTGTACTTCCTGTAATGCCTGTTCCTGTCCATGTATAACTTACAGGAGTTGCTGCGGTGCTTACGCTTGCATTAACCGTCGTGTTAGTACAGGTTAATGTGTTTGTGCTTGATGTTACAACAGGTGTCAATGTGCTTTGTAAAACTGTTTGTGAACCCATTGTTGAACAGCCCGTGTTTGTATCAGTAACTGTATAATTAAAAGTCCCACCTTGACTCACGGTTATGGTTGCTGTTCCGTTTCCGCTTGTAATTCCTGTACCGCTCCAGTTATAACTAACCGGAGTACTTGTTGTGCTTGCAATAATTGTTGCTGATGTAGATGTACAAGACAACGAATTTGAATTGCTCGTTGTAACTACAGGGGCTGTTGTATTTTGTGTAACAGAAAGGTTCCCTGAAGTTACACAACCATTGTTGGTATTGGTTACTGTGTAGTTAAAAGTCCCTGGCTGAGTAACAGTGATGGAATTTGATGTCGTACTTCCTGTAATACCTGTTCCTGTCCACGTATAACTCACAGGAGTAGCAGCAGTGCTTACACTTGCATTTACCGTTGTATTTACACAGGTTAGTGTATTGGTGGTTGATGTTACAACAGGTGCAACGGTATTTTGGGTAACCGCCAAACTTCCCGAAGTAATACAACCCGTACTTGTATTTGTTACTGTGTAATTAAATGTTCCCGGTTGATTAACAGTAATGGAATTCGATGTTGTACTTCCTGTAATGCCTGTTCCTGTCCATGTATATGAAACCGGACTGGTTATAGTATTCACACTGGCATTTACCGTAGTATTGGTACACGATAATGAGTTGGTTGTTGAAGTTACAACCGGAGCAAGCGTATTTTGCAGGATCGATTGAGAGCCGGAGGTTGTACAGCCATTATCTGTATTAGTTACTGTATAATTAAATGTTCCTGCTTGATTAACTGTGATCGAATTAGAGCTTGTTCCTGATGTAATTCCTGTTCCGCTCCATGCGTATGAAACAGGACTTGCTGTTGTTGTTGCGATAATACTTGCAGTTGTTGTATTGCAGGTAAGACTGTTAGATGCAGTAGTTGTAACTGTTATTGCAGACGTATTCTGCAAAACAGCAACAGTTGACGCAGCTGAGTTACATCCTAAGGTCGACGTAACAACTAAACTATATGTTCCTGGCTGATTCACAGTTGGGGTACTGGTGGCAGCTCCTCCTGTTATCCCTGGTCCCGACCAGTTATATGATCCTCCGCCAGATCCCGATAGTGTTGTAGATGTATTGGCGCAGGTTAATGTAGCAGTAGTGCCTGCGTTGGCAACCGGAGTAGGGTTGATCGTAATTGAAAATGTAAGTGGTGCATTTGTACATCCGTTAAGGCTCGAAATTACGGCAAAAGTGCCGGTCTCAATTGCACTTACATTTGGTGCAGTATAACTTGCAATACTGGTAGTACCTGTAGCCGCCACGCCAATATTAGTGTTATTGTTTGTCCAACTAATATTGCCGCCTGCCGGAGTAGTTGTAAATACACTGGCACTTACTGTATTTCCCGAACAAACTGTTTGACTTGGAATAGCAGAAATAAGTGGCGCCGAAGGAATTGTAAAAACATAATAGCCGTTCAATACGCCACACACACCATTATTAAACGTATAAGTAACGGTGTAGGTAGTTCCGGCGGTCATTAAAGATGGATCAATATAAGCCCAACCTGAGTTCGAATCAGTAAGGCCCGGGCTTCCGGATGTTGGAAAGATAGAATAGCTTGCAGTACCTATATTGGTGTTAGCAGGAGATGTTAATGTAAAACAAGAAGCAGAACTTGTATTCCAAACGGTTGGCCCGGCGATAACAGAATTTGTCCAGCAATTTCTAAGTGTTACAGTTGTTGGCCCTGTTGTTCCGGCAGTATTACAAAACTCAAAGTCATGCGACTTTGTTGGATCATTAAATCCGGCATACCAGTTATATGTACTTCCTGCACTGGCCCCGGCATCTCCTATCGATTCGGGGCAACTGGGACAGAGTGTATAGGTCTGCATCCCGTTCTGAAATATATTGACGGTACCCTGTGGATCAAGGTTACTAACGTACGGACTATAATTAATAGCAATACAGGGTGTGAGTTCATCTTTTAATGGATTAGGAATAGAAGAACTTAAATTTGGAGGATTGATAAAAAAAGGTTCGTTACAAACAACAGTACTACCACTTGGTTGATTGGCGCCACTCGATTCAACTGTTCCCACCATGGTGAAATTTGTAGGCGGACAAGTAATCGAACAATCGGTTGCTGCGCCACTGGTTTGGTCAAAAGAAATGTAACCCGGCGTATTACTAAAATTAGTTACCATCACAATAAATATTTGCCCGGCAGCTGTTGGGTTTAATGTCATTGCTTCAGTAGCAGAAATATCATAACTGCAATCCACAATGCCACCTGTACAGGTTGGATTTGGAATAGCGCTGAACCATGTGCCGCATGCTGTTCCACTTGGTGCCGATCCACAGTTTCCTGTTAAGTTACTACAAGCATTAACTGTTGAAGAAAAAGGACCCCAGGCAACAAAATCCAAAGGTAGGTCCGGAGGTCCTCCATTAGTGCTTGATTGCGATAAGTTAAAGGTCATTGGTCCTGCTGCACTCGATTGCATATAAAACCACGATGGGTTTGGTGTTGTACATAAGCATCCATATGCAGGGCCCGATTCAGCAGTAAAAACATTGGTTGTATTGCTATATGTAAATGGTTGTCCAACCTCTATGCATATAGGGATCATGTTGGCACAAGGCGTTGCACTTTGCGAGTAAATGTTTTTTAAGAAGCCGCTGACAAGTAATAAAAGTAAAATGGTTTTTTTCATGTATAATATTATGCTGAAGTATTTTATATATAAATGTTGTGGTAACAATTTATTCACGGGGCTTTCTAATAATAAATGATTTCTACAAATTATTATTAATTTTCACCTTAAATGTTTTAAATTTCGCCGCAAAAGTAGTATAAATCAGCGGTTTACCCAAATTATTAGCTCTTTCTCCTGATTGGGTTTATGGGCTGTAATATATCTCCTGCCTGCATTAACATATCTCCCACCTGCATTAACAAATCTCGCTCCTGCATTAACAAATCTCATACCTGTATTAACATATCTCGCTCCTGCTTTAACAAATCTCATACCTGCATTAACATATCTCGCTCCTGCATTAACAGATCTCGCTCCTGCATTAACAAATCTCGCTCCTGCATTAACAGATCTCGCTCCTGCATTAACAGATCTCCTACCTGTAAGCTAAAAACTCATTTCTTCTATGCCAGAAGGGTGGGGATGAGGCAAACAAAAAAACCGCCAACCTATTAGTTGGCGGTTTTTTTAACTATTTAATTAAATTTTAGTACTATCTGAATAGGTTTACTGTGCCATGTTTTTCAACATCGCTTCCATCAAAGCCGGTAGCTTTCACAAAATAGAAGTAAGTTCCTTCAGGTACTCTTATTCCATTTGGTGCCAAACCATCCCACGATGCTTTTGCCCCTGTGAATTCAAATAGTTTTTCTCCCCAGCGGTTAAATACCTGCAAAGCGATCTCTTTAACCCCGGTCGATTTGATCGTAAAAAAGTCATTTGCTCCATCATCGTTAGGTGTAAATACGTTTGGTATTTCCAGTGAGAATCCGTCTTCTACAACAATTTCAACCGTAGCAGTAGCAGTACATGAGCCCGATGTAGTAGTTAATGTTACAATATAGGTTCCTGTCATAAATGTATTACTTGGATTTTGGTTTGGTGAAGTGGTTCCTTCGCCAAAGTTCCAGCTGTAAGATGGGCTATTTGCTCCGGCTCCTGTAAAATCAACAACCAATGGAGAAATACCGGATGCTGGATTTGCAGTAATTGATGCTGTAGCATTTGCCTGAGTTACATTTACAGTTGAAGTAGTTGAGCAACCGGTAATATTGTCTGTTACAGTTAATGTATAGTCACCAACTTCAGTTACTGTTGGATTAAGTGTAGTACCTCCCGATAAAATACTTGTTCCTGATGGACCTGCCCATGAATAACTTGTATTTGTTGTAGTTGTAGTACCATTTAATGTTACAGTAGTATTGCCACAAGCAATATTAGCTGCAGCACCGGCATTAACTCCTTGTGGCGGAGATGTATTTCCAGTAACTGTATAATTTGTTGTTACAGAACATCCGTTTACAGCATCAACTACTTCTAAGGTATAAACGCCGGCAGTTGTTACATCTAAAGTAGGAGTAGTAATACTGCCCGGTAGCCATGATATTGAGGTAGGATTAGAACCTGATGGATTACCTTGTAAAACTACTGATGTGTTACCTGCTCCACAGCCTATAACTGTATTTGTAGAAGTAATACTGATCGATGCAGTCGGGTGTATAGTATCTCCAGCAACGGTAAATGTATTAGCTGTACTGGTTGATGATGATACGCACCCTGTTAATGTATTTGTAATAGCTAAGGTGTAAATTCCTGTTGCTGTAAAAGTAGCATTAGCCTGATTTGCGGAAGTTGATAAACCAACACTTGGCGACCATGTATATGTAAGATCAGAACCTGGTGTTACTGTAGGCGTTACATTTATAGATAGGACAGAGCATGTAATACTTCCACTGTTTATAGATGACGATAAGCTAATTACCGGAATTGTATTATCTAAAATAACAGTTACTACATTTGCATTGATGCTTGATGCACAGCTACTTGCTGTATTTGTAATTACAGCGCTATACGAACCTGCAGCGTTAAATACCGGCGTTGAAGTTGTTTCAGTACCAGGTACAATACCCGTTGTTGGTGTCCAGTTATAACTCACAGGTGTAGCTGTAGAAGTAATAGAAACACTTGGCGTTGGATTTGAACAGGTAATTGATACTGAACTTGCAGATAATGTTCCAGTTGGAATTCCTGAATCAGCAACCACGTCTACTGTTGCAGGTGTTGTAGCTGATGTACTACATCCGTTAACTGTATTTGTAACTATTACTGAATAAGTTCCCGCGCCTGATGATACGATTGGATTTCCTGTAACTGTTAATGATGTTGGAGTTGTCCATGTATAAACAGAGTTTGGATCTGCATTACTGGTTCCTGATAAAGTTGCGTTTGGAGCAGCGCATGTTGTAGTTACTGATGATGCGGTTCCTAATGTAAAGGTTGGAGAGGCATTATCAGCGATCACTGTAAATGAATTTGCTGCATTGGTCATAGATGTTACGCAACCCGTTACTGTGTTCGTAACAGCTAATGTATATACGCCGGCTGCCGTAAATGTTGCACTGGCAAGGTTTGGAGAAGTTGACATTCCTGTTCCCGGAGACCAAGTGTAAGTTAAGTTACTTGCAGGCGTTATTGTTGGAGTAACAATAACTAAGGTATTGGTACATGTAATTGTTCCGTCATTTGTCGCAGCAGATAATGTTATAACAGGAGCAGTATTATCCAGTGAGACTGTAACAACATTTGATGCAATACCCGTCGCACATCCGCTTACTGTATTAGTTACAACAACACTGTACGATCCTGCTGCATTAAAGACTGGACTGCCAGTTGTTTCAGTTCCCGGTACAATTCCGGTAGTTGGCGACCAGTTGTAGCTTACAGGGGTTGATGTAGTTGAAATAGTAGCGCTTACTGTAGTACTTGAACATGTTATCGATAATGAATTAGTAGACAGGTTGGTTACAGGGATACCTGCATCCGCTATAACTTCTACCGTGTATTGAGCTGCAGTGGAACTGCTACAACCATTCACTGTATTTGTTACTGCAACTGTATATATTCCCGCATTGGATACAGTAATAGGATTTCCTGTAAGTGTAGATGATGATGGAGTGGTCCATGTATAAACAGAGCTAGGATCAGCATTACTACTTCCTGATAAGGTTACGCTAGGCACTGCACAAGTTGCTGTTACAGATGGAGCAGTTCCAAGCACAAATGTTGGAGGAGTATTATTTGCAATTACAGTAAATGAATTTGCAGAATTTGTCATTGAAGTTACACAACCTGTTAATGTATTTGTAACAGCTAATGTATAAACCCCTGCTGCTGTAAATGTAGCATTAGATAAAGAACTTGATGTAACTCCACCGGGTGACCAGGTATAAGTTAAATTACCTGCAGGAGTTACAGTAGGGCTTATTGTTACCAATGTATTTGTACAAGTAATTGTTCCATTATTTATACCGCTCGTTAATGTGATTGCCGGAACCGTATTATTTAAAACAACAGTTACCACGTTTGAACTGATATTAGATGCGCATCCGCTGGTTGTATTAGTAACTACAACACTGTATGATCCTGCTGCATTGAACACTGGGTTGGCAGTTGTTTGAGTGCCAGGTACAATACCAGCTGATGGAGACCAGCTATAACTCACAGGTGTTGAAGAGGTTGATGCATTAGTTGTTACTGTTGGACTTGAACAGGTAATTGATAAAGAGTTGGTAGACAAGTTCACAACAGGTATTGCTAAGTCTGGCGTAACACTAACTGTATTTTGTGTTAACGAAGATGAGCAACCCGAAGCTGTATTTGTAACCACAACTGTAAATATGCCGCTTCCGCTTGCTACAGGATTTGAAATTGTACTGTTACTTAAAGAACCAGTTCCTGGCGAAGTCCAGCTATAGGTAACACCTGTTGAAGGTGTTGACGACGCTACTATCGTTACTGTTGGATTACTACAGGTTGTAGTAACAGATGGCGCTGCAATGTTAACTGCAGGTATAGTAGTGTTTGAATTGACAGTGATATTTGCATTTCCTACACAACCACTCACAGTATTAGTAACAGTTACGCTATAAACTCCACCTTGTGTAACCGTTGGAGTTGCAACTGAAGTTCCTGATAAACCTGCAGCCGGTGTCCAGCTGTAAGAATATGATCCTGCTGGAGATGCACTTAAGGTTAATGATGTCGTTGTACAAGTGATAGATGATGTTGGAGCAATGCTTGCCGCTACTATAGTTGTATTTGTAGGAACAATGGTTGTAACTGTAGAAGTACATCCTGTAGATGTATTTGTAACAACGCATTGATAAGTTCCTCCAACAGTAACGGTTCCGGTTGGAGTACCAGAGCCGGCAACAGCACCAGGCCCTGTCCATGAATAAGATACCGGGGTCATAGTAGTTGAAGCAGAAATCTGAACACTTGTGTTAGTACATGTAATAGAGCCTGTATTAGAAGCATTTACTACCGGAGTGCCTACACTAGGAACTACAGATACCGTTCCTGAATTTGTACAACCATTTGCCGGGTTAGTAACTGTTAATGTATAAGTATTTGGTGAGCATGCTGAAGCTGTATAACTGTTTGCTCCTGCGCATGCTCCGCCTGTCCAAACTGGTGTGCAGGTTGACGGATTAGCTGAGCCAATCATCGATACAGTTGGAGAAGCGCATGTAATTGTTTGTGTTCCGGGCATTGTTACAGTAGGAGCAGTCGTGTTTTGA
>JAZKGE010000004.1:56262-69053 GCA_040386075.1 Bacteroidota bacterium
GCAACAGAAGTATTGGCAGTAGCTGTACAACCATTTGCAGCAGTAACAGTAACTAAATAAGGTCCTGTACTATTTACAACAGGATTGGCTGTAGCAGCGCCACTAACAATACCTGTCCCTGTCCAGTTATAAGTGCCACCGCCGGTACCGGTTAATGTTACTGTAGTTGATGAACAGGTTAATGATGTACCGCTACTTGCACCTGCAGTAGGAGCAGTCGTGTTTTGAGCAACAGAAGTATTGGCAGTAGCTGTACAACCATTTGCAGCAGTAACAGTAACTACATAAGGTCCTGTGCCATTCACAACGGGGTTTGCTGTAGCAGCACCACTAACGATTCCTGTTCCGGCCCAGTTATAAGTTCCACCACCGGTAGCTGTTAAAGCAGCAGTAGTTGTAGAACAGGTTAAAGTAGCCGTATTGGATGCACCTGCCGTAGGAGCTGTTGTATTTTGAGTAACAGAAGTATTGGCAGTAGCCGTACAGCCATTTGCAGCAGTAACAGTAACTACATAAGGTCCTGTACCATTTACAACAGGATTAGCGGTAGCAGCGCCACTAAAAATCCCTGTTCCGGTCCAGTTATAAGTTCCACCACCGGTACCGGTAAGTGTAACAGTAGTAGTAATACAGTTTAAACTTGCGGTATTTGAAGCACCTGCCGTAGGAGCTGTTGTATTTTGAGTAACAGAAGTATTGGCAGTAGCTGTACAACCGTTAGCTGCAGTAACTCTAACCGTAAATGTTCCAGCTGTATTAACTGTAGGATTAGCTGTTGTGTTATTGGTAATTGTACCCGGACCTGTCCATAAATAAGTCCCACCACCGGTAGCTGTTAAAGCCGCAGTAGTTATAGAACAGGTTAAAGTAGCCGTATTGGATGCACCTGCCGTAGGAGCAGTTGTATTTTGAGTAACAGAAGTATTGGCAGTAGCTGTACAACCATTTGCAGCAGTAACAGTAACTACATAAGGTCCTGTGCCATTCACAACAGGGTTTGCTGTAGCAGCACCACTAACAATTCCTGTTCCGGTCCAGTTGTATGTTCCGCCGCCTGTGCCGTTAAGTGTAACAGTAGTGGTAATACAGTTTAAACTTGCAGTATTTGAAGCGCCAGCCGTAGGAGCAGTCGTATTTTGAGCAACAGAAGTATTGGCATTAGCCGTACAACCGTTAGCAGCAGTAACGGTAACTACATAAGGGCCTGTACCATTCACAACAGGGTTTGCTGTAGCAGCGCCACTAACGATTCCTGTTCCGGCCCAGTTATAAGTTCCACCACCGGTAGCTGTTAAAGCAGCCGTAGTTGTAGAACAGGTTAAAGTAGCCGTATTAGATGCACCTGCAGTAGGAGCGGTCGTATTTTGAGGGACTGTTATGGTTGAAACTGTAGAAGTACATCCCGCTGCTGAAGTTACAACTAAGCTATAAGTTCCTGCAGTATTAACAGATGGGGTTGCTGTTGCAGCTCCTGATGTGATACCTGGGCCTGTCCATGAGTAGGTTCCGCCACCTGATCCCGATAACGAGATCGTCTGAGTGGAACACGTTAAGGAACCGGATGTTCCTGCGTTGGCAGTTGGAACAGGGTTAACAGTTATTGTTTTAACAGCTGTATTTGTACAACCCGCTGCTGAAGTAACAGTTGAAGTATACGTAATACTTCCTGTTGCCGATGGTGTAGCTGTAATATTTGTTCCTGTTGTTCCCGATAGACCATTTCCTGCACTTCCGGTCCAGGTATAAGTACTGGCACCACTACCTGTAAATGTTAATGAGGCACCCAGGCATAATGTTGAGGCCGGTGTACTTGTAATACTTGGTGTTGGTTTGGGTTCTATAGTAATAGAAAACGTTTTTGGATTTCCTGTACAACCGTTACTCGTAGATGCTACAGTAAATATACCTGTAGTAGTTGCCGTTACTGTTGGTGCGGTATATCCTGCTATATTAGCAGAACCGCTTGCCCCAACGCCGATGGCTGTATTATTATTGGCCCAGTTAAACGTGGCCCCGGCAGAAGGTGTTACTGTAAAATTAGTTGCAGCAACTGATGATCCCGAGCATACAGTTTGATTCCCTGCACTTCCGCTAATAGTAATTGTTGGTGTGCTAGGAACTGTAAATACATAAAAACCGTTCAAGTTACCGCAAATTCCATTATTGAAGGTGTAAGTTACTGTATAGGTAGTTCCAGCCGGTAAAAGCGCTGGATTAATATAAGCTGTACCCCAGTTGTAGTCAGTAAGTGCTACAGAACCTGTAGTTGGTGCAATTGAAAAGGTTGCAGATCCATAATTGGCGGTACCGGTTGGTGCGGTTAGCGTAAAACAAGCTGTTGAACCCCATGTTTGTGGACCAGCCAATACTAATGTGTTATTCCAACAACTCATTAGGGATACAGTTGGAGTAGGAGCACCAAGTGGCGCAGTCCGACAAAAAACAGATGGATGGGTGAAATTTGGATCAACCTGACCAAGATACCAGCCATATTGGGAACCCGGTGTTGAACTACCTCCAACAGGACCTTGCGGTGCAACGCAGGTAGGACATGCTGACCAGTAATTTACCCCTCCTTCATAAACTCTTATTGTGCCCCCTGCCTGAACGTTGGAAGTTAAAGGATTAACTTCAACTCTTAAACATGGTGTAAGTTGATCAGTAAATGGATTGTACGGTTGGCCGGCAGGAGTTAAATCCGGTGGATCTAACCAGAAAGGTTGGCTACAGTTAACGGTGCTTCCGTTAGGTAGGTTCGATCCGTCAGAGTTTAATGAGCCAACCATTGTAAAATTATTTGGAGGACATGCAATAGAACAATCTGAACCAGGTCCACCGGTTTGAGAGAACGTGATATAACCCGCAGCACCATCATAATTTGTGATCATAATGATGAAAAACTGCCCTGCTCCGGGAGAGGTTAAGGTCATTGTTTCTGTTGAAGCGATACTATAACTACAATCCTCAATGTTACCGGTACAGGCATGATCTGCGGTACAGGTTCCGGTTAATAACGAAGCACAGGCAACGGCGTATTGAGCAGCTGTATAGGGTCCGTATGCAATAAAATCTACGTCCAGATCGGGAGTTCCGCCAGGAGCAACTGATGATTGAGTTAAGCTATAGGTCATTGCGCCTGTACCTGAAGTTTTGATATAAAACCAGGATTGACGAGGAGTAGAGAATAAGCAGCCTAATGCCGGACAGGTAGCACAATATCCAAAATTGCCATCTGTAACGTTGTTAAATGAATAAGGCGAGCCTACGGCTGTACAAAACGGTTGTGATGTTGCACAACTTGTTCCTTGGGCAAATAAGCTTTCAGAAAGAAAAAGAGCAGAAAAAGCTATAATTAATGAGTATATTTTCTTCATGGATTAAGTGTTTTGACTTATTTTAATTTTTTAAGTTGATTATGGAAATTATTTTCTGGTAAGTTTTTCTCTTACTCGTTCTTTCAGAATGTCCAGATGTTTTTTGTAATATTCTTCTACGATCTCGTTGTAATGTCTTACACCCATCCATTTCTCATATTTTGGAAAATCAGAAGGAATATCCTTTACGATCATCTGACTTAAAAATTCCTGCTTTCTGCCCTGATATACGTCGTTTTCATCAAGTTGAAAACTATTGGAAATTGTTTGGACTTGGGTGGATTGACTTGCTCCTGAATTGCTATTGGAGCTTTCACTTTTCTTTTGTTGCCTTTTTTGGCTTTCTTTTAATGCCTGCTCTTTTGACGGTGCATTATTGCCGGCAGGTGTTGAATTTGTTTGAGAAAAAGTAGTGAATGCAAAAAATGATATTGCTATTAAAAGAATCCCTTTAATTTTTTTCATGTCTGATAAAATATGTTTATTTAGCGATAAAAATACTCATTTAAATCTGTTGTTTTTGGGATATATCCAAAATAAATTGTTAAAAATGAGGCACATAAAAAAGGCCTTCTTTTTAATAAGAAGGCCTTTTTGTAGTTTTTTTGAAATGTTATCTGAATAAGTTTACAGATCCATGTTTTTCAATTTCTGCATCATCAAAGCCGGTTGCTTTCACAAAGTAAAAATAGGTTCCTTCAGGTACTTCAGCTCCATTAGGCGTTAATCCATCCCACGAAGCTTTAGGGCCTGTAAATTCATGTAATTTTTGTCCCCAGCGGTTAAAGATCTGTAATGATATTTCTTTCACACCTGTTGATTTGATAGAGAAGAATTCATTAGATCCATCACCATTTGGAGTAAATACATTTGGAATCTCTAATGTTAAACCGTCTTCTACTACGATCACAACCGATGCAGTATCAGTACAAGGACCAGAAGACACTGTTAGGATAACTGTATATGTCCCCGTTGTAAATGTATGGGCCGGGTGTTGAGCGTTTGACGTATTTGAATCTCCAAAATTCCAGCTATAACCTATTCCCGTTGCGCCTATACTTGCATCAGTAAAATTCACATTTAAAGGAGATAAACCTGACGTTGGATTTGCAGAAAATGCTGCGGTCACATTTGCCTGGGTAACATTAATAGTTGCAGTCGCAGTACATCCACTTGCAGTATTAGTTACAGTTAGTGTGTATATACCTTGATCCATAACAACCGGATTTTGTGTGTTAGAACCAGACACGATACTTCCTGCATTTGGTCCTGACCAATCATATGTTACCACATCTGTTGAGGTTGTTGTTCCGTTCAAAGCAACGGTTGGTGTTCCGCAAGGAATAGCTGCACTGTTGCCTGCACTCACATTTTGTGGAGGCGTTGAACCACCATTTACAACATATTGATTAGTCACAGAACATCCGCTTACAGCATCTAAAACAACTAATGTGTATGTACCTGCTGTGGTTACATCCAGTGTTGTTGTTGTTTCTAAGCCAGGTAACCAGGTTTGTGTAGTGTTTGTTGAGCTACTAACTCCACTTAGCGTTACAGTTGAATTATTGGCACCACAACCAATAACACTATTTGTAGAAATAGCTGTAATAGTTGACGTTGGCGGTGTATTATTTTGATATACCGTAAACGTATTTGCTGTGTTTGTTGATGAAGATACACAGCCGGTTAATGTATTTGTAACGGCTAAAGTATAGATGGCTGCTGTTGTGAATGTTGCATTAGACAAAGAACTTGATGTAACTCCACCTGGCGACCATGTATAAGTTAAATTAGTACTTGGTGTTACAGTTGGAGTAATGGTTACTTGTGTATTTGTACATGTAATTGTTCCATCATTTGTAGCAGCAGATAAAGATAAAACAGGAGGCGTATTATCTAAAACTACCGTAACTACATTTGCATTTGCACTTGTTGCACAACTACTAACTGTATTGGTTACAATAACACTATAAGAGCCAGCCGCATTAAAAACCGGGTTAGCAGTTGTTTCAGTTCCTGGTACAATACCACTGGTTGGCGTCCAGTTATAACTTACCGGAGATGCAGTAGTTGTAACCGCAACACTTGGAGTTGGATTTGTACATGTAATAGATAAAGAATTTGAAGCTAAAGTAACTACCGGAATTCCGGAATCTGCAATAACTTCAACGGTAGCTTGTGATAATGCACTACTTGTGTTACATCCGTTAACTGTATTTGTTACTACAACCGTGTAAATACCGGCAGCTGATACAAATATTGGTGTACCTGTAATTGTTGATGCACTAGGAGTTGTCCAGGTATAAATTGTGTTTGGGTCTGTACTGCTTGTTGCTGATAAAGTAGCATTTGGAGCAGCACAAGTTGTAGTTACCGATGAAGCAGAGCCTAAAGTAAAAGTAGGAGTGGTAGTGTTAGAAGGAACGTTTACCGTGAAACTACCTACACATCCATTGATATTATCTGTCATTGTTACTACATAGTTTCCACTTGCATCTACAGTTGGGTTATTTGTAGTGCCATTTGTAATCGTTCCGGGTCCCGACCAGCTATATGCATAGTTGGTACCTGTAGGCGTTGCAGATAAAGCAACAGTATTTGTTACACAAGTAATAGAAGCTGCAGGTGCAACGCTAGGAATAACTGGGGTTGTATTAGTTGGAACCACTGTAGTAATTGTAGAAGAGCAGCCTGTCATTGTATTTGTAACAACACACTGATATGTTCCGCCAACTGTTACTGTACCAGCTGGAGTTGCCGCACCTGTTACTGCGCCTGGACCACTCCATGCATAAGATACAGGACTCATAGTTGTAGTTGCTGTAACTTCGGCTGTAGTAGTATTACATGTTATAGAACCATTAGTTGCTAAAGTAACAGAAGGAATTCCATTACTTGGAACAACATCTACCATACCAGTGTTTATACATCCGTTTACCGGATTTGTAACTGTTAATGTATATGTACCCGGAGAACATGCTGATGCTGTAAATGTAGTTGCTCCTGCACAGGCGCCACCTGTCCAAACAGGTGTTGAGTTAGATGGATTTGCAGAGCCAGCTAATGAAACAGTTGGAGAAGCACATGTGATCGTTTGTGTTACAGGCATTGTTACAGTTGGTGTTACCGTATTTTGTCCTACGGAAGTACTTGCAGTTGCAGTACAACCGTTTACAGCAGTCACTGTTACTATATATGTACCAGTTTGATTAACATCAGGGGTAGAAGTTGTGCCTCCGCTAACAATACCTGGTCCAGACCATACATATGTTCCTCCAGTTGTTCCGGTTAAAGTTACAGTAGTTGTAGAACAAGTTAATGAGCCAGAGCTACTTGCGCTTGGAGAAGGTGCGGTTGTATTTTGAGCAACAGAAGTATTTGCAGTAGCTGTACATCCGTTAGCTGCAGTAACTGTTACAATATAAGGTCCTGTACCATTAACTACCGGATTAGCAGTTGTGCCACCCGAAACAATTCCCGTTCCGCTCCAGTTATAAGTTCCACCGCCTGTAGCTGTTAAAGCAGCAGTAGTAGTAGAACAGGTTAAAGTAGCCGTATTTGAAGCTGTAGGAGAAGGAGGCGTCATGTTTTGAGCAACGGTAGTATTGGCAGTAGCCGTACAACCATTAGCCGCTGTAACTGTAACTACATAAGGTCCGGTACCATTAACCACCGGATTGGCTGTTGTGTTACCCGAAAGGATACCTGTACCTGACCAAAAATAAGTTCCGCCACCTGTTGCTGTTAAAGCAGCAGTAGTAGTAGCACAGGTTAAAGTAGCAGTGTTTGAGGCTGTAGGAGAAGGCGGTGTAGTATTTTGAGCAACAGTAGTATTGGCAGTAGCTGTACAGCCATTGGCTGCAGTAACTGTAACTACATAAGGCCCTGTGCCATTAACAGTGGGAGTAGCCGTATTTCCACCGGAAACAATACCTGTACCTGACCATGAATAGGTTCCGCCACCGCTTGCAGATAGTACAGCAGTAGGCGCACTACATGTTAATGTAGTACTGGAAGAAGCTGTAGGAGAAGGTGGTGTAGTATTTTGAGCAACAGAAGTATTAGCAGTAGCGGTACATCCGTTAGATCCTGTAACTGTAACTACATAAGGTCCTGTGCCATTAACAGTAGGATTAGCAGTATTTGCACCGGAAACAATACCTGTGCCCGACCATGAATAAGTTCCGCCACCGCTAGCAGATAGTACAGCAGTAGGTGCACTACAAGTTAATGTAGTACTGGAAGAAGCTGTAGGAGAAGGCGGTGTGGTATTTTGAGCAACCGAAGTATTGGCAGTAGCTGTACAACCATTAGCAGCAGTAACAGTAACCACATAAGGTCCTGTGCCATTAACCACCGGATTGGCAGTTGCGCCACCCGAAACGATACCTGTACCCGACCATGAATAAGTACCACCACCGGTTGCATTTAATGATACGGTTGTATTTGTACAATTCAAAGTTCCTGTAGAGGAAGCCGTTGGTGAAGGTGGTGTAGTATTAGCTGTCACAGCTACTGTCGAGACGACAGATGGACAGAAAGGAGATGTAGATGATGTAACAATTAAGCTATAAGTTCCGGTTGCATTAACAGTTGGAGTGGCAGTAGTACCACCAGATACGATACCAGGCCCCGACCATGAATATGTTCCTCCACCCGAACCGGCTAGAACCGTAGTTGTTTGAGAACATGACAGAACTTTAGCAGGCCCTGCCACTGCTGTAGGAGCAGGATTTACAGTAACGGTAAGCGTTATGCTGGATTGAATGCAAACGCCTATATTACTTCCTCCTACGGTATAAACAGTTGTAGAAGACGGCGATACAACTATGCTATTAGTAGTGGCACCGGTAGACCAATCATAATCGGTTGCGCCTGATGCTGTAAGGGTAACCGACTGGCCTGCGCAAATAGTTCCTCCACTGCCACCGCCAGCTGTACTGCTTGCAGTAACATTTGGTGCATTACAGGATATCCCCGATTGTTCTAAGAACACCCCTGAGTCGTAATCATTATCACCACCGTCTACAATTGCCAATACCAAATGATAACTTTGACAAGGTACAACAGCCGCTGTTCCTGTAAGAAGAGTTGTTAAACCATCGTATTCAATATGAGGACCCGAACCGGCTACATAATAAACCGAGTTTGTACCAGGATTAATATTATCAATATTTACAGTTTGTCCTGTACCAGGTACCTTGGCTAAATTTACATTCGTGTAATTCCCACCACCCGGATCAGGTCCTGAGATAAAAAACCCGAAAGCATCATTAAAGCCCATATTCACAAACTCAGTATATTCTTCCGAACCAAATTTATATTTAATGCTTAAAGGAGAACATCTTGGAACGATATCAAACTGAAGCAGGCAACCATCATAAGAACTACTTGATCCGGTTAAAGGAGTCATGGCTGCAATACCAGGCGCCCCATTACCCCATCGGGCATCATTACCTGCAGCATTGCCTGCAGCCGCTGCTGCACTTCCTGTTGTTAATAGTATCCCATTATTTATTCCCAAATTTGTGCTGGAACCATTACTAAAGAAAGCATTCGCATTAGTTGGGCATGTCATCGAAGCATTTGAAATTGTAACTCCGGTTCCGAGTAAATAGTTAGCTAAGTTGGCGGCCGTTTGGTTTGGGGACACAGATAATTGGGCAAAGCCAACAAATGTAAAAACGAGTGAAAAAACGGTTAGTAATGTTTTTTTCATAGGGATCAAGTTTAAATTTTCCCTAAGTTATTGATTTTTAATATAAAAGCTAAAAAATGGGGAGATTATTCCCTAATTCAAAAAGGCTATTTACTCAGTCTATCAGCTATTTGCCTAATTTGTAGATTTTCTGGATCGTTTTTAAGAGCTATTGAGTAATAATTTTTGGCATTATTCATATCATTTAATGCAATATAAAAATTACCAATAATCATATTTACACTATTATTGCCAGGGTTTTCTTCCGCAATTTTCTTAAATAATTGTATTCCTATTTCATACTCTTTGGTGGCAACTAATATATACGACATTAAATCCAAAACGGATTGATTCCCGGAATGCGTAGGATAAATTTTAAAAATCAGATCTTTTGCTTCTTTTGTTTCACCAGTCATATATAGGCAATAAGCTAAATTGAATTGAGCTTCAAATTTTGTTGAATCTATCCGAAGTGCTTTTTTATAATAAGGTATAGCGCCGTTGAAATCAGTGTAAACTTTTTGTTTTATAAATGCTAAATTATTTAATGCAGTTGTATTTACTGAGTCTATTTTTAAAACATTATTTAAGCTCATTGCAGCTTTTGACATATACTCGTTTTTATTTTGCTCGGTCAAAAAAGAATTCGGTTTACTTATACTCACTAAGATCTCATTACTATATAATAAGTTCAATGGCACCGATTCAGGCATTTTAAGAACATCGCATCCGTACAAGGTAATTCTATCTTTCCATTCGATATTTCTTGAAATAGTAACCATTGAATAAACTAATAACATGACCACACTAACGATCTTGAAATTTAAGTTCATTTTTTGAATATTTTCTGCTTTTATGTTTTTGTTTATATAAGTAAGTAAGACATAAGCTAGTAATATTGCAAAACCAATAGATGCTGTAAATGCGAAACGATCTCCTATAATTCCGGGAACAGGCCTTATTATATTCAAATACATGGATATCGATATACCAAAAAATATGATCGCATACCAGATCGGTGTTTCTTCTTTAAAGTATTTGAAAAAATAAAATGCCATAAAGCAAAACAGCACTATTCCTAAAATTGCATAAACAGAAAAGAAATTATACATGTCAATTGTATGATAGCCATAATAGCACGACATGTTTGTAGGTAGGATCAACATCTTAAGATAAAATCCAAGTGCGTTAAAAGCCGTTGAGAGCTTTAGCGATAATGTGTTTTCAAAAAATAAAGGATTTTCATGGAATTTATAGATCCTTTCACTAAATGTTTTATCCAGAAATTGGTGCTTGACTGTTTTTGATAAATAATATCCAACAATAAAAAGGACTATGATAATCAAAAACGGAGCTATCTTGAATTTATGTTTCTTATAAAGTACTAAAGGAGTGATAGCTAAAAACGGTAGCACATCATACTTTGTTAAATAGCTTAACATACATAATACTAAAGCTAATATTAAACGTAAATAGTTTTTTGTTTGAAAAAAAAGATCCAATTGAATAATGATAAGCATGTTAAAACTAAAACAAAGCAAAACATCGCGATTCTTTAAACTTGCAACTACTTCGGTATGTAGAGGCAAGACTGCAAAGATCAACACAATATAGAGGCTAAAAAGCAATGGGTAGTTGTGAAAAATGAGTCTTAGAACCTTAAATAAAAGAAACAAACACAATGCATATAATATAAGATTTATGAGATGGCCAACCCAAGGTCTTACACCAAATAATTGATGTTCTAATGCAAACGAAAGTTTAACGATAGGGCGGTATTCATAATTATTTTTTCCATCGTTTTCCGAGTAATAAGATGAAAAGATCTTTTTGATTGATTTTAATCCTTTGTTGGTATAACTGTTTTCAGTTACAAACTGGTCATCAATAGTGTAACCATTTTTTAGCGTGTTTCCATAAAGTAAAAAGGATATACATAAAAAGAATAAAAATTTCTTTTCATAAATATATCTAAATAACGTCATTGAATATAATATAATGTTATTTGTTCTTGTAAAGATCTGCTTTGACTACGTTACCTGTTTCCTTATACTTTTGAGAAAGAAATTGTGCTAAATAGGTATTTGGATTTATGTTATAAGCTTCTTCGTATTTATTGATGGCTCCCAGAGTATCGCCTTTCAATAAAAAACAATTGGCTTCCTGCGCTATTAATTCATAATTATCCGGAAAATTAGCATGTGCAATCTTAATTATTTTAATCGTCTTTTCATATTCTTTTTTCTCAAAAAACAAATTAATTGCCGACATGTAAGCTGAGTATTGTTTAGGGTTTATCTCTATAGCTTTTTTGTAAGCGTCAAAAGCTTGCGCTGTGTTTCCTTCTCGTTTGTAGCAGTTTCCTAAATTTTCATAAGCCTGAGCGTATAGCGGGCGGTGCCTGATACCTAACATGAAATATTTTTTTGCTTTGGGAATATCGTTAAGATAAGAGTAATGAATTACACCAGCATTGTTGTATGCAGAGAAAAAACTTGAATCATTTGTAATTGCAAGGTTATAATGTTTTAAGCATTTTTGAATTAAAACCTGGTCGGGATATTTTTTGTTAGGTGAACGCAACATCTCAAAATATTCGTTAGCCAATAAACTGTTTGCTTTTGCCGATTTTTCCAGATGAGTAATGTCGCGTTCAAACAATGATACTTTATCATGCCAATAGGTATTTCTGTTCCAGGTATATACCATGCAAATAAAAATTAGTGGCAAGAAATAAACCAGTGGTTTTGAGAAAAATTGGGATATCGATTTAAAATGGATCGATTTAAAATATTTGACCAGTACTATTGCTAATATCAAACAAAATCCCACAGATGCAAAAAAAGCAAAGCGCTCGGCAAGCACGCCTGGCGCAGGAGTTCCGACATTTAAAAACGGGGCTATAGTACCACAAAAAAGTAAGGTGGCAAAGAGCAACAGCTTGTGTTTTAATTTATAAATGTAATAAGTACAAACAACCATAAAAATAACGGCAATGAAAAAATAAAGATTCAGATCTGTACTCACGTCAAACACATTGGCCCCATAATAATTACGAAATGGGTATGGAACGATCAAAAATCCCACATAAAAGCCAAACGATTTAATTCCTATGATCAATTTTTGAAAAAGAGGGACAACGTCGGTATACAATGGGTTTTCAAAATGGTAAAAGTGGCGTACTGTTTTCTCGGTAATGATATTTAATTTTATCAGTGGTATGAGGTAGTATGTAAATGCCAATGAAATCAGTAATAATGCAGCATATTTAAAATTCATTTTCCTGAAAAACAACAGGCATAATGGAATAACTGCAAAAAACAACATAGCCGTTCGTTTGGAGAGAAGTGCCAATGCAAGAAACATAATTACAAGGATGATATTTTTAAAATTTGGTTTCTTATAAGTGTCCAAACTAAACCATAATGAACTAAACCCAAATATAAAGGATAGTAATTCGTCGCGGCATTTTAAGTTATTTACTACTTCGGTGTGAACAGGATGAATTAAAAATAATAATGAACATAGAAATGCCAGTTCAAATTTTTGTTCATGGTCTTCAAGAAGTTTTAAAATAATACAAAATAACAGCCACAAACACAAACAGAAATGTTAACAAAGATTACAATTACAAAATAACAAACACAATAAAAAAAATAAAATCAATTCATTTTTTGTCTTCGTACCTCTTTTAAATATGATAAATCTAATTTATTAAA
>JAZKGE010000005.1:0-2628 GCA_040386075.1 Bacteroidota bacterium
TTTTACTTTCAGTTTGTCCCGTATTGCCTCAACGGTACGTGGGCTGAGTTCTACAATATCAGCTATTTCTTTGGTGCTTTTTTCTTCGCACATCAGTCTTAAGATCAGTGTTTCCTTCTCATTCAATTGTGCTTCAAGTGGCATCAACTGTTGAGGAGTTGGCATGTTGCGTTGCTTTAAATTTGTAAGCAATGCTTTATTGGTCATTGAATTAAAATAATACTCCTGTGTATAGCATTTTTTAATGGCTTCATATATTATTTCGCTGTCACTCGTTTTAGCCAGGTAACTGTTGGCTCCAAGCTCCATCAATTTTGTGATCATGCTGTTATCTTCCATAAACGTTAGCATGATAACTTTTGTGTGGGGGCTTATTTTTTTGATCTCGGGTAAAGCCGCAATGCCATCCATAATCGGCATTTGAATGTCGAGTAAAATTACATCTACAGGAAGTGACCTGATAAGATTTAAAAGGTGCATCCCATTATCGGCCTCGGCTATTACTTTAATATCTTTTTTTGCGCTTAGTGAAGTCTTAACGCCCGCCCGGTATAACACATGATCGTCTGCAATGATAACCGAAATGGGCTCTGATGGATCTTTTTTCATAATGAGGAAGCAAAAATAAAGCTTTTTGAAATAGTAAGTTTACGATGATATAACGCTGTTCGCAAGGTCAAATTATAATTTAAAAAAAGTAGCGTGTAATTACCCTATGTGTTCCATGGGAAATTTACGTTCCAATTTCGCAGATTGCTTCGGGGAATGATACGGATGTAAGTAACGAGTTGTGTTATGTGTTACAAATGGAATTAAGCTAGTCTATTAATTTGTTGCGTATCCCATATACAATCAAACCACCGATTGTCTTTGCATTCACCTTTGTCTTCATACTCTGCCGAATGGTTTCAATTGTTCGTGGACTAAGAAATATGATCTTAGAAATTTCTTCAGTTGTTTTGTCCTCTGCCAGTAATTGTAAAATCTTGATTTCTTTTTCATTGAAGCTCACGGGTGCGTTTGTGCCATACTGTTGCCTTACCGCTTTTTTCTGCATGAGTTTTCCCATCACTGCCTTGTTCACTAACTCGTTGAAGTAAAAGTCGTCGTTCATGCAGGTTAGTATTGCTTCGTATATTTCCTCGGGGTCGGTTGTTTTGGTGAGGTAGGCGTTGGCTCCCATTTCCATCATTTTGCTAATCATCTGCTGGTCGTCATACATAGTGAGTACGATGATCTTGATTTCCTCGTATTCTTTGCGGATAAGTTGAATAGCATTGATGCCATCAATTTCAGGCATCCGGATATCCATAAGTAAGACCTCGGGCTTTTTGATGGCAATTTTGTGCATCATATCCTTTCCATCTTCTGCTTCCCAGAGCATCTTTAAATTGGTTTTTCCAGAAAGGGCCATCTTAATTCCATCTCTAAAAATCTTGTGGTCGTCGGCAATAGCAATTTTGATCAGGTTTTCCGAACTCATTTGTCTTGGTATTGGGTTAGTTAGTATTAACGTGCGTCAAGGTACATTTTCATTTTAAATTAACGAAATTTTGGCCAAATAATAAGCACTCTCTTGACCTAGATACCTGATTTTCAATGCAAATAAGATTTTATACTTAGTAAATTTACCTGCATAAAACATCGTATTTCTACTTTAGGCAAAAGCATATGTACCCGGGCGTTAGTAAAAGTATTACATGGAAAATCGGGCGGTATTCCGATAGTTTTATACTAGAAGGAGTTCTACTTTTAGTAAATCATTTTAGGCAATGCTGGTATGGGTGAGCAATGGTTTTTGATCCTTGTCCCCACCTGGCGAAAGCTTGAAATACTTTTGCTTCTGAAACCCCCAGAAACACAAACAAAACCGTTTTAAAATCCAATCCACCAACCACCAACATCTGTGGCCATCCGCATCAGGCGGGTGGCATTTTTTTATCCACACCTGTGGACATCGTACTTATACGTAAGTATATATCCTCTTAAACTGAATAGTAAATTTACTATTTCAATTTCGTACATTTACCTAAATTTGAGACTTCACAAGGGTTTAGATTTCGATGAAACCCTTTGTAGATAAGGAATTTGATACTACGTAGAATTACCTCAATTAGCGCATCGGTTGTTCAACAACTTAATAAGAGGCAAGTTTACATTGATATTTAATCATAAACCACTAACTAAATTTTTAAACCATGCTAGGCGGAATTCTCGAATCATTAGTTGAGTATTTTTGTGCAGACTAAGTAAATTTTGATTATGATAGGTTGTTAGTTATATTTGAAACAAATTAACGCTTATCCAAAACTACTTATTCTATACAGGATTTATTTCAGAATTTATACCTTTAATCTTTTGTATACTGTTTTATAAAAAACTGAATACAAAGGCCTTAAAGGTTTTTTTTATATACGCCATTCTTCTCTGTTTATTTTCATCAGTTTCGCTACTTCTACTTCAGGCTATTAAGCACAAAACCATTGAAGACAAGACTATCTATTTTTTGATCTTGCGGATCTTCAACATAGTGGAATATGCTGTAATAGCCTATTTCATTTATAACATAATAAAAGAACCTCTGCCCCGAAAAATTGTACTATTTTCTATTCCTCCTTTCATCCTATA
>JAZKGE010000006.1:0-33858 GCA_040386075.1 Bacteroidota bacterium
ATAGTTCCAGCACTTCTTTTGGAGATAAAGCCCGATGAAATATTTCTATATCATCAAATACACCCTGCGACCAGCGGTAATTTTTTTTACTACCGCTATTACCAACCATTACCGAATCGTCCTTTAAATAATTTAACTCATGTCTTTTTGGAGCAGATTGTTGCAGTTTTCCATTTACATAAAATGAAAATTGCGACTTATCAAATGTAAATACCACATGATGCCAGGTATTAAATACAACCTCATTTTCAGATTTAATATTTATTTCCCTGGTAGAATCTTTATGGGAAGCAGCTCCAAATCGCCTGGTTGTATAATCTAAAAATATAGCGTAAGCACAATTAAAATCATCCTGTGGGCCGTTTTTAGCACCAATAACCGGATTGGCTTCAGAACCTCTTCCTGCATAAATGATCCGGTCTAAATTGACCCATATAGATATGGATCCTGTTTTAGGCTTCAGGTAAGGAGAATTACCCAAAACAAAATAACTGTCGGGATTACCATGTAAATATAAAGCAGAGTGTTCGTTCCCAAACCTGTCTTTAACTAAAGATGCACCAACGGCTTTAGGAATAAGTTTATTGTTTTTTTCTTTGATTTCATGTTCATTGAAATCAAAGGTTATCCTAACCGCTGAATCGGCCTGCGGGAATACAAAGACAGAAAAAAATAAAAAAACAATGATTAAAATATTTTGCCGGTACATTTTATCAAATATAATTTTCATAAATGTATGCAAAATAATTTGATGGCTTTAAATTGACAATTTTAGAGAAGATAACTAACTACGTTTATCTGTATATTGTTATATGCCCTGCTTTATTAATAGTTCCGTTCTTGGTCTCAATTTCTATCAAATAAACATATACGCCATCCGGAACCGAAGCGCCTTTGTAGGTTCCATCCCAACCTTCATTTATGTCTTTCAACTCTCTGATCTTTTCTCCCCAACGGTTATAGATCAGGCAATTAAATGCATTCAAACAGGTGCCTTTTACATACCACACATCATTTACTTTATCATTATTAGGCGTAAAGGTATTAGGAATGTACATGGTATGCTCGCCATTATTTTCGGGCATCACTAACATAAAACCGGTCTCGCAATTGTTCGAATCCATCACACTCAAGGTATAATTGCCAGGACCTAAATGTGCAAATACCGTATCGGCTGAATAACTGCTGCCACCAAAGCTGGTTGTGTATGGCGCAACTCCACCGGTAATGTTGTTGATCACAAAGGAACCATCATTTTCAAAACAGGCCGGCGCATTGGTTGTGATGTCGGCTACCGAATGAATGCTTGTTTCGCCAACAGTAACAGTTTGGCTATACAAACAACCGTTAGCATCTTTTACGATCAGCAAATAATTTCCTGAAACTAAATTTGAATAGGTTGTTACCGAAGAAAAACCGGCGTTATTAAAATTGTACTGATATGGCGAAAGACCGTTAACCACATTGGTAACCGTAGCTATACCATTGGCGCTTCCGCAAATAGCATCCATAGTTGCCACAGATGAAACTGGTCCGCCAATAGAACTTACTGCAAATATGGTAGATGTAGTACATGCGCCATTGGAAACCGTTAACGAATAATTACCTTCGGCCAAACCTACGGCATTATTGGTTAACGATACATTTGGATTCCAGGAATAATTACTAGCTGTTAAATTATCTGTTACAGTAATACTTCCATTATTGACATTACAATTTGTTGGCACAATAGTACTTGCCGTTATAGATAATGCTGTTGAACCTAAAATACTAATAACCGTATTGGTTTGACAAATACCATTTAATACTGTTACCGTATAATTACCTGCCGCTAGTGTACCTACTGTGTTTGTAGAGGATGCTACGCCACTACTCCATGTATACGTATTATTGGCCGGAGAAGAAGTTACTGTTGCTGAACCGTTGGCCAGACCACAAGATGTATTGTTAACTGATGTGGACGTGATAGTTGGTGTTGCGTTTACACTCACGGTAACAGTTGCCGTATTAGTACACAATCCTGTGCTTCCTGTTACCGTATAAACAGTAGTTGCATTTGGCGTGGCTGTTACGATACTACCCGTAGAGGCTGATAAACTTGAGGCATTGTTCCATACATAGGAACCTGCACCGCTTGCCGTTAACGTTGTTGAAGAACTTATTCCCAGGCAAAGTGCTGTGTTTGGACTCAATGTTAATGTTGGTAAAGGAGATACACTTACAGTAATAACTCCGGGGCTAGAACATAAGGTTGATGAACCAGCAACACTGTAAGTTGTGGTAACAACAGGCGTTGCTATAACAACACTTCCTGTGCTGCTGCTCAACGTATTTGAAGGACTCCAGTTATAGCTGCTACCACCGCCGGCTGTTAAAGTTGTTGTTTGACCTGCACAGATCTGCTGAATTCCTGCTATAGAAAGTGTGGAACTTGATGCCACGTTAACTGTTGATGTTGCCTGGCTGGTACAGGTGCCAACAGTTCCCGTAACTGTATAGACAGTAGTGGAAGTTGGGCTGACGGCAATAGAATTACCGGTAGCATTGGTGCTCCAGCTATAGCTGGTTGCTCCTGTAGCTGTAAGTGTAGTACTTACGCCCGGACAAATGGTAGCTGATGGCATCGCTGTAACTGCCGAAGTAACAGAAAAAGTTAAAGGTCCTGCTATTATACGACAGGAAGATAAATTGATATTTCCGTTTTCTGAAACCAGTAACTGATACATTCCTGACTGTGAAGCCGCAACCGAAGCGATGTTATAATTAGGAGAAGTAGCTCCCGAAATGTTAGTCCAGGTTACGCCTCCATCACCACTGTACTGCCATTGGTATTGAGGTACTGTATATGAACCGGATGTGAAATTTGATTGAAGACTAACCGGATCTCCCGGACAAAAAACAGTTTGATTGGGAACAATGCTCAATGCAACTCCCGGGCCACAAGGCGACAATGAAATATCATCTACTGCATAATCGTTACCGCAACCGCCAGGCGCATTGTTTTTCAAGACAACGTCTACGCTGGTTTGTCCGGGCCCTGTTGTAAAAGCAAAGCCATACTGTATCCATGGTAATATAAGTGAACTGGTTGCTACGGCCAGATTACCGGATGTAGTTGAGTTCAATATGGTGCCTACCGGAAATTCGGTCTGGAATTTAATATTGGCATACACGTAATTGAAGGCGCAGACATTGGTTACGGCATCGGGAGAGTTATTATTTGCCAGGTATGCCGAAAATACATAAGTTGTACCCGGGCACAAACCTGTTACATGTTTTCTGTAAACTTCGGTAGCTGCATAATCTGAATTAACCACCATCATGTAACCATTGGCATTACCAGTATGATCTCCGTCGTTCACATAACCTGCATTGGTACCGGATGGATTACTGGAACTGGCAATCACATAGGTTCCATTGTTTGGCACTCCCTGCAAATAAGGATAATTGGTTACACCCGGCGGTAAGGCAGCGCCATACAGCGAAGCTCCTGAACCGAAATCTTCGAAAAATACAGGCGCACCTAAATTACCCGAACATAAAGGAGGGCTGGTTACACAGTTAACTGTAATTGTTTGAGTTGCAATTGAACCACAGGTGCCATTGACCTGGCTTTGCACTGTATAAGTACCATTAGGCAAATTAGTAACCGTATTGGTTAATGAGGATGTACCATTAGTTTGAGATACAAGCACTCCGGCTGAATTTGTCCAGTAATAAGAAATTGTAGGATTAGCAACAGCAGTAGTTATAGTGGCTACAGCCGAAGCGCTGCTTCCGTTGCACAACGATGTAACCGACATTTGGGTACTGGAAGGATTGACTGTCTCAAATAAAGTTACCTCAGCATAATATCCTACAGAGCCTCCTGCATCGGCAACAACCACATCAATGTAATTTAAACCCGATACAAAATCCGTATCGCAAATAGGTACGGTAAGCAGATATGGCTTATTGATGCCGGGGACATTGTTATATGTATTAGATAAGAACTGTGCCTTTTGAGTGCCGTTTAGCATAACCTCATGCACAGCATCATCGGCCGACAATTTAAACGACAGTGAATACCGGTTACTGGTTGTGAGTAAATTGGGCAGTGTGAAATAAGTGCGGTAAGTAAATAATTTTAAACCAAGTGAGTTGGTATTGGGAGCCATATTGATACTATGGTTTGCAATAATGCCGGGAAAAGTATTATTACCTACATTTCCTACAACATAGGTTGGATCGTTAGGGTAATTGATCACGGAACCGGGATTATTTGGAACTACCAGATCTTCGATCTTTGTATAGAACCAGCTATTATCAATATTTCCTAACGAAAAAAACGTTCCACTAGCTCTATTATAGGCCGTGCTTAAAACACTGTAAGTAGTTGTTTGTGATCTCACACACAAACTACTCAAAAACAGAATGACATAAAAGAAATGAACTTTCGTTTTTTTCAAAATCTCAATATTAGTGCAAATGCTATTGTAAAAATAAACAAATTAAATCCATGTATTCCTGGGAACTTGTAAATGACTTATATTAAGTCATAAACGACTGGACTCCTTTGATAACTGCAATAAATTTAACGATTTAACATGTTTTTAAGCAACCGTAAAAAGGATTTTTGGCACATTTTGGTGTTATCTGAACAGAGTTATATGCCCTGCTTTTTTAACAGTTCCGCTTTTTGTTTCAATTTCTATCAAATAAACATACACACCATCAGGAACCGGAGCGCCTTTATAGGTTCCATCCCACCCCTCTTTTATATCTTTTAACTCCCTGATCTTTTCTCCCCAGCGGTTATAGATGATACAATTAAATTGATTCAAACAAGTTCCTTTTACATACCAAATATCGTTTACTACATTATTATTTGGAGTAAAAGTATTGGGTATATACAACGTATGCTCCCCATCATTTTCGGGTATCACTAAAATAAAGCCAGTCTCGCAATTGTTAGAATCCATTACATTCAAGGTATAGCTACCCACACCTAACTGTGTAAAGATCGTATCCGTTGAATAGCCATTATTATTAAAATTACTGGTGTATGGCGGAACGCCACCGGTAATGTTGTTGATCACAAACGAACCATCGTTCTCAAAACAGTTTGGCGCATTAGCGGTAACACCTAACAGCAACTGAATACTTGCTTCTCCAACAGTAACCGTTTGGGTATACAAACAACCGTTAGCATCTTTTACGATCAACAAATAATTTCCTGAAACTAAATTTGAATAGGTTATTGCCGGCGAAAAACCCGCATTATTAAAATTGTACTGGTAAGGAGAAAGACCGTTAACCACATTGGTGACGGTGGCTACACCATTAGCACTTCCACAAACAGCATCTATTGTTGTTACGGATGAAACCGGCCCTCCAATAGAAGACACTACAAACACCGTAGAAGTAGTACAAACACCATTTGAAACCGTTAACGAATAATTACCGCTTGCTAAACCGGTAGCATTATTGGTTAAAGATACATTTGGGTTCCACGAATAATTACTAGCTGTTAAATTATCTGTCACAGTAATGCTACCATTGTTGGCATCGCAGTTAGATGCTATGATAGTGCTTGCTGTTATGACTAGTGGAACTGAACCCTGTATGCTGATGACTGTATTGGTTTGACAACTTCCATTTGAAACCGTTACCGAATAATTGCCCGGCGCTAAAGAATCGGCGGTGTTTGTAGTGGATGAAACTCCCCCACTCCAGCTAAACGTATTGTTAGCCGGAGAAGCTGTAACAGTTGCCGAACCATTAACCAAACCACAGGAGGTATGGTTAAACGCTGTAGCCGTAATAGTTGGGGTTGGAGTTACACTCACCGTAACTACTGCTGTGTTGGTACACAAACCTGTGGTACCTGTTACCGTATAAATGGTAGTTGCATTTGGCGTGGCCATAACCATGCCTCCTGTTGATGCTGATAGGCTTGATGCATTGTTCCATACATAAGAACCTGCACCGTTTGCCGTTAAGGTTACTGAAACACTTGCTCCCACGCAAAGGGTTGCGTTAGGACTTAATGTTAGTGTGGGATTAGGGATAACAACCACAGTTACAACTGTTTGGCTAGAACAACTACCATTTGAACCATTTACAGTATAAGTAGTTGTTATAGAAGGATTAACAGAAATTGAATTTGCAATTATATTATTACTCCATGTATAAGTTGTAGCTCCAATAGCCGATAGAGTAGTTGTTACTCCTGCACAAATGGTTGGAGACGATGTTACTGAAAAGCTCACTCCACTTCCGCAAGCTAAGCCAGAAATATTAGGCTGTTGAGGTGACCATTGGGTTGAATTTATTAAATTACCACCATTCCCATTAGGCGTAGCGTCTATTAAAATATTACCTGTAGATTGATTGCAACGATAATAGGATAACAAATTAGTTTCATTTCCAACTAAGCAATGACTGTAATCCGCAAATATTTCTGAATCAGAGCGTACTTTATTCCATATCCTAACTTCATCCATATTACCACCTAATGCTAAACTAGGATCATAGCTCAATTGACTTTGTATAGTTCGAGAAAAAGGATCTGCATTTTCAATTTTAGTGTCTACTAAAAGTCCATTTACATATAGTTTAGAAGTATGTGCAATATAATCCATAACGCCGGCCGCATGATACCATGTTCCCAATAAAAAACCTCCTGCCGGCATATAATCACAACTTACTGAAGCAGGTCCAGTTGTTGCATTAGGTCCATCTACTTTGAATCCCAAATGATTTATTGGAACATTTCCTGCTCCATAGTTCCATCCAAATCCTAGGTATATGTCTTCATAACTAACAGCATCTATACTATTTATTAATGCTCTTGGATTTGACGCAAATGTGGCATTTAATTTAAACCAACATTCCCATGTGAATCCATTACTACTATGAATTTGGTTATTAAGAGGTAAACTAACTGCGTCACTAATATTATTAAATTCTAATGAGCCTCCACAATATTGTGATGGAGCTATAACACAATTAATATTTAAAGTTTGAGTACTGATTGGTCCACAGGGCGCATTCATTTGAACAGTTAATGTATAAATCCCATTAGCCAGATTAGGAACCGAATCAACTAATGAGGATGTATTAGTTGTTTGGTTAATAATTACACCACTTGAATTTGTCCATATAAATGAAAATACAGGAGACAATGCGTTTGTAATCACTGTCCCTATAGCGGTTGAGTTATTGTTACTCATGCAGTTAGAAGATGTAGTAAAAGAAAAACTCCCTACTGATAACGGAACCGCTCCCGGAATTGATAAACCGGTTAAAGTTCCACCGGCCTGTCCCCCTGATGCACCTCCTGGTGTATTATAATACCAGGAACTCGTCAAAGTAAATATACCCGGTTGTCCGCCACTTACATTGATTGTAGCGCCGGCTAATGAACCTGATGACCATATTATACCGCCTGAACCGCCGCCGCCTTTACCATGGCAATCCGGACCACCATAATTATCTGTTCCTCCTTTTCCTCCTTTTGCTGAGATGTTTAATGATGGCGATGAGCAGGCGTCTACTAGAATTGTTCCCCCAGCACCTCCTCCACCCTGGCCATCGATACCGGAAATTATGTTATTATCCAAACCATTACTGATTATAAAGTTATTATTTACGGTAATCGTATTTGCCCTAATCAAGATAATACCTCCACCATTGGTACCCACCGTTCCCGCATTATCATTCATGTGCCCCGAACCAGCACCGCCCCCTAAAAATATTTTGTTCAATGCATTAGAATACGGCAGTGCTCTTCCATAAATACCTCCGCAATTCAAAGGTATAGCAGGGGGACAAGAGGCAGACGACTTGATGTTACCTCCATATCCGCCGTCAGCATAATTTGCTCCGCCTGCGCCTCCTCCATTAATATTAGTTCCTGCCCCACCCCCGTTTGCATTTGACCCTCGTCCTTTTTCATTAAGAGGATTACTGATAAAAATGCCCTCGCCTTTTATACCGGAACCCATATAGGAGCCGGGATCAATATAGTGGGCTGTATCTCCCGCGCAACCAGTAACACTACCCGCACTCATTCCTCCACCCCTGAAACCTTTACCTGACGCATCGATATTTGCAAACAGGTTTAGCGTGCCCGTACATTCAAAAGCCAATATACCTCCTGTAGCTCCATTCCATGGTGAACAGGTAAGAAGTGCGGTAACTGTCGCATTGTTATAAACAGGAACTTTTACTAATTGTACTAACCCAGTAGTAGTATAACTTTTAAATAGAGGGGTAGTGAATGTAATTGTATTAGTTGAGATTGATGCAATAGTTTTCAGTTCATAATTACCACAATCATTTATATTAATGATAGATCCATAAGCTGGGCTATTTGATTGTTGAATATTTGCCCCTTTCATCTGAATAAGTAAAACCCTGTCTCCTACAGTAAAACCTACAGTATTTGAAACTAAAACAGTTTGAGTACCAACTGAAGTAACAGAAACATAGTTATTTATAATTCCGGAAATATTTGTTGTTTGAGCTATCCCTTTGTAATAAACAAAAAAGATAATCAAAATAAAAAAAACATATTTTTTACTGAATTTCATAAACGACTGGCGCAAGGTGATAATACATATTCATCTTTTTTAAGAATTAAATATTGTACCTTTATATTTGCATTAAAATTAAACAAAAAATGGCTTTATTTTTAGTCAACTTAATAAATGCTTGATTTTATCGATTAAATGGCGCATTTTATAGGATAAATGAAGATCTTATAAGCTTTATACATCCACAAAGATCATTTTAAGTATATAATAAAATGCTACCATTCATGTTCTTTTTAGCACATTTTTAGGTATTTGGTCTCATTTTACTTAAAACTTCTGCTTTTTTTCTTCTTGGAACTTCATAAACCATTCCATTTGTAAGTTCAATATCACAAATTTCTCCTTTACTATACGCTTTAATACAATCCACGTTAACTATAACACTTCTGCTAATGCGGATAAAATTTCCTGCCTTTTCAAGCATGGCCTCAAATAACTTTAGATCTTTGCTTGAATAATAATTCTTATTATCCAACATTTTTAATACGCATGTATTTCCATTTCCCTCTACTGCAATAATTTCATTGATACTCAAAAAAACAACCTTATCATTATGATGGATTGCTATTTTATTAATTAAGTCATTTTTATTTGCGATTGTCTTTGTAAAATGAAGAATCTCTTCATTTGGTCGATTTGAACTAACTTTCGTGATAGCTTTATCAACAGATTTAATTAGCTTACTATAATCTACAGGTTTTAGAATATAGCCTAGGGCATTAAACTCGAATGCCGTAATAGCATACTCATCAAATGCCGATATAAAAATAACCTCAAAATTAATCTCTGTAAATTGCTTAAGGAGATCAAAACCACTTTTATTCGGCATTCTTATATCCAAAAAAACCAGTTGAGGTTTATTATCATTTATTTTCTCAAACGCATCATCTACGTTAGCTGCTTCACATATCACTTCAACTAAAGGACAATGTTTTTTTAACAATGTCGATAACAGATTTCTATTATGCTCTTCATCATCAATAATTATAGCTGTAATCGCGTTCATTTTAAATATTATCTAATTGGATCCTGATCCTTGTACCCATTCGTTTATTATCATCAAATAGATCGATGATCTCCATTTTATAATTTGTGGTTTGATTTAACTTATTCAAACTTTCTATTTTATCTGATACTAATTTAGTTCCTTTTGACATCTTTGTATTTGGTTTTTCTGAATCTCTACCTACCCCATTATCTTCGATTTCAATGATTGGTAATCCTTCATGAATAAAAACATTCACTTTTAATGCTGGTTTTCTGATATTTCCTAAAGGTAGTAAACCATGCCAAATTGCATTTTCAATAAAGGGTTGCGTAATTAAAGATGGAATTAAAATTTCTTTAATTGGAATTTTTTCATCTGCATGTATTTCAAAAGAAAATTCATTCTTGAAACGCAATTGCTCTAACTCAACGTTTAATATAATAATTTCGATCTCTTCTGCCAGAGATATGTAGTTCTTATCGGAGTAATTCAATACCTGCCTCAAAAAGTAGCTAAATTTAGCTATGTATTGACCCGCTTTATCAATATCATTTTTATAGATTAATTCTTGTATTGCAGCCAGGCAATTGGAAATGAAATGAGGGTTCATTTGTGTCTTTACTACCTTTAATTCAAGTTCAGTTATTTTATTTACGAGTTCAAGCTGTTCTTTTTGGCGTTTTAAAGCTTTTTTATTTCTTATATTAATAATAATAATTACACAAACTAAAACAAGAATAATTACTCCATATTTTATAATTCCATTAAGAATATTTTTTAACTTATTAGGATTCGGTGCGTTATAAAGATCAATGATTTCCTTTTCTGATAGACTACGGTGAAATATTTTTATGTCATCAAATATCCCTAAAGTGTATCGTTCATTTTTAAAACTTGCGGTATGACCAAACACCAATGAATCACTTTCCATGAACTTTGTTTCAAATTTCTTTTCGGATTTTCCCTGAAACTCTCCATTTACGTAAAAAGATAAAGAATTGTTGTTACATGCTACAAATAAATGATACCATTGGTTAAAAAAAAATGGTTTATTAGAATATATAAAAACTTCTTCAGTAGAATCTTTTGTTGAATTTGCAAAGAGACGGTTATTATTACAATCATATGCAACCGAAATTGCATTTATAAAATCATCACCAGGGCCGTTTTTAACTACAAAAACTGGATTTTCATCAAATCCTTTACCTGAATAAACTCTTCTCTCAATGTTAATCCAAGTTGAAATAGACATATTAGAAGATTTTAATAAATTTGATGTTCCCAAATTTATATAACTAGTTAAATGTCCATGTAAATATAATGCGGAATTTTCATTTCCAAATCTGTCATATGTCAATGTAACACCTTCAGGCCTTGGAATAACCTTGTTATCCTTTTCTTTAATCGTATGTTCATTAAAATCAAATGTCAAAGTAATTGTCGAGTCAACCTGAGCAAAAGAAATTAACGGCCAGAAAAAAATAAAAACAAAAAAAAATTTTGTAGATTTCATACCTGTATGTGAAAATTCAAGGTAAGTTAGATCAAAAAAACAAGAACGAAACTACCATTCATGTTCTTTTTGGCACATTTATAAAGTTTTTTCTGAAAAAAGTCTGGACCTCTCTATTTAATAGAATGTTAACCTAATATCTCATCAAAGCATGAGATCATATAACTCAGCATTTCATTATTGATCATCGGCGTTACGCCTATCCAAAAGGTATCATTCACAATAATATCTGTATTGGGTAGGTCACCGACAATGCGGTAGTCATAATCCTTAAAATAAGGCTGCTTGCGTAAATCACCCGCAAATAATAAACGGGTAGCCACTTTTTTATCATTTAGTTTTTGCACCAGATCATTGCGTGTTATCCCTGCATCTTTCTTTACTGTGATCAAAAATCCAAACCAGGATGGATTTGCATTTTCTGTAGCTTCAGGCAAAATCAATTTATTTATATGTTTTGCTAAACCTTGTTTTAACATATCAAAATTTGTTCTTCTGATATTTACAAATTCATCCAGTTTTTCCAATTGAGCCAAACCTAAAGCGGCCTGCATATCAGTGATCTTTAAATTAAAACCCTGACGAGAGTATATATATTTATGATCGTAGCCCATTGGTAAGTCTCCCAATTGCTGACAAAAACGTAAGCCACAGGTATTGTCTTTTCCCGGTTCGCACCAGCAATCACGTCCCCAGTCTCTGAATGACTCGGCTATTTTTTTTAGTTTGGAATTTGATGTAAATACCGCTCCACCCTCGCCCATGGTAATATGATGGGCCGGATAAAAACTTAAAGTAGCAATATCGCCGAAGGTTCCTACATGTTTGCCATTATATGTCGCTCCTAATGCATCACAACAATCTTCCATTAGCCACAGATCATGTTTTTCGCAAAACTCGGTAATAGCTTCCAGATTAAATACATTACCCATGGTATGAGCAATTACTACTGCTTTTGTTTTATGAGATAGTGCCTTCTCCAGATAGGTAACATCTATTTCGTAATGAGGAATGGTCACATCTACAAATACCGGAATGGCGCCGTATTGCAAAATAGGATTAACCGTTGTTGGAAATGAAGCTGCAACAGTAATTACTTCATCGCCGGGTTTGATGGCTTCTTCTCCTAATTCTTTTGCCGTGAGTGCGGAAAAGGCCACTAAATTTGCCGAAGAACCTGAATTAACCGTTAGTACAGATTTTATGTTGATATACTTTGCTAATTTTTTTTCGAATTCAGCATTGAATTTCCCGGTAGTGAACCAGGCATCCAAAGCTGAATCGGTTATGTATTGTATTTCTTTGTGATCGAATACTTTGCCGCTTACCGGCACTGCCGATTCTCCGGGAACAAATGCTTTTTGTTTAAATGCTTCATCATGATACTCTTTTATAAGAGCATGTATTTGATGCTTGATATCTAATAGTTTTGACATAATTATTTAATGCAATACGCTGCTATTTGTTTAACACGGCAATCATAAATATTTTTTTGAGTATCTAACTCATCTTGATATCCTTGAATTGTAAATTGAATCGTTTCTTCGAAATTTAATTTTGGTTTCCATCCTAAAAAGTTCACAGCTTTGGTAATATCTAATTTCAACAGACCAGCTTCGTGGAATTTTTCTGTAGTTTTGGGAGAATCAATCTGTATTGATGGAATATTTTTTTTCACCTCATTCACCACATCACCTACTGTATAACTTTCAAAAGCAGAAGGTCCGAAGTTCCAGCCACCTGAAAATGATTTTCCATTTGTCCATAATTTTTCAGCTAATTTCATATAACCATATACAGGCTCCAAAACAAATTGCCATGGACGAACAGAATTTGGGTTGCGAATAACAGATGTTTGTTTGGATTCGTAAGCTCTGATCATATCAGGGATGATACGATTGTCAGCCCAATCGCCACCACCTATGACGTTTCCAGCTCTTCCCGATGCCACATGTGCGGTATTTTCTTTAGAAAAAAATGATTTGATGTAGGAGTTTGTAATTAACTCCGAACAACCTTTAGATGCACTATATGGATCATCTCCACCCATCGCATCATTCTCGCGATAACCCCATAGCCATTCGTTATTTTGATAACACTTATCAGTAGTCACATTAATAGCTACTTTTACAGAAGCACAATTTCTAACCACTTCAAAAAAGTTAACGGTTCCCATTAAATTGGTTTCGAAATTATAATGAGGATTATTATAGGATTCAATAACTAATGGTTGTGCCGCCAAATGAAAGGCTATATCGGGTTTTACTTCGTTAAAATAATTTTGCAATAATTTTAAATCTCTCACATCACCATCTATATGTTTTATTTTTCCGGAAAGTTTAGTAGTGATGAAATTATCTTTAGAGGTTAAAGCCGGCAACGCATATCCATATACATCCGCTCCTAATTCTTTTAACCAGATACACATCCAGGAACCTTTGAAACCGGTATCTCCTGTTACCAATACTTTTTTGCCTTTATATATTTCAGAAAATAGATCTAATTGTTTCATCATTTTTACTTCCAGATTTTCCAGTTAGCATGGCCACTTTGCCATAGATCTTCTAATTCAATTTTATCTCTTAACGCATCCATACATTTCCAAAAACCATCATGTTGATAGGCGGATAATTTTCCTTCATTAGCAATTTCAATTAAAGGTTTTTTCTCCCATTGTACGTCGTCCATATCGCCATTTAAGTAATTGAATATTTCGGGTTCCAACACAAAAAAGCCACCATTAATCCGAACCCCATCCCCAACCGGTTTTTCCTGAAATGTTTTCACAGTGCCATCTACATCCGTATCTAGGTTTCCAAATCTTCCAGGCAATTGAATAGATGATAACGTAGCTATTTTACCTGATTTTTTATGGAAAGTGATCAGATCATTGATATTAATATCAGCAACACCATCCCCATAAGTCAGCATAAAAGGCTCGGTGCCTACATATTTTTGAATGCGTTTGATACGACCTGCTGTATTGGTATTGATACCTGTATCAACCAACGTTACTTTCCAGTTTTCAGATCCTGTATTATGCACCTCCATTTTGTTACTAGCTAAATCAAAAGTTACATCCGTTTGATGTAAAAAATAATTAGCAAAATATTCTTTGATCACGTAACCTTTGTATCCACAACAAACCACAAACTCATTAAATCCATAATGGCTATATATTTTCATGATGTGCCAAATAATTGGTCTACCCCCGATCTCCACCATTGGCTTCGGCCGAACATCTGTTTCTTCAGATAAACGTGTGCCTAAACCTCCTGCTAAAATAACTACCTTCATAAATATGTTTATTAAAAATTAATCCGCTCTTTTTCAATTACCAAAGGCCGTTTCCTTATTTGAGTATGAATCGCTCCAATATACTCTCCAATAATTCCAATAAAAAATAATTGAACAGAGGAAAAGAAAAATATTCCAATTACCATTGGAGCCGTTCCAATTTGAAATTCATACCAATAAACTAGTTTATAGATGAAATAACCAACTGCTACTAAAAAGCTAATAATAGCAGAGAAAAAACCTACAAATGCAGATAATCTTAATGGCAGTTTTGAATGGCTTGTAAAGCCAAGCATTGCCACATCATATAATTTGAAAAAGTTAGAACTTGTTTTTCCTGAAAAACGCTGTGGTTGAGTATATGGAATCTCGAAGCGTTTAAAGCCTAATTCCGTAACCAAGCCGCGCAAATATGGGTATTGATCTTCCAGACCTCTTAAAACTGTTATAAATTTTTGATCATATAAACCAAAACCTGTAAAGTTCTTTATCGTTGGCTCTCCGTCTGAAGCACTTGATAAAATTTTATAAAAGAACTTTCGTACTGCAAACATCAATGGGTTTTCCTTGCTTTGGGCTTTTATCCCAATGACTATTTTAAAGCCTTCCTCCCATTTTTCAAGAAATTGAGGTATTAACTCAGGTGGTTCTTGAAAATCAGAAACCATATAAATAACTGCATCTCCATGACACTGAATTAAGCCATGAAACGGAGAACGAATCCAACCAAAATTACGTTCATTAATAATGACTTTCACATTTTTATTTGTGGATGCGATCTTTCTTAAGATTTCGACGGTATTATCCTGCGAGCAATTGTCGATAAAAACCTGCTCATAAGTATATTGCGGCAGTTTTTCGAATACTTTTGCCACAGCTTCAACCAATAGAGCTACATTTCCCTCTTCGTTATAACAGGGCGATATTACAGAAATGTGTTTTTTCATAAATAATACCCAAAAATAACATTTTTTGATAGTTATTCACGATTTTTATCCAATGATTTATTAATTCTAATTTGCAATAATTTTAGTACTTTAAACACTTAATTCTAACAGATATATCATTTTGAATACAATAATTAAAGAAGATATTGCAGCTATCATCAATCGCTTTAAAGATTGGGGGAATTTCAGAAATAAAACTGTTCTAATTTCAGGTGCTAATGGTTTTTTGCCAGCCTATTTAGTAGAAACATTTCTGTCTATTGACAAATCATATAACACCAAAGTAATTGCATTAGTGCGAAGTAAACAAAAGGCAGAGAAAAGATTTTCCCATTGGTTAGCCAATTCTAATCTTCTTATAGTAGAACATGATGTATGTAATGAATTTAGTTACCCGAATACTATAGACTTCATTATTCACGCTGCTAGTCAGGCAAGTCCAAAATATTACGGTACCGATCCAGTTGGCACATTAAACGCAAACGTTTTAGGCACCATTAACTTAATGAAACTGGCAAAAGAAAAAAATGTAGAATCATTTTTATATTTTAGTTCAGGAGAAGTGTATGGACAGGTTAAAGCTGAAGACATTCCGATAAACGAAGACACGTTTGGTTATTTGAATTGCGCCAATGTGAGAGCTTGTTACGGGGAAAGTAAACGTATGGGGGAAAATATTTGCGTAAGCTACTTTCATCAGTTTGGTGTAAAAGCAAAAATTGTAAGACCTTTTCATACTTATGGCCCTGGCATGGCATTAGATGATGGACGTGTATTTGCCGATTTTGTAGCCAATATTGTAAATAAGCAAAATATTACACTTAATAGCGATGGTAGTGCTATTAGACCTTTTTGTTATTTAACCGATGCAACGCTAGGTTTTTTAACCGTTTTGGTAAATGGAGAAAACGGACAGCCCTATAATATTGGAAACCCTAATGAAGAGTACAGTATTCTTGATTTAGCCAATACATTGGTAAACCTTTATCCTGAACTTAAATTAAAAGTTATTATGAATAATAAAACTGATAACAATGCCTATTTAAAAAGTCCAATTCAACGTAATTCGCCAAATATTGATAAGGCAGAAAAGCTAAACTGGAGTCCTTTAGTAGGTGTAAAAGAAGGATTTAAAAGGACTATTGAAAGTTTTAAATGATTCTGATTTTTAATATAAATTTAGTATTTTCACAAGATAAATTTTAAAGATATATGAAGTGTTTAATACTTTGTGGCGGCAGGGGAGTTATTGATCCTATTAGTAGAAACAGAATCCCTAAATGTTTATTAAAAGTAGGCAACAGACCTCTTATTTGGCATGTTATGAAATTATATAGCAGTTATGGTTATACCGACTTTGTATTGGCACTTGGACAGGAAGGCGATCAGATAAAAGAATACTTCATGAATAGTTTTGAATTACTGCACGATATCGAAATAAACATTGCAGATAATAATGTCAAATCATTGAATAAGATCCCTGAAGAAAACTGGACTGTTAAATTGATCGATACAGGAATCTCTGCAAGTACAGGAGCACGTATTGCACGTTGTGAGCGCTACTTGAAACACGAACCCTTTTTTATAGCCTATTCGGATGTATTAGCCGACGTTAATATTAACGAGTTACTAAATTTTCATAAATCCAACAATAAAACACTGACAATTACTGGAGTAAATCCACCATCTCGTTTCGGTACATTTTTTCAAAAAGAAAACAATAGCTTATCGTATGATCCAAATGCAAAATTAGAAATGCATTTATCAAGAATAAATGGTGGTTTTATGGTAGCTAATGAGACCATCTTTACAAAGTTATCTCCTATTAGTGAATGTAATTTAGAAACAGAAGTATTTAATACACTCATTAATGAAGAACAGATCTCTTTATGGAAGCATGATGGCTTTTGGCAAAATGTAGATACTGAAAGAGATATTGATTTTCTCCAACGTTCATACGAAATTAACAAACGCCCTTGGTTGGGTATAAACTAATCTTTTAAAATATACAAATGTTAAAAAAAGCCGTTATAGTAGTTGGTCCTGCAGTTGAGGATACAGAATTTGCTTACCCTTATTACCGTTTACAAGAAGATGATTTTACTGTTGATGTAGCATCTAATGGTGGGGTTGATGTTATTGCCAAACATGGCTTACCCATCAAAGCAACCGTTGATATTAAAAAGTTAAATGTTAAAGACTATGATATGCTAATCGTTCCTGGTGGTTTAGAATCTCCTGACAGATTAAGACAAATCCCTGAGCTATTAAATTTTATTAAAGAGATGAATAGTGCAAACAAAGTTATTGCTACAGTTTGTCACGGACCATGGGTACTTATTTCGGCAGGAATTGTAAAAGGCAAAAACATGACTACTTATCTAGGCTGTAAAGATGATTTAATAAATGCAGGCGCTATTTATCATAACGTTCCTGTGATTACTGATGGTAATATTATTTCTGCACCACATTTCAGAGACAATGCAGTCTGGATAAAGGAAACTTTAAAAGCATACTACACTATTAATAAGTAAAATGATCTATAAAGTTTATCCTTCCTTAAACGATTACGAAAATCTATCAAGATTAAAAGTAGAATCTTCTGATTTTGCCAATACGTTTGATTATAGAAATATTGTGGTTAATAAACCATGGGGTTACGAATATTTATGGTTTCAAAACGAAAAAGTAGCCATTTGGTTCCTATTCATTAAAAAAAACAATGCTACTTCTTTACATTGTCACGCAAAAAAAAGAACATCCTTAATTGTTTTGGATGGCGCAATACAATGCACAACTATTGATGATAAATACCGATTAAAAACATTGGAAGCTGTTGTGCTTGAACCATGTGTTTTCCACTCATCTATGTCAACTGCTGAAGAAGGTTCATTTATTATGGAAATAGAAACGCCTCCAATGAAAGGTGATTTGGTGCGTATGCATGACGCCTATGGCAGACAAAATACTGGCTACGAAAAAACCAATGAGTACTCAACAGATTTTAAACTGTACGATTTTTTTCCTTTTGAAGAAAAAGATTATGCTAGTTGGAAATTTAAAAATATTGAAATCACACTAACTGATAAAAAACCAGCCGCATCAGAAAAAACCATTATGATCGTTCCTATAACAGGAACCATTAAAATGAGATCAAAAAAAGTAATTGATACCGGTGAAGCCATTTTATTAAATAATGATCCATTAAAAAATGAAGAAGTTGAAAATGAAAATTATCAATTTTTAGTTTTCAATAAACTTTAAACTATTACATTATACTTATGAAAGTATCTGATTATATCGCGCAGCTGTTCGTAGAAAACAATATGAAACATATATTTTCTATTTCCGGCGCAGGAAATGTGCATTTATTAAACTCAATTATTGATAATCCAAAATTGGTTTCTATTCATCCTCATCAGGAACAAAGCGGTGTATTGGCTTCTTTAGCATACAAACGTATTTGCGGAAGATTAGGGGTTATGATCACCACTTCTGGTGGAGCTGCCACTAATGCTATTACCGGTGCATTGGATGCATGGGCAGATTCTATTCCTGTATTAATTATTTCGGGACAAGAAAAGTCTGAATTCATTCAATCGCATAAAGACTTAAGAATGTGGGGAGTTCAGGGATTTGATATTTGCAAAACAGTTGAAAACATTACTAAGTATGCAGTTTTAATAACTGATCCAAAGCAAGTAAAATATGAATTTCAAAAAGCAATTCATATTGCAGAGTCAGGAAGGCCGGGGCCATCATGGATAGATATTCCAACAGATATTTTAGCAGCACAAATTAATCCAGATGAATTAAAAGGATATACACCGGGAGTAAATTCAGATGAAAATACTTTTTCTAAATTCATTCCTCAAATAAGTGATCTACTTAAATCTTCTAAAAGACCTGTATTTATTTTTGGGAATGGAATTCGACTTGGCGGTGCTGAACATCTATTAAATAAATTAGTGGATAAATTTCAAATTCCTTTTTTAACCACTTGGAATGGTTTGGATGTTATATCTTCTGAACATCTTTTAAATTATGGAAGAGAAGGAACATACGGACAACGTTGCGCAAATTTTCTGGTTCAAAATACTGACCTGATCATTACAATTGGTAGCAGAATGGCAATTCCACAGGTTGGCTATGATCTAAAAGAGTTTGGGCGTGCTGCGAAAAAAATTGTTGTTGATATTGATCCCACTGAATTGGCAAAATTCTCTAAGGATTCGTCATTTCTGTTGGTTGAAGCACATGCTAAGAATTTTATTGAGGCATTAATAAATGAAGTTTCTGCTCCATCAAAAGAAAATTATAACGATTGGCAAAAAACCTGTGATAGTTGGAAAGAAAAGTTTCCTTTTGTTGAACCAAATGGCTTACACAAAGAACAGGACGGGCTTCTAAATTCTTATCAGTTCATGAAAGAATTAAATACTCATTTTTCTTCGAACGAAATTATTGTTACAGATATGGGAACGGCTTTAACCTGTACCCATCAAACGCTCAAATTAAGAGATCAACAACGTATTGTAACTTCAACCGGCTTAGGCGAAATGGGTTTTGGTTTACCAGGCGCAATTGGCGCTTCATTAGCAGCAGATAAGCAACGCGTGATCTTAATAAATGGTGATGGGTCGATGATGATGAACTTGCAGGAAATGCAAACTATCATTCATCATAAATTACCTGTTAAATTATTTGTATATATCAATGATGGATACTTAACTATTAAACACACACAAAATAATTTATTTGGAAAAAAATTCTCCGGCTCCGGTGCTGATAGTGGCGTTAGCTGTCCTGATTTTTCGAAAATTGGTGAAGCCTTTGGATTTAAAACATTTAAAATAAATTCATTGGAAGAATCAAAATCGATCATTCCACAAGTATTAAATGCAGATGGCCCGGTATTATGCGAAGTGTTTATTCACTCTATGCAATTACTGGTACCAAAAACATCTTTCAATATTAATCCTGATGGAACACTAGTATCTCCTCCTTTAGAAGATCTATCACCATTTTTACCACGTGAAGAGTTTCAAAAAGAAATGGTTATTCCTGCTCACCCAAAATCATTACAAATAAAAAATTAAGACATGGAAAAAAACTCCTGGTTACATTCAAAAACCAATCTTATCGGTCCTTTTGTAAGGATAGCTAAACCTGAAATTGTTGAAATGCTTGCAATGGCTGGTTATGATTTTGGAGTGATAGATATTGAACATGGTGGTGCCGTAAATATGAATGATGTTTACCCAATGATCTTAGCGGCTGAAAACAGAGGTTTGAAATTAATTGCAAGGATACCAGGTATTAATGAAACCTACATGAAATGGTTATTAGATTTAGGGATTGGCGGTTTACAAATTCCTCATATCAAAACCAAAGAAGATGCTCAAAGAGCAGTTGAATTTTCGAAATTTCATCCTATGGGAGAAAGAGGTTTGTGTCGTTTTGTAAGAGCTGCCGAATTTTCAAACATTCCAAAAGAAGAATATATTTCAAAAGCAAATTCAAAATCAATCATTATTTTACAGATAGAAGGAGTTGAAGGCGCAAAAAATATTGAAGAGATCAGTTCTGTAGAAGGAATTGATGTAATCTTTGTTGGACCTTATGATCTGAGTCAATCTATGGGATTAACAGGCCAAATATGGCATCCGGATGTTGCAAAAGAAATTACCCGCATCATCAATGTTTGCAAGAAAAAGGGTATTGAAACAGGTGTATTTACTGATACTCCTGAAGGCATTAAGCACTGGAGCGAATTAGGTGTTAAATACCTGAATTATAGAATTGATACTGAGTTATTTTTAGATTTTGCAAAAAAAAGTAAAGCCGAAGTAAACGCATTTCTAAAATAAAAATATGCAGGATCAATTAGTTGATTATAATGAGATACAAAGCTGGGCTATTGATGCGTTCAGTAAAATAGGTGTTCCGTTAAAAGATGCAGAAACTATTGCAAAAGCCTTAACTAAAACTTCCTTATGGGGTATTGATTCTCATGGAGTAGCAAGGGTTACACATTATTTAGGAAGGTTTGAAAATGGCACTATTAATAAATTACCTGCATTAAATTTCACAAAAACAGCAGCGGGTACAGGCCAATTGGATGGCGATGACGGACATGGTATTGTCATCATGACCAAAGCCACAAATCATGCTATTGAATTAGCAAAAGATGCAGGTGTTGGAGTTGTTGGAGTTCATAATTCATCACACTGCGGCGCTATTGGATTATATACTAGGCAAATTACAGAAGCAGGTATGGTTGGTATTTCATTTACACATGCTGATGCTTTAGTTGTTCCGCATGGAGGCATTAAACCTTTTTTTGGAACTAATCCTATTTCTATTGCCTTTCCAACTGAAAATAATGAGGAACCTATTTGTTTGGATATGGCAACCAGTATTGTTCCCTGGAACTATATGATGAATGCCAAACGTGAAAAATCAAAGGTACCATTAGGTTTAGGTGTTGATAAAAATGGTATTGATTCAGAAATTGCAGAAGACATAGTTGCTGTTAAACCTATGGCAGATTACAAAGGATATGCTTTAGCCTTTTTAATAGATATGCTATGCGGTCCTTTAAACGGCATGAATTATGGTCCAAATGTGACCTCTATGTATAGAGATCTGGATAAGAAAAGAAAATTAGGTTCACTAGTTATTGCTATTGATCCTGCAAGGTTTGGAGGAAGAGATACTATTAGAATGGTCGGATCAGCTATTATCAATCAAGTGAGAACACACGGAGATAATGTACTATTTCCAGGGCAACCAGAATATATCAGTAAACAAAAAAGACAGACAGCCGGCATTCCTATCTCAACAGCTATTGCTGAAGATTTTAATAAATGGTCAGATAAACTTGGGGTAAATATTAAATTTTAATATGATAAAAGCGGTTATTTTTGATTTTGACGGGGTTATTGGTGATACCATGAAAGATAATTGTATTGCCTGGCAACAAGCCTTTAGGTCTTATGATTTTAATTTGGATGCTACTGAATATTATATGTTAGAGGGAATGGGGCGTTTTCAAATAGCGCAACATTTTATTGAAAAATATAATTTAGATGCCTCTATCAAAAATGAGGTTGTTGAAGCTAAAGAAGTTAACTATAAAGCCAGTAATACCTTTAAAATTTATGATCATGTGCTGGATATTTTTGCATTGCTAAAGCAAAACAATATTCAGACAGCTATTGTAACAGGTGCATCAAAAGAGCGTATTTCATTATACTTGTCTCCAACTATTGCAAGCCAGCTAACTGCTTTAGTAACTGCCGACGATGTGACTCATACAAAACCTGACCCTGAACCTTATATAAAAGCAGTAAGTAAATTAAAATTGAATCCTGAAGATTGTATTGTTGTAGAAAATGCCATTTTAGGTATTAAATCAGCAAAAGCAGCTAATTGTAAATGTTTTGCATTGGAAACAACCTTGACTAAAGACTACCTTTCTCAGGCTGATGAAATATTTGCAACACATAAAGAATTATTAACTAAGTTTGAAACTATTTTAAAATAAATTTGAGTAGCATGAAAATAAAAGACACAAAAGCCGATTTCAAGAACAACAAACTGTCAAAAGTTGACTTTGTAACCAAAATGCATGAATTTCACAAAGTGCTTTTTGATTTTTCGGAAACCTTAAAAGACACTGAAATTGCAAAAATTGAAATTGAAGATGACAAAGTTATTTTCACTTCACGTAAAACTGATCTGCATCCGGGTGGCGTTAAGTTTTATGTAGATGTAATAGATAAGCGTGTTACGCCTGTTGATACATTCAATTTTGATCAATACGAGTTAGAAGATTCCGAGATGCTTTATAAATTAGTAAGTGAAAATGATACGATTTTTGATATTGGCGCTAACATTGGCTGGTACTCTAATCATTTGTCAAAAAAATTACCAAACGCTAAAATTTACTCGTTTGAACCAATTCCGGAAACTTTTGCGCAGGCAAAAAGAAATGCCGAATTAAATCAGTCAAACAATATCATCTTAAATAATGTGGCTTTATCTGATAAAGTTCAAACCTTGACTTTCTATTATTCTCCAACAATTACAGGCGCTTCTTCTGCTGCAAATATTACTGAGAATGAAAACATGACGAAGTTAGAATGTCAAACCAATACGCTCGATAAATTTGTAAAAGAGAATAACATTCCTAAACTCGATTTCATTAAATGTGATGTGGAGGGTGCTGAATTTATGGTTTATAAAGGTGGCTCAGAAACCATTGAGAAATACAAACCAATTGTATTTACAGAGATGCTTAGAAAATGGGCGGCTAAATTTGATTATCATCCAAATGATATCATTGCATTCTTTAAACAATTTGGTTACAATTGCTATACTTCTCATGATAGTAAATTAATACCATTTGAAAAAGTAACGGAAGACACTTTAGAAACAAACTATTTCTTTTTACATCCTGAGAAACATAAAGAAAAGATTCAAAAATTGAGTTAAACAGAATAAAAAAAGCGAGAATTAATCCTCGCTTTTTTATTGAATATTTTTTATCCCTCTGTTTTCTTTCTTTTGACGAAGAAGGTAAATCCTAATAAAATAAGTAAGATTATTAAAGAAACCCCTGAAATTAGTTTTCCTTTATTTTTCAATCTTGGTTCAAAACATAATTCTACATCATTTTTACCTTGATTAATTAGTAAACCTGTTAATCCGGCATTAATGCGGTACAATTTTGCGTCAGCTCCATTTAATTTAGCACTCCACCCCTCATCAAAAGGAATAGAGAAAAATAATACTTTGGAATCACCGACAGTGATAGAACCTCTAATGCAGTTTTCTGAGAATTTAGAAATTGAAAATTCTTCCTCCTTTAGTCTATTAACGTATGCCTGGTAATTTTCAAAAGTTACCGGAGCAGCTGTATCAACAACATTAAATTGTTTTAATAAAGCAAAAGTAACCTTATCTTCATTTCTAATAACACAAGCTCTTAACAAACAAAAATCTTTTTGGGTAGGCGATAATTTTTTAAATTCATCTTCATCAATTCCTTTATCATAAGTAAAACCAAAAGGCAGGGCAAATTTATTTTTATATACTTTTACATCACCAAATTTGGCAATAGAATCAAAACCCATATTTGCTACTGAATTATCGGGGCGTTTTGATAACCAATATTTACCGCTGGCTATAGAAAACAAGATTGGTCTATCGCCCAAGCCTTTTGCCCAACGGGTTGCATTTTCGTCCTTCGCATCAATTACATTCAGATCTCCTAAAAACTTAATGTAATTTTTTTGATTAAAAGAGTGATAAGATGGCGTTCCATAAAAACACTGTGCCTTAGCATCATTAATACTCGAGTGTATGGCTAATCCAGACATATAATCTTTATTTACCCTAAAAAAGGATTTATCGCTAGCTTTTAAATAATTAATAGCATCAATAGTGTAATCATTATAACCCACTTTTGAGGTTAATTCACTCTTAAACATAGCCGTTCGTTTATTAATAGATGTGTTTGAAAAATAGAGAACTTCAAAAAAACAAATCAGGAATAAAGCCAATTTTGCAATATGTTTCACTGAAGATTTACTGGATAATAAAAACAATAATGCACTGTAGGCTAATACCATGAGGGCTGCAAAACTTCTTAAACCAGTGTCGACAGCTGATTTAAATTGCGTAGCTGGTGTAAATAATAAGATTAATAAAAATAATCCTGTTATCAATAATACAATTTTATTGATCTCGCTTTTTTGTTCAATATAGGAAATTGCTTTTACTGTATAAAACAGCATCAACACAGAAATTACTAGAGAAAATGTTCTATAGTAATCTCCGGAAAAAGCCCAAAAAGCATAACGAAAATATGGAAACAAGATTGGTAATACAAATACTGCCGTTAATATGCCATAAAACATTTTTTGTTTTTTCGACAAGCTTGAAAACACGTGAGGAAATGCTACCAAACTCAGAATACCGCAATAAAATAACGGTGCTTCTAAATAATTTTGCCACCCTTTAAAATTACTTCCCACTCCTAGCATATCGCTTCCAAAAGCTCTATAAGTAGTTGTAAATCTCAACACATCGTCTGCCAAATCAAACATAGGTTGCGCTTTTAATCTGGCAGATAAACCTGCTTCGCCTCCTACCCTCGGACTTTCTATTAACATCAATACATCTGGTAATAATTGATAAGCAGTTATTCCAACGCCTAAAGCAGCTATCCCAACTGTTTTTAAACTAAATGAAATGAATCCTTTCCAATTACCTTCATGCACATCGTTATAACGAATTATAATATACCCAATTAAAAAAATGGTATATGAATACAAGTAAAATGGTTGTAAAAAACCAAGTAAAGTAATTCCTAATAAAAATAAAAACCATTTACCTTTATTTAACCATCTTTCAAATCCTAGTAACATAACCGCAACGTAAACAGCTTCCGTAGAGAAAATAATCCAGGTTCCTCCTAAAATCACATAACCAGTAAAAGCATAAAGTAACGCGCCAATCATAGCTGCAAAACCTGTTACTTTCAATTCTTTTAAAAATTTAAAGAAAATAAGAGCGCATAAGAAGATTTTCAAAATCTCCATAAACACAATCACTTTAGGAATAGTGTTTTTATCAAACAGCATAATAAAATTCGAGAAAAAATCACCTAACCATAAAGGAAATATGTTTTGCCCCATACCTTGAGAAAACGACCATCCTGGAACCCCTTCGTTTTTCATATATTCAGAAAGATTTACCAAAAGTGGATGATACATATTGATGGTATCACTCCCAATATCTTTAAATAAATAGATCTTTTTTAAATGAATGAAATCCTGGAATACAATATAGCAACCCAATAAAACAGCCGCCAACAAATAATAAAATTCCTTGCCTTTAATATATGAATCGTAAATATTTGTGCCGGATGCTGCCGGGGCTTCTTTTTTTGTATTAACTTGTTTCGACATAGTTTGAACTGTTTCTTTTATAAAAATACTAATATAATAATTTCCCTACTTAATATCCGGCGCTTCGTACGTTATGCCATATCCACTCAGTTGGGAGATCTTTAAGGAATTTACTTTTAAGGTTAACGGTTGTTTCTCAATATTCCAGAAAAAATAAGCGATCTTTTTGGCCCGTTTGGGCAAATTACCAAGAGTGACGGTACACAACAGATTTTTTCTGCCATTGAGGTCATAACCCAGCCATTGCAAGGGGTAACGCTTAAAATACAGCATCTGATCAAGCGAATCGTTTACCTGCAAAACAACCCAGGCATTTACCGGCACCGGTATCTTTTCAATATCCACATCTATCTCGGCAATCAAAGGATCAGTGTTGGCAAAGGTTGTATCGCCATGTCCGTATAATTCAATGAACTCGTTTTCGTTATCAGTGATGGCAATGTTATTTAACTCCAAAACCTTATTGCGGTTGATCTTTTTCTTGCGCTTCAATAATACAAAACCCCAATCGGGCTCCGTATCAATGATATCATAATAGGACTTAAAGTATTTTTCTTCCAGTTTAGTAGCAATATAATAATCGCAATTCATTTGCATTAGCTCCGTAGGGTCGGCCGGATTTAAAACGCCGCCGTAACGGTAATTAAAGAACCCATAAAACAATTCGCGTACACGGTGCCCGCCAATGGTAATGCGTTCGGGCGATCTGCTTTGCTCATCCAACAATTTTGTATAAAAATGTTCGGGTATGGTTTCATACACATTGAGCGAATGTTTTCGAAAATTAAGATTGATGCTAAAATGAATGGCAAACAAAGATGTAAGTCCATAACCTACAACCCTGTTTAAATTCACGCTGTATTTATCAAGTGTAAAACATAATAACAATACAAAGAACACATAAAAGAACAAGCCTGTTCTGTCTTCCGGAAAATTAACGCCAAACAAAACATGCATCAGGTAAAAACCTATTACCAATGCAAAGAAAACTACCAAGAATAAAATAGAAAGATCCGGCTGTTTAACATGCTGCCCGATCTTAAACAGGTTGTTCCGGTTAATGTATAAGCATAGTATAGTAACAACAGCTACTAAAGCCAGTACTGCATATTTTACAGGGACAGAGTAAGAACCAATGACCAGTTGTATCAGGGTAGCAAATGTTACCTGCCAGTAACTATCGCCGGCGCCGTAATATAAAGCACCGCCTTCCTGCAAATAAAAAGAAAATGACAACCAATAATACACTGCTGCCAGGTGTAGTAACCAAACAAACAGGATAAGGGGCTTAAAAAATGCTTTATTAGAAACCTGTATCAGGAAAATAATGCCGCTTAACAACAACACAATAATGATCAAAATAAGGTTGCTACTGATAGCTAATTGAAAGAATAAAAGACTTACTAAAAATTTGTTCCTGTTTGTTGGCGCTTTTATGAGATCGATCATAAAAGCAATACCCATGATGAGTAATGCCAATGATAAGCCATAGCCCCGGCAAACACTGAAAAAAGTAAGCCAGTGAAACGACAACAACAAAGCGCCTGTTAACACTAGTTTAGAACCCAATTGGTTCAGGCTTTTTGAAATTTTATAGGTTGCCAAGATCAGTATTACCAAGCCCATTAAATTAGGGAGGCGTAAAGAAAAAGGTGACGAGCCAAATAAGTGAAAACATATGTTTCCTAAAAAACTGTTCAATACATGGTTATTGGCATCTACCGGCGAGTGAAAAGGCATATAATGCCCTGACTGTATAAAAAAGAAAAAGGTAGCCGTTTCATCATGATTAAAAGGTACCAGGTAACTTCTAAATGCAGCTATGATAAAAACAATAACAGATACCGCCCAGAAAAGAACAGAGAAAACAGAAGGTTTATTGGAGATCTTTTGATTCATTAAACAGCTTCAAATAAATGTGAGTTCTCTACTTTACATATTTGGCTCAGGTAACGCTTATACCATTGTTTGGCATTAGCCTTCGCTTTTAAGTGGGTCATGTTGGCTCTCCAAACACCTATATGTTCCATACTTTGCCAATAGGATATAAAAATACCACTGTTACCGCTATTGCAACTCTCATAACCTAAAAAACCGTCCTGTTCCTGGGCCAGCTTCATGGTGAGTTCATCCATCTCTGCATAACCTTCCAGATCATCAGACTTGGTAGATGAAAAAATAACAGCATAATATCCCGATTGAGGAGGATCTGATTTCCACATAAGAACTTTTTAAGCTATAAAAATAACATAAAAAAAGCATCCTCCGTGTGGAGAATGCTTTTGGTGAACATATTTTAATAATTAGTTAGGTGTAGTTGTACCCGCTGCCGGTTGTGGTTGTGCCGCCGGTTGAGCTGCTGGCATTACTGAACCACCTGCTTTTTGTTTAGTGATCGATCCTTCGGTCTCAGAGCTTTCTATTGAACCACCTTTTCTTGGCGTAGATAATAAACTGAACACTAATAACAGGATAGCTAATGTCCAGGTTGCTTTTTCAATAAAATCAGTACCACGACGGGCACCCATGATCTGGTTAGCTGCAGAGAAGTTACTGGAGATTCCTCCACCTTTTGAGTTTTGAACTAATACTACTAAGATTAATAGTACACATACGATGATAATGGAGATAGTTAATATTGCTTGCATAATTACTTGTTGGTTTTCAGTTTTTCTATAAGGGATGCAAAGTAAACACTTTTTTGTGGAAATTTCAAACTTAATATTTCATAAGCGCGAATTGCCTTCGAAATATTTCCCTGCAAGGCATAGATCTTTGCTAAAGTTTCGGTTACCAAATGTTCGTTTTCTAATAAACTTTGCTTGGCATCGATGGCCGGCGTGAAAAATTTACCGGTTCCAAGCTTTATCCTGCCCGGGTCAGATTCGATTATTTTATCAATTATTTGCTTATTTTGACTAAAAAAGGTCGGTTTTTTATCATTTTCAACCTTTTTTTCTTCTTTTTTAGGAATTTCTTTGATCAGACCGTTTTCAGTTTTAGTTTCTATCTGGAAGGTATGCGCTTCCTTTTGAACGGCTTTTAACCATTCGGTAAACGACCCTGGCTCCGAAATTTCTTCTTTATTTAATTCAGGAGTTTTAATGATATCAGTTTCAACATACGACTGAACAATACTTTTATTGATCTCCTGTTCGATGGTCTTGTTCAGCTTTTCTTCATTAAATGCCTGTACCGGCACCTCTGTCTCATTTTCAATAGACTTAATAATGTTGATCTCCTCATTGAGATCTTCTTTTACAACAACTTCCTGTTGAGTATTAACCTGATTTACAGAAGGAACTGTATTAATGTAAATAACCTTAATATCATCATTGGTAACACTTACGGGGCTTACTGTTTTTGGTTTTTCAACAGCTTCAATAACCTCAACTACCGGTTTTTGAACAATCGGCTCATCTACCGCAGTTAACGTTTTTTCAACAGACTCAAGTACTTTAACTTCGGGCTGATGCAATAATTCATATAACACACTTCTGCTATTAACTACAATAGCTGTTTTACGTAATTGTTTCGAATAATTAATTGCCTGGTGTTTGTGTAATCCTTTAGTATATAATAAATGAGCGCTTTCAAAGAATGGGTATGCATTCACCAACACTTCCAGATCGTTCAAATGCGACGACTCAATGGTGTGAGGTTGTTTAATGATATCTATGAATTGCTGTTGCTGCATTACCAATTATTAAAGGCTTTATTAAAAATATCCTCGGTTAATTGCCGGTTAATCTCAGTTAATAAAGCATCTTCCTGCGAAGATAAAGAAGATGTTGTAGGGTAGTCGGCAAAGCGACTGAAATTTTGATCGAAGTTTTTTGTTTGGTCAAATTTGTTGCTATACTTCACATTAACCGTTACCGTTAACCTGTTTTTGGCTGCCTGATCATTACTCTGTATGGCAACGGGTGCAATATTATAATCCACAATAGTTCCTTCAAATTGCAGGTCGCCATTTTGTTTATTAAGGGCTAAACGTGTTTGTGCTGAAACCACATCCCTTAATTTTTCGGTAAATTTTTGGCTGATAGAAGGGCTACCAAGAGTTGTATTATTTGTGAAGAAGCCCACTGATACCGTTTTTGCTTCGATAGGAATTGAAGCTCCGTCTAAAGAATACTTGACCTTACAGCCGGTTAAAGCAGTAATAACTCCTAAAGCCAAAAATATGTAGATTGCTTTTTTCAATGACGTTTTTGTTCTGCAAATTTAATAAAAATCCTCCCCTGCCAGGCTCAAAGCTATACAAGTTTAGTTAAAATTATTATTCCATTGCCGGTTTGATATTGATAACCTTAATGTTTTCGGGATTAAAATATTTTTTGCAGATATCTGTTAATTGCTCTGCCTTAATGGTTTTATAAGTTTCCAATGTCAGGTTATATTTTTTATGATCCATGAAATAATACTCGGCAAAACCTAGTTTATCGGCGATAGCCTGGTTAGAGAAGTTTTGAAAGGTCTGGTTTACTTCCAGGTTTTTTACATAATTATCTATTAATTCCTGGTCAATACCTTCATTGATAATATCATATATTTCTTTGGAGATCATCTTTTTTACTTTTGCATTACCCATTTGTGCCTGCATTACCACATCAAAAGTTGCCACATTGGAATATAAACGCGAATCATCTGATTGAGGTGCAATTTGGTAAGCCAGATTGCCCCGCTCAACAATGCTGTTATTTAAAATAGAATTTGAATTGCTGAACAGTAAATCGCGTAACAGGTTAAAGCCGTAATAATCGGGTATACCAACCGCCGGTGCAGGAATGATATAAGAATAGATCTGAACAGGGTAATCTATTTGCATTTCTTCGGTAGTAGGTGCAAAAGAAAACACATCCGGTTCTGCTTTCTTTGCGTTCAAAGGCAATTGTTTTTTTATCGGACCAAAATATTTTTTAGCAAACTCAAACACCTGCTCTGCCTTTACATCACCAACTATTACCAGATAGGCGTTATTAGGACTGTAGAATTTATCATAAAAATCCTGGCATTGCTTGGTTGTATATGCAGTGATCTCATCCAGGTTACCGATCACATCTGTTTTATAAGGATGTAATGCCGGGTATAAATGCTTATACCTTTCTGATGACATCCGATTGTACCAGTTGTTCTCTCCTAACCTCAACTCTTCTCCAACCACTTCCCGTTCAGTATCCAATACTTTTTGATCAAGGATCAGATTTTCCATTCTGTCGGCTTCCATGTCAAATACCTTTTCGATATTCTCTTTCGGTAACTCCTGCCAGTAAACAGTTCTGTCGAAAGTAGTATAAGCATTTATACGTGCGCCCAGTTTTTCCATTTCATGAATGTACACATCGCCTTCGCCACTGTATTTTTTAGATCCCCTAAACATCATGTGCTCAAACATGTGAGCCATTCCGCGTACACCATCCCACTCATCCTTACTCCCTACCCTGTACCAAACTTCCATTTGTACCATGGGCGAAGTGTTTTTTTCACACACAATTACTTTTAAACCGTTTGGTAACGTTGTTGTTTTTATAGGAAAATCAATGGCAAAGGCCCGTGTAAAAAAAAGGATACTTAATGTAAATAATACTATTTTCATGTGTTGTTTTTTAAAATTGTAATCCAAGGCCAATTACAAAACCCTGGTTAAACTGGCCCCCTGGCCCATAACCAAGAATATAATCAACTCTTATGATCTGTAAAATGTGCTCTATACCAAAATTGATCTCATAATACTGATCGAGTTTATCATTAAATAATACATGACCTCCAACCACTTCCTGTATCCTTGATTTTTTAAGGAACGGGATCTTATTAAAAATAAAACCGTTGAAATGGTGTTCTGCATGGCCTTCAGCATACCAGTCTTTTGTACTGTAAGTATAGTAAGGTAATAATTTAAATGAATTCAAATAATCGTTATTTGCTAATATGGTTTGGTTACCATCAAAGTGTTTATAATCCATAAACTCCACATATTTACTGCTTAAAAAGTAACCACCTTTTAAACGATAGGCAAAAGTACCAACCAGGCCTAATTTAATATTATCATCAATCGCAATTTTTGCCAGATCATAATCTGCTTTGGTATTTAAACCTGGAATTGCCTTGGTGTAGGATAAATTAATGATAGGGAATTTACTGCCAACAATAATTTTTTGATGCGGACGTGTATAATATTTTTGTTTGAAACGGATAGATAGACCCAGCTCAACAATAAACGAATTATTGATCGCAAAACTCGAATCATCGGTATGTGGCCTCAAAGGATCGTTGCTGGTAAACGCTTTATAAGGATTATCGATCCACAGGTCGTTGGCGGTATTTCTTAAAGCAGAACGCTCGGCATATTCTGTATTAAAATTAGCGATCAATCCATTGATCAATTCTTTACGATAACTGAATGATGCGTATGTTTTCTTATAAAGCTTCATGAAATTCTCATTATTAAATAAGGTATAAGACGTATTCATGGTTGCATTGATTGGCTCATTACTATTGAATTGCAAAGCGCTGGTGCCAACTTTTACATTAATGGATTCAAATTTTTCCTGTTTGATCATGTATTTCCAGTTGGCTGTTCCTCCCCATAAATAATTAGAAAAACCATACCTAACCGTTGCCGCAAAATCGTGATAACGATGATCTTCGTAACGCTTGGTCATGTCAATTTTTATAGAAGCGTTCACTCCTTCAACCGTATTATATTGCACACCCGATGTTAAAAGTCCTGAAGTATTTAAACTGAATTTCTTTGCCGATTTATTATAGCTATAACCCATGATCAGGTGATTGAAGCTGAGTTTGTTCCCTTTTCTATCAACGCTGTCCTTATACCGATCGCTATTCTTTATGGCTCCTATGCTGTCTTTTTTACGATAATCGGCTTCTTCTTCATAGGTGAGTGGCACAGGGCGCGACTCTTTCCAATAGCCAGTGTCTTTTTTATTAGCGCCATCCTCTACTTTCAATACCTCATTCTTAAAGAATTTTTTAGGGAACACCGGATGCATATCATAATCAGAGAACACGGCATTAAAATACCCGTCGCCAATAAACCCAAATACTTTAAAATTAAAGGTCATGTTCAGGCCTGTCGGCATCCATATACTATCATTTACCGGAGCGTTTAATTGCCTGATATGAAGTGTATCAACAAAATCAATTTTTGCATCTTTTGTTAAGTACACATCTGCGCTATGCACCCGCCAGGTATTTTCCTGGATATAGATAATACCCCTGAAACAAGGATCTGTTTTACGTTTCGGTGTGATCTCGATCTTATTCAACATCTTACCATCTTCAAACGTTGTTCCCAATAATTTATAGCGGTACGACAATAACGCATTTTCATTAATGGGAGAAATAAAAGGTCTGTCGCTCAAACCATCTAGTGTTATAAGGTTTTCATAAACACTGAATTTCATGTCGCTTACCTGGTTAAAACTAAAGGCTTTATTATCACCACTCACGCGGCTTGAGTACATGATCTCTTTTTCATCGTTTGGTTTACGGAAATGGTATTTTGTTTCGCTTTCACTTAAATAAACAACCC
>JAZKGE010000006.1:33868-57998 GCA_040386075.1 Bacteroidota bacterium
AATAAAGTTGAATCAATCTTTTCGCCTCCGGTATTCATGGCATTCAGCAACTTTACCATTTTTTTAGGAAAATCTTTTAAGCGCTGTAATCCTTTGATATAGGCTTTACAGGTAAATGCATTTACTTCATTTAAATAGAACTTTCGTTTTTTAATAGCTTGCCTGATAACGGCATACGCAGGATCTTCTCCATCTTTAATAACCACCTCCTTTAACTCGTAGCTCTCAGGACTAAGTATTACATTCTTTACAGTATTTCCTGCAACCTCAATTTTCTCTACTTTCTTTTTATAACCAACATATTGAAATATCAATTCGTAGGTACCGGGTGCCAGTTTTAAAGAATAAAAGCCATCAGCATTGGCATTTGTTCCTTGGGTTGTTCCTTTAACCAATACAGATGAGAAAGACAGTGCCTGATTTTTATCGTCGGTGATTTTTCCACTTACAGAAACCTGTTGTGCAAATAGAACGGCAGAAAACAATACTAAAAATAAGGTAAACGATGTCTTTTTCATAAAGATAATAGACGTTTAAGATAATGAAAAAGTTACAGACAGGAGGTAAAAATCACATTTTTTAACTAGAGGTTATCCATAACGCCAAACTCGAGCGGAGTCCATAAACCCATTGGTATATTTGCATCTTTAAGCGTATTGCCTGTCCATACATTACAGGTTTTAAAGATCCCATAAGTGCCGTTTGCTTCAAAATAATTATCATGCTGTCCATAAGAAGGATGTTGGATCAACTGAAGTTTTTGTTCCTTTAAATTAAAGCTCCCGCATATACTTGCTATTAAATTCCTGTAATCTGATACGGAGATCCTTACTTTTTTAACTCTTTCTCCTGGCCTCATACTTCTACAATAAGTAACATGCATAGCCGTGGAGCCTAAACCAAATAATGCATTAACTACTGTTTTACATTTCAGGTCGGCCCAGGCAGGTGTATCAAGGTAAAACCCCTTATCGCCCCAGCCAATAGATATGTAATGATACGTTGTATCGACCTGATCAAAAATTGTATCATTTATAAATGTATCCCAGTCATACTGTTCACTAACCCTGGGCATTACAATATCGGTATGCACACCATTAGACCTTACATAAATAGTAACCTCTTTTTCTTTATCATTCAATTTTGGATCAGTTTTTATTTTAGGTAAAAACAATGCACACAAAAACCAAATGAATACAAGGGAAATAAAAACAGATATCACTTTAAAGATCTTCTTTAACATACCTTTTTCTTATTTATCACAATTATTAAAAAAAGTAACCCTCCCTGTGGTTACAGGAAGGGTTAAATTAATTATGATAAAGACAGGTATTACTTGTCTTTGGCCATCATGATCTGTTTCTCTAAAGAGAAGGTATCTGTTTTACCTATTTTAAGGTCTGCTTTTTCTTCAGCGGTTTTATAACCTTTTTTAACCACTTTAATGGTGTAAATTACATCACCCTTGAGTGTAATAAAATATTCGCCATTATCATTGGTAGTTGTTGTAGCCACAACAGCACCAGCCGCATCCAATATCTGAACATCCACAGAAGCTAATCCGCTTCCTTCAAAACCGTCACGAACTGTTCCTTTTAAAATACTTAAACCCGAATTGGTTTTCTTTTTTCCATCTTTTTCTAAAAGAGCATAGTTCGAAAGATCTGCTTTATAAATATCGCTTTCTCCTAAACCACCTTTGCGTTCGCTGGCAAAATAAGCCGTTTGTGCATCTGCACTTACAACCAATGGACCATCTTTATAAACTGTATTGATAGGGTAGCCAACGTTTACAGGTTTTGTCCATTTCTCGCCTTCTAAAGTTGATTTAAAAATATCATAAGAACCCATAGATTCTTTACCGTTTGATGAGAAGAATAATGTTTTTCCATCAGGTGCTAAAAAAGCACCTACCTCATCAAATTCCGAATTAATTTCAGGTCCTAAATTCGAAGGTTTACCCCACTCTGTTTTGCTAATTCTTTTTACCATCCAGATATCGGCACGGCCATAACCGCCTTTACGTTCGCTGATAAAGTATAAGGTCTTCCCATCAGGTGAAATACAGGCGCCACCCTCCCAATACGTTGTATTGATAGGTTTACCTAATGCTTCAGGAGTTTTCCATTTGTTATTTACTACTTTCGAAACAAACACATCTCCACCTCTTGATTCGTTATCGGTAATATCATTTTTATAAATGAAGATCTGCTTTCCGTCAGGAGAAATAGATGTACAGGCATCATGTGCAGGAGTATTTACATTACCCGGAACATCTTCCGAAGTATTCCATTTTTTATTGACAGTATCCCAGGTAGAAATATAAATATCCTGAAAGTATTTACCATCACCTTCAACATCCATTGGCGAATCGGTCATTTCAGGGCGACGAGTATTAAAAACTAACTTGCGTCCATCAGCACTAATGCATGGCGATTGATCGTCATATTTTGAGTTAATAGCTTCTCCTAAATTATCAATTTTAGTGTCCATAGGAGCTCCCATGTATTTTTTCGCATTGTTACAATGAGAAATGTAGACATCTACATCTTCTGTTTGGGCCTCTTTAGAATTTACAGAACCTTTATACTTGTTAAATTCAGCTAACGCGTCATCAATTTTCTCATCAGATAAATAAATTTTACCTAATACCAAATGTGTTTCAGGTTTCACATCCTTATTAGTAGCAACGGCTTTTTTAAGGCTCTCCAAAGCCAGATCATGTTTCTTTAATTCAAACTGACAATAACCGATGTAATATAAAACCCCGGCATCATCCGGATTTTTTTGTAAAACCTCTTTATAGATATTTAAAGCCCCGATAAACTGGCCGGCATACAATTTTTGTTTCGCTAAAACCATTTTTACCTGGTCGCCTGCATCAAGTGCATAACCATTTGATAGTAAAGTAAAAAAGCAGAGGGATGTAATAAATTTCTTCATTTCTATTGTATATAAAAGTAAATTCTCGTTTATAAATATATAAAAAAGGATTCAAATGAAGATATTTATATGAAAAAATGCCTCTGTTTCTTAATAATCTGTATTTTTAAGGCATGAGTTCCATTGGATTTTACATAGGTTTACCCTTTTTATACCTCATCTCTATACTTCCATTTCCCGTATTTTATTTAGTATCAGATGGTATATACTTTTTGTTGTATAGGGTAATTGGCTATCGTAAAAAAGTAGTATACGAAAACCTAAAGAATTCGTTTCCTGAAAAAAGCCACAAAGAATTAAAGGCCATTGAGAAAAAATTTTATAAATACTTATGCGACCTGTTCCTGGAAACACTAAAAACGCTTACTATTTCCAGATCAGAGGCAATCAAACGTTGTTCTTTTAATGAGAATACAAAGAACATTTTTAAGCAACTACACGACGAGAAAAAGTCATGTATCCTTGTAATGGGGCATTACGGAAACTGGGAATGGGCCGGAAATTCGTTTAGTTTAATAAATCCTCAACAACTATATGTGATCTATCATCCTTTATCCAACAAGCACTTTGATAAACTGATGTATGATATGCGCACCCGCTTTGGAACAAAATTGTATGCCATGAAAGATACAATGCGTGAAATGGTAAGAAACAGGCATGAAATAAATGCAACCGCCTTTATTGCCGACCAAACTCCTTCGCCAGAAGGCGCTTACTGGACCACCTTTTTGAACCAGGACACACCTGTGTTTTGGGGAACCGAAAAAATAGCACAAAAATTAAATTACCCGGTTGTTTATGTAACCGTAAACCGTATTAAAAGAGGTTATTATGAAGTAAATACCGAGTTTTTGGTGACCGAACCTAAAAACACGAAGGAAGGTGAAATATCAGAACTACATACACGTAAGCTCGAGAAAGACATCATTGCTCAGCCCGAAATATGGCTTTGGAGTCACAGACGCTGGAAACATAAAAGAAAATAGTTCATATTAAAAAAATAAACTATTTTCGTCACACAAAATTATGAAAAAACAACTTATTCTAGCTTTCTGTGCATCGGGACTGTTTTTAATTTCCTGCAAAAAGCAGCATTCATGTCAATGCGTAACTACTTTCACTAAAACGGGATATAATTCATTTACCGTTTCTTCAACGGAAAATATTGATAAAAAGGTCACTAAAAAAACAGGTGAGCAAATGTGTTTGCAAGCTGAAAAACAAATGACGAAAAATCATCAGGATTATATATCAGGGCCATCTGAAAAAATAACTGTTAGCTGCTCATTAAAATAAATATTATGAAAAAACACATCATATTCTCCTTCTTTATTTCCGTATTAATTTTAAGTTCCTGTAAAAAAAGTTATACCTGTGCCTGCACTACCAATATAACTGAGCCGGGTTATGTACCATACCAAACTGCTACTGTTGAAGAGGTGAAAAAAAATACTTCCAAGAAAAAAGCAACTCAAACCTGTAATAATACAGCAAATCAAATAGAAGCGAATACGCGTTTATTATTTGCAGGCAGTAATATAAAGATCGAAACAAGCTGCTCTCTTCAGGAAAAGCAGTAAACTTCTTTTTAATAAAAATCTAGTTATGGTGTAAATGCCGGCTATTTAAGCTAAAAAAATATTATTGTTCTACCAGAAAAATAAGAACCTATTAAAATACCTTATCTTTCACTGAAATAAAAAATATGAAAAAGTTGGTTCTCCTAGTTTTCCTGTTTTCAACAATGTTATCTACTTCCTGTAAAAAACAGTATGCATGTCAGTGTTCTACTACTTACGAAAAACAAGGGTCTTACAATTATACTGTTTCTTCCGTTGAAAATATAGATTCAAAAACTACAAAAAAAACTGCTAAAAGGATCTGTGATCACACCGAAAAACAACTGGATAAAAATTCAGCAGATTACAAATCAGGTTCAGAAACATTAACAACCTCTTGCGCTGTAAAATAATATGAGAAAAGTAATATTAAATTCGATCTTTATCTTTGTATTGGTTCTTAGTGCTTGTACAAAAAAATATGGTTGTAAATGTACTACTACCTTAACCGAAGATGGCTATTATCCACACAAAACGGAAACCATTGAAGAAATCAAAGGACATGTTTCGAAGAAAAAAGCCACTAAAATATGTGACAATACGGCAAAACAAATGCAGGCTACCACAAGTGAAATTTGGCCTTCATACGTAAACGTATCTACAAATTGTGCTTTAAAAGACTACTAATAGCGGTACTTCTTATCCCTTCACAAATTTTTTGATAGTATATTTGCCATCAATAGTAACTTTTACAAAATAAATTCCTTGTTTAAGTTCGCTCACGTTTAAGGTAATTTGTTCAGCTCCGTTACTTTCTTCTTGTAATATTTCTTTTCCCAGAACATCAACCACAGCAACATGAATTCTTGTATAGCTTTCCTGTTTAAAAGAAACAATTAGCTGATCAGTTGCCGGATTAGGAAACAAAGTAAATCCCACTTGTTCATCTAATTCCTTTACTGATATTGCCGTGCAATTTGGCGGGTTATTGTTATCACTAAAGTTTTTAAGAAACTGCATCTCCATTTTTAATTTTGCCTTTGGATTATTTGCAGCCGTATAATCAAACGAAGTGCAATGCACAAACTCAATTTCAGTCACATCATGACTATTTAAATTAAAAGGGCCAACACTTATCATATATCTTCTGTCGCCTGGAGTGGTTGTTTCTGACCATGATCCGCACACCCCATTTGTATATGTAGTTCCGGGATACATATAAGGCGTTTGTATTGTTCCTCCATACCCATTGCCCCCACATGTAAAAGGGGTATTATCTCTCCAGTATCCGGTCATATACTGATAATACTGGATTGCATTTTGAGGGTCAGTTGTTTGAAGAGGCACACCCGGAAACGAATTATTAAAATAGTTAAAACGAGACATTAATTGTTGTTCACAGGCCTCGTCAATCACACCATTATTATTGTTATCAATACCATCGATCGGCATTAAAGGACCTCTCAATACCTGGTAACCTGCTGCGGGAGAAACCGTTCCGTAACCCGGTGTAGCGGCTATCGATTCGTCATTGCCATCTCCATTATAAGCATATCCATAATTACCGGCAACGTCACAACCTATGTAATCATCACCATAGTAGCCCAGATCAACATCAGTCCAAAGTGTTGCAAATACATCATGGTAATCCACATTACTACGGTTAATGATCTTATAATTATAAAAGGTAGCCTTACTTAAAAAAGGATTCTGACTAGCCAAAGCACTGTTACCATAAGCATAAGCAGTACCATGGATTTCAAGTTTCAAAGGAAGACCACCACTTGCCTGGTGGGTTACGTTATCATTGAAAATAAAATATAAACTCTGGTCTCCTTTAATGATAGGGTAATCACCGCCTACCAATGGATCATAGATATGATTATGATTAACATCCTCAAATGGTGCCAGATTTTTTGTTTGAGCACCCGTGCCTTGTGCAGGCCACGTTAATAGATCTGAAACCGGAGTGTAAGAGCCATTTTGAACATTTCCGTTACCAAAATTGGTAATAAATGCATTGATATCCGTTTGGTTCAATTTCCAGATCTTGTCATACTGATTGGATGTGGTTGAATTGATCGCTGCATTGGTAGTATCTAAAGGTCCCGGCCAAAAATCTACTCCACTCTGTCTGTATGTTTGTGCGGCAACATGCAATTGATTCCCGATGTCATATCCACCGATCCATAAACCAGCCACAAAATCAGAGTGATTACCACTTCCCACAGGAACTTCATAGGATGCATTTCCCGAGTTCATATCCCAATGCATATCTCCCCTGTTGTATACTCCAGCTTTTACCTGGTTTATGTCTAAATATTTAAATGCGTTTTGTGTAAAAGCATTAACGCTAAAACAAATTAAAATGATAGATAAAAAAGTTTTCATGACCAGTATTTTAATGGATTACTAGTCAAAGGTAGAGATGGTACGCCATAAAAAAAGCCCAAACTAACAAATGCGTCGTTTGGGCTAATAGATGTAAGGCTTTTAAGGATAATTGAAAGATTACTCTTTTTCTATTCCTGTAGCAGGAGAAAGTCCTAAGGCTTTACGTTCTTCATTTTTTTTGAAAGTCTTATTAATGTAATATAGGTTTTTCTCATCGTGTCCCACACGCTTGATCATATCAATTAATTCATTTACCCCTTTCTCTGACTGTTGTTGTTCCATTACAAATGCTTCTAAAAATTTAAAAGTTGCAAAGTCATTTTCTTCATAAGCTAACTTTGCTAATTTATTAATAGCAATGGTTACTTCATGTTCCAGATCGAATACATAATTAAAAACATCCATTAAATTCTTTAATTTAACCGTTGAGTCTTTTAACGGTTTAATATGAGCCGAACCGCCATAAGTATTGAGATATTTATAGATCTCCAACATGTGATCGCGTTCATCGCTACTGGCAGCATAAAAGTATTCTGCAATTCCATCCAGGTTTTTTTCTTCGCACCAGGTAGCTAAAGTTAAGTATGCATTAGAGGCATAAGCTTCTTTTTGGATCTGTTCATTCAGAGCATTTTTTATCTTATTTGATAACATGATATTTTTAGTTTAGGTTAGGTTATACAATATTACAATTTAATTTTCTTCTATCTTAATCCATTTGCTTTTTTTTAAACCTCAGCAATATTTAGAATAGAAATAAATAATAAATTTATGGAATTATAAAGTGCGTACGTCTTTTATACAAATGATCGCTTTCAGAACATATTATCTGCTGTTACTTTTGGGATGTATAGCGTCTTTAAAAGCTCAAACCATTACAGTGTATGGTAAAGTAACTGACGCTGCCACCGATCGGCCATTAGCTTATGCCTCGGTACAGGTACAAAATTCGACCTACGGATCCAATACTTCGAAATCAGGAAACTTTAGTTTTACGGTTCCTTCAAAAACACACCTCAGTATTTTATTTAAATTATTGGGTTATACAAGCCGGATAAAAGAAGTAGATATTACTGATGCGCAGGATTCTGTTTTTCTTTCGATTGCACTTTCACCATCCTATATATCATTAGATACAGCATTTACGGTATATGCCAGGTTAAAACCAGATACATTATACGGATCGCCTAGTTACAGTGTTTATGACTTTGATTTTTACGAAGACAAGTATATCCTGTTAACTTCAGAAGGCTCATTAGAAAAAGCAGAACTTAAACTGGCAGATGCTAACGGCAAGGTTTTAACAACTTACTTTGTACCAAAAAATGGTGGTGAGGCAAAAGAGTTTTACCATGATTATATGGGTTATACTAACCTGGTTTGTAAAAATTGTATCTATCGCATTAATATATATCATGACCGATTTATGCTAACACCTTTGAAAACAGAAGACGTGAACGCCTATATCAAGCCAATTATAGACACGGTTAATGGTAAGCTTATTTTCACCGATTACTGGAAAGATTATCCCATGTTCAACTATTACAGTTATAATGAAAAGGATAGTACAAAAAAACAGTTAATAAGTGTAGAAGATAAAGATTTGATGCATGCTTACCGCTTTGAATATTATTCTCTAAAACCAAAACAACAATTAGAGGCTCGCAGGTTGGCTATGGATCTGAAAGTTGATAAACATATCATAGCATCTTTAATGAGTGGATTTACCAAAAGCATGTTTTATGAGCCGTTATATGCGCCACTCTATATCATTAAAGATACTATTTGTGTATTTGACCATTATAAAGACAAATTATATCACCTTGATAAGAACGGTTTCCGTATCGATTCTATTCCTATTAATTACAACCATCCAAAGAACTGGAAAGAATGGAAAAATAAAATGTTGAAAGATGATATAGAGAATTTAATTTATGCTGTATATGATAAGAACGGACATAAGTACTTGAAACAGATCAGTTCACAAACCGGTAAACCTCTTGGCAAATATGCCTTACAGTTTCATAGTGCCGATAAACTTAAGATCCATAATGGCTACGTATATTATATTTACAGACCTTTTGAAAGCACCCAGGAAAAATTCTTTTACAGGGAATTGATCACTTTGGATAGGAATTGATATTTGTTTTAAATAGAAACATCAAATTGGCAACTATCACTTCGAGCGAAGTCGAGAAGGGTTGCTCGAGACTTTTTGTTCTCGACTTCGCTCGAACTGACAAAATCTAATATAATATCAAACCTACAAACCTTAACATTACAACAGTTTTTTTATTGACTTTTTATTTGCATTTTCGTTACGCCGAATAACACTCAATGAAAACGCTAAAAACCCCTCTTCTTACTTTAATTTTAAGCGCCATTTCTGCGGTTATTCAAACATTATTAGTTTCATTTATTTCTTACAAGATCAATAATCATTTTGATCTGGCCATTTGTTTATTGTCTTTTTTCATCTCTTTTATAGTTAGCTTTTTTGTTATTTATTTTTTATATAGCAATATTATTTTCGAGAAAATAGATAGATTGTATTTATTAGTAAAAGCACAGCAACCAAAAGAAATACCCAATACTGAATTTCAACTGGATGAAGTAGATTCTATTGAACGACTTGAAGATGAAATAAAAAAACTGGCACAGGAACGTAATAAGGAACTTGAACAAACCCGCAACCTGGATAGTTACCGGAAAGAATTTTTAGGCAATGTATCACATGAACTAAAAACACCTATTTTCAACATACAAGGATATGTTTCCACTTTAATTGACGGAGGTATTAACGATCCATCCATTAATGTAGAATACCTGAAACGTGCCGATAAAAGTGTTGACCGAATGATACAGATCATAGATGACCTCGAAACCATTTCACAATTAGAAGTTGGAACTTTAGAACTGGACCCTGAAGTGTACGATATTGCCCAACAGGTAAAAGACATCCTGGATTCATTGGAATTTCAGGCAAGTAAACAACAAATAAAATTACAACTACCAAAAAAATACGATAAACCAACTTTGGTAAAAGCCGATAAATTCAGGATACGACAGGTATTGGTTAATTTAATTACAAATAGTATTAAATATGGTGTTGAAAATGGAAAAACCACTGTGTCGCTAAATTTATTCGATGACCAGGTAATTGTTGAAATAAAAGATAATGGTATTGGTATCGACCAAAAACATTTACCCCGTTTATTCGAGCGCTTTTACAGGGTTGATAAAGGCCGCAGCCGTGAGCAAGGGGGTACAGGCCTGGGACTAGCCATTGTAAAACATATTATTGAAGGCCATGGTGAAACAATCGACGTAATCAGTGCTCCTAACGAAGGCACTACCATAAGTTTCACCCTTAAAAGAGGCAATTAGTCTAAATATATTGTTGATTGGCAACAGAATGGTTATTTTTATATGATCAAAATGAAGATATCCTATCCTCATACCAACAGTATTCCATTCCTATCAGGTGGCGGTGAAATGGGTGCATTAACGCGGGCCAAAGATTGGAGCAAAACTCCCGTGGGAAAACCGGAAGCGTGGCCACAAAGTTTACGCACTACACTTAGTATTATTTTAAATTCCAAGTTTCCCATGTTCTTATGGTGGGGGCCTGAATTAATATGCTTTTACAATGATGCCTACAGACCAAGTCTGGGTCAGGATGGAAAACATCCCATGATCCTTGGAATGAAAGCAGAAGAGGCCTGGACAGAAATATGGGATATCATCAAACCGTTGATCGACCAGGTTTTGGCCGGTGGCGAATCGACCTGGAGCGAAGATCAACTCATTCCTATATACCGTAACGGAAAGCTTGAAGATGTATATTGGACATTTAGTTATAGTCCGGTAAATGATGAATCAGGCCAAGTGGCAGGTGTATTGGTAACCTGTAACGAAACAACAGAAAAGATCAGGGTCCTGAAAAAGCTGGAAGAGAATAAAGATGAATTGGAATTTGCTATTGAAGCAACCGAATTAGGTACCTTTGATTACAATCCAATAACAAATAAATTCACAGCAAACGATCGTTTAAAACAGTGGTTTGGTTTATCATATACGTCAGAGATTGAGTTGTCGAACGCTATTGATGTTATAGCTGAAAAGGACCGAAAATATGTGACTGATGCAATTCAAAAAGCACTCGATCACTCTTCCGGAGGACTTTATGATATTGAATACACTATCATTCACCCTGCTTCAAAAAAAGAAACAATTGTTCGCGCCAAAGGTAAAGCGTGGTTCGATAAAGATAAAGTAGCATATCGTTTCAATGGAACATTACAGGATATTACAGAAAGTGTTCGCGTAAGAGCTAAAATTGTTAATGCTTTGGCGGAAGTTGAACAAAACCAAAAGAAATTAAATATTGTTATTGAGGCCAGTAAGCTTGGAACCTGGCAACTTGACCTCGAAACGCGGAAACCTACCTATTCGCAGCGTTATCTCGAGATCATAGGTGGTTATACCGAAGAAATTGAATTAACCCATGATCAGTTGCTTCAGCATTTACATCCTGATGACATGCATATCAGGGAAAAAGCTTTTAAGGAAGCTTTTGAAACAGGTTATCTGCATTATCAATCTCGATTGATCTGGCAGGATAAATCCATTCACTGGATGGAAGGCAGAGGAAAAGTGTTTTACGATGAAAGTAAAAAACCGGTGAAAATGTTAGGCATTATCCGGGATATAACCGATGAAAAAAAACAGGAACAACAAATACTGGAACGCGAACAAAAATTCAGATTACTGGCTGATTCTATGCCCCAACATATCTGGACATCCGATCCTGAGGGAAATTTAAATTATTTTAATAAATCTGTTTTTGATTATTCTGGTTTAACACCTGAACAGATCAATAAAGATGGATGGATTCAAATCGTTCATCCTGATGATAGGGATGAAAATATCAGATTATGGACCGAAGCCGTGAAAACAGGAACAGATTTTTTACTTGAACATCGTTTCCGCCGGTATGATGGTACATACAGATGGCAATTGAGCAGGGCAATTCCACAAAAAGACAGTGAAGGCAATATACAAATGTGGGTTGGAACCAGTACGGATATTGAAGATCAAAAAAATTTCTCAAAAGAATTGGAAGAACAGGTACACGAACGAACCATCCAGCTTGAACAAAAGAATATCGATCTTCAAAAAATGAATAAAGAACTTGAATCCTTTGCCTATATCTCAAGTCATGATCTTCAGGAACCTTTAAGAAAGATCCAAACCTTCGCTACTCAGATCGTTGCCAAAGAGATCGAGAAACTAAGCGATGAAGGCAGGGATAATTTTCAACGGATGCAAAATGCAGCTAAAAGAATGCAAACGCTTATTGAAGATCTGCTTTTATATTCCCGCACGAATACGACAGAAAGAAAATATGAATTCATTGATCTGAAGACTATTGTAAAAGAAGTGATTGAAGAATTGAAAGAAGAGATACAAAACAAAGGCGCTGAAATTGAGGTTAATGATATGTGCAGTGCGAATATTATCACATTTCAATTCAAACAATTGATGCAAAATCTGATCAGTAATTCCTTAAAGTTTTCTAGAAAAAATGAAAAGTCTCACATAAAAATAATAGGTGAGATCATTTTCGGAGAAAACCTTGATAACAGCTACTTTCAAAAAGACACAGCTTATTGTCATATCCGTATCTCAGATAATGGTATTGGATTTGAACAACAATACAGCGAAAGAATATTCCAGGTTTTTCAACGTTTGCATGGCCGAGCCGAGTATAAAGGGACGGGCATTGGTCTTTCGATTGTCAAAAAAATAGTGGAAAATCATAATGGTATGATCACCGCTAATGGCGAACCTGATAAGGGAGCTACATTTGACATCTATTTTCCGGTTAAAGAATGAAACAGTCGTATTACTGATTTCCTTTCAATATGTCCTTAATCTTATCTTTTAAGTGGATGACCTTCTCAATGTTTTCCTGGAATGCAGGAACGGTCATTTCAGTGATCTGTGCATCACTCAATGATTTTAAGGATTCGGGATAAAACACCACGAAGCTGGTAAATTCGTTATTTTTATTCAATGTTTTAGGCATATTGTCAATATGAAAATCAAACGATACCGTTTGTTTTCTACTGCTTAGGAAAATGTACAGATCGTCTTCCTTTACCTTTTCAATAATATCGCTATCCTCAAAATCATTTACCATCAGGTAATTATAAAACTCGCGTTTTTTATCTTTATTTAAATTTGTGAATGCTTCAATGGTTTTTGGTTGACCATATATAATGGCATTATTTCCCATTTGCTTAAGAATGGAATTAATTTTTCGAACCACTAAATTAAATCCACTTTCGAGCTCACTATTAGGTGACAATAAAACAATGATGCGTTTATAACTATTAAGCGGTTGAATTACTTTAGAAATGATGATGGATTGCTTTGTTTTAACCAATAAATTGTCGGCAATACTTCCAAATATGAGGTTTCCTGAACCTGATTGTGCTTTCCAGCTTATCAATACATCTGATATACTGTAAGCTTTAGTGGTACGGGCAATACCGTCTACAATACTCAGATCTACTTTTTTAAGTACCTGCACTTTTTTATCGCCGGATGAAATTTGCTCAACAACACTATCAATTACTTTTTTTACAATATTGATCCTTTCATCAGCATCTTCATTTTCTTCAACAATAGATAAAGGATAAATTGGTTCATGCGATTTATCATCCTTAATGATCAAAGCCAGGTCAATTAAACGAGCAATGTTATCAGGATTACTTACGGGAATTAAAATACGCTCTGTGCGGTCAATGATTTTTTTAGAAGTTTCTTTTTCTGTAATAGCAATCTTACGGGCTGCACGTTCGGTTACAAAGGAGCTTACCATGCAGGTTATTAATATCAGGATAATGGTTCCATTAATGACATTCTGATCGAATAAACCAATATCATAACCAACCTTAATAACAGCTAAAGTTGCAGCGGCATGTGATGCGCTTAATCCAAACATGACTCTTTTTTCATATTTGGTATATTTATAAATAAACCCGGTTACCTGCGCGGCCAGCCATTTGGTAACTAATGCCACAAGACTTAAAATCCCGGCAAAGATCAGCGCATCTGTTCCTTTTAAAAATACCGTGAAGTCAACCAGCATACCCGCACTGATCAAAAAGAAAGGAATAAATAACGTATTACCAATAAAGATCACTCGGTTCATTAGAACGGAATTGTGAGGAATAACCCTATTCAATGCTAAACCTGCAAGGAAAGCTCCAATAATAGGTTCTACACCGGCCAGTTCTGAAAAGAAACCCGAAATAAACACGACGGCCAATACGTAAATGTATTGTGAACTCCCCTGCCCTTCAATGTTTCTAAAGAACCAACGACTAACCTTTGGCAATAAATATAGAACTGCAAAACATAATAAGGCCAGTGACACCACTAAACGAAGCCAAAACATAGCGTTGATCTCCCCACCAACAACATTAGTTATTACGCCCAACAAAATTAAAACAGCACTATCTGTAATGATGGTTCCTCCAAAAGAAATTTGTACGGCCCTGTTCTTTACAATACCCATATTACTAACAATAGGGTAGCTTAATAAGGTATGCGTTGAAAACATACTGGCTAATAATAAAGCAGGCCACATACTAAATCCAAACACATAGATACATACCAAATAACCAATGGTAATTGGGATAAAGAAAGTAAATGCACCAAAAACCAAACTCTTACTTCGGTTTTGTTTATACTCCTGCATATCGATCTCGAGGCCTGCAAGGAACATGATATACAATAAACCAGTTTTACTGAACAATTCGAAACTCGTAGATTTTTCGATGATGTGTAAAGTATGAGGCCCAATGATAACTCCGGCAATGATCAAACCAATGATACCGGGTATACGGAAGCGCTTTAAAACCAGTGGCGCAAATAAAATAATAAGAAGCGTTAATGCCAGGATCAATACAGGATTTTTTACCGGCAAGTAATGATTGAAAAAATCATGAAAGGCTTGTAAATTCCCGACAAGTAATGGCATAAATGTTCTTTATAACAAAAATAGAGAATTAAATCACACTAAATGCAATATCTTAAAATATTACGTTATTAAAACGTTAATACGTATTGTATGGCCGTGGTTCTTGGCGATTCGATTTTAAGAGGCCTTAGCGAATATTGTTCATTAAATACATTATTACAAACTATAGATAATCTTTGCTTATCCGTAAGCGTGTAACTTATTCGGGCATCCCAAATACTGATATAGTAATGACTTGCCCAATACTTAGTTGCTTTGATCTCGTCAAAAAAGTCTTTACCCTCATAAGTTATTTGTTCAATATCGGTAAAGGCTTTGTCTATATTCTGCATTTTAGTGTAGTATTTATTACTAACGCCAAAACTGAATTTGTATATTTTAAATTCAACATCCAGTTTGAACATATGCTTAAAACGGTATTTTAAAACATTATCCGTTGTATCCATGCTACTCGATTTATAACTTAGGGGTTTACCTACGCTACCATCCTGCATTTTATCATAAGCATACACATAATCCGGAGTTAAACTAACAGGCTCAATATATGTATAACCTATTAATGCTGTAATTCCAAAGCGTTTATTAGTTTCCGCTGTAGAAGCAGCTAATGACATATCAACGCCTCTTACTCTTGAATCGCCTGTATTAACAAACTTAAACCCGATAATGGATACCTGTGGATCCCATATGCCAAATAAATACTCTATTGTATTCTGATAGCTTTGGTAAAATCCGGCTACATCAAAATATCCCTTGCAGTTACCTATTTTAAACCCTTGTTTTAACCCAATCTCAAAACTTTCACTCGTTTCAGGAACCAGGTCAGGATTTGGAAATATTCCAAACATTCCTGCCTTTGTAGAAATATAACGTTCTGTAATCGTAGGATATCTGTATCCCTGTCCATAAGAAACCCTCACAAATGTACCTTTGGTCAACTGCAAATTAGCTCCTGCCCTAAATATTGGCGCAACAACACTATTGAGATCATTCATTTTAAAATACTCGTACCTTACGCCTCCTGATAAATTCAATATTCTCCAGAATTTTTTATCCAACTGAATATATCCCGACGCATTCACAATCCTATTTTCTGGATTACCGCTTACTTTATATAACCTGGATTTAGATTCTGAAATATTACCAACAACCCCTCCGGTAAATGTCAGGTCAATACTTTTAAATCTTCGCTGTAACTGGTATTCACCAAAATACATAGTACCTTTATTCGATTGATTATTTGAGATCACGTTATCTGAATGAAACACGCGGGTTTGTATACTGTGACTCAAACCATTTTTAGTCGTGTATTTTATAAAAGGGTCAACGTTAAATAAGGTTTGATCTTCTAAAAACACGGCTCCCGGATACCCTCTGTATAAACCCAAAGAATCGTCTAACCAGGCAAACACCATGTTTGTTTTATTAAGCATGAAATTAGCATTTACTCCAAAGTTTAGTCCTTCAATACGTTTAGCTCTGTATCTTAAATTAATATTAACACGAGCACGCTGCTTGATCATATCATTATTTGAAAATACAGGCATAGTATCTTCCAGGTTCAAGGCTTTTTTGAATTCGGGCGGTAAATATTTTGCTGCTGGCGGTGGCCCTATGTAACCCTGATCAATATTAAAATTAGCACCTATTACAAAATCCAAATTGTTTTTTATAATGCGGGAATGAAACAAATTCAAATTTGAAAAACCGGGAAACGAATTATTGCCACGGGTTCTATACCAGTTTTCAGCCGGTTCCTGAGGAATACTATATTGGCCTGCGGAATAATTAATACTTGTTTTTGGTTTACTACGCGGATAAGCAGAACGAATATTAATAACACCATTTAACGCGGACGAGCCGTATAGTACAGAAGATGCGCCTTTAATGATCTCGATCTGTTCAATATTTTCAACGGGAATATAGCTCCATTCCGGTCTTCCGGCATCTCCACTTAATAAAGGAACCCCATCAACCACAATGGCCACACGGCTACCAACACCAAATGTAAAGCCACTTCCTCCTCTTATCTGAGGATCATTATCAATAATAGTTAAACCCGGAACCTGTTCCAATGCTGTTTCAATACTGGTTGTATTTTTGTTTTGAATTAACCCCGGTTTAAGCACTTCCATCGATACAGTTAGTTCTTCCAGTTTTTGTTCAAACTTTCCGGATGAAACCACAACTGTTTCCAGCATCTTGGCATTTGACTTTAACTGGATATTTTTTTGAGAAATGATATTTTCCTGGATATTTACAGAGAATGTATCGCTTTGCAATGAAATATAACTACAAAGTATTTTATAATGTCCTGTATCCAAAACCAATACGTAATTTCCGTCAATATCAGATGCCGTTCCCTTTGAAAGGTCGTTCAGTAATTGTATTGTAGCACCAATGATTGGTTCCTTAGAGTCTTTATCTATAATATTTCCTTTTAAAACTCCCGTGCCCGTTTGAGAAAATAGTATGCCGGAAATTCCTAAAAATACAATAAGTAATTTTATCTTCATGCTGTAAAATTAAAAAACCCCACGTTAGATTGTGGGGTTTTAGTAAAAATAAATGGTGAATTATTGAACGATGATCTTTCCGCTTTTTTGTACTTCGGAACCTGTGATCTGGTAAAGATACAAACCACCGTTTAAGCCCGACGGTAATTGAATAGCGTTCACTTTGTTTTTGTCTAAAGATTGTGTCAAAATAATTTTTCCTGTTAGATCCAATACATTAATGCTGGACTGGGTGTCTTTGTGCGACAGATCAACATAAATTGTTTTGTCATAAGCATACACATTAAAATTATTTTTCTCCGATTCTTTTAAAGACGTCGTATTATTATAGATAACATCTACATCATCTAGCCATAATTTACTACCTGCTATGGTAGTTGTTTGGTTTGCGGAAGATGTAAAGTTAACCATGATATAAGCAGGGACTGACGCCGAAACGTATACAAAGGGAACAGAAAAACGAGTCCAGGTTGCGTTAGTGCCGGTAGGCGTAAAATACAATGCTCTTGCTATTTTATTAGCAGATAAATCAGGATGGTTACCGCTTACAGGTGTTTCAGGATCATTATAATCGCCGGTATGTAAAATAGCAGTTACTTTTCCGGTTTCACCCGTTCCACCTGAAGTGTATTTATACCAGCCCACTAAACTATCAGGACGCCCGGTAAAAGCCATTCTTCTGATATCAGTAGCCGACGAATAATTTATTGTTCCGATATAACCTTCTGCCTTATTAAAGGATGGTGCATTAATTACACCGGTTGTTCCGCTACCATTAATTACAGTTCCAATATACGATTTAGACTCTACGCGCACGCAGTAAGAGCCACCATGTGCAGTAGCATCCCTATAACAGGTTTGAGAACCTGCTGATGCAATAGCTGATCCTGTTTTATTTGAATTAAAAAATGTAGGTTCCTCTGTATTACTACCAACGTTTTCCCAGGCTTCAAAATTAGAATTGGAGATTTGTGTTTGAGCAAGAGAAAATAAAGATGCAGTAAGAGATAAAATAGTAAAAGTTTTTTTCATAGAGATAAGTTTAATTGTTTACCATCGGTTTCAATTATTGAAACAAAAGATATTACTGTTTAGTAGCTCAAAAGTACAAATAAAATACACTTTCAATTAAATTTAACAGTTTTTTATTTAACAGAAATAATCTTAATAACTATTAGTTTTAACAAATAAAAATCACCCTAAACCATTGCAGTTTAGGGTGATAAAAATTTGATCTTAAATATTGTTTAATTAAAACCTGTTTTTAAATAGGGTACTATTTTACTTTTTTAGCGGGCATTTTCCTTCCACCCTGACAAAGCGTTAAAGTGGTGATGTTGCCCTTTTTATCTTTTGCAAATTCGAATTGGGCATTAACCGCTTTACAAAAATAATAGTAACTACTTTCTGAGAATACTTCCAACTTTGGTTGATTAGTTGCCTGAACGAACATCCTTTCTCCTTCCAAAGAAACCGCCATTACAAAGCCCGGCTCCAATTCATAATCACCACATAATTTTTGCGCTATTGATCTATCGATCTTTGCAACTATTCTATCAACCGGCAGTTCATATTTTTCGTCAAACATGATAGCCCTACAGACTCTGTTTGCCTGAAATGCCTGTTGATTATCAATGTTCTTTAAAATTACAATGCATAATTCTTCCTTTGGAAAACGATAAATAATTGTAGCAAACCCTTGTATACCACCCGAATGGGTTATCATGGGATGAGTTGCATATTCATCTACTTTCCAACCGTAAGCATAGCCGTCTTTAAACGGAGTCACTATTTTATCAAGCGTGGCTTTCTTTATTAATTTTTCAGTATAAAATGCTCTATCCCATATTTGCAGGTCTTCTACGGTTGAATATAATGCACCTGCTCCGGCCGGAATACTCATATCAATATAAGATACATTCTCAATTCCGGCTTCTCCTGCCGAATAACCTGCTGCCAGATTTTTGATCAATTGGTTGCCATCAAACACTCCTGAGTTCTTCATGCCCAATGGTTCAAATATTTGCGTGGAAATAAACTCATGGTACTTTTTTCCTGACGCCTTTTCAATAATGTATGATAATAAAACGTAGCCTGAATTGCTGTAATTGAACTTTTCTCCCGGCTCAAAATCAAGTTTCGTGTTTTTGAAATAGGAAATCAGTTTATCTAAAGTGTGAGGCAATGTCATAATGGAATCATAACGCTCCATATCCGTAAAATTATAGATACCCGACGTGTGCGTTAACAAATGATGGATCGTTATTTTATCCCCGTTTGGATAATCAGCAATGTATTTAGCCAATTTATCATCCGTGCTTAACTTGCCTTGTTCCTGCAATATCATTACTGCCATGGCAGTAAATTGCTTTGATACCGAAGCTAATTTAAATTTAGTTTGTGCGGTATTAGGAATGTCATAACTGTAATTTGCCATGCCGTAGCCTTTGCTTAATAAGCTTGTTCCTTTTTTGGAAATTGAGACCGACCCGCAGAACATATTCTTTTTAGCAAATACTTCAAAGATCGAGTCTATCTTTTGGGCCCGTTGTTGGTCTGTTTGCCCCGTCACCATTAATACCAGTGTGACGAAGCATAAAAGTAAAACTGTTTTTTTCATAATTATGATTAATTGATTAGTAGTTGTTATTAAAATAAATTATTCAATAGCGAACTCACGTAGTCTTTTTGATGTTCTGTAATCTGACTTCGCTATGAGTTCGCGGCGATGATTTTTGTATGCATGTTCATGAACCTCGAGAAGCTCGTCATAAGGCCCCCGCTGCGCCATCAGTTTAACCAGTATAGGCATAGTTTCGATAACAATAAACAGAAACACAATAAATGTATTTACTAGGTCCATAGCACTGCTTTCTTTCGTTAAAATGGAAAGTGCGTCTATTCTTGCAGCTAAGCCATCATAGTTGTCAATTCCCGGTTTTTGTTTAAGAAATTCATTTGCTTTTTGAGTTGAAAGAATGCTAAGTTGTTTTTCTAGTTCGTTAATTTTAATACGATTGTATTCTGCTGTTTTAATAAGTTCTTTCTGTGCCTCGTCTAACTGAATTTCCTTTTTCTTTGCATTTGTTCCCATACCGGCAATACCTGTTGTCTTGCTTGTCTTTTTGCCAAAACGTTCTTCATCATACTCCCTTTGTAATTGATCCCGGAAAGTTTCTTTGTCTTTTACCTCATTTTTAAATACAAGAATTTTCCCATCCAATTCTCTTATCTCCGGGAAGCTTGAAGCTATAAATGTTTTTGCAAGAAGAGCTTCTTTGGTTCTTTTTTCATCGAGTTTGCGATTAATCTCCTTCTCAAACATCTTTAATTCGAGAGGCTTTGATACTACCATAGCGATCACAATGGCCATTACAAGGCGTGGTACTGCCGCCATAAGGTCATTTCTAAGCAAACCGTTTTTACGCATACCCGATACAATAAAACGGTCCAGGTTAAAGATCATTCCTCCCCATAATAGGGCGAACCACACAGCAATCCAAATGTTGTTAAAAATGAATGACAATGCGTATCCCGCTGCTGCTGCTGCAAATATAGCAGTGAAAAGAATTGAGGCGCCAATACCGCTATATTTACTGATCTCGGACGGGCAGCGTCTTAAAAGTTGTGGTGCCGCTCCCGAGCAAAATAATATGAAGGATCTAATGGATCTCATTTTTGGTTGAAACTTTTAATTCAAAGTCATTATATAATCTAATCTTCGCTGTCTTCAAATCTGGTTGAGTCTTCACCCTTTTTTGACGGTGAAGATACTCAGCAGTAAAAACTATTCTTGTGTTGGGATGATTTAGGCTGTAGCGTTCCATTGATCAGCAGTGCGCTGAATACTATTTCATTTGATTTTTTTGGTTTAAACAACCATGCTTTTTATTTGAAGCATGGTTGTTTATATTGGATAGTAGTAATTAATTTTACTTATGTGATCCTTTGTGGTTAGATCCTATTTAGCTTCAGGTGGTGCTGGCGGACTCTCAGGTTCTGCAGGTGCTTTATGACGGCTTGTTTTTTTAACACCATTTTTATCAATTACTACTTTTGTTTTTTTAGTATTAATATTGGTTCCATTGCTGTCAATTTTTATCTGGGCATCTTTAGAACTGATATCCACTCCATTCACGTTGATCTTTACATCTCCGTTTGATCCTTCATGTTGTTCTCTGTAATATTCCTCATCATGATCTCCATAATGTTCTTCCACAGAGATCAGTCCATCGCAATCAATACATTTCAAGCCATTTTCTGTCATCATCCATCTGCGATTGATCATGTCTCCATCATAAGTATTGGTTACATTTTCAACATCATACATTAAATTTTCCATTGATTTATCCAGATAAATTACCTGTCCCACCGGCATTTTCACGATTACAGTCAGGTCTTGAAATCTGAATTTATCAGCGTCATTTACTTTAAACAGGTTATCAAATTGAATTAGGCTATCTGTTTGTGAAATAATATAGGAAATATTTTTTGCTCTTTCACTCGCTTTACGTTTATCGCCACCTCTTGCTTCTTTTACAATTACAATTTCAACACGATTGCTTTGTGACTTGATTATATTGAGTTGAGCATGTCCGAGTAAATACTTAATTCCTTTGTTCGTGCCCATTACGTAACTATTGTCTCTTCTATTTATTCTAAAATCTTTTTCTCCTTCTTTTACGCCATCGCTTTCATTTAACTCGTCAGGATTATAAGGTGTTTCGTGCATGCTTAAGATTAACGTATCGTTAGCAACAACATTAAAATTCTCTCTTACTTTAGCTGTTTTATTAAAGTCGCTACCAGTTTTAACACCAACCGTCAATAACATAAAAAAACTTATTACCCACATAATTCCCATGCCTAGATTCACCCAACGGTTAAAATATTTTATCTTAAATAATAATCTTAATCCAAAGGAAATAACCATCACCAAAGGAATTCCTAAAAAGAATATGATGCTAAACAGCCCCAGATAAAAGTCAGTATCATTCATAAAAAACATATCAATCCATTCCTGCATTTCCAGATTATTGAGAAATGATACTCCGAAAACGCCGGTAAACAATCCAAAGAAAAGTAATCCTCCGAATACCACTAAAAAAACGCCGATTATTTTAAGAAATACTTTTCCTATATTAATTAAAACGTCACCGATAAAATCAACGGTTTTTTCCACGGCATTTCTTGGGGCATTTCTTGAAGCCATATCTTTAAATTCCGAACCGTATTTTTCCATTCGTTTTTTTAATTGTTCTGCCTCTTCTTTTACTGCTTTGGAAATATTATTGATATCGGCTTTCTCGCCTTTCATCGCCAAACGTTCGGTTGTTGTTTTTGCTTCAGGAATTGCTATCCATAAAATGATATATAATAAGAATCCTGTACCTGCAAAAAAGAACATTAACAATAACGCAATTCTTAACCATACCGGATCGATACCAAAATAGTGACCAATTCCTGAACAAACACCGCCTAACACTTTACTGTCTCCATCGCGGTATAAACGTTTTTTTACAGGTTCGCCGTCATTATAAGAACTTGAGGTCTCAGAATTATCAGCATCTGATGAATTACCGTTATCTGACGCGTCTCCTGCAAATTCTTCAGGTTTTCCCATACTATCCATTACAAAATCAACATCGCTCATCAACACCACTTGTTTAATAGCACTGGTTTTACTTTGCAACATTTCGGCAATACGTGCTTCAATATCACTCATAATTTCATTACCACCGTCGGCTTTACTAAAATAGCCTTTAATGGTAGATAAGTACTTGCTCAACTTATCAAAAGCGTCTTCTTCGATATGGAAGATAATGCCGCTTATATTTATGGTTACTGTTTTATTCATAATTTCTTTATTAGTCTTGTTTATTAATAGTTTTGTTTACGGCATCCACGAGTTCATACCACGATAGATGTAATTCTTTTAAGTACGTTGTTCCAATTTCGGTTAACATGTAATACTTGCGGGGAGGTCCTGAGGTGCTTTCTTCCCAGCGGTAAGTAAGCAATCCTGTATTTTTTAACCTGGTTAAAAGCGGATAAAGTGTTCCTTCGACTACTACTAACTTTGTTTCCTTTAATTTCTCGATGATCTCCGTTGGATAGGCATCACCCTGAGAAAGTATAGAAAGTATGCAGAGTTCCAGAACACCTTTGCGCATTTGGGCTTTTGTGTTCTCTGAATTTACCATAATTATATTGTTTTAAAATTAAATACTACACTGTAAGCATTATTAGCTTTTAAGCTGTTAAGTTTTAGTTTGCTGAACTGCGACTCAATTGATCTTTTAAGGTTTTCGTTAAATGTGTTAACCACAATCAGATTCACATTACCGGTTTCGTTTACTGTAAACACTACCTTTACCTTTTCTTCTTTTGTAAAAGTCAAAAGATCAGGGAATTTAATATGTTCCTTGATAGTTTTGTTAGCATCTTCAATTACTACTGTTTTTGGAGTACCATTTTCTTTAGCAGATGTGTTGAAACTGAATAAAATACCTACAGCTAACAGGGCCATTGATTTTTTAATAATTGATTTCATTTTTTTATTTTTTAAAGGTTAAAATCTTATTTAATTTTTACCGCCTATTTTGATTTAATATATTAACTCGTTTTTTTCTCGCTTCTGTCGGTTTTTAGGATTCGCGTTATCT
>JAZKGE010000007.1:0-64174 GCA_040386075.1 Bacteroidota bacterium
AAAGCGGTCGCTTCGCGAAAGACAATTATTTTCGCTTTGCAACAGTCAAATAAGCAATTATCTTTGTTAATACCCTTACGGCAAGACACAGTTTCATCCCGATAGCTATCGGGATGAACCGTTGCTTAGCGCGAAAACTTTAGCAGTCATCGCTCACAAGACGAGAAATCAGAATGAAGACAAAAAAATATAAATTTTCGACTAAGATTAAAATTATTGGAATAAATCCATACGTGTCATTACCAGAAACCATATTGAAGTCAATATTTATTGAGGCAAAAAAAGATAAGGGACCCATTCAAATCAAAGGTACCATAAACGGTAAACCTTATTTACAAACGTTAGTGAAGTATGCTGGCGAATGGAGGCTTTACATAAATACGATGATGCTTGAAAAATCTCCCAAAAGAATTAGTGAGGAAATAGCTGTTACAATTTCATTTGATCCAAACGAACGAATAATAGAAATGCATCCTTTATTAAAAGAAGCAATCGACAATAATAAAGCTGCAAAATCGGTTTTCGAAAAATTAACTCCGTCAAGGAAGAAAGAAATTATCAGATACATTTCTCATTTAAAAAAAGAAGAAAAAATTATTGCAAATGTTTCTAAGGCTATAATTTTTTTACTTGGTAAAGGAAAATTTGCAGGACGGGAAAAACCATAGTATGCAACGAACCGCTAACAGCGTATTTAAGAAATTGTTGATTTTTTGGTTGTTGAACGATTTATCAAACTAAGAAAATTGTATCTTAGCAGAGAAAACTTTGCTCATTTTTTTGCAACTTCTCAAATGCGCGAAACGTTATGCCCAATGCTATGAAATCACTAACAACAAACTGACGAACGAAAAATGAAAAATATTTTATTCTTTCTGACAAGTGTATTATTCGTTGTTATGACCACCAACTCCTTGGGTCAAACTCCTGAAAAAATATATGGGAAAAACAAACTGCTGAAACCTAACGAGTATTATTTGCAACAAATTCCATTATGGAAAAAACAAGTTGACAAGAACCCTAAAAATGCAGATGCTTGGTTGAATTATTATCGCTCAAATAGAAACGCATATATAAAAGGAGAAGAAGACAATTCTCAAAAGTCAAAAGGGGTTTCACGCTTTGACCGCTTGAAAAATATTGTTGATGAAATGGAAAGACAAGTTCCAAATTCATACCAATACAATTATGTAAAATGGCTCAACGGAAATAATGATTTGTCGTTATTTCCTTATCTTGAAAAGGCACACATACTTTCGCCACAAAACTCAGAACCAATAATGAGTCTTATTTTCTATTATGAAATAAAAGGCGATTATATTAAAAGAAATGAAAATATTGAAGCATATTATAAATTAGGAGACTATTCGCCCGGGTTGTTAAATTACAGCTTCAATTTGCTTTCGGCACTTGACAAAAATGCAATTGTTTTTACCGAAGGAGATAAAGACACAGAAGCAATTCTATTATTGACTCAAGGCAAAAAATACAGATCCGATGTGCAAATGCTTAACATGAACTTATTGCTCATAAAAGAATATCGAGAAAAGGTTTTCAACGACCTTGAAATTCCGCAATTAGATTTTGAGCCGATTGCAAACGAAGCAAATTACGAGAAATTTCAACAGCTTATTATAAAGCGAGTAACGGAAAACAAAAAAGCAAGACCTGTGTATGCTGCTGTTACGGTTTCCAATTCTTATACAAATACAATTACCAAAAACCTCTTTTTAACAGGATTGGCTTTTTTATACAGCGAGAAAGAGATTGACAACCTCCCATTGCTATTAAAGAATATTGAACAATTATTTTTGTTGGATTATTTGAAAGAGTATTTTTCTATTAACGACATTTCAGTAGGAAACGTCAACTCTATGAACGGAAATTATTTGTTTCCATTTGCGACACTTAGCCAATACAATTATCGGATAGGAAATACTGCAAAAGCAGACTACTACAAAAAACTTGCTTTAAAAGTTGCTACAGATGGCGAAATGCTTGATAAATATGAAACATACTTTAAAGAACAATAATCCGTAAAAAAAGCACCGGGCATAACAGCATCTTTGCCTAATACCGGCGGATAACAAAGCATTTGAAAATTCCCTGCCCAAAATTTTCCCCAACCTGTTGAATTATCTTTTCCAGTAATTAACCAGTTTACCATCCTTACCAAAAACAGGATCCATTGCCGGTATAGGCAGGGAGCGAATATTGGCATCGGCCCTGGTGCGTTCTTCGGGTTTACCGTAGTTCATGTCAAAATTCTTTCCGTCTGGATATGCGCCCACACATTTTAATTCTATTTGCGGTGTAAGGTTCTTATGCGCCACACCTGCAGGGATGATGATCACATCACCTTTTTTTACCATCACCCGCTCGCCAAACTCTCCGCCAAATTGCAGAGTGCCCGAGCCTTTGTAAATGCCCAGCACTTCGTGCGTGGTACTGTGGTAATGGTTAAAACCATAGATCCCATTTGTCCAGGCATTGCTCCAGTTGTATTGACGGAACACCGTTTTGATGAATGCAGCAGGAAACAAAAAGGGAAGTGTGAGTACTCCTTTATAGATGATAACGGGTAAAGGGCTATTGGGAATATGCCCGTTCTCGCTCAAATGGTATTTTTCTATCGTATAGTTTTTATGAATGACTTTCATAAGCTGCGTGTTTAGGGTAGGTATTTTCAAACCAAATGCCAGTAATGAAAAATAATTTAAATTCCCTATATTTGATGAACATGAAACAATTTTATAGCCTATACCGTTGTGCCTTACTGTTGTTTATTTTAAACCTTGGCGTTACAAACATAAAAGCTCAGCCCTTTAATGGCTTTATGAACTTTGATGGCATTGATGATGAGTTCTTAGGAACGGGCTATCCTATTCCATCCAACAGCGATTTCACCATTGAGTTTTGGTTTAAGGTCTGTGAGGATACCATCTATTATCCCCAGGTGTTTCTTGGAAATTCTGATAACCTGGAAATAGATGCATTTACCAATACGGTCTTTAACGGTCCAAACACTTACCAACTCTGTGTAAAATATGTTCCAAATAATCATGTATGCCACCAGGATCAGCAATTTTATTTTGATGCACAATGGCATCACATCGCCGTCACCTATGTTAAGGCATTAGACCGGTTCAATATTTTTTATGATGGTATTGATGGTACGATCGCAAATTCAATTAACTATAGTTTCTCTCCTTTTCCAAGTATTACTTTGGGTGTAGCCACCTACCAACCGTCTTTTAAAGCACATTATAAAGGTTATATGGATGAAATGCGTATCAGTAATACGGTTCGTTATCCAACAACCTTCACGCCACCTACCGCCGCCTTTACAACGGATGCCAATACAGTGAGGTTATGGCACTTCGACGAAGCAAACCCGGTTACATCTGTGACTGATCATTCGGGTAATGGTTTTAACTTAACACCTTCGGGCAGTCCCCGGACAATACAGCCAAACAATTTAATTTTACAATCGGGCATCGCTTTAACCACCGATGGTACATTTAATTCTTACCAATGGATCAATTGTTCAACGGGTGTTCCTATAGCCGGTGCAACCACTCAAACGTATACACCTACAGCCAATGGTAGTTATGCGGTTATCATCAGTAACAGCAGTTGTTCGTTAACTACCTCATGTTATGAAATGACAACGGTTGGTTTGCAAACGCAACAAGAACGGGAAATATCGGTTTACCCAAATCCTGCAAATGATGTGCTTTATTTTAATAACAGCAAACATCAGGATCTGCATATACAATTGTTTGATCAACAAGGAAAAGTGATCGATTCAAAAATAACCAATGAGTTACTTAGCTCCTTTGACATAAGCGGGCTTTCAGCCGGCATTTATTTTTTAAAAATTTACACGAACGAACAAGTTATCACTCAAAAAATAATCAAACAATAATATCAATGAGAACATCTATCCTTATCATCACTCTATCATTTCTCATGGTAGCCTGCGGAACAGAAACTTCAAACAAATCAGCTGATCAAATAGCTCATTCAAATGACCTTACTCATACCACAACCTGTGGCGACACCATTAATCAAACCGTTGATGGGTTAAAACAGGGCGTGTGGGTTACACAAAGCAGCAGCGATACAACCGTGTATTTAAATGATACGGCTTATGCAGTTACTGCACCTATGACATCGGGCGAGTTGTTGCGTGAATTAAAAACCGGCATGCGTGGTCCGGTGGTAGATTTTGATTCGCTTGTTCTTAATAGTCATTAATTTTTATACCTAATATCTCATGAGAAGAATAGTTATCCCCATCATCCTTGCAGCCTTATTAATTGTTACTGCTTGTAATTTGGAAGATCAAAAGGAAACAGAACATACAGTTAATTCGTTTGAATTATCTGCAACGACGAGGGACACCTTTAATAGAATAATTGATGGAAAGAAACAAGGGCTTTGGTTAATGCCCATTAGTAAAGACACTGTAGTTTACCGGAATGATACTGCCTACTCGGTTACAGTACCTATGACCTCCGGTGAGATGATCCGTGCTCTAAAAACAGGGCCTCATAGTGGGTTTGTTACTTATGATTCTTTGGTTGTGAAGAGTAATTAGTTTAAATACATTTCGATTTACCGCAAGCCCGCGTGAGGGATGCAAACGGAAATCCTTTTATGAACGTAGTGAATAAAAGCCCCGATAGCTATCGGGGCACGCCCAAAAAACCATTCAAAAAATTAATTCAAATTGTGTCTTTCTTTTTCTTTGGAAGTTTCTTCGGAAGTGAGTAAGCCTTTCCCAAAGTTTTGAATTCTATCGGCATAACGCAATTTCACACGCTCAGAAATAGGAATAGCATTACCTTCTTCATCAATGCGCACGAAGGTCATGTTGGTACTGGTTACAATTTCCTGTTCGCCTGTATATACATTATGCTTACGCATTTCCATGTATAACTGCAGAGAGGTATTTCCAAACTTTACAACTCTGGCATAGATCTTAAGGATGCTCCCAACCTTTACGGCTTTCTTGAACATTAACTCATCCACCTTTATGGTTACCATACGCGGTGTATCACATAATTGCGATGCAAAAGAACCGGCTGCATCGTCTAATAAAGACATGATACGTCCGCCAAACATGTTGTTGTGGATCCCAAGATCAAATTCTTTACAAATGTAGGTTGTTATTAATTCCATGTATATAATTATAAGTTATGAATGATGAGTTATGAGTTGCAATATTAAATATTTTCCCGCTAATCTCGCAGATGTCGCAAATAAAAATTGGCGAATATTAGTATGATCTGCGGGACACTATTAATCAATCGTTCCAGCTGCTATCGTGTTATTTGTATTTTCGTTAATTAAAATAAATGAGCCGCTGCTGCGATTATCTGTATAACTATCAAAACTTACCGGCTCTGCCGTTTTGATCAAAACTTTACAGATATCATTCAATTTCATTGCGCCATCACTTTCTAAAGGCGTGAACGAATGAATATCAATTTTACTGATAACCTCTTTTACCACCGCCTTGGTGCGGAAAGAGTTTTGTTGCAACAATATCTTTTGTCCAGGAATGTAAGCGGCATTATCCATCCAGCAAATGGTGGCGGTTATTTCTTTTTCCGTCTTAGGTAAGTGTTCAATAGGTACAATTGAGTTCCCACGACTGATATCCACGTCATCTTTTAAATGCAACACCACAGGCGTATTGGTTTCCGCTACTTCTACTTCGTTCTGATTCACTTCTATTTTATCGATCGTTGTTTCAATTCCTGATGGTAATACAGTAACACGTTGTCCTTTTTTATAGGAACCGCTCACTACCCTGCCGGCAAAACCACGGTAATCATGTAATTCATCGGTTTGCGGACGAATAACGTACTGAACCTGAAAACGCGACACATCGGTTTGTTTGGCTTCTGTAATCTCAACGGTCTCTATAAACTCCAATAACGATTTACCGGTGTACCATTTCATTTTATCTGACTTGGTTACTACATTATCTCCAGCCAAAGCACTTGCCGGAATAAATGCCACATCTTTTAAACCCACCTGTTTAGCAAAGGTTAAATAGTCTGCTTCTATTTGCTTGTATTTTACTTCCGAGTAATCTACCAGGTCCATTTTATTGATACATACCAACACCTTTGGCATTCCCAATATAGTTGAGATGATGCTATGGCGCTTGGTTTGATCGGTAATACCATTTCGGGCATCTACTAATATAATTGCCAGGTTTGCATTGGAAGCTCCCGTGAACATATTACGCGTATACTGAATATGGCCCGGGGTATCAGCAATGATGAATTTACGTTTATCAGTACTGAAATATTTATACGCCACATCGATCGTAATGCCTTGCTCCCGCTCTGCCCGTAAACCATCAGTCAGTAAAGCCAGATCAATCTCGGTATTAGTTCCCGTTGTTTTACTCTGACGAGTAAGTGTTTCAATAATATCGGTTGAGATAGAATTGCTGTCGTATAATAAACGCCCGATGAGTGTACTCTTGCCATCATCGACGTTGCCTGCTGTGAAAAAACGTAAAAGCTGTATTTGTTCCATAATGTTTTTAAAATTTAATTATTCCGGTTCTTCTGTTCTCGACTTCGTTCGAACTGACAGAACCTTTTACATTCATAATTCATCACTCCTAATTCATAACTAGAAGTATCCTCCTTTTTTCCGATCTTCCATCGCTGCTTCGCTCACTCTATCGTCCATACGGGTTGCGCCACGTTCACTGATCTTTGCTTCTTTTAATTCCTTAATAATATCATCAACGGTATAGGCTTCGCTTTCAACAGCAGCTGTACAAGTCATGTCGCCCACAGTACGGTAGCGCACTTTCTTTTTAACAACCACATCTTTTTCTTCGATGGTCACAAATTCGTTAGTATTCATTAACTGTCCGTTCTCAGTTAAGATACATTCACGCTCGTGTGTAAAATAAATAGAAGGGAGTTCAATATTCTCGCGTTTGATATAATTCCACACGTCCAGCTCTGTCCAGTTAGAGATTGGGAATACACGTACATTCTCCCCTTTATTTATTTTGCCGTTGTAAATATTCCATAACTCAGGGCGCTGCATTTTCGGATCCCACTGACCGAATTCATCACGCACCGAAAAAATCCGTTCCTTTGCTCTTGCTTTTTCTTCATCACGACGTGCACCGCCAATACAGGCATCAAACTCAAACTCTTCGATCACATCCAACAATGTATAAGTTTGTAATCCATTACGACTTGGGAATTTTCCCTTACCATCCTGCAATTTTTTTGCTTTGATGGTATCTGCCACATAACGCACAATTAATTTTTCATCCAGCTTCTTAGCCAGCTCATCACGATACGTAATAGCTTCTTCAAAATTATGCCCTGTATCTACATGCACTAAAGGAAAAGGAAATTTACCCGGACGAAATGCTTTCAATGCCAAATGCACTAAGCAAATACTATCCTTACCACCACTGAATAATAAAGCAGGTCGGTCGAATTGTCCTGCTACTTCACGCAGAATGTAAATGGCTTCTGCTTCTAATTCATCTAAATAATCTTTGTTGCTCATAATTATATTTTTTGCTTCTCGACTTCGCTCGAAGTAACATACTAATTGAATTTACTTTGAATGCAATCCACATTCTTTTTTATCGTTTTGTTCCCACCACCAACGGCCTGCCCTAAAATCTTCTCCTTCTTTGATCGCTCTGGTGCAAGGCGCACAACCAATACTTACAAAGCCTTTATCATGCAAACTATTATAAGGAATGTTATGTTTGCTGATATATGCTTTTACTTCTTCTAATGTCCAATTTAAAATAGGATGAAACTTTACGATCTGATTGGCTTCGTCCCACTCTACCAACGGCATATCATTTCTGTTTCCTGACTGATCGGCTCTGATCCCCGTGATCCAGATCTCTTTTCCTTTCAGGGCACGTTTCAATGGCTCCACCTTTCTAATGTAACAACATTCCTTTCGGTTCTCCATGCTTTCGTAAAAACTGATCGGGCCTTTAGTACTGACTAATTTTTCAATAGCATCTGTTTGAGGGTATAGAACTTTAATGGGTGTTTTGTAACGTTCCAATGTGCTGTTCAATACCGAATAGGTTTCATTGAATAAACGGCCTGTATCTAATGTAAAAACTTCAATAGGTAGTTGTTGCGAAAAAATAAAATGCGACATCACCTGATCCTCATAACCCAAACTGGTTGAGAACACCACCTTGCCGGGAAATTCTTTAGCTAATAGAGCCAGAGCTTCCTCGGGTGATTTGTTATTTACTATTTCTGTTATCTTTTTCATTTTTATTTCATAGAAAGCACCGATGGCTTCGAGAGCCTCAGCCATCGATCCGGACACTGAGGCTCTCGAAGTGTTCGCCTGCATCCCTAACGCGTATTATTTTAAAGCCTGTAGTAAATCATTTAATATATCTTCTTTGTTTTCTAACCCAATCGACACACGGATCAATCCCGGTGTGATACCAACTTTTAATCGTTCGTCTTCGCTTAATTTACAATGTGTACTGGAAGCAGGATGAGTTACAATACTTCGCGCATCGCCTAAATTCGGAGAAATTTTGATCATCTGTAATTTATCCAAAAATTGCTTCGCTGCTTCATAGCCACCTTTAACTGTTACAGTTAAAATACCTCCGCCTGCTCTCATTTGTTTTTTAGCAATAGTATGATGGGGATGTGAAGCTAAGAACGGGTAAGATACATTTTCTAATTGTGCATGTCCTTCCAGTTTTTGAGCAATGTATAAAGCATTATCGCAATGTCTGTCCATACGCAACGCTAAAGTCTCTAAACTTTTACTTAGTACCCATGCATTAAATGGACTCATCGATGGCCCTGTTAATCTTCCGAATAAATAAATATCATTTACTAATTCCTTTTTACCTACCACTACTCCACCTAGTACACGTCCTTGCCCGTCCATGTACTTGGTAGCCGAATGAATCACCAGATCGGCGCCATACTTAATTGGCTGTTGTAAATAAGGCGTCGCAAAACAATTATCAACGATCAATAAGATCTTATGTTTTTTAGCTACAGCTGCTACTAATTCCAGATCAATTAACTCGATAGCAGGATTGGTAGGTGTTTCCAGGTAAATGAATTTTGTTTCGGGCTTAATTAATTTCTCAATTTCAGAAACAGAATTCGTATCGAAATAAGAATAAGAGATATTCCACTTCGGAAAATATTTGGTGAATACGGCATGTGTTGCCCCAAATACAGATGAACAGGATACCACATGATCTCCTGATTTCAGGATCGACATGAACGTTGTAAAGATAGCTGCCATTCCGGTTGCTGTTGCAAAGCCCGCTTCAGCACCTTCCAGCAAACAAACTTTATTAATGAACTCGCTGGTATTTGGGTTCACATAACGTGAGTAAATAAAATCATCCGACTCATCGTTAAAGGCCGCACGCATATCTTCAGCTGCATCAAATACAAAACTGGAAGTTAAAAATAAAGGTACGGAGTGTTCATTGTACTCGGTACGTTCCAGTTGTCCACGGATGGCTTGTGTTTCAAAATGTTTGTTTTCCATATATGTTTATTTTTGCTTTGTCATGCTGAACTTGTTTCAGCATCTCCTTGTGAGACCCTGAAACAAGTTCAGGGTGACGGCACTCTTTTATTATCCTTAATTCAACGTTACCTTATAACTGATCTTAGCTGTTGGCTCTAATGTTTTGGTTACGGAGCAGTATTTCTCCATAGACAATTGTACGGCGCGATCTACTTTATCTTTATCCACGTTGCCTTTCAATATAAAATGTACTTCAATGTTCTTGAATAAAGAATAACCCTCGACCCCTACAGGGTCTCTATGTCCGTTCACTTCTATCTCAACAGATTGTAATTCCTGTTTTTGTTTTCTCAAAATAGAGATAATATCTACTGAACTGCAGCCACCTAAAGCGGCCAATAATAATTGCATGGGGCGCATGCCTTTTCCATTGCCTCCAATTTCTTTGGAACCATCCATCAGCAAAGTATTTCCTTCGCTGTTGCTCGCTTCGATGTTAAAATCGGTGTCAATCCGTTTTAGATTTATTTTCATAAAAAAGTACTGTTTACAGGTAAAGATAATCAATTTTAAAACTCATTCACACCATTTACGGTAGTATATTTCATTGTGTATTTAACCCCGGGATTGATGTATTTATAAGCACTATGACTCATTAAAGCCGCCTCATGAAATCCACAAAGGATCAACTTTAATTTGTTCTTATAAGTATTGATATCTCCAATAGCATATACTCCTTCAATATTTGTAGAATAATCGTCCGCATTTACTTCAATGGCATTTCTATCAATGTTCAATCCCCAGTTTTCAATAGGGCCAAGTTTCGGACTCAATCCAAATAAAGGAATTAAATTATCGGCTTCGATGATCTGCTCATCTTTGGTTTTTGAATCGATCACTGTTACATTTTGTAATACCGAATCGCCATTTACTTTGGTTAAATTGGTATTCAATAATAAACTGATCTTTCCTTCGGCAGCTAAATTCATTACTTTATTCACACTATCCGGTGCACCTCTGAAAGACTCACTACGGTGAACCAAAGTCACCCTCTTTGCTACATTTGCTAAAAAGATGGTCCAATCCAAAGCACTGTCGCCACCACCTGCGATCACAATACTTTTATCACGATATGTTTCCGGATCGAGCACCATGTAACTGACACCTTTACCATTTTCGAATTGCACTAAATTCTCCACATCAGGTTTACGGGGTTCAAAACAGCCTAGTCCACCGGCAATAACCACCACGGCAGCATTTATTTTGGTTCCCATGTTGGTGGTCAAAATAAAATCACGCTCACCTATTTTTTCCAAAGATTCGATGCGTTCTCCTAAGGTATAAGTTGGATTAAATGGCTCTGCCTGCTTCACCAAATTATCCACTAATTCCTGTGCTAGTACGGAAGGAAATCCGGGAATATCATAAATAGGTTTCTTAGGATAAATCTCCGATAGTTGTCCTCCCACTTGTGGTAAGTAATCAATTAAATGGCATCTCATTTTTAAAAGTCCTGCTTCAAAAATGGCAAATAAGGCTACGGGGCCTGCGCCTATAATGGCGATGTCTGTTGTTATCATTTTATTTATTGTTTTTAACCGCAGAGACCGTTGAGTTTGAGCAAAGGGCGCTGAGGACATTTATGTTTTTATAATTTCTATTCTTCTCTTTTTCTTTGCGTCTACTTTGCCTCTTTGCGGTTAAGCCCTTAAAAAAATAATCGTTTTAAACTTAATATGATCACGACAATACCAACCAATATCATTATGGTTTTAGTTGGAATTTTATTGGCAATGTATGCCGCAATTGGTGCCGCAATAACCCCTCCTATTATTAAACCGGCAATTATCGTCCAGTGCGTTAAACCAATAATTGTTACAAAGGTTAAAGAACTGGAGAGTGCGATAAAAAATTCTGCTAAGTTCACAGAACCGATCGTATATCGTGGATTTCTTCCCCGTGCTATTAATGTACTTGATACAATTGGTCCCCAACCACCGCCACCAATGGAATCCAGAAAGCCACCTACCATTGCCAAAGGAAAAATTCGTTTGATGCGTTGCCTGATCTTATCCTGTTGCAAAGCTTTGAACAAAATGATCGTTCCCAGTACCAATGTATAAATGGATACCAAAGGTTTGATCACGTAATTATACTGTTCAAAAGACGACAGAATATAGGCTCCCAGAATAGCACCGATCACACCAGGAATTAATAAACTTTTGAATAGCTTATTATTCACATTACCGAATTTCAAATGCATTAATCCCGACACACCGCTTGTAAACACTTCTGATGCATGCACACTGGCACTCGATGCGGCCGGTGTAATGCCAAAAGATAATAAGAATGTAGTAGCAGTTACACCATAAGCCATTCCCAAAGCTCCGTCGATCATTTGTGCTGTGAAGCCTGCCAAAATGTAAAGAAAAATAGAAGAGTCGATACTTTGGGTAAACTGATAGGCATAACCTCCTAAAATATCGGGCGGTAAAAAGTGACTTAGCAAATATCCAAGGATCAACAATAAAGGAATAGATAAACTATAAGCTCTGATCCTTTTCTTACTGATCTTTGTCTCTTTTAATTTTTCGGGATGTGCGGCTAAAACAGAAGTAATAGCATTTAATTGCTTTACCTTTTGCGTAAAATCGCCTGCCAAGTAACCACGTACTTTCGTTAAGTTATCCAAAGACTCATTAATTTCAATTGGAAATGATTCTTCAAATGTTTCACGAATACGCTTTGCGAGGGTTGGTGATTTGCCATTGGTTGACACAGCAATTTTCACATGTCCTTTTTGTACTATAGAACCCAGATAAAAATCACACTGCTCAGGCGTATCTGCAACATTGGAAAGAATACCCTTTTGCTGCGCCAGTGTTTTTATTTCTAAACTTGTTTCCCTGTTATTGATAGCTACTATTACCAAATCAATATCATTCAGGTCTGTATTCTTAAAAGAACGTTGATGAATTTCCAGATCAGGATAGTGAGATTGGTATGCTTTGATCTCGTCACTTACATGTGTAGCTATCAGTATAATCTTAGTTGCCGGACTATTGTTTAAGATAGCGGTTACCTTTTCCAAAGCAACCTTCCCACCGCCTACGATCAGTACACGAAAGTTCTCCAGCTTTAAAAAGACAGGAAATAATTTATTTTGAGTTTCAGTACCTAAAGCCATCATTTTTATTTAAAAGAGTACCTCAATGTTACACCATAGGTTCTTTGGTCTCCCAACACAGCAGCATACTGTCCCGCATTTCCACCTGCCGGTAATAATTGCTCGTAATAATTTTGATCAAATAAATTTCTACTCCAAACAATAAAAGAAATGCCTTTTGTTGTTCTGAAACCAATACGTGCATTTAAGACCGAATAACCATCAATATTTAAATACTGTGATGGAGTGGGACTTGAAGAAAAATCAGAACGATATGAAAGTTCTGAAGCCAAATAAAACCTACCGGAGTTCTTTAAGAAGTTTGCTGCAACAGAAAATTCAGTTCCTAACGCTCCGGCCCAATCAGAAATCCCGGGAAGTCTGCCACCTGAAACATCTTTAAAAGCGACTTGTTTACCTTCAACTGTTTTTCCGGTTTCTTCTAAAGGCAATGGCGCATTCGTAAACTTTACATACTTACCTTCTGTATAAGATGCATTTGCAAATAACGACCAGAAATTTTTAACGGCGATAATGCTTTCGAATTCAATTCCTCTAACATTTACTTTTTCGGCATTTGCCAGATAACCACGGTTTATACCTAACTCAGGAGACTGAACATTTGTTTGAAAATTTATAATATCCGTATTATATACCGTAACGTTTAACGTTGAGCGCCTCACGGGAGATGTTTTTATTCCAAATTCATAATGGGAAACTTCTTCCGGTTTTATAATAGCAAGATCAAGGTCTGCATCGCCCGATGTTGTAATTGGTAATCCTGCAACATTTACACCAATAGGTTTATATCCTGTAGAGTAAGTTGCAAACACATTAACTCTATTATTAAAATTATAGGAAAGTGTTAAGTTACCTGATAAATTAGTATTGCCGGCGCTTTTCTGATAAGCCTGATCACTGTATACCGATTTCTTAAGTGCCAATAACTGCGTGTTGGTTGTTTCTAATCCTCCGTAAGTTGTTCTGTTATAATCTGCATTTTTTTCATCATAATTATATCGGATACCTGGCAATATATGCAGGCCTTTAATAATATTCCAATCGGCTTGTGCAAAAACTGCTGCGCTGGATGAATTAATACCTGCTTTTGTTTTAATCCCATAGCCTTCAAAGAGACCTGGAGTTTTCCAAAGTGCACTGGTTGAACTTTGTGAAAAACGCCATTGATCTTTACCCGACTCTTCCGTTCCGGATATTTTAACTTCCTGGTTAATGGCATATACACCAATAACAGTACTTAATTTGGAAGTAAGTTGTCCGGAATATCTGATCTCCTGACTCCACTGCTGATGCTTTGCAGGATTTTGAGACAAACGTAATGCTTCTAAGCCAGTGAAATCACGATCATTGGAAGGGTCCCAATTCCAAAAAGCCCAGGCTGTTGTAGACGTTAAAGTTCCCTTACCTATTTTATAATCAATATTAAGTGATGCTCCACCTATTTCCTGATACGATTTCCATGGTGTATCGTGATCAATTTTTCTATCAAAAGCATTTGAACTTGGCAACGTATAATTCAGATCTTTAGTAATAGCATCAAACTGACGGTAAGCAGCTCTTTCGGTTGTAACAATACCTGCAACAACCTGGGCATAACCGTTTGGTCGTTGTATATTATAATTACCTGAAAGAACAATATTTAATTTATCGATTGGTACAAATAACAACTGCCCTCTTACTCCCTGATTGTTTAAGGTATTTGTATAAGAATTAGTTCTTACGTTTTGAATTACACCATCTCTTTGAGTTCCTGAAAAAGAAATACGGGCAGCAATTTTTTTGGTAATACCATTAGACATCGTTGCTTTCGCTTGTACGTACTGAAAATTACCATAACTTATTTCAGCGCTGCCTTCAGGAGCAAATGTTGGCAACCGAGTGGTAATATTAAATGCTCCGGCTGTTGTATTTTTTCCAAATAAAGTACCTTGTGGACCCCGTAAAACTTCTATTCTTTCTATATCTATAAAATCAAAAGTAGTTGCGGCAGGACGGGCATAGTACACACCGTCTACATAAAAACCTACACCCGGATCAATGCCATCGTTGGTTAGTCCATAAGTAGAGCCTAGTCCACGAATGTTTAACGTTGTATTTCTTGGATTTGATGAATACAACTGAACAGAAGGCGCCAGTTCTTTAACGCGGTTAACATTAAATGCGCCCGCGTCTTCAGCTTTAGCACCACTTATAACTGTAATTGGTATTGGAACCTGCTGAACGGTTTCTTCGCGCCTGCGAGAAGTAACAACCTGCACCTCATTTAATGTATTATCAGGCTCTAACGTAAGATTAATTGCTAATTCAGATGGCAGGGTAATTTCCTTTTCAATTTGCTTATAGCCAAGATAAGTAACCTGTAATTTTAATGGGAGCTCCCGTTTGATGCTAATATAAAAATATCCTAACGAATCGGTTATAGAACTTACGTTGGAACCTTTAACATATACCAAAGCACCAAATACTGGAAAACCATTTTGATCTTTTACAGTTCCGGTAAATTTTTGTTGAGACGCATTTGATATCGGATCATTTTGTGCCCAAATAGATGATGTAATTAGTAATAAAAAATAGAGATACTTTGTTTTCATAAAATAGTATTGAAATATTTTGTTTAATAGTTGTACAAATAAAAAATTAGCCGTCATGCTGAACTTGATTCAGCATCTCATGAGACCCTGAATCATCGTGATAGCTATCAGGACAGGGTGACGAACAAAGGCATTAACAATTACAACATCGTTCAAAATAAACCAGGGTAAATATTTTATGTTTCAGTGTCATTTAATTAGATAAAAACTGATAGTTAGATAAAATAGATTCAAAATTCGCATGTTGTTGCACCACATTACCGATCACAATAACTGCAGGCGCTTTAATATTATTTTTCTGCGCTATGTCTACAATAGTGTCAATAGTACCCAACGCTATTTTTTGTGTTGATAAAGAACCATCCTGAATTAAAGCGATGGCTGTATCCTGTTTTCCTTCATTGCTATAGATCTCTGTGATCTCTTTTAATTTGCCTAGGCCCATTAAAATAATTATTGTTGCATTTGTTTTTGCTGCCAATGATATATCCTGAGATAATTGATTGTCTTTAGTGGTTCCTGTAATTACCCAGAAACTTTCGCTCACACCACGGTGCGTTACCGGAATACCTGCCAAAGCTGGAACTGCTATTGAACTTGAAATACCAGGAACAACCGATGTTTCAATATTAAAAGCATGCGCATAATTTAATTCTTCCTGTCCGCGACCAAACACAAAAGAATCGCCTCCTTTTAATCTAACTACATGACCATACTTTAATGCCGTTTCTACAAGCAGTAGATTAATTTGATCCTGAGAATAACTGTGCCGGTGATCACGTTTGCCCACATAAATTTTCACAGCGCCTTTTGGTGCATAAGTCAATAACTCCTTATTAACCAATGCATCAAACAAAACAACATCTGCGGTTTTTAAAGCATTGACTCCTTTTAAAGTAATTAACTCAATATCTCCGGGGCCTGCGCCTACAAGGGTGATTTTTGGTGTTATATGATTTTGTTTGCTCATGTTATTTTAATTCTAAGATTTGTACTTCTCTATAATTTTTAACCTGGTTCAAAAATGTTTGCGCTTGCGAAAAATAGGCTTCTGCAAATTCTTTGGTAGGCTCATGCTGATTGATCTGTAACACCAATTCTTTAAAGCTTGTTTCTAACGTAATCTCTTTTGTTTCAATTAAGTATTTATCAAAATCGGTGATCAACGTATGATGCGTATTGACGTGGATTTGTTTATCCAGCAGAATGGCTTTGGCTGAACTTATGAAAGATGCATAGGTATAATAAATACTATCTCCAAATTGTGCGTTATCAAAAGCCTCTGCGCTCCATGCCAGTTTTTCCTCCGCCTCAAAAAACAAAGTAGATACCAGATCAATAATAACGCCGGCGCACTCTCCTACTCCAATGGCTGTGGCAAATTTTTCATCAGAACCCCAATCAGTATAATCAGAATCATTTAGAGTGCTGTTATCCCCTAATGGTTTTAGCAACTGATAAAAATAATCTTTGCCCTGACGATCGTAGTATGAATTAAAATATTCACCCTCTCTTGCATTCGTTTCCAGATCTTTGAATAAAGTTCTTAATACATCGGGGCCGCGCTTACTGGCTACCTTAATTACTTTTTCAGAGATCCGTCCTTCTCCATTTCCTAATGTACCCCCTCCTAATAAAACCTGTAAGGCAGGTACTACATTTGTTCCCACTTTAAACGAACTGCCATGAAAACCAATTTGTGCCAATCCATGTTGCCCGCATGAATTCATACAACCACTGATCTTGATCTTCATATCATGGTTATGGATCAGATCAGGAAACTCTCCGTAAATTATACGTTCCAGTTCAACTGATATATTGGTACTGTTCGAGATCGCTAAATTACAAGTGTCCGTTCCGGGGCAAGCGGTAATATCTCCAACCGAATCGAAACCCGAAGTTGCTAATTTCAATTGCTTCAATTCGTTGTATAAAAAAGGTAATGATTCTTCAGCTACATACTTTAATAAAAATCCCTGGTTAATGGTGATCCGGATGTCTTCGGAAGACGCGAACTTATTAACTATTTTCGCTAGTTTACGGGCTGTTTTAGAAGAAATATTTCCCAACTGCACTTTAATGTATACTCCAAAAAAGTTCTTTTGCTTTTGCCGAAAAGTATTGGTCGCTACCCAGTTATTATATGCGAATCTGTTCGTGATCTCTGCTTCATTTTTATGAAAAAGACTAACAGGAATAGAGAACTTGACCGCATTTAAATTGATCTCATACGTTTTATTTAAGATTGCGTTTTCCTCTTCTTCTACAAATTTTAGAAAGGCATCTACTCCTATTTTATGGATCAAATACTTAATACGTGCTTTATGCCGACTTACCCGCTCACCATGCCTGTCAAATACTCTAATCGTAGATTCTACAAAAGGAATTAATTTATTTTCAGGTAAAAACTCATGAGCAGTCTGGGCCAAAAAGGGTTGCGCGCCCAAGCCACCACCGATCAATACTTTAAAACCACGTTCTCCAAACTTATTCAGTTTAGGAATAAAGCCAATATCATGAATATAGGTTACAGCAGTATCTTTATCGTTATTCGAAAAAGCAATTTTGATCTTACGGCCCAATTCCTGTCCGAATGGCTTACGTAAAAAATAACTGAACAAATCATGCGCATAAGGCGATACATCAAAAGGCTCGTTAGGATCTATTCCTGATTCGGCTGAAGCTGTAATATTACGAACTGTGTTACCGCAGGCTTCGCGCAAGGTAATATCATCCTGTTCCAGTTTGGCCCATAGTTCAGGTGTTCTATCCAGACTAACATAATGGACCTGAATATCCTGACGCGTGGTTAAATGCAAATTACCATTTGAATATTCATCACTGATGTCAGCGATGCGTTCTAATTGCTTAGTTGATATTTTACCAAAAGGTAATTTAATACGGATCATTTGTACACCTTGTTGGCGTTGGCCATAAACGCCACGGGCCAAACGCAGGCTTCGGAATTTCTCATCATTGATCTTCCCTTCTCTAAATTCACGGATCTTTTTATCAAGGTCGATAATATCTTTTTCAACCAGGGCTTTGCCCGAGTGATTCACTAATTCTAATTCTGTTCTGAAACTTTGCATGGCTTTATTTTGAAGCGTTATATAATTGATACCATTCTTCATTCGTTAACTTTACCGCATAGGCACTTGCCGCATTTTTGATACGTTTTCTATCCGTACTTCCAATGATTGGCAAAGCACCTAGTTTATAAAGCCAAGCAACAGCAACTTGCTCTACATTTATAGAATACCTTTTAGCAATTTCTGTTAGAACCTTTCTTACTTTAATAGCTTTAGCATCCTTTCCATTTAATATCCTTCCTCCAGCCAATGGAGCAAAGGCCATTGGCTTGCTGTATTGTTCTTTAATAAAATCCAAACGCCCATCATCAATAGCCGAGTTTTGTAATAAATTCAATTCAATATGATTGGTAACAATAGGTTGCGATAAATGACTTGCCAATAAGCGGTGTTGAAAGACATTGAAATTTGACACGCCAATGTTTTTGATCTTTCCGCTGCGCAATAATTTAATTAAAGCGGAGGCGGTTTCTTCAACAGCGTATAAGGGATCGTAATGTTCCAATAAAAAAATGTCAATATAATCTGTCTTTAAACGCTTTAAAGAATCTTCCACACTTTTGGTAATATGTTCCGGACTCAGGTCATAATAATTACCTTTTAGTTTTTTATCTGAAAAGGATCTTATACCGGCTTTTGTAGAGATAATAATATCTTCACGTTTGATAGAACTTGTAGAAATGGCTTTTCCAAACAATTCTTCTATTTTTCCATTATTATAATTATTACTATGATCAAATGTGTTTACCCCTAATTCTAAATTATAACGAACTATCTCCTCTACCTTTTTTTGATTAGCCAAAGCAACGGCATCCCAACGCCAAAAACCATAAATTGCTGCCGATACTTCGGGACCTGTTTCACTGATGTATATTTTTTCCATGTTTACTCTGTTTTAATGTTGTTTTTGAAAATGATTTGATAAAAAAAGCCCCACCATGCTATACGGAGGGGCTAAATATTTGACAATATCCTTCCGTTAGCAACATCGGTGCATCCAACAACAGTTCATATGTAAATAATTACGTTTCATTTTTAGTAATTCAGTAATTCTTTTTTTAACACTGTAGGTCTTGCTTCATCTTTGGCAAGGCTCACTTTTTCATTTACCAATGAGATAAACAACTTATTCTTTAAAATGTAATCTCTGTGTTCAATGATATGTTTCAGGTTTACTTTGCCAACCACATAATGATAATCTTTACCTGTATATTTCTCTTCGATCTCATCAAATGCGATCCGTTTCAGGTCTTCGGGAGAATTGTATCTGAAATATACTTCAATAACTACGTCATTTGTAAAAGACGGTGCATGCTTTTGAGCATATTTTTTAAACTCATATTTATATCCGTGCGATAAAGCCGAAATGTCTGACAATACTGCCGCTCCAGTAGGGTAGCTCCCGGCTCCTCTCCCCTGTAAGAACTGCTCACCAGAGAATTTACCTTCAACGATCACACCGTTGAATTCATTATCTACATTGAACAAATGATTATGCTCTTTGATAAAACGTGGTGCTACAAATACACTCACTTTATTATCTTCTAACCGTTGAATGATGGGAGTTAGCTTTATCTTATAACCTTTTTCTGATGCGTATTTAATATCGTTATCATGTAAAGTAGTAATTCCAATATTCAATACTTCATCCGGTTTGATGATCAAACCAAAAGCATGAAGGGCAATAATAATGGCTTTGAATTTAGCGTCAAAAGCTTCCACATCATTTGTCGGGTCTGTTTCTGCAAATCCCTTGTCCTGTGCTTGCTTCAAAGCTTCTTCATAAGATAATTTTTCTGCAATGGTCTTTGTCAGGATATAATTCGTAGTGCCATTAAAGATACCTGATACTTTTTCCAGCTCCTCGTTATCAAAATATTCTTCCAACGAACGAATGATTGGAATACTTCCACAAGCAGATGCTTCGTATAATAACGATACATTATTTTCCTGTTGCAAGCGGTATAGTTCTTCCAAATGTTCGGCCAGCAGTTTTTTATTAGCAGTTACTACATGTTTACCTTTTTTCAAAGCTTCGCTTACAATTAAGAATGCCTCGTCTGCATCATCGATCAATTCAACGATCACATCGATCTCGGGGTTATTTAAGATCTCCCATTTATCAAAGGTGATAAGTTCCTGACCGATTGTTCTTGGTTTGTTCTTATCTTTTAAACCTATCTTAACGATATCCGCTTTAAATCCTGTGCTGTTATTTAATACATGATAAAGTCCTTGTCCTACACAACCGAATCCGAATAATCCTATTTTTAATGTTTTGCTCATAATTTCTTTTTTAATATTTGTTTTTAATTTTATCGGTCACCCTAAACTTGATTCAGGGTCTCATGAGATGCTGAATCAAGTTTAGCATGACGTGTTTTATAAAATTGTTTAATATGTTCTGTCAACTGTTTAGTTTCAATTAAAAATCCATCGTGTCCGTATAAAGAATCAATCTCATTATAAGTTGCGTTAGGAATATATTTAGCCAACAATTGTTGTTCGTTCAATGGAAACAACATATCTGATGTTACACCAATAACTAATGTTGCTGCTTCAATGGTGTTTAAAACTGTTTCTATACTATAAGCCCTTTCACGCGCTGTATGATGAGAATCCATCGCTTCTGATAATCTCACATAGGAATAAGCATTAAACCGTTTCACTAACTTTTCTCCCTGATATCTCTGATAAGAAGCGGCTGCGTGATTATTGATATTATTTGCGCCGGTGTTCTTCTGAGTGGCATTATAGGTATTATAATTCCTGTAACTTAGTAAAGCTATGCTACGCGCTGCCTGCAATCCTTTTTCGCCACCATTGACTGTGTTACTAAAATAAGTTCTATCGGCTTTAATAGCTAAACGTTGAGACTCATTAAAAGCAATACCCCATGGCGAATGTTGTGCATTGGTAGCAATAAGTATCAAATTCTTTGCAACTCCCAGATCCTGCAATGCCCATTCCTGTGCTATTTGCCCGCCCTGAGAACCACCAATTAATGTGTGAATGGTTTCGATACCTAAATGCTCTTTCAATACATTAAGTGTGTTAACCATATCCCTGATAGTGATATGCGGAAAATAACTGAACCATGGTTCATTTGTATCTGAATTGATGCTTAAGGGTCCGGTTGTTCCATAGCAAGAACCCAGGTTATTGGCACAAACAATAAAATGATCGTTTGGGTTAAACAGGTCATTCTCTCCAAACAAACCCGGCCACCAGTCAAACACATCGCTGTTTGCAGTGAGTGCATGCGCCACCCAAATCACATTACTTTTATCAGCATTCAATGTGCCGTAGGTATTGTATGTGATCTCTAATTGAGGAAGCGACAAGCCATTTTCCAATTGAAATCTCTTTTTATATGAAAATATTTGCTGACTCATGATCTGATTTGTCTTAAAAGAACTCAGGATGAAAACTCTAAAACATCCTAAGTTCTCAATAGACTCTAACTAATTACTAAATATGGATTCTGAAAAAATTAATTGCTTGTTTTCTACCGCGGTTAAAATATTGACATTACTTACCAAACGTTTACTGTGAGCTTCACTTGGAAAAGGAAAGGCAACACCTCCTCTTTGTGCAAAGCCATAAGTTGCCTGTAGTGTTAAAAAATGACGGTGACGTCCTTCTCCTATTAAATTTGCTTGAGTTGCTATTGTTGTGTTTTTATATTTATTTGAGTTCATGATGCTTTGTTTTTAATGTTGTTGAAATAAAAAATTTAAAATGATCGTAATTCTGATTTAGAATACATCAATTTTTTGCCTTGGGTTTGCCAGGGTTAAATTTTTCGATAAGATTAAAACGAAAAAATTAGCTTAGCACATGCACCAACAGCACATACAACAAGCCATCATGAAAATGGTAATGAATAACGAATTAACTACAGTGTTTACGTCCAATTGCGCAACATTTACTTTTGTTTTTGAATTTGTGTGTTTCATTTTTTTGTTTTTAATTTATTTTCCTCCGTTTTACATCGGAGTAGGAGTTGGCACCTGTTTTCCAATTTCGTTTTACCGAAACTTTTAGTTGGTTGCCAGTGGGTCAGTGAGCCTATTCTCTCGCCACTTCTTAATAAATTAATACACACATGGGTGGGTAGTAATTCGGGACAAATTTAATGCATTATTTTTTATACTTCCAAATAAATTTGAAAATAAATTGAAAATCATTGATTTTATTGAGCTTTTAAAGGTAGTTTAAGTCTGCATATTAGTCCGGAAAACAGACAAAACTGATTAACTATCAATAAAAACATATCTTGTATTCTATTATTTATACGAATGAATCTATTATTAATTTAGTTTACATGAACAAACCGAGATCCTACTTTACATTATTGCTTTTACTGAGTACTTTTAATTATGGTTATTCCCAAAATCAATATCGGTTCGTGGATGCAACTAACAAATGGTACGAGTTTGGCGAATGGGGAGGCAATTTTCCGGGCGATGCTATTCAGAGGCGTCATATTGTATACTATTTTGATAACGATACTTTAATAAATAATGTAGTTTACAAAAAATTATATAACCGTTTGTATGATACTATTTATTGGGTTCCACCTTTTATTCAAGACTCCCATGGATATTCAGCGGCATTCAGGCAGGATTCGGCGAACATATATTTTGTGCTTAAAGATAGCGTTACGGAAAGTATATATTATAATCACAATATGGCAATTGGAGATACTTTGAAATATTACTATAGCCCTGCATTGTTTCCTGAAACAGTAGTCTCTATTGATTCAGTTCCTTTTGGATCAGTTGGGTATAGAAAGAAATATAATTTATCATACTCGCATACATTTTACGAAGGTATAGGAAATCTTTTTGGACTATTTCATGACTTTTCGCTTATGACACATGGCGGATGGTACTTGTTTTGTTTTAAACAAAACAACATAAGCTACCAACTTCAATCTTTTCCCAGTTCTCAAATCCCTGATTGTAACTCAAGTATTGTGAATAATATTTTAGCCACCGAAAAGGGTTATAATATTGAAATTTTTCCAAATCCAACAAATGGCATATTTACTATAGCTAATTCTCAAAATATGGGATCCATTAATTACACTATATTTTCAATTAATGGAAAAGTTATTCAACAAAAAAATAAAGCCCTGACTAAAAACGTTGAAGTAGATATAACTTCTGAAAGCCCCGGAATTTACTTTCTAAAAATAGAAAATGATTATCGAGTTAAAACTGTTAAGCTTATAAAGCAATAACCTCAAACTGAGGAAATTTTTCCGCAATTAACCTTATAAACCGCCTGTAATCTATAGTATTTTGGTATTGGTATTCTATTTGTTCTTACATAATATAACCACTAAAAATTAATATTATGGAAACTGAAAAGATAGACGCCATTAATTCCGTGATCGTGATCAATCACGACCGTGAAGAAGGCTATAAAAGAGCATCAGAAGATGTGAAAGATGAAGAATTAAAACGCTTATTCTTACAATTCAGTAATGAAAGTGCTCGTTTTTCCGAAGAATTAAGACGATTTGTCCCTAATTCAGAAGAACCTGAAAGAGACGAAACAAAAAATACCGGCAAATTACACCGTTTATGGATGGACCTTAAAGCTGCAGTTACAGGTAACGAACGCGGCGTTATTTTATCCTCTTGTGAATTTGGAGAAGATCATGCGAAAAAAACATACGATGAAGCGTTAGCTCATCCCGAAGAATTACCATTAGGAGCACATGAAGTATTGACCAAACATAAAGCGGCTATTCAAAAAAGTCACGATATTATTAAATCGTTAAGAGACGCCGAGAAAAAATAGTAAAGTCTAAAAGCAATTTTGACTCGTGCAGAAAACCGTAAGAAATGATTTTCTTACAAACAAAAAAGCCTCCCAATCGGGAGACTTTTTTGATATTAAACTAAATAAATAAACATAAACCAACAAAAACAACGACTATGAACGACAAAGCACACACCGTATTGGTAATTGAAGACGAAGATTTTATCTCAACGATGGTTTCCCGATCATTAAAGGATGAAGGTCATAATGTAATTATTGCGAGCGATTATAAAAGCTCTATTGTTATTTTGGATACCGAAGCTATTGATCTGGTGATATCAGATGTTATGCTGCCGTTCACAGGAGGATTGGATATGGTAGATTATGTGAGAAATCATAAACACATTTCTAAAACACCGATCATATTAGTAACAGGCATGGACAAGGATGTATTAGCTGCCAGTTCAGTTAAAGCAAACTTTATTATGTCAAAACCATTTGAGATGATCGAATTAATGGATAAAGTAAATGAATTGTTAGGCGTTGAACAGGACGTTTAAAATTCAACACATATATTTAAAACGCCGGGCAACAGTCCGGCGTTTTGTTTTGTATTATAAACCGTACATTTGTGCGTGCTAAAAAACATCAGTAAACATCATTTTCTATTACATCTCATTGTATTTATCTGGGGCTGGTCGCCTATACTTGGTAAAGGGATCAGTGCCGATGCATTACAATTGGTATGGTTTAGAATAGCCATTACTATTTTCTTAATGGCATTTTATTTAATATATATAAAAGCTGATCTTCGCATTTCATTAAAAAAGTTGTGGCAACTCACTGCAGTAGGATTTATTATTTGCATACACTGGCTGTGTTTTTATGGAGCCATTAAAGTTTCTAATGTATCGGTTACTATGGCCGCTTTTAGTACAGGAACTTTATTTACTGCTATCACTGAACCCTTGATCTATAAACGTAAATTTGTATGGTACGAGCTCATTATTGGTTTAATTATCATTGCGGCCATTTGTTTGATATTTTCGGTTGAAATCAAATACGGGATGGGAATTTTGTTAGGAGTTCTTGCCGCATTCACCGCTTCCATATTTAGTGTTTTAAATGGTGTGTTGATACAGGATAAAAAAGAACCGATCTCCTCCCCTGTTCTTTCCTTTGTAGAACTCACTATGGCATTAGTCGGCTTAAGTATTTTTCTGTTATTCAATGGAAGCTTTACAGGAGCGTTCTTTAGTATTAGCGGACAGGATATTGTTCTATTAAGTTTATTAGCGGGTGTTTGTACGGTTTATCCGTTTATTGCCAGTGTAAATTTGATGAAGCATTTATCACCTTATACGATTAACTTAACAGTTAATTTAGAAGGTGTTTATGGAATTATTCTCGCCTGCATTTTATTCCAGGAAAATAAAGATCTATCAATCACTTTTTATGTAGGCTTCGGAATCATCCTGGCCGTTATATTTTTAAATGCTCTGTTAAAGCAAAGGTTTAGTAAAGGTTAATTCATTGTTGCATAGTTGCGTGAGGGACATACCTACCGCAGGCAAGTGCAAGCGAAAATTCTTTTGCCTGTTTTCTTGCAAAGATTGCGTCCGCCAGTTGGCGCACCGACCTCGTCGCCTCTTTTGCAAAGGCAAGTCGAAATCCATAAAAAAATTCACGAAACACCATTTTAAACCATAAAAAGTTACCTTTGCAACCAGAAAATAAGGTCCATGCAGTTTGAACTGAGTTTAGAATATTTAGAGCAATTAAAAAGTGCTATCTCTCAAAAAGATGAAAGTACTATCAAAGCACAGCTGGAAGAGTTGTATGCGGTTGATATTGCCTTAATTTTAGACAGGCTTGCCATTGATGAAGCTAATTACCTGTATGATCTTTTAGATGAAGAGCTTGCAGCTGATTGTTTATTGGAAATGGAAGAGGAAAAGCGTGAGGCTTTATTAGCAACCTTCTCTACCAAAGAAATTGCCGAGCAGTTGGATAATATGGATTCCGATGATGCGGCCGATGTGATCAACGAATTACCGGAAGAGATCCAGGAAGAAGTATTATCGCATATAGAAGATATTGAACAGGCCAGCGATATTGCCGACCTGATGAGCTTTGAAGAAGGTACTGCGGGTTCCTTAATGGCAAAGGAGTTGGTAAGTGTATATGCTTATGAAACTGTGAGTGCCTGCATTGATGAAATAAGAAGACAAACCGAAAATGTAGATGTATTGTATGCCGTGTATGTGGTAGATGATAAAGAGAAGTTGATTGGTATGCTATCGCTTAAAAAATTAATTGTATCGCACCCTTTAGCGCGGGTGGAAGAAATATTTGATGGTGATATTATCTCTGTTAAAACATCATCTTCCAGCGAAGAAGTTGCGGAACTGATCCAGAAATACGATTTGGTTGTATTACCTGTTGTTGACCAGCTTGGAAGGTTAGTGGGAAGAATTACCATTGATGATGTAGTTGACGTGATGCGAGAAGAAGCTGAAAAAGATATTCAGTTAATGAGCGGTATTACCGATGATGTTGATAGTAATGATAGTTTATGGCGTTTATCAAGGGCTCGGATTCCATGGTTATTAGTAGGTATGTGTGGTGGTATCGTAGGTTCACGAATTATTGGCAGCTACGAAGAACAAATTCAGTTACGTCCCGAAATGGCATTTTTTATTCCGCTAATTGGTGCAACAGGCGGTAACGTTGGTGTTCAGTCATCAGCCATTATCGTTCAGGGACTGGCAAATAATACACTGATCGCTGATAGAATAGCGCCAAAATTATTAAAAGAATTAGGTGTTGGATTAATTAATGGTTTGATTTGTTCGAGTTTGATATTAGGATACAATTTATTGATCAGCGAGTCATGGGCTTTAGCGGCTACAGTAAGTGTGGCATTATTCACGGTTATTTTATGTGCATCGTTCCTTGGAACTTTTGTGCCATTGACCATGAACCGTTTCAAAATTAACCCGGCGTTAGCAACAGGGCCTTTTGTAACAACCCTCAATGATATCATCGGTATCTCGATCTACTTTTTGGTAGGACGTTTGCTTTATTCTGTTTTTTAATATGCAAACGCTTTCGCAACTTCTTTCAGGAGAATTGAAAGGAAGTAAAACACTTAAAATTTCTGCTGAACTAAGAACATTTCCCATCCAAATATTTGATCTGGCTGATACTTTGGAAATCCTGGATCTATCCAATAATAAATTAGCTCAGCTTCCTGAAAATTTCTCTGATCTCAAAAAATTAAAGATCGCTTTCTTTTCAGATAATGATTTTACTGAATTTCCAAAAGTATTAGCTCAATGCCCCAGCTTAACCATGATCGGCTTTAAGTCTAATAAAATAAATTTTATTCCTGAAAATGCTTTTCCTGTTGATTTGCAATGGCTGATCTTAACCAATAATTATATTGAAGAAATTCCCAAAAGTATCGGGCAATGTTCTAAATTACAAAAGGTAGCGTTTGCCGGAAATAAACTAAGATCATTACCCATTGAAATGGCGAATTGCAAAAATTTGGAGCTATTAAGAATAGCCGCCAATCAACTCGCTGAATTTCCTCAATGGTTGTTATCTTTGCCTCGTTTATCGTGGTTGGCTTATTCAGGAAATCCATTCAGTAAAACAATTCCTTTTAAAGATGAATTGCCGGTAATTTCATGGAATGAATTGCTAGTTAAAGAAATATTAGGTCAAGGTGCCTCGGGTATTATCTCAAAAGCAGTCTGGAATAATACATCAATGCAGAAAGAAGTTGCTGTTAAAATATTTAAAGGTGAAGTAACCAGCGATGGTTTCCCGGAGGATGAAATGAACACTTGTATTGCCGCCGGAGACCATGAAAACCTGGTAAGAGTTATCGGAAAAATAAAAGACCATCCTGAGCAAAAAACAGGATTGGTATTAGAATTAATTCCACCATCATTTAAAAACCTGGCTGGTCCGCCGAGCTTTGAAACCTGTACCAGAGATACTTTTAAAGAAAGTACAACATTTAGTCTTGATGCTATTTTAAAAATCTCAACATCTATTGCAAAGGCTGCTAAACATTTGCATGAAAAAGGTATTATGCATGGTGATCTGTATGCCCATAATACGTTATTTGATGAGACAGCGAATACTGTTTTTGGTGATTTTGGGGCAGCAACGATGTATGATCATTCTGATCCTAACGCGGATTTATTTAAACGATTAGATGTAAGAGCTTTTGGATGTTTGATGGAGGATCTTTTGAATCAAAATACTGAACCAACAAATTCATTGAAAGATTCTTTAATTCAATTAAAAGAATCTTGTATGCAGGACGAGATCTCAAATCGTCCGAATTTTGGAATGATCTATAGTTATTTGAATTCCAAAATATAGTTTTACTTTCTTTGCCTACCATGCAAAGAAAGTAACAAAGAAAAATCACCGCTTCTTAAATTTTCCTTGAAAATCTGAGTTTATTTCCCCTCCCGATTCTGGAAACTCGGCCTGTGAAAAACAGGCCTCAGACAGCCCAGAATCGTCGCGCAAATCCCTACTGAAAATAAGCTCGATTTTCTTCGTTAAATTTAAGAGGCGGAAGACACCTACTTCCTGAAAGAATTAAATCGTTTGATAGCTACAAGCTGATCATAATAAGTGCCGCGCTGACGATGATAAACATATATCGTATAATCATTTTCGGTTTCCCAGTGATTTCCTTCAGATAAAGTTTCATCACCACCTTTTTTTTCGTCTTCAAGGTATACATAGGTATAATTGTAGTATCCCTGTTTCACATACAGATCACATTCATAACCCATTTTTTTATAGTTATAGGTCATGCGATTAGTTTTATTTAAACGCCATTCTGTAAATTTTCCCAGCACATAAAAATTACCGGATGCCTGAGTGCCGTATGGCAGAAAAAAATGGATCCATGCATAATCGGCTTCCAGATCGGCATTAGTAGCCATGTCCTGATTTTTGATTAGATAACCACCGTTGAGATCATTATAGAAGCTGTAATTTTTAAATGTACGGATATCGTCTGTCTTTAACTCTAAATGATACTTGTATGAACTATCTCTTGTAATATTAGCAACTCTTTCGGTATACGTTCTTAATGAGCGGCTATCAAAATATCTGAATTCATTACCACCATTAAAAGTTGATTTATCGTCCAATGAATACGTTAATTGTCTTGGTTCAACAAAAGTGGGCTTGATGTTATTGACGGCATTGTCCCAACGGTTATTTTGAGTAATGATCACTTTCATATCCGTGAAAGGATTAGTAAGTTCGTACTGGCTGTTTATGATATTAAAATCAATATGCTGCTTCTCGTATTGTTCATCATTACCTATAGCCTGTCGTACATTAGCCACTACAGTTACTTTATCCTCGTAAATCATGAAGCGTTTGGTGATCACAATTTTTTCTTTGTCGTTATCCTCATATACAAAAGCGATGTAATTACCACTTTTTGTGAATTGCATATTACTTTGAGGAAATAAAATAGAATAGTGTGTGAATTTTTGAATGGTATTTGCAGAAAAGTCGAAGTTCAGAAAATTAGCTTCGTAAAAACCATTCATGAATTCGGAGTTCATTAAATTAGAAGGTTCCCAATTAGCCGTACAGTGCACAAAACTAATGGAATAATTTTTTTTATCTGCTTCCAGATCATCAAAACTCAATTCAAGTTTTTCGCTTCCGTTAAATTGAAGAATTGCCGGATTGGCATCAAAGCTGGACTCGTGTAATTGAACTGTTTTGATATATGCTTTATAGGTCCAGTCTTCGTAACGCATTTGATTATCATTCACATAATCATCCTGCGAAATAAGATTTAACGCGCAGATAAAAAACAGGATAGTGAAATAAACTTTATTTAAGATCATCATTGTTGTAACGTAAAAATAGCGATTTTAGTGCTGAGTTAAAGTTAAAAAATGAAAACAAAATTTATTCATGGATCAGATTTCCCTTGCCACTTCCTGATAGGTTAATTGCGGCAGGATTTCCTCTGTAATAAACATTTCCGGCACGATCAATTGCAATGTCCATTATTCCATTTTCAGGGGCATTAACCTGTGCATGACCAATAGATACACTATGCAAATAAATGTAATCTTTGATCTCTAATCCATAGGCATACAAATAATTAGTACCGGTATAGTCGCTTTCAAATCTCTTGGTTACGCCAGTTAAGTATGTATCACCATTTCCGTGTGCGCTGCATACCACTTTATCAGTATTAAGATCCAAATGAAAATCTCCGGAGTTTTCAGCTCTTAGTGATATTTCATCCTGGGTTATCGTATTGGTACTTTCTATAACGCCTAAACCACCGTGCTTAATATGTTTGAAATAGGGGGCTGTAACATACACTTTGATCTTATGTTTGTATCCTCTCACCCAATTACAACGATTGTAATTGAATACGGTCAACGTTTCACCTACAAGCTCTGTCTTTATTAATTTTTGCAGATTGGCGCCTGCCTCTACCCTCACCTCAAATTCAGGTCCCTGAGTAATATACAAATCCATTTTATCTTTAATGTGAATACAATTAAAACCGCTTACATCCCTGTATAGTGTATTGGTTGGCCCTGTCGATTTCACACAATCACACATATTTTCTTTTTTACAAGAAAAAATTGCCACAAGACAAACTATGAATATGAACAATTTATGACGCATGTACTTTTTTCTTTTTAATGCTAAATCTATACCCGATACCATAATCAAAATGTGCTGCTACTGCCCAATGCGATTTCATGGTAAAATTGATCATTAAGCCATTTTTACAAAAGTATCTAATTCCTATCCTGTGAAAAATTGGTCCATCTTCTTTTGGTTTGGAAACAGCGTAATATCCCATTTCGATCGGAAAACTAATTTGCCCCACATTATAGGCATAGCAAACTTTGGCCCCCAACTGTAAAACATCCTTCTTCCCATTGGCCGGATGTCCTGATGTTTCCAAATGGTACTCGTTTTGAGTATCATAACATACATCCACACCAGCTCCCCATTTATGCGTATTTCGCACATTGTAATAATAATTCACACCAAAGGTATTAGCAAAATATTTTGGTCCGCCCGGAGGCTCGTGTTCATTGGTGCCAATGGCATCCCAAACCAGAATCTCATGTTTACTGTTCCATACAGATGCAGAGTCAATCAGATCTGATTTAAGCACTTCGCCATTTAATTTATAGGTCAATCCAAGGTTTAAAGACACCACATTTAAGCCTAAGTTAGGTACCTGAGTTCTGCCATTAGATGCATGAGCAAAAGATAATCCGGGCTCTAACCTGAACTTATTACTCAGGTTTAAATGCCATAATACTTTCCATTGTACAAATGTGTTCCAATGGCTTGCAATAGCAATATTCTTTGGATTATTATCTATATCAAATTTTTTGGTGAGATAAGATACTCCCCAACATATACGTAACACCGGTCTGCTGGCTCTTACCTTTTTGTTCAAAGGAATTTCAATATAAGGAGAAAGTGCGTAACAATAGCCCAGTTGTTTTGGGTTGGCAAAATCAATGAAATTAAATGATAAACCCACTTCGGGGAAATTATTTTCACGGTGCCAGCGTTTGCTGCCCGTGGTTGGTTTCACAAAATCTACCTCAATACCAGGAATATAACCTTTTACCAAGTTACCAATAGTACTTTTATGTTCAAAAACAAAGCCATAAGTAGGCGCTACTTTTATATAAAAATCCTTAGTCCCTGTCATTTGTTTTTGGGCAAAACCAAAAAATGAAACAAACAAGCAAAAATATGTAACGAATTTCACCAAAATAAGTCCCGAATTTAATCATAGATTTTGAATTTCTACACAAATAAACCCTAAATTAGCGGCGAATTTAAACCACTCCATCATGGAAGTAAAAGATATCAAAGATACGAGCCTTGCTCAAAATCCGGTTATCGGTCAAATGATCGCTCATAACCACGAACAGATTTTATTTTGTAATGATAATGCAACCGGCTTAAAGGCCATTATTGCTGTTCATAACACTGTATTAGGTCCTTCATTAGGAGGTACCCGTATGTGGAATTACAATAATGAAATGGAAGCATTGACAGACGTTTTACGTTTATCAAGAGGTATGACCTATAAATCATCTGTTGCAGGACTGAATTTAGGTGGTGGGAAAGCAGTTATTATTGGTGATGCGAAAAAAATAAAAACAGAAGCTTTATTACGTCGCTTTGGAAAGTTTGTGAATAGCCTTGGTGGTAAATATATTACGGCCGAAGATGTAGCCATGAGCAGTCGTGATATGGAGATCATTAAAATGGAAACCGACTATGTGAGTGGTTTACCAGTAAATATGGGTGGTAGTGGAGATCCTTCTCCGGTTACAGCTTATGGCGTTTATGTAAGTATGAAAGCATCTGCTAAAGAAGCATTTGGTACAGATAATTTATCAGGAAAAAAAGTATTGGTTCAGGGAATTGGAAATGTGGGAATGCATTTAGTAGAACATTTGACCAAAGAAGGTGCTAAAGTTTATATCTATGATATTACTGAGGAGCGTATTAAAATGGCAGTAGATACATACAAAGCTGAATTTGTGGCTGCGGATAAAATGTTTGACCTGGATATTGATATTTATGCACCTTGCGCTTTAGGTGCAACTGTGAATGATGATACATTATCGAAATTGAAATGCAAGATCATTTGTGGTGCAGCTAATAACCAATTAGCTGATGAGAAAAAACACGGAGAATTGGTAATGAGCAAAGGTATTTTATATGCTCCTGATTTTGTTGTGAATGCCGGTGGCATTATCAACGTATTTTACGAACTGGAAGGCTACAACCGTGAACGTGCAATGACGCACGCTGAAAAAATTTATGATACTACCTGGAACATCATTCAGACTGCAAAAACTCAAAACATACCAACTTATGCGGCTGCCAATAAAATAGCTGAACAACGTATTGAAAGTATTGCCCGAATTAATGCAGTAATGTAAAATAAACGTCACGCTGAGTGAAGTCGAAGCGACTTACTTGTCTTCAACTCCGCTCAGGCTGACAAAAAAATCGTATCTTTGTACTCTATTATAAAATTATCTAACCTTCGTTCTTTATGCTAAACAGACGTTACCTTCGAATAAAAACAATGCAAAGCCTGTATTCTTACTTTCAGCAGGAAAAACCGGACATTGGATTTCACGAAAAAGAATTATTCAAGAGTTTAGATAAAATTTACGATCTCTATATTTATGTTTTAGTACTATTTACCGATATGCACCACACCGCATTATTGGTAACCGAAGAGAACAAGAACAAACGCCTCCCATCCAAAGAAGATCTGGAACCCAACTTACGTTTTATAGAAAATATTGTATTAGTAAATCTTACTAATAGTTCTGAATTAAAAAAAGAAGTACTTAACCGTAAAATTTCCTGGCAAAGTGATTTTGATCTGGTGCGTAAATTATATGCTGAATTAAGAACTACTGATCTTTATAAGAATTACATGGCTTCAACAACGCCATCTGCTAAAGAAGATAAACAGTTCCTGATCTCAATGGCCACAGAGTTTTTATACGAACACGAATTATTGAATCATTTATTTGAGGAAAAAAATATTCATTGGGCTGATGATACCTTTGGCGCATTCTCTATGGTATCAAGAACCTTTGAAAACTTTACAGGTACTTTAAGCTTGGTACCATTATATAAAGACAAAGAAGATGATACTAATTTCATCTCTATTCTATTTCGTAAAACAGTTGCTGGCGACAAAGAATTTGATCAACTGATCGATGAAAAAACAAAGAACTGGGAACTCGAACGTATTGCAGCCATGGATGTGCTATTGATGAAAATGGCCATTGCTGAATTTCTGCATGTAAGTAATGTTCCCGTAAAAGTATCTTTGAATGAGTACATCGACATTTCAAAAGAATATAGTACACCTAACAGTAAAACCTTTATCAACGGAGTTTTGGACAAGATCATCGCCGATTTAAAACGCGATAATAAGATCCAGAAAACAGGAAGAGGTTTGATGGAAGGGAATTAGTCCCGCGTCATTGCTAGGAGGTACAACGAAGAAATCTCACATTTATTAATTTAAAGCTCTCTTATTCAAGAGGGCTTTTTTATTTCTAAATCCATATCTTTGGAAGAGAACTTTAAGCAATAGATTAAACTAATTTATTGGCAAGTAACGATCATTAATCAGACAATCAAAAATAGAAATGACTTTCGACAATTTTGTAATAAGACCAATTTGTATTGAAGATTCATCAAATTATCATTTATTTGTCGACCAGAATAAGAGTCGTCTTGCAAAATATTTCCCTAAAACATTAAATGCCAATAAAGATATTTCTTCAACAACGGCTCATGTAGTTGAAAGATTAAGTTTAGCTGAAAAGAAAGAATTTTTCACATTTATAGTTTTAGATAATTTACAAAATAAAATTGTAGGAACTGTGTTTATAAAAGACCTTGATTGGACTATCCCAAAAGGAGAATTGGGGTTTTTTATCGACAAAGACTATGAAGGAAATGGAATTATAACAAATGCTGTATCAATTATTTCTAAACATTGCTTTCAGTCAATGGGTTTAAATAAAGTTTTTATGAGAATTGCTGAAGACAATTTTTCAAGCAGACGCGTTGCCGAAAAAAATGAATTTAAAGTTGAAGGTATTTTGAGAAAAGACTTTAAAACCTCTGAAGGTAAATTAATTGATGTTATGTATTACGGTTTAATACATTAACACATTGCCTAATAATAGCTACTAATAAAACTTTTACAGTAATTAGATGTGCTCCTAGGTTACCTAAAACTCCTAAATTCAAAATAATTTAATTGTTAAAATCAAAAAATAATTTGCTTTATAAAAAACTCGGATTACATTTGTAGCATAAAATGAAAAATATTTCTGTAAATAAATCTTGGTGGCCTTCATGTAAACACATGAATAGCTAAGTTTATATATACTTATAAGGCATCCCCAAAGCCCGCTGTTCATACAACAGCGGGCTTTTTGTTTTTAATCACATTCACAAAAAAAATTAAATAAAATGAAACTACATACACACATCAATCAAATACTGGCCGACACTAAAACTCCGGTTGCTTTATATTTAGCTTTGAGGGACCAGTACCAAAATGCCTTATTGTTAGAAAGCTCCGATTACAATAGCAAGGATGGACATTATTCTTACATCTGCTTAAATTCTTTGGCATGTATTTCTTTAAAGAATAGTATTCTGAGAACTACTATCAGTGAAACAATTACCAAAACGGCCATCACTTTTGAGAAAGAAGTGTTGTTAAAGCACCTAATCACTTTTAAAAATAAATTCGAGTATCAAACACAACAACTACCCTTTTGCTATGCAGGACTGTTTGGCTACACCGGTTATGATATTGTAAATTATGCCGAGGACATTCGTTTAAACACAAATCATAAAACACTGGATATTCCTGAATTATTATATCATGTGTATGGTGTTATTTTAGTATTTAATCATAATACTAGTAACCTTCATATCATTAGTCACCATTACACCGATGACAAAGCCAGGCTACAATTACAGGAAGTGTCAGAAAAAATCCAATTATCAACAGTGACTGAGTTTTCTTTCTCTACAATTAATGAAACTACTTCGCCCGTTACAAATGAACATTATAAAAGTCTTGTAACAAAAGCCAAAGGACATTGCCAGCAGGGAGATGTCTTTCAATTGGTATTATCCAGAAGATTTTCTCAATCCTTTGTAGGTGACGAGTTTAACGTGTATCGTGCTTTAAAAAACATCAATCCTTCACCCTATTTATTCTATTTCGACTTAGGAAGTTTCAAGATCTTTGGTTCATCACCAGAAGCGCAATTGGTTATCAAAAATGATGTGACAGAAATTCATCCAATTGCAGGCACTTACAAACGAACAGGAAATGATGAACAGGATCTGATCAAAGCCAAAGAATTATTGAATGATCCCAAAGAAGTAGCTGAACACAACATGCTGGTTGACCTTGCAAGAAATGACCTGAGTAAATATTGTTCGGGAGTAGAATTAAAGACCTCCAAGCAAACGCAGTTCTATTCTCATGTCATACATTTGGTTAGCAAAGTGATCGGGGAAAAGAAACCGGACTTTCATCCTTTTGAAGTTTTACTGGGAACTTTCCCGGCAGGAACTTTATCAGGGGCCCCGAAATATAAAGCTTTACAACTAATTGATAAATATGAAGATCAATCCCGTGAGTTTTACGGAGGTTGTATTGGCTTCATCAGTCACGATGATCAATTAAATCACGCTATTATGATCCGTACCTTCCTAAGCAAGGATAATACCCTGCATTATCAGGCAGGAGCGGGAATTGTGGTTTCATCTGACGAAGAAAGCGAATTACAAGAGATCAATAATAAAGTCTGTGCTTTAAAAAAAGCGATACAACAAGCCGAAAAATTTAATAACATTACAATCTCAAACAAATGAAACTATTAGTACTCGATAATTACGACAGCTTTACTTACAACCTGGTTCATTTAATTGAAAAGGTAAGTGAGATACCGTTTGATGTCATAAGAAATGACAAGATCACTCTCGAAGAAATAAAATCTTATGATAAGATCTTATTATCTCCCGGCCCTGGTTTACCAAAAGATGCAGGTATTATGCCTGAATTGATAAAAACTTACGGCTTATCAAAAAGCATTCTAGGCGTTTGCCTTGGTTTACAAGCCATCGGCGAAGCTTACGGAGCCGATTTAAAAAACCTGGAAACTGTATTTCACGGTCTTGCCACTCCAATCAACATTATTGCAGAAGAACCCATTTTCAAAAACTGTCCAAAAACTTTTACAGTTGGTCGTTACCACTCATGGGTAATCAACACAATTGATCTTCCTGCGGAATTACAAATTACTGCCACGGATGAACAGGGCAATATCATGGCTTTAAAACATAGTGTACATGATGTACAAGGCGTTCAGTTTCACCCTGAATCTATTTTATCAGAATACGGGGAAATAATTATCAGCAATTGGCTTAACGCCTAGTTACATTCTCCCCGTTCCGTCATGCTGAACTTGATTCAGTATCTCATGAGACCCTGAAACAAGTTCAGGGTGACTGACTTTACTAATCTTATAATACTTAATCAAAATGAAAACATCATTTCAATTACTATGTCATGGACATACCTTATCCGAAACCGAAGCATATCAGTTGCTTCAGGATATTTGTCAAAACCAATTCAATGCTTCACAAATAGCAGCGATCATGACGTTTTACATTGCCCGACCAATAACCGTAAACGAATTAATGGGCTTTAGAAAAGCACTACTGGATGTTTGCATTCCTGTTAAACTGGATAGAGAAGCAATTGATGTTTGTGGAACAGGAGGTGACCAAAAAGACACTTTTAATATTTCAACGCTTTCAGCATTGGTGTTGGCTGCGTCAGGCTTTCCTGTTGCCAAACATGGTAATTATGGTTCTTCTTCTGTATCAGGTTCATCAGATATTTTAAACCACTTAGGCTATGAATTTAAAACCAATTCTGACGATCTAAACAGGGAATTCAATCAATACAACATTTGTTTCATGCATGCGCCATTGTTTCATCCTGCTTTAAAAACAGTAGCTTCAACTAGAAAAGAACTAGCTGTTAAAACCTTTTTTAATTTACTGGGGCCATTGGTAAACCCTGCTAATATCAATTTCAGATACGTTGGTGTTTACGGATTGGAAGTGGCCAGGCTTTATAATTACATTTTGCAACAAGACAAAGCCAATTATTGCCTGGTACATTCTATGGATGGCTATGACGAAGTAAGTTTAACTTCTTCCTTTAAATACATTACCAAAACAACCGAACAATCTATTGAACCAGAAACATTAGGTTTTCCAATTCTACAACAACAAGATTTATTTGGTGGAAAAATAATTGGCGATGCTGCTAGTATTTTTTTAAATGTTTTAAAGAACGAATGCACATCTGCTCAAAAAAACGTCGTGGTCATCAATAGTGCGTTAGCTATGAATGCCTATGATAGTAATAAGTCTTTAGAAGATTGCATAGACATCTGCAAAGAAACGATTGAGTCAAAAAAAACTTACATTTTATTTAAAAACTTAACATCTAACTAATATGAACACTTTAGAAAAAATAATTACACATAAAAGAATTGAAGTCAAAGAACGTGAGGCTTTATATCCCATTGAATTACTAAAACAATCCAACTATTTTAAATCGCCAACCGTTTCTTTGTCAGCCTATTTACAAAGGGCAGATAAAAGCGGCATCATTGCTGAATTTAAGAAACAATCACCCTCGGCCGGCATCATTAATAAATACTTAAGCGTTGAGAAAACTTCTATAGGTTACATGCAGGCAGGCGCAAGTGCCTTATCGATCCTGACCGACAAAATATTTTTTGGTGGATGTTCAGAAGATCTGAGTACAGCCAGGAAATATAACTTCTGTCCTATTCTTCGTAAAGATTTTATCATTAATGAATATCAAATTATAGAATCAAAATCTATTGGAGCTGATGCTATCTTATTGATCGCTGCTGTCTTAACCAAAGATGAGATCATTCAGTTTACGAATTTTGCCCATCAACTAGAATTAGAGGTATTGTTAGAACTACATCATCCTGATGAACTATCTAAAATTTATAGTAAAGTAAATGTAGTGGGCGTCAACAACCGTGATCTGAATACCATGAAGATCGATATTCAGCAATCATTCCTAATGGCAGATATGATCCCTAAACACATGATCAAAGTTTCGGAAAGTGGCATTGAAGATCCTAAAACGATCTTCAATCTAAAAAAAGTTGGCTACAAAGGGTTTTTAATTGGCAGCTATTTTATGAAACAGCCGCATCCGCATTTGGCCTGTAAGGAGCTCATTAATGAGCTAAATCATACTGAACTTGATTTAGTATCGCATGAGACCCTGAAACAAGTTCAGGGTGACGCAATCTAAAAAATAGAAAAACATGAAACTAAAAGTTTGCGGATTAAAATATCCAAAAAATATAGAAGAACTTATAAAACTTCCTATAGATTACATAGGATTCATCTTCTATAAAAAGTCACCACGTTTTGTTGAAGAGAATTTAAGTTTTGATTTTGCACGAACAATTCCAAAACACATCAAAAAAACAGGTGTATTTGTCAATGAAAATAGTTATTCTATATTCAATACTATCGCGCATTATGATTTGGATATGGTTCAGCTTCACGGAAATGAGTCTCCTGACTTATGCGCAGAGTTAAAACCTCATGTAAAGGTGATAAAAGCATTTCAGATCACTGATGATTTTGATTTTAAACAACTGGAAAATTATTTACCTGTAGTAGACCATTTTCTGTTTGATAGTTGTAGTGAAAACCATGGGGGCAGCGGAAAAACATTTAATTGGCAAGTACTTAACAGATACAAATACAAAATCCCGTTTTTTTTAAGCGGAGGAATTAGTGAAGAACATATTGAAGAAATTAAACAACTAAATCTTCCTCAATTAATTGCGATCGATATCAACTCGAAATTTGAAACAGAACCGGGATCAAAAAACACAAAACACATAAAACAATTCATTTTAAAACTAAACTCATGATAAATCAATACAACGTCAACGAACAAGGTTACTACGGAGAATACGGTGGAGCGTACATTCCTGAAATATTATTTAATAATGTAGAAGAATTAAAGAATAATTATTTGCAGATCATGGAGAGCGATTCCTTTAAAAAAGAATTTGATGAACTGCTAAGAAATTATGTAGGGCGACCTACGCCTATGTATTTTGCCAAAAATTTGTCGGCACAATTTAAAACAAATATCTATTTAAAACGCGAAGACTTAAATCATACCGGAGCGCATAAGATCAATAACGCGTTGGGACAGATCTTATTAGCCAAGCGTTTAGGCAAACAACGCATCATTGCCGAAACAGGTGCCGGTCAGCATGGTGTAGCAACTGCAACAGCTTGTGCGTTAATGAGACTGGAATGTATCATTTACATGGGCGAAGTTGATATAGAAAGACAAGCGCCCAACGTTGCCCGTATGAAATTGCTAGGTGCATCCGTTGTTCCAGCCTTATCCGGAAGTAAAACCCTAAAGGATGCTACCAATGAAGCCATCAGGGACTGGATCAATAATACAGCAACAACACATTATATTATTGGCTCGGTGGTCGGTCCGCACCCCTACCCTGATATGGTAGCGCGTTTTCAATCGGTGATCAGTCATGAAATAAAGAGCCAGTTATTACAACAGATAGGAAAAGAAGATCCTGACTATGTTATTGCTTGCGTGGGTGGAGGAAGTAATGCCGCGGGTGCATTTTATCATTATTTAAATAACGAAGATGTACAATTGATCGGTGTGGAAGCATCGGGAAAAGGAATTAATACTGGCCATACAGCAGCTACATTAACCGTCGGCAAACCAGGTATCATTCACGGAAGCAAAACCTATTTGATGCAGAATGATGACGGACAAATCACGGAGCCTTACAGTATTTCAGCAGGATTGGATTATCCGGGTATTGGCCCTATTCATTCATTTTTACATGATGTAAAAAGAGCAAAGTATATGCATGTGACGGATGCGGAAGCCATGGATGCCGTAGTGAACTTAACTCAAAAGGAAGGCATCATTCCTGCATTGGAAAGTGCGCATGCATTAGCAGCATTAACCAAATTAAATTTCAAATCAACCGATACGGTTGTTGTGAACCTTTCAGGTAGAGGTGATAAAGACCTGAACATTTATATAAACTATTTAAACGAACAAAATCATGCAAAACAGAATTGATAGATTATTTGAGAGAAAACAAAAAAACATACTCTCAATATTTTTAACAGCCGGCTATCCACATCTAATTGATACTCTATCGATCATTAAAATCTTGGACACAACGGATGTTGACTTACTGGAAATAGGAATTCCTTTTTCAGACCCAATTGCCGATGGTCCTATTATTCAACAAAGTAGCGTGGTTGCTTTAAATAATGACATGACGCTGAAAGTTCTATTTGAACAATTAAGATCCCTACGAACAATAACTCAATTGCCAATTCTATTAATGGGTTATCTAAATTCAGTAATTCAGTTTGGCGTTGAAGAATTTTATGAATCTTGCCATGCCACAGGAATTGACGGGGTGATCTTACCCGATCTGCCCTTGGAAGAATTTGATAAGATCCATAAACCTTTAGCGGAGAAATACAATATCAAAATAGTATTGATCATTAGTCCTGAAACTCCAATAGAACGAATAAAATTGGTTGACGGTAAAAGTTCCGGATTTTTGTATCTCTTATCTTCCAATTCAACAACCGGAAATTTTAAAACGCTCTCTCAAAATTTATTTGAGTCAATAAAACCGATTACGTCTTTACCATTAAAAAACAAGCTCTTAATCGGTTTTGGTATTAAAGGTCAGAAAGAATTTTCGGAAGCCTGCAAACTATCCAGTGGAGCTATTATTGGGTCATCCTTCATACAACTATTAGGAATTTCAACTGATCTTCAAAAAGACATTCCTGAGTTTATTTTAACTATTAAAAATTCTCTTAAACCTATTTTACCATGATCATACAGCTTCACAAAAACATAACTACGGAAGAATTACAAACGATCTTCCAAACTTTAGAATCATACAAGCATTTTGTAACACCTGTTAAAACACAATGTGAAAATTACCTGGTCTGTATCGGTAAAACTGATATTGACATTCGTATCATTGGTTATTTAAAAGGCGTGAAAGATATTCACCGCGTATCCGATAACTACAAACTGGTAAGCAGAAAATGGAAAACAGAAAACACTAAGATCCATCTGGGTGATAATGTGGTCATTGGAAATGGCAGCCCCTGTATGATGGCAGGACCATGCTCTATCGAAAGCGAAGCCCAGGTCTCTAAAATAGTCTCACATCTTTTAAAAAATAATATTAAGATCATGCGTGGCGGTGTATACAAACCACGGAGCTCGCCCTATGCATTCAGAGGTTTAGGAATTGCCGGCTTAAAAATGATGCATGAAAAATGCAAGCCACATAACATTAAAATAATTACTGAAGTCATGCAGGCATCTCAGATCGAGGACATGATACCATATACCGACATTTTTCAGGTAGGAGCCAGAAATTCTCAGAATTACAATTTACTGGATGCCTTGGGAGAAATTGATAAACCGGTGATGATCAAAAGAGGAATTAGCGGAACCATTGAGGAGTTATTGAATTCGGCAGAATACATCTTCAGTAAAGGTAATGAAAAACTGCTGCTATGCGAAAGAGGCATCCGTACCTTTGAAACCATTTATCGTAATACCTTCGATATCAATGCCATTCAGATCCTGAAAGACAGATCGCATTTGCCGGTAATTGCAGACCCCTCTCACGGCATTGGTATCAGAGAATATGTCCCAAAACTGGCATTGGCATCATTGATGGCCGGAGCAGATGGTGTTATTTATGAAGTGCATGAAAAACCCGAAGAAGCTCTATCAGATGGGCAACAGACACTAAATTTCGTTGAATCCGAAAAACTGGTTCAAAAAACAGAACTCTTAAAAGTGTTTCTATAGCATGGGCGGGCTTGCTTGTTCGAACAAAGTTGATAACCGGACTATCACTACAATGAATTTATTGCCTTCGCTCGAAGTAGTCAATCTTTAATGATTTTTAGTTAATTTTTTGTCAAATTTTATATGTTGTAAATCAGTATAAAATCCTAAATTTGCTACCTATTAAGTAAAATGAAAACAATATATATCATAGTAGCATCCGTTTTAATTTTCGCAGGTTCATGTAAAGAACAAAGTACGGAAATTACAACTAACGATGTAATGAATACACAATCTGCAGACGGAAAAAACAATACTGATCTTCCGGATATTAAGTTCGAAGAAGAAACACATGATTTTGGTCGTATCACACAGGGCGAAAAAGTGGCTTATGCCTTTAAATTCAAAAACACCGGCGGTTCTAATTTGATCGTTTCTTCGGCTCATGGCAGCTGTGGATGTACTATTCCTGATTATCCTAAAAAACCTGTTCTGGCAGGACAAGAAGGTGTTATTAACGTGGTATTTGCAAGCGAAGGCAAATCAGGGATCGTAGAAAAATCAATAACCATCGTTACCAATTGCGAACCAAGTACAAAGATCATTTATATCAAAGCAAATATTATTGTGCCTACAAGTGCTAATCCAAGTGAACTACCAACAGCACAATAGGAATTAAACTAAAAACAAAAAAATAAATACCATATGATTACGAATCAATACGAACATACGAATCAGCGTATGCATAGCATAACACATTTCCATTCGTATGTTCGTATTAAATTCGTAATTAACTAACAAATCACATAAACAACAAACAAACATGAACAACTTAGTAATTTTAATGGGCGGCGGTGCTGCAGGCGGAAATCCAATAACTCAAATAGTACCTTTAGTATTGATCGTAGTGGTATTTTATTTCTTTATGATCCGCCCTCAAATGAAAAAACAAAAAGAAACAAAAAAATATATTGAGGCGTTAAAAGTAAACGACAAGATCTTAACTATCGGCGGAATTTATGGCACCATCAATAAAATGAATGATGATGGAACTATTATCATTGCTGTGGAAGACGGATCAAAAATGAAGATAGCTAAAAGTGCTATTTCACAAGACGCTACATCATCCTTAAACCAGACTTCTTAATTCAATGAGTTCGTCAAATGCCATAACTCGCATTCGGCGTTTACTTTTAGGAAAAAAAGTAGGTACTTTCTTAATTTGTTTAGGCATTGCATCACTTCTTTGGGTGGTGCATGCTTTAAACAGAAACTACAAATACACCATACAGGTACCGGTTAAATTTTTAAATCTTCCGCCAAATAAACTCATTGTTGGCGAATTACCTGAAAAACTGAACGTAGAAATAAAAACCAGTGGATTGAAACTCCTTTTTATTTCTCTCAGGAAAAATTTTAATGAAGTTGTTGTTGATTTCAACTTAATTAAAAACAATGCCAAGTCACAGGCTTATTCCATCAGTAACGGTTACTTCAATTTACAAAATTCCATTAATTTTGATGTTGAAGTTATCAAGATCCGCCCTGATACTCTTTTCTTTTCAGCTAATAAAGGAAATTCTAAATTACTGCCCGTAAAAGCAAATTTAAAAACCAGTTGTTCGCCAGGTTACTCCATTATTTCAAAGCCAACTGTAACACCTGCATACGTAACAGTTACAGGCGACAGCCTTGATCTTAAAAAAATGGATACCGTTTACACCTACTTTATAAATTTGAGAGATGTTCATCAAAATTTTTCTGCGCCATTGCAATTAAAAAAACCTTACTCATCCATTAACTATAATGTAAAGGATGTGCAGTTAAGTTTTAATGTCGATAAGTTAATAGAATCGAGCGTAAAGATTCCGGTTCAGGTAATGAATAACCCTGGAACCGAGACTATTAAGCTATTACCCGGCACTATTACTATAAAATATTTAGTAGCTATGAAAGATTATGAAAGTATTAATGAGAATTCATTTAAAGCTGTTGTAAACTATGAGCATATTAAAGAAAAACAAAAGAATTTACCGATCGAGATCATCAGGGAGCCATCAGAAGTAAAGATCCTCAAAGTAACTCCAAATACTATTTCTTATTTAATCTATAAATAATGATCGTAGGCTTAACAGGCGGTATAGGAAGCGGTAAAACAACCGTTGCCAAACTATTCGAAACAATGGGATGTTTGATCTATGATTCTGATGAAGCCGCTAAACAGTCTTACTTTAAGCCTAACGTCAAACAGCAGGTTATTGAATTATTGGGTGCAGATGCTTATACAAATGAATATGAAATAAACAGAAATTATATTTCAAAAATGGTATTCTCTGACAAATCGTTACTCGAAAAATTAAATGCTATCATTCATCCTTCTGTGAAAGAAGATTTCATTCAGTTTCAACTCAGGCATCCTTCGTCGATCATCATCAAGGAAAGTGCCTTGCTGTTTGAAACAAATATTTATAAAGATCTTCAAAAAAATATTTTGGTCACAGCACCAATAGACGTTAGAATTGAACGTATCAAAAAACGTAATGCATTTTCGGACGAAGAGATCAAAAAACGAATAGCATCTCAATGGGCCGATGAACAAAAAATTCCTCTGGCAGATTTTATTGTTTCCAACGATGGCTCAAAAGCCTTAATTCCACAAGTAATAGCAATCATCCAAAAACTAAAATAACATGCATAAACGTGATTATTTAGTAAAACAGTTTGAAGAATTTGGCAAAGTAATAGCCGTATTATTGGGATTAAAAAGGGATGGTAATTATCCTGATTTTTTGAGCTTGATAGACGAGTCAGCAAAAAAATATACCGCTACAGAAATTGAATTTGTTGAAAGCATCCACACTGAACGATTAATTATTACTCTCACCGAGGAGCAAAAACTGAACGACGAACAGCTTAAAATGCTAGCTGACCTTTTATATGAGAAAGCTGAGTACTATGTTTATGCAAGCAATGAACCTGCTGCTACAAATTGTTACAGAAAGTCGCTTTGCATTTATTTGTTTTTAAAAGACAACGCTACACTCACCTACTCTCTTGATATGCACTACAAAATTGAAGTTTTGAGTAATATGGGGTTATAATGTGTTAAAAAAATACATAAAAACATAGAATGTATAGTTAAAAAAGGAGAGACTAGAAAACTTTGTTTTTTCACATAGTACTATGTATTAAGCGGGGCTTAATCTATTGCAAAACTCTACATATATCAACCTATGCTTCTATGTGGTTAAATAAATTTATAACCCAGTCAATTTCTCCAGGTAATGAAAACCAATTCCAAAGTAAGTTTTAGTTTCTTTAAGCTTAGAAAGTATCTCTTGTTTTTGCGAATCCGTCTTGGATTTCTTCTCTGCAACAATCATTACATTTTTAGGAGTATGTGCATCCGAGATGAATTCGAACACTTTAGTAGAATAACCAAAATATTCAAGAATCAATGAACGGATTCCGTCAGTCAGCATCTCCGCATGACGTTCTAAAAAGATTCCGTGTTTTATCAAAAAGTCAAGATCGTTCTTTTTTTTCTGTTGTTCCAACTCTCTGCGTATTTGCTTATGACAGCAAGGTGCTATAACAATAAGATCAGCATTGGATGTAATGCCTTTGTAAATAGCATCATCGGTTGCAGTGTCACAGGCATGCAAAGCAATCAAAACATTGGCATCAGTTGTATCAGAATCAATAATAGTTCCCTGTTGAAATTTCAATTCATTAAATTTCGATTGTTTTGCAATATCATTACACAAGTCAACAAGGTCTTTACGGTATTCAATTCCGGTGACTCCTGCCTTTAAATTCAATACATTGGTAAGATAGTCGTATAACGCAAAAGTTAGATAACCCTTACCTGCTCCCATATCAACCACATTAAGCATTTTATGGCTTGGCAGATTTTTGATCAAAGGACTCAGCAACTCAATATAATGATTGATCTGTTTGAATTTATCCTGCGAACTATTGATCACTTTACCTTTCTCATCCGTGATCTTCAATTGTTGTAAATAGGATTTGCCCTCTGCCGCGATCAGTCTGTTCTTTTGAGTATTATGATCCAATGATGGTAACGCTTTTATACTTGGTTCATTTTTTTTGAGTGTGGTCTTGCCATTATTCAATTGTTCATATACTGTATCAAATTCTAATGAAAACAGAGAAGCGTGATTGAACTCAGCATTGTCGATAAATCCTTTTACCAAGGAAATACCTTCTTCGCTGGTATAGTTTTTAACGATATCTTTTGTCTTATATCTATAGGTAAAACTTAGTTTATCTTCGGTCTTTATCTGCACCTTTTTGATATAACAATTTTTCAAATCTTCTGTCTCACCTTTGTAATTAGCTAACGATAATTTAATAAAACTGCTGTTTGCTAATGTTTCAGAAAAAGATGCAATAAATTGTAGCTGATGATCCATATAATATTAAGATAATTAAAGTGCTAAGATACGAACTTATTGTTCTACAAATAATATTCCTGGCCTTCTGTTCTCGACTTCGCTCGAACTGACAGATATCCTTTTACTTAAACCCGCGTGAAGGACCTGCCTGCCGGTAGGCAGGTGCGAACGGAAATCCTTTTGCCTGCCTCCTGCAAAAAAATTGGAGCGACAGCTTGACCTGACTGTCTCTTTACGCTTGCGCCAAAGCTTCAGCGTAGGAGCAGGAGTGGCGCGCCCGAATTTTTTTATTCATTTGTTTATAGCCTAATAAAAATAGTTTGTATATTCGTTTATAACCAAATGCATAAACTATTTTTTATATTTTTAATTGTAAGTACTATTTGCTGTGCGCAGCATAATGAGTTCGATAAATACGGTCCGTTTGGTTCACAAGTGTATACTGACTTGAAATTAGCCCTGGATGTAGAAAAGAATGTATTTAAAATGGATCTGAGTTACAAAAAACTCGAGCCTAAATTATATGCTAAAATAGGGAAACTGAAAGACCTGCAAGCGTTAAAGCTAAGTGGTAACGAGATCAGTTCTTTTCCTCCGGGTTTTGGCGATATGTATAATTTATTATACTTCGCAAGCTATAATAATGAATTTACAAGCTTTCCGACTGATCTTAAAAAATTAGGCAATTTAAATTACCTTGAATTTTTTGGAAGCAAGATCGATAGTATTCCGGCAGATATTGCATATTTAAGTAAGTTGAAAACATTGAAAATATCATCAACTAACGACACTCTAAAATTACCAACCACATTGAAGTGGTTGAAAAATTTAAAAGATGTAACGATCGAAAACTGTATGCTGGATAGCTTTCCAAAGGAAATTTTTAAGATCCCAAATCTTAATTTTTTAAATCTGACTAATGCCAATGTGTTTTATCTCACCAAACATTTTGAACGATTTGTGAATATGGAGGTTTTGGTATTAGATGCCAATCAATTACAAACGCTGCCTTGGGAAATTTACAAAGCAAAAAAATTACGTTTCTTATCTGTAAAAAATAATCATTTGCAAAAAATGCCTGACACTATTTGTCAGATGGAAAATCTGACTGTACTTGATGTAAGAGGCAACAACTTTAGTAAAGAATACATTGAAGAATTAAGGGCTTTATTACCTGGATGCGAAGTTAGGTTCTAATGTACCACTGTCACTTCGAACGAAGCCGAGAAACATTCTCAATTACCATATCTCTGTCTAGTTCTCGACTCGCTCGAACTGACAATTATTTTTCATGCAACAAATTTTTTTTTAAAACCCTCCATAAACCACTCAGGAGGTTGCATCGGCTTATTTTTTGCTTTATCAATAAATACTAAAGTAACAGAACCTGTATTTAACAGATCGTTGCGCTGATTAAAACACTCATAATGAAAAGTAATTCTTACTCCCGGCATTTCTTTAACAGTAGTAACAATACGTACTTCATCGTCGTATTTTGCAGGCTTTTTATAATTGACGGTGAGGTTAATAACAGGCATTAAAACGCCACTTTCTTCCATTTCCCGGTAACTAAAACCCAAACTACGCATTGCTTCTACCCTTCCCACTTCATAGTATTGAGCATAAACTCCATAATATACAAAGCCCATCTGGTCGGTTTCTCCGTAACGTACTCTTAACGTTGTTTCTGTTTTGATCATACAAATATTATCTTATCTTTAAAGACCCAAATTTAGGTTTCTGTTTCATGCAATCACTTTTAAAAATACTCTTTTTTTCAGTACTTATCAATTTATATGGCTGTTCGCAAAAAACATCTGTCAGCAATATTTCCGGATCACATATAATTGTAAATAAAAATGAAATTGACAGTACCGTTTACAAAGCCATGTTGCCTTACAAAAAATCGCACGACGAGCAAATGTATGCCGTTATTGCAAAAAGCGAAGAAGCCCTTGTAAAAGCTGATGTGGAAAGTACTTTGGGAAACTTTTTTTGTGATGCAGTTATTTACGAAACAAAAAAACAATTAGGTAAAGATTCATCGATGTTGGATGTAGCAATCTTTAATAAAGGTGGTTTAAGAAATTCGTTGCCCAAAGGAAATATCACCATCGGTAATATATTTGAATTAATGCCATTTGATAATGAATTGGTTTTATTAAAATTAAGCGGACCGCAATTCAAGGACATGTGTTATAAGATCGTTGAAAAAGGCGGAATTCCAGTTGGTGGTATGCGCATGACCATGAAAGGAACTACTCCAACAGATATTACCATTAACGGAAAACCATTTGATGAGATGAGAGATTATTGGGTGGTAACCTCCGATTATCTTGCTAATGGTGGCGACAGCTACAACTTCTTTAAAAATGCCAAAGAAAAAAAAGCAATGAATGTATTGCTACGTAACTTGATCATTAATTATTGTGAAGATATTACGAAACTGGATCAAACTATAAAACCTAAACTGGATGGCAGAATTCAACTATCAAAATAGGCGCGATTTTTTAAAATATTTTGTTGGCACAACGGCTGTATTGGCCGGTTTTCCGGCATTATCCAATGATGTATTAAAAAGTAACGACATATCCCGTTTAACTATTTTATATACAAATGATGTACACAGCCGCATTGAGCCGTTTCCGGTTAACGACCCAAAATTTGCCAATCAGGGCGGTTTTGCACGCAGAGCAGCGGTGATAGAACAGATCAAAAAAGAGAATGATAATATTTTACTGCTGGATGCCGGAGATATTTTTCAGGGAACACCTTATTTTAATTTATATAGCGGAGAGTTGGAATACAAACTCATGAGCATGATGGGTTACGATGCGACAACAATTGGCAATCACGATTTTGACCTGGGAGTTGATAATATTACCAAACAAATGCCACATGCTAATTTCGCGTTTATTAACTGCAATTATGATTTCAGTAATACCAGTCTTCACGACAAAATAATGCCTTATAAAATATTCGAAAAACAAGGGATAAAAATAGGTGTGCTTGGCTATGGCATTGAATTACAAGGTTTGGTAGATAAACGCATGTCGAAGGAAACACAATACCAGGATCCTTTACCTATTGCTAATGCTACAGCTAAATTATTGAAATTAGACCTTGGCTGTGATTACGTGATCGCATTATCTCATTTGGGCCATTCTTACCCGGATAAAAAAATAAGCGATATGAGTATGGCTCCGCTCACCGAAAACATTGATCTGATCATTGGCGGACATACACATACCTTTCGTGAACACCCTGATAAACTCATTAACAGAGCAGGTAAAGAAGTATATGTAACACAGGTTGGATGGGCAGGAATATGGCTCGGAAAACTGGATGTCTATTTCTCTTATAATAAGAAAAAAATCTCCCATAATTCAAATAATAGAAAAATTTAAAAAAGCAAGCCCAGAACGAAAATTTTTTGAAATTATTTATTCATTTTTTCCTTGTGAGATTAAATAATCGGTATATATTTACAAACTCGGACTTGTTAATAATACTAAACACTATATACTTAATAACTTATTTAATACTATGAAGGAAAAGACAGCTGACACCGTGTGGAAGAATTGCCTAAGAGTAATTCAGGATAATGTAAGCCCTCAAAATTTTGCAACCTGGTTTGAACCAATTAAAGCCATCAAGATTCAAGACAACGTATTAAACATTCAAGTTCCTTCTCAATTTTTTTATGAATGGTTAGAGGAACACTATATCACGATCATCAAAAAAGTAATTCGCAAAGAATTAGGTACTGAAGGAAGAATTGAATACAGCATCGTAATGGATAACGGAACAGGAAAATCAGAAAAAGCAGTTATGCTTAAAGTTCCTAATATCAACACTAACTTAAGAAATAATCCGGTTTCAATGCCTATTGATATCAGCAATGGTGCGATCAGAAATCCATTTATCATTCCAGGCCTTAAAAAAGTATCTGTTGAATCTCAATTAAACCCTAACTACTGCTTTGATAATTTTGTAGAAGGCGATTGTAACCGTTTAGCTCGTTCTGCCGGTTATGCTGTTTCTCAAAAACCGGGAGGTACAGCTTTCAACCCATTGTTATTGTATGGTGGTGTTGGTTTAGGAAAAACCCACTTAGCACAAGCTATCGGTATCGACATTAAAAAGAACTTCCCAAACAAAACAGTTCTTTACGTACAGTCTGAAAAATTCATTTCTCAATTCATCGATTCTATCAAGAACAATAATCAAAATGATTTCGTGCATTTCTACCAAATGATCGACACTTTGATTATTGACGATATTCAGTACTTAGCAGGTAAAGAAAAAACTCAGGATGTATTCTTTCATATTTTCAACCACTTACATCAATTAGGGAAACAGATCATCTTAACCGCTGATAGAGCGCCTGTTGAAATGCAGGGAATTGAGCAACGTTTATTATCCCGTTTCAAATGGGGATTAAGTGCTGATCTACAAACTCCAGGCCTAGAGACTCGTATCGCTATCCTTGAGAAAAAAGTTTACAATGAAGGAATTCAATTACCAAAAGAAGTTTGCGAATATTTAGCATACAGTATTACTTCAAATGTACGTGAGTTGGAAGGTGCATTAATTTCATTATTAGCACAGTCTTCATTGAACAAAAAAGTAATCACGTTAGAATTAGCAAAACAGATGATTGACAAGTTCGTTAAATCAACTGCCCGCGAAGTTTCTATCGATTATATCCAAAAAGTGGTTTGCGATTATTTCGACTTGAACATCGACTTAATGAAATCAAAAACCCGTAAACGTGAAGTAGTTCAGGCTCGTCAAATTGCTATGTATTTTGCAAAATGTATGACAAAATCTTCTTTAGCAACTATTGGCATGCATTGCGGTGGTAAAGACCACGCTACTGTATTACACGCTTGCCGTACGGTAAATAACTTAATGGATACGGATAAACGTTTTAAAGCTTATATCGAAGAATTAGACAAGAAGATCAGCATCAACAACTAATTATTCTGAACCATATTAAGATCCCTTTCGTCAACCACGGAAGGGATTTTTTTATTTGATAAAGTGATGTTGTAAAATTATGTAGGATCAATATTTTGGGCGTGTCCCTTCGGGCCGGGCTTTCGGCCCCCGATAGCTATCGGGGCGCTTTTTTATTTACCCTGCAGGATAAATAAAAAGAGCTCAAACAAATGCCTCTCCCGATAGCTATCGGGACCCTCACGCGGGGCTTGCGATAAAACCGAAGCGTAAATTCCGAACTATGAAACGTAAACTCCGCGTGAGGGATGCAAACGGAAATCCTTTTACGAACGCAGTGAGTAAAAGATTGCAGTGGGCCAGCCTGACCCGGCTACCGCCGGGGCACGCCTTAATACTTATAAAAATTTTCAATAAAAGGCGTAGCAAAAAAACACTCGAACTGGCATTATTTTAATATATTGCATAATCAACAAACCATGCTCAACGACGATTACATCTACCTGATCTTTGCATCACTCAGCGCTGTTTGCGGAGGTATGCTCTGGATCGGTTATTTCAGACGAATTGATGTACTAGAAAAAGAACGTTACATTGATATTGCCTCTGCCCTGCTCACCGGCTATTTAACGCCAACAGTGGCATTATACATCTATTCCTGGTTAGAGACCCTGGGTTTTAATTTCAATGGCGAATTCACCAACGATTTTTTATATTCTATTTTTGGAGTTGGTGCAACAGAAGAATTATCGAAATTACTGGGAGTACTCATTGTTTTTCAGATTTTAAAGAAACGCATCAATGAACCTGTAGATTACCTGGTGTTTGCAGGTTTGGTTGCGTTAGGTTTTTCCATTCGCGAAAACTTTATATACTACAATAATTATGGCTCTCAGATAGCCTCAGGACGAACGATCATCTCCTGTTTGGTTCATATTATCAATACCAGCATTTGTGTGTATGGTATTTACCGATATCGCATTTTCAATAAAGGAAATCCAATTTTTAATATCTCAATCGCCATTAGTCTGGCTATTGTCTCTCACGGCTTGTTTGACTTTTTTCTCGTACAACCATTTCTCGGAAATCTAACACCCATATTATCAACCATCATTTATTTAGTAGGCATCAATATCTGGTTACAGATGATCAACAATGCCATCAGCTTTTCGCCTTATTTCAATTATCAAAAAATAACGTCATCAGCCTCACTTTACAAAACAATTTTCATATGGTACTTTGTAGTGCTGGGCATTAGCATTTGCTTTACTACTTATTTTAAAACATTTCAGGAAGCATTGCAAGAAGCTCTAGGTAATGCCGGACAGGAGGGTTTTGTATTGGTAACATTAGCATTAAGAGCCAGCAGACTAAGCATTAATAAAAACAAATATGTTCCCGTAAAACTCCAGTTCCCTATTTACCGCACAACCAACGACGATGCAGACTTTTCTATATTTGGATTGAATCTTAAGATAAGAGGAGAGAACTCAAAAGAAATGCGCTTTTTAAATTATGTAGGTCGTGATATTTTACTCTGCCCTGTAAAACCAGAAGGTTCTGTATTACAAGGTAACCGAAGAGCTCACATTATTAAAAAATATTTTTTAAAGAATGATGTTATTACTTATTTGGTAAAAGTAGGAGGATACAATGCGCATGATTCTTATTATCTGCTCAAACCAAAAACATTATCCAACACCTTGCACGAAAATAAATATCCCATTGCCAAGCTGATGCTTTATAGCAATGACGATATAGAAAACTACAAACAAAAAAAAGCCGACTACCACCAACTGGAGTTTTTGGAAGAGGTGTATTTAAAGGAGCTATCTTAAACCTCTACTCTTTTGATCCTCCTGATAAATAGTAACCATTGAGGATTAATTTTCTGATCATAGACACCCTACCAATACAATTTCAAAAAAAACTTGCAGAATCAATTTTTTGTCTTTAACTTTGCATCTCAAAGTACTTTTAAATAATAATTAAAAACATCATATCATGAAAAACAAAAGACTTATCATCATTCTCGCAACAGTAGCAACCCTGTTATCCGTACCGTTGATCGCTATGCAGTTTACCAACGAAGTTAAATGGACTGTCTTCGATTTTGTAGTTATGGGAATTCTTTTATCGGGTACCGGTTTGCTCATTGACCTTGTACTTAGAAAAGTAACCAAAACCAGTACCAGAATACTTGTTTGTGGAGCTGTTTTACTAGTGTTCTTAATTACCTGGGCCGAATTGGCAGTTGGTGTTTTCGGGACACCGTTCGCAGGATCTTAGTAAAATAAAAAAGCTTCATAATACACATTACGAAGCTTTTTATTTGTTCATAGAGTCTATTAACTATTTCTGAAAACGATCTGGTTATCAAACATATCCACCACGATCTCTTTTGATTTATCAACCTTATCGGCCAGTAACTGTTTTGATAATTCATTCAGGATCTGTTTCTGCAACATCCGTTTCACAGGTCTTGCACCGTAGTGAGGATCGTAACCTAATTGCGATAACCAATCAATAGCCTCATCAGTAGCACTTAAAGTTATATTTTGTTCGGCCAAACGATCTGCTATTTGATTAAATTGAATTTTCACAATGCTCGTTACATCTTCCCTGCTCAATGGTTCAAACATAATCACTTCATCAATACGGTTTAAAAACTCAGGCCGTATGGTCTTTTTCAATAACTCAAACACCTCCGATTTGGTCTTTGCCAACACTTCATCCTTGTTACTTTCATTCAATTGATCAAAATTTTCCTGTATCAAATGTGAACCAATATTAGAGGTCATGATGATGATGGTATTTTTAAAGTTCACCGTTCTTCCTTTGTTATCCGTTAAACGTCCATCATCCAAAACCTGCAATAAGATATTAAATACATCAGGGTGTGCTTTCTCAATTTCGTCCAATAAGATCACAGAGTATGGTCTTCTTCTCACTGCCTCTGTTAATTGTCCGCCTTCATCAAAACCAACATATCCGGGAGGTGCGCCAATCAAACGGCTCACAGCATGGCGTTCCTGGTATTCGCTCATATCAATACGCGTCATGGCATTTTCGTTATTGAATAAATAATCAGCCAAGGCTTTTGCCAATTCGGTTTTACCAACACCCGTAGTTCCTAAAAAGATGAACGACCCTATTGGTTTTTTAGCATCCTGCAATCCTGCCCTGCTCCTTCTCACCGAGTCGGCAATAGATTCAATAGCCTGGTGCTGACCAACAACCCGTTTGTGTAACTCATCTTCGAGCAACAACAATTTTTCTTTTTCACTTTGCATCATGCGCGAAACCGGAATTCCTGTCCATGCACTGATCACATCTGCAATGTCTTCACTATCTACTTCTTCTTTCAATAATTGAGAACCGCTAGCTTTAGCTTCGCTTAATTTTTCTTCCAAAGAAAACAATAATGCTTCTGCTTCCTGGATCTTACCGTAACGTATCTCCGCTACTTTTCCAAAATCGCCTTGCTTCTCATAATTGGTAGCTTCCTGCTTATAATCTTCTATCTCTGCTTTTACTTTCTGTACCCCTTCAATAGCTTCTTTCTCACTTTGCCATTTTGCTTTTAAAGCAATACGTTTATCATTCAGATCAGCTAACTCTTTATTTAAGCTTTCAACCTTCTTATCTTCATCTTCACGTTTCATGGCTTCACGTTCAATTTCCAACTGCATGATCTTGCGTTCCAGTTCATCCAGCTCAATAGGCATTGAGTTGATCTGCATTCTTAATTTAGAAGCAGCCTCATCCATTAAATCGATTGCTTTATCTGGTAAAAAACGGTCGCTGATATAACGTTGTGACAATTCTACAGCCGCAATAATAGCTTCATCTTTGATACGCACTTTATGATGCGCTTCATATTTTTCCTTGATACCACGTAAGATTGAAATAGCATCCTCTTCGGTTGGTTCGTTCACCATTACCTTTTGAAAACGACGCTCCAAAGCTTTATCTTTTTCAAAATACTTTTGATATTCATTCAAAGTAGTGGCACCAATGGCTCTTAATTCGCCACGGGCCAAAGCCGGTTTCAAAATATTAGCAGCATCCATAGCGCCTTCTCCTCCACCGGCACCAACTAAGGTATGGATCTCATCAATGAATAAAACAACATCACCATCGCTGCCGATCACTTCTTTTACAACAGATTTTAAACGATCTTCAAACTCACCTTTATATTTAGCACCTGCAATTAAAGCTCCCATATCTAAAGAATAGACTTGTTTGGATTTTAAATTCTCAGGAACGTCTCCAGCGATGATTCGATGTGCCAAGCCTTCGGCGATAGCTGTTTTACCCACACCGGGTTCTCCAACTAAAATAGGATTATTCTTTGTACGGCGCGATAAGATCTGTAATACACGACGGATCTCTTCATCACGTCCGATAACCGGATCCAGCTTTCCATTACGCGCCTGCGTATTTAAATTTATCGCATATTTATTTAAAGCATTGTAATTTTCATCAGCCGATTGACTGGTTACTGTTGAACCTTTTCTTAATTCAGTAATGGCTGCTTTTAATTCCTTTTCTTTAATGCCGTTATCTTTCAATAATTGAGAAATGGAATCTCCGCTCGCCAGGATTCCCAATAATAAATGTTCAATGGACACATATTCATCTTTAAACTCTTTCAAATAATTGGTAGCTTTAGCTACCGTTTGGTTTGCCGCATTGGATAAAAAAGGTTGTCCGCCACTTACTTTTGGATAAGAATTAACAATAGCCTCTACTGTTTTAGAGAACATGGATTGGTTAACACCCAGTTTCTTTAAAATAAAAGGTGTTACATTTTCATCCACTTCTAAAATAGCCTTTAATATGTGGCCATTTTCAATTGCCTGGTTACCGTTGGCTGTAGCAATAGTTATTGCCTGCTGGATGGCTTCCTGTGATTTTATAGTAAAGTTATTTAAGTTCATAATTTGTATTTTTTACATAAAGCCCTCAAATCACATTCCAAGTGTATTAAACTGAAATATAGTCACAAAACAATATTCAAAGTAGACGAAATGTCTGATTTTCAACAATTTTCCTGACGTTTTGTTGTAATTTTAATGATTTATAAAGATCAATTTTAATTACATTAGTATCATGTTTTTCATTCTCTCAAAAATACTTGCATTTCTAATTGCACCTTATACCTGGCTGTTTTTTGGGATGCTTTACTTACTTAAAAAAGTATGGCACACGCCTTTCAAAAAATGGATGCTTGGTTTAACTATTTTCATGTATGTGATCTCAAATTCTTTTCTAACAGATGAAATTGTAAGAGCCTGGGAGTTTTCCGATGATGATATTTATCTAAAAAACACCAAATATGATCTGGCTATTGTTTTAGGAGGAATGGGGCGTGTGGATGAACGCCAGCAACGGTTTGATTTTAATTTTTCGGGCGACAGACTTTTCCAAACATTGGAACTTTACCATAAAGGAAGAGTTGGGAAAATGCTGATCACAGGTGGTTCAGGTAGTATTGATCATCCAGAACACAGAGAAGCCATATATGTCAAGAAGTACTTAAAAGCAATAGCTATTCCCGATAGTAGTATTCTTATTGAAAGCAATTCGAAGAATACCTATGAAAATGCCATTCATACAAAACACATATTGGATAGTATGCAGTTTAAAGGTTCTGTTTTATTAGTAACTTCTTCTTTTCACATGCGTAGGGCCTTAGCTATTTTTAATAAAGCCGGATATAAAAATGTAACGCCTTATATCACCAATAAATTTACAGGCAACAGAAAATTTGCATTCGATCACTGTTTTATTCCAAATATAGATGCCGTATTTGCTTTTAATCTCATATTACATGAAATAGCAGGCTATATTACCTATAAATTTAAAGGGTACTTATAATTTGAATATTTTATGGAATAATGTTCTATTCTGCATCCAAATCTTAAAATCATAATTTTATGACGCTAAAAAAAATAATCACCCTTGCACTACTCCTTTCAGCAACAACCTTGATCTCTTTGAGCTTTTTCTCAACTATTTTCACAAAAAAAACAGAAGTCATGTTAAGCTTTAACAAAGGCGATAGTTATGAAAAACTGTGGAAAAGAGTAGACAGTTGTGAAACTAAAGGTTTAACCGAATCGGCCCTGAAATTGGTCAATGGTATTTACACAAAAGCCAAAACTGAGAACAATGCGTCTCAGTTTGTAAAAGCCATTTTACACCGCATGAGGTTTGAAAGTTACAAAGAAGAGTTTTCCTTAGAAAAATCCATTTTCAAATTACGTGATGAAGTTAATGAAGCCAAATATCCGATCAAACCTGTTTTACAAAGTATTTTAGCTGATGCCTACTGGCAATACTTTCAAAATAACCGCTGGAAATTCTATAACCGAACCACTACTACTCATTTCAACAATGATGATATAGAGACGTGGGACCTGAAAGCCATCACTTATGCAGTTATATCAAATTACAAAGCCTCTTTAGAAAACAGCGATAGCTTAAAACGTACAAAGATTGATATTTATGACGACATTTTAAATAAAGGAACGACAGAGTGCCGTGCCTGGAGACCAACCTTATATGATTTTTTAGCGCATCGCTCCCTTGGCTTTTTCATAAATTCAGAGCCGGATGTTTCCAGGCCGGCCAGCCGTTTTACAATTAACAGCGATGATTATTTAAAACCCTATGCCGACTTTGTAAATGTTGAGATCACAAACCCATCCGATTCTTTAGAAACAAAATATTACGCTTTGAAATTGATGAAAGATCTGACTGTCTTTCACAAAAATGATGAAAAACCGGATGCTTTGATAGATGTTGAATTATTGAGACTGGATTACATTCATACTAATTCTCAGAACCTTAAAAAAGATACTTTATACTTTAATTCGCTAAAAGCCATTCAATCAAAATTTCCAACCAACGAACGTGTAACGGAAATTGATTTTCGTTTAGCAAGCTGGTATGTTCAAAAAGCAACCAGCTACAAACCATTGGAAAGTGATGCCCATAAATGGTATAAAAAAACAGCTAAAGAAGTTTGTGAAACAGCTATTGCTAAATTCCCAAAATCCTACGGAGCCTTAGAATGCAAAAACCTGATCAATGCCATTCAGGCAAAAACGTTCAATCTCAATATTGAAGAAGTAAATGAACCCAATAAGCCTTATCGCGCCTTGGTTACATCCCAAAACATCAATAAGATGCACTTTAAGATCGTGAAAACATCGAGTCAGGAATTAAGGGAACTTTTCAGAAAAAAATATGGAGAAGAATTGTATAAGAAATTTTTGACTTTTCCTGAAGTTACAAAGTTCTCTCAAGACTTTATAGACGATGGAGACTTCCAAACTCACCACACTGAAATAAAATTACCTGAGCTGCCGGCAGGATATTATGTGATTTTAAATTCACTGACGGAAGATTTTAAATACAGTAACAACGTAACTGCATATAGTACCTGCATCATCTCCGACATTGCTTCAACAGAAAGAAGAAAAGATAACGGCTCTTACGACTTTTACACATTACATCGCCAAACAGGAGACGCTTTAAAAGGAATTACCGCACAAGTATGGTACGAGAATTACGATTACAAAGGCAGAGAATACGTTGTTAAAAAAGGCCCATCGTTTAAAACCGACGATAAAGGTTTTGTAAACCTGAGTTATGAAATCATCGAGAACAAACAGTTTTTTGTGGAATTTATAAATGGCACTGATCATTTATTTAATAACAACAGTTATTACACCTATAAACCTCACGAAAATAATTATACAACGGTCACGTCGCATATTTTTACTGACAGAGGAATTTACAGGCCAGGACAAACCGTATATTTTAAATCAATTATTTTAGAAGCAATCAATGGAAAAAATCATCAGTTAAAAACCAATTATCCGGTAACCGTTACTTTTTACGATGTGAATTACCAGATCGTTAGTTCATTGCCATTAGTGACCAATGAATTTGGAACCGTTAGTGGATCATTCACTACGCCACAAAATGGATTGAATGGACAAATGCACATCACCGACGGGCACGGCAATGCATATATTTCAGTGGAGGATTATAAACGGCCGAAATTTGAGACAGAATTCAATCCAGTAAAAGGAAGCTATAGACTCAATGATGAAGTTACGATAACAGGTCTTGCCAAAGCTTATGCCGGAAATGTAATTGATGGCGCTAAAGTAAAATACCGTGTAACACGAAACGTTAATTATCCATATTGGTATTGGTGGTACAGACCTTATTACAACACATCTGAAACTGAAATTACAAGCGGAGAAACCACAACCAATGATACAGGAACATACATTATCAAATTTAATGCTCTATCTGATGAATCTGTTTCTAAAACAAGTTATGCAACCTATAATTACCAGGTAACAGCTGATGTAACTGATATTAATGGAGAAACACATAGTACCGAAACACATGTTACCGTTGGCTACCAGGCTTTGCAATTATCTGTATCAGGTGACGAAATAATTGAGATCAGTAATTCAAAACCTATACATATTACAACCAACAACTTAAATGGTGTTGCCGAAAATACAAAAGGAACTTTTGCCATTTATAAATTAAAACAACCGGCAAAAGTATTCAGAACTCGTTTGTGGCAGCAACCCGACAGACATAGCTTAAGCAAGGAAGAATATTACATCACTTTCCCTAATGATCTGTATGCAGATGAAAGCAATAAATATAAATGGGAAAAAGAAGCCAAAGTATTAGAAAAATCATTTGACACAGGAACCAAAACTGATTATGACCTGTCTGCTGAATTAAAATCGTTTAAACCCGGCGTATATGTTATTGAAGCAAATTGTAAAGACAAGTTTGGAGAAGACATCAAGGCATTTAGCTACATTACTGTATTCAGTAAGAACAACAACGAAATCCCTGAACATGTAGCAGATTGGTTTTACTACCCCAAAAAAGCCGCTGAACCCGGAGAGAAAGTGAGTTTCATTTTAGCATCAGGCTACGGCAATGTCAATTATTTATGTGAGGTGGAACATCAGGGAAAATTGATACTTTCGAAAACTCAGGAAGCGTCGATGAAAACCAATGAATTGTTAGTAGAAGAAATGCATCGCGGTAATTTTGCTTTCTATACAACCTTTATAAAAAACAATCGTTTTTATCATCACAGTAATATTGTAAGCGTTCCGTACACTAATAAAGAATTAGATATACAATTCGAAACATTCAGAAATAAATTATTACCGGGCCAGGCAGAAGAATGGAAACTGATATTAAAAGATAAAAAAGGCGAAAAAGCTGCGGCCGAAATGGTTGCAACTATGTACGACGCATCTTTAGATGCATTCAGAGCAAACAACTGGTATTTTAATATTCATCAAAATTATTATGCACGCTTAAACTGGACCTCAAGAATTTCGCAAACTGCTAACTCAACTGTGTTCAACAATATCCCAAATGATTATCATTATTTGCCGGGACGACAATATGACGCCTTAAATTATTTTGGACTAGCTTTTTATAATAACAATTATTACTACCGTGGAGGGAAAGGCTATAGTGAAGGTGATGATGGCATTTACCCAGCAGCTGAAGCTATGGGAGTGGCCGCCGACGAAGTATCGGTTAACCAGAGCAAAAGTGCCCCTGCCCCAAAATTAATGGCAAACCGCGAAGAAAGTGAAAAGAAAGCAGAAGATCATGATAAGAATTCAGACATCACAACAGCAACAACAGAGTCGAGAAATACAGTAGGTGGTGTTTCAAAGCAGCAGGATGGCCTTTCAAAATCGGCCGATCTGTCGGCTGTAAAAGCACGTTCAAACTTTAATGAAACCGCTTTCTTTTTCCCACAACTACAAACCAATGAAAAAGGAGAGGTGGTTCTGAAATTTACAGTTCCCGAAAGTTTAACAAAATGGAAAGTAATGGGTTTTGCTCACACCAAAGATCTGAAATATGGCCAGTTTCAAAAAGAAGTGATCACACAAAAAGAATTAATGGTACAACCAAATGCCCCACGTTTTTTCAGGGAAGGTGATCATATTACTTTCATTAGCAAAGTGTCTAACTTATCAGATAAAGATCTCACGGGTAATGCCGAATTGATATTATATGATGCGTTAACGGATAAAGAAATTTCAAGCAAGATGATGGAAGCTATGCATGGCAACTTTCCAACTATTGGCTACAGAGATTTCACAGTTAAAAAAGGCCTAAGCACTTCTATTGAATGGACATTGAACATTCCTGAAGGCTATTCAGCCATCAAATATAAAGTGGTAGCAAAGGCCGGTAATTTTACCGATGGCGAAGAACAAGCTGTGCCTGTATTAACTAACCGCATGTTAGTGACAGAAAGTATGCCGATGCCAATCAGAAGTAATCAAACCAAAGAATTTAATTTCACCAAATTCATCAGTCAAAACAACGGCTCAACTACTTTAAAAAATCATACTTATACTCTGGAGTTTACAGCCAACCCTGCATGGTATGCCGTGCAAGCTTTACCCTACTTAATGGAATATCCATATGAATGTGCCGAGCAAACCTTCGCCCGCTATTATGCAAACAGCCTGGCAACATACGTCGTTAATTCAAAACCAAAGATCAAAGCCATTTTTGATGCATGGAAAACATCTAGTCCGGATGCCTTTTTATCTAACCTTGAAAAGAATCAGGAATTGAAAGCAGTTGTATTGGAAGAAACACCTTGGGTATTACAATCGAAAAGCGAAACCGAAAATAAAAAACGAGTTGGTTTATTGTTCGACTTAAATAAAATGGGTAACGAACAAACCCAAGCCTTTAAAAAATTACAGAAAAAACAATCCTCTAACGGAGGTTTTGTATGGTTTGATGGTGGCCCGGATGACTGGTATATTACTCAACACATTGTAACAGGTTTTTCTCATTTGGATAAATTAGGCGTTATTAAAGCCAGAGAAAATAGTGAAGTATGGAACATGATCACCAGAGCTGTTCAATATTGTGATAGCCGAATGCGTGAAGAATATGAATGGGTAAAAAAACATAATCCAAAATATAAAACCGAGAACCATTTGAGTTATATGGCGATTCAGTATTTATATATGCGCAGTAACTTTCAGGATATTAAATTATCTAATAAGAGCGATGAACATTTTGAATACTATAAAAAACAGGAGCAAACCTATTGGCTGCAAAATGGCCGTTATATGCAGGGAATGATCGCCTTGAGTTTACACAGATACAAAGATCAAAAGATCCCGAAAGATATCTTAAGATCATTGAAAGAAAATAGTATCAATAGCGAAGAAATGGGCATGTACTGGAAAGAGAACTACGGCTATTCCTGGTACGAAGCTCCGATTGAAATGCAGGCGTTGATGATAGAAGCCTTTGATGAAATTAATAACGATACCAAATCGGTGGATGACCTGAAAACCTGGTTAGTAAAAAGCAAACAAACACAACATTGGGGAACAACCCGTTCGACAACTGATGCTGTTTATGCTTTATTGTTGAAAGGAACTGATTGGCTGGCTACTGAACCTAATGTAGAAATTACGGTTGGCGATATTAAGCTGGATCCTAAAAATGATAAATCGCTGAATGCAGAACCAGGAACGGGCTACTTTAAAAAAGTGTGGCATGAGTCGGATATTAAACCTGCAAGCATGGGTAAAATTAAAGTGGAGAAAAAAGATGTGGGTGTGAGTTATGGTGCGATGTACTGGCAATACTTTGAACAACTGGATAAGATCACTGCGCACGAAACACCTTTAAAACTAAAAAAACAATTGTTCCTTCAAAAAAATACAGCCAGCGGAATTGTCATTGAACCCATTACTTCTGAAACCAAATTAAAATTAGGAGATAAAATAAAAGTAAGAATCGAGTTGCGGGTTGACAGGGACATGAGTTATGTGCACATGAAAGATATGCGCGCCTCAGGATTTGAACCAACCAACGTGATGAGCGGTTATAAATACCAGGATGGGTTAGGCTATTATGAAAGCACAAGGGAT
>JAZKGE010000008.1:0-41491 GCA_040386075.1 Bacteroidota bacterium
CTTACCTACCGACCTGAATCAGATCATCAAAGAGTTCTCTCAGATCTATTCCCTGGAATCTGCCAAGAAAAATATTCATTTTTATATAGAAAGCAATATAAGTGAAACAGATTTTATTTTAATAGATGAAGTAAAACTACGCCAAATACTATTCAATCTTCTTGGTAATGCATTCAAATTTACCAGCGTTGGTCAAATTACTTTTTCTATCCAATACCAAAAAAGTGAGGTTGATCTCAATAAAGCTTCCTTAAGTATAAAAATAAAAGATACGGGAATTGGTGTTCCATTAGAACAACAGACCGTTATCTTTGAATCTTTTAAACAACAATATGGCCAAAGTACCAGAAAATATGGCGGTACGGGTCTTGGGCTAACTATTACCAAACACTTCATTGAGATGATGAATGGAGTTATATCTCTAAAAAGTGAAGAGGGAAAAGGAAGTGAGTTTATAATAACTTTTGAAGAAGTTGAAATTGTGAATAATTGGAAGAATACAGAAAACTTCAATAGAGTTTCAAATGTAAGGTTTAAAGGGCAAACGGTTTTGATAGTTGAAGACATTCATTCAAATATTGACATCATTAAAGGTTATTTAGACGGGTACAACCTGATCTTGCAGGTTGCAGAAAATGGACAGATTGCCATCGATATGCTTGAAACCATGAAACCAGACCTGATATTGATGGATATGATGATGCCAGTTATGAGTGGCTATTCGGCTACAAAGATCATAAAATCCAATAAAAGATTGACTGGAATACCGATCATTGCTACTACGGCCTCAGCCTTAAAACATAATGAATTACTCATTAGCAATTTGTGTGATAACTACCTACGAAAACCCATTGCTAAAGATGACCTGGTAAATATGTTGGCAAATTATCTGTCACATAACGAAGTACGGTCAGGTAACACCTCTATAATAACTAACAACGAGCAGGTTTACCATCTCGAGAACCATTTGCGAAAAGATCTGCATTCTAAATTCAAAAAAAGATATAACTCAGTGAACGAACTGATGAGCATAGATGATATAAGTTCATTTGGTATTGAAATTAAAAACTATGGTAAGGTAATAGCCAGCCCGGTTATTATTAATTATGGGACGCAATTATTAGAATATGCTGAAAATTTTGAGATCGAAAAAATGAACACGCTTTTTAAGAATTTTAATTACTTAATACAAAAGACAGACCATGATTAGTGAGAGTCCGATAACATCTATTCATACCAATGATCTGGTTGTCAAAAAAACAAGGATCCTGATAGTAGATGATTCTGAAAGTAATATAAAAGTTTTAGGCAGCGTTTTAAAAAAGCACAACTACGAAGTACTTACTTCCATTGAATCTACCAGGGCATTCGACATTGCTTTAGAAAAACAACCTGATCTGATCTTACTGGATATTTTAATGCCACATCTGGATGGATATTCTGTTTACAAATTACTGAAAGATAACAGTAAAACTGCTGCAATTCCGGTTATGTTTATCAGCTCTTTAAATGCCACAGAAAACCTGGTAAAAGGCTTTGATCTTGGTGCAGTAGATTACATTTCAAAACCTTTTAACCATGACGAGTTGATTGCCAGAGTTAAACACCAAATAAAACAAAAAACTGCTAATAAGCATATCAATGCCCTTTTTAATAGCCAGCACCATACTTTTATTATCATTGATGAAAATTATATTATTGTAAACTTTAATGATACGGCAAACGAAAGAGAATTAGTATTTACAAACGAAAACTATAAGATCGGTGACAGCATCTTAAATCATATCAACGAATCGGATAGAGAATTTATAGTAAATAAATTCAAAAAAGGATTTAAAGGAAAAATTGTTGAATTTGAACGATGCTATTTCATAAACGAAAAAAGAAGGTGGTTTAATTATTTAATAGAACCCATTAAAAATCGTTCAGGCGTTGTTGTTGGTTGTGTTTTAAGTGGTGCAGAGATAACACTAAAAAAAGAAGAAAATATACGAGAGATTGAATATCATCGAAAGGTAAGCAATCTTTATAGCGAGATCCAACAAAGTCTTTCCTATGCAGCTTATATTCAAAAATCTATTTTACCTGATAATCTGAAGCTTTTAAAATATTTTGATGACAGCTTTGTATTACTACGATCGAAAGAAAAAGTAAGTGGTGACTTTTATTGGAATTATGAGCTTGAGAACAAACATTTACTTATTTTAGGTGATTGTACCGGCCATGGAGTGCCTGGGGCATTATTAACGGCCATTAGTATCATGCTATTGGAAAGGCTTGTTAAATATGAAAAGATCCACTGTCCTGAAAAAATATTGTTTGAACTTAACAATAATATTGTATCGATCTTAAATACAAATAGTGGCGGTGTAAAAGATGGTCTGGAAATGGCCGTTTGTTTATTTGATAAAACCGAAGGAATACTTGAGTTTGCTGCCGCTAAAAGATCTGCCTTTATTGTTAAAGAGGGTGTAATTAATGAGGTAAAAGGAGATCGGTTGGATATAGGAGGCTATCCTATGAAAAAGTACACAAAACAGATAATCTCTAATATACATGGCGCATCAATCTATCTCTTCAGTGATGGGATCACAGATCAGATAGGAGGTGATAAAAACAAAAAATTTATGAAGAAAAAATTATCAAAATTAATTTTATCTTTATCCATGCAATCCATGGCTACTCAAAAAGAAGTTATTGAAGATACGATTGTTAACTGGACTAAAAACGAAGAGCAAACAGACGATATGTTGCTCATTGGCATTAAATTGTAATTACTATATACTTGACCGTAAAAGCAAATATCAAAACTGTCTTAATTGCAGACAATTCCTATGAAAATTTGGCCCTTTATGGAAAAAGGTTAAAACAGGAAGGGTTCACAGTTTTAACTGCTATTGATGGTAAACAGGCGATTGCTATTGCCCAAAACAAAACTCCCGAAGTTATTGTTGTCCAAAAGAATATTCCGCTGGTTGATGGTTTTGTTTTAGATAAGATAATCAGATCAAATCCATTAACAAGTGATATTGCCGTTATTGTATTAGCAAATGAACACGAAATTACATCCGTCGATCATAGTTTTGGTTTTAATAAAGCCAATATATTTCTAAATCCTCCCAACTTAGATCAACTTATCGAACGAGTTTATTTTTTGGCAGCCGAAAGCTATAAAAGCTCCTTTGATCCTCCTAAAAATCAAAGAGAAAAACGAATCCTCATCGTAGAAGACAATGAATTGAATCAAATTTATATAAGCTCTGTATTAATAGAACTTGGAATTAAACATGATATTGCAGAGAATGGCGAAAAAGCTTTAGATTACTTTTTAAGCAAACCTTATGACCTGATTTTGATGGATGTAAATATTCCATTAATAAATGGCATAGAATTAACACAGATCATCAGATCTAAGCATAAAAGTTTTCTTCCTATTATTGCTATTACCGGACATTCTGAAAAGGAACTTATCGACAAATGCTTGCATGCAGGAATGAATGCCTTTCTCACAAAGCCATTTCAGGCGCAGGCTCTTAAAAGCATGATATTGAATGAGATCTCCCAAAGTGGGAATTCAACTAATAACCAATTAAGCACTAATGCTGATGAAGGCCCGGGTGCAAGAAAATACGATTATAACCAGGCCATCAAATTATCAAATGGAGATAAAGAATTATTTGAAAAATGGCTTAACAGATTTTTGGGATTAGTAAAAACAGGAATTGATTTTATTGAATCGTCGGTAAATGAAAATGATTTTACCAAGAGAAATAAGGTTTTTCATGAATTGATCAACTATTCTGGTTACTTTGGTGTTGATGAACTAAGGTTATATATCAAAGAATTACAGTCAATTCAAAAATTCACAACAGATAATAAACGCTTGGAAAATTTTTATAGAAAAATTAATGCTGAGCTAAAAGAAATTGAAATGTATTTTATAGAAATATCAAAACAAACGAACATAAATTAAAAGGGCTCGTTATATGAGCCCTTTTAATTTATTTAGAAAAAATCAGCTAATTATTGTACGGTACAAACAATTTTAACTTTTTCTTTGTCGGCATCTGATAAACTACCGGAATTTACAAATCCAATAGCACCAACCTCACTACCAACGAAATTTATAACATCATTTTCTGAAGAGAATTTATCCTGAGGTTTCTCAGCACTTTCGTATTGCTTTTGTGTAAAATAGGTGTCTACATCAGCTGCAGATAGATTCAACACTTTTTCGTAAAAGTTGGTTTGTGCGCCGTTTTTTGACTTGTAATCAACAGGGCGAATGTTTTTATTAATGTCTGGCCATCTTTTCTTGATCTTCCTTAACCAGTATAATTTAACTTCACTAACAGATAAGTTAGATACTGGATTTTCCTTGTTCACGATAACTACCAAGGATCCTGATGAATAATTGTAATGCTTAAACCCCGATAAGATACCGACCAAGCAAAAAAGTAAAAATATTTTTTTCATGTTATTGTTTGTTTTTTAGTAAAAATGTTAAAATTAAAATGAGAATGCAAATTGTACGCGTGGGCCATGACTGGTTGTAACACCGATCTTATCTCCTTCTTTGTATCCGGGAAATAATGGATTTTGTAAAACAAAAGCTTTATCACGATAAACCGTATTCTCAACGCGGTAGTTGTATTCTAATTTAACTACAAAGTTCGAACTCAATTTATACCTCACGCCTAAGGTCAAATCATTAATTTTTAACTGGATGCCGTTTTTTGCTCCTGCATAATAATAATCAGTTGAGTTTTTTGTTCCGGCTTGTAAATAGGCGTATTGTGCGTATGGAATTAATTTATTAGTTACTTTATAGCCTGCATAGGCCAATAATCCCTGGCTGCTCTTCTCGCCAATCGAATCAAATTGAGCAGATTGATAATAGTACTCGCCCATGAACTCAAATTTTTTGGCTGGATTCATATAAATTAATGAAGCATTTGATAATAACGATGTTCCTTTTTTAATATTTGCTATACCGGCAGAATTTGGTTGATTGGCATTGAAAACATCATAATGTGCCGATCCAATGATTTTTAATCCTTCGATAGGTTCGAAACCGGCTTGCGCTGTAACAGCATACTGGTTTTTAAGGTTGTTCTTTAAAATAGTTGATCCAGCTCCATTACAAACAAAAACGCGGTAAAACATTCTTAATTTTGTAATGTTCTCCCCTTCAACTTGTACTCCAACGTTTTTAATTTGTAATACACCTCCATCATTTGACGCACGAATAATTGACGGTCGTTGAATAGTTGGCTGTAATACTAAACCCATGTTATATTGGTTATTCCAGTAGCCAATAGGATTGAACATTTTACCAACTCTTACACTAAAATAATCCTTAATGTAGTATTTAGCCATTAAACGCTGGATCTCAAATTGCGCTACACCATTTGTTACGTTTGCGGTATTTTCACTCAACACACTTAAACGTTCTGTTAATTGCGATGTTATAAATAACACAAAGTTCCCAGGATTGAAGGCTGATTTTGTACTGTCTACATAAGTAGAATCGCTCCATATTGGGGGAAGCGCTGAACTTATAGGATTTGCAAAGTAATTTCCTTTTTTTGTTACTTGTTGGCTTTGAAATTCAGGTTGCCCAAAAAGTTTAAACTGGGTTTCCTGCGCATGTATCATAAGACTCGAGCCTAATAAAAGGCATGTTGCTAATAAATTTGTTTTTGTTTTTTTCATGTCTGTGGGATTTGTGACTTGTTTTGGGTTGTCTGTTTTGATTTATTTATTTGATTTATCTTTAATTTTGAAAAAGGAAACAGCCTGTTTTAAAAAACCAGCTTGTTTATTCAATTCCTCTGCGCTTGCCGACATTTCCTCAGCTGCAGCGGCATTTGCCTGAACTACTTGATTTAATTGCTGTATGGCATTATTGATTTGATTTGCACCTGCGTTTTGCTCGATGCTCGCAGAAGATATTTCCTGAATTAATTCAGACGTTTTTTGAATATTAGGAACAACCTCTTTTAATAATTCTCCGGATTTTTTTGCAATGTTAACACTGATGGAAGAAACCTCATTAATTTCTGTAGCGGCTTCCTGACTTTTTTCAGCCAGTTTTCTTACCTCTGCTGCAACAACAGCAAATCCGCGTCCATGTTCTCCAGCCCTTGCCGCCTCTACGGCTGCATTTAAAGCCAATAAATTTGTTTGCCTTGAGATCTCTTCGATGATCGTTATTTTATTAGCGATAGTGATCATGGAATTAACGGTTTTGCCAACGGATTCATTTCCTTCATTGATCTCTTTTGCAGCTTGCTTGGCGATCTTTTCTGTTTGCTTCGAATTATTAGTGTTCTGTTGAATGTTAGCCACCATTTCCTCCATTGATGAAGAAATTTCTTCAACAGAACTTGCCTGCTCTGTTGCTCCATTTGACATTTGTTGTGAAGAAGAATTCATTTCATTACTTGCTGTTGAAATGCTATCTGCACTTTTTGCAACTGACGAAATAACACTGACTAACTGGTCTGTCATCGTGATCATAGCTCCGTAAATTCCTTTTCTCTCTCTTTCTTTATCACTGATATTAAAGGTTAAATCCCCTTGCGAAATTCTGTTAGCCATTTCAAGCACCTCTTCGGGTTCGCCGCCAATTGTTTGAGATAAATTTTTAATTGTCCGATACGTTGCGATGAAGCCTATTAGAACCAATAAAATTGCTAAAAGAATAAAACTGTATTTAAGTGTTGCGTATGCAGAATTCTTATCATCTAATAATTCTGCATTCTTTGTTTCTATTTCCTGCAGGAGCCCGGTAAGAGTCAAGCTAATTTCTTTTTCAGCAGGTTCCAGTTGTTTTGTGTAAATATTAAGCGCCTCATCCACTTTTGCGTCATCAATATAATCATCGCTGGTTTTAAGTAACTGCATTACTTTTTTACAGTCGCCAAGCATCAACAAAGTTTTCTTACGTAGTTCTGTAAAACTTCTATGATATCCCTGATCTTCTGCATTTTCTAGGATATCAGAGGTTTGGCTTAATATTAAGGGCACAATTGTATCACTATTTTTGATCAAAAGTGCCTTATCCTGTTGGTTTGGTTGAAAGATCCAGCCGTTGCTTAGCTTAGTGTTGGCGCTTAGAACGTTTTTAAATTCTTTAATGTTTTGAGAAGACGTCAGATATACTTCGGTTATATCCTTGTCAATACTCAATACTTTAGATAATAAAGTAACACCGATGATGGCATTGATGAGAGCAAAGGCCGTTATGATCACATAACCGGTTGCAATTCTGGCTTGTAGGTTGAGTTTGATTTTTTTCATTTTTTATACTTAAAATAATTGCTGTTTTTGCGCAAAAGTATTTTATTGTATAAAAACTGAGGTAGTACTATAACTTAGAAAGAGTAAGGGATTTATTTAATACATGGTCAGGTTTAGGACACAGTAAGAAAAATTGAGATAATTGCAGTGATTGTTTTACTGAAAGAAATAACAAAGAATTGTTTCTATTCTTAACCGGAAATGTTTTGTGTTTTCAAGTAAAGCAGGGCTTTATCCATAGAGTCTACCTCAATATAGTTGAGCCCTGAATCTGTTCCACTATTATTCCAATTTCTGGCTCCGATCTTTGCGATCGTATTTTTGGGCATGATGCTGATAATAAGCTTCAGTCCTAAGCGTTTTGATTCAGGATATAACGTACTCTCAAACCAATCCTGGTCTTCAGGATATGGCATTCCAATAGCCTGGCTGGCATCGGCAATAATAATAGTAGCTTTGAATTTTTTTAATGCCTCCAATTGAGCTTCACATGATTTTCTGACATGAATTCCGGAAGTAAAATTAAACCACTTAACAAAAACAATTTGCATATCTGTATCATACCAGGTATCCACCCAATTATCTACATTATATAATTTAACCTGCATTTTCAAAAAAGGTTTTTCCCAAATTACAAGCTTCCCCCATTGTAAAAACTTCAGTAAAATTGATCGTGTTTTTCTTACAACTATTTGTCCACGTTTTCACACCTATTTTTGAAATTTGATTTTCGGGTAGGATATTAATTAACAAATGGTGCTTTATTTTTTTAATGCGGGGATATAATACGTTTACTAACCACTCCTGATCTTCCGGATAAGGGATACCAATGGTTTCGCTTGTATCGATAATTAATAAGCCTGTGTTATGTTTTTCCATCGCCGTTAATTGTGCTTCACACGATTTTTGAAAATGTTCATTCGTTGTAAGTTTTTGCCATACTACAACTACCGCGTTTATTTCGTCGTCAAAATAGGTCTTCACTATATTATCAATAGAATATATATCGGTGATCATTTATACATTATAAGGCAATAATAGCACCAACTTATTTAACCAGAATCAATTTTAGCTTGATCGCTTTTGTGATCATTTCGGCCGTATTTTTTACTTCCATTTTTTTAAGGATATTATATCTGTGAGCATCAACGGTACTAATACTAACAAATATTTTTTCCGCAATCTCTTTATTGCTTAATCCCTGGCTTATTAATTCGATGATCTCTTTTTCGCGTTTGGTAATGTCAATTTTAAACCCGCTTTTATTAAATCCTGAGTATTCTTTATTGATATAGTTGTCTGCAAGGATTTGTGAGGCCGATCGGCTTATATATTTCTCTCCTTTAATTATTTTTTGAATAGCTGCCGCTAATTCATTGTTTTTGAAATCTTTGAGCATGTAGCCATTTGCTCCTGCATCAAAACATTGGTTAATATACAACTCATCAGCATGCATGCTCAAAATAAGCACTTTAATGGATCCCGAAGATGCTTTCTTGATCTGCTTTGTTAATTCGATCCCATCCATGCCCGACATGGTGATGTCTGTTATTACCAGATCTACATTTAATTTTTTAAGCTCCATTAAAAGGTCCTCTGCGTTGTCAGATTCGCCAATCACTTGGAATTCAGGATTAAGTTCTAATATGCTCTTAATGCCATATCGTACAATATGGTGGTCTTCTACTAAGTAAATTCTAATCATATACTGCTCTTCTTTGTATTAATAATTAATTCGATCTTAAATCCTTTTCCTTTTTGAGTTGTAATATTTAAAGTTCCTCCTATACTTTTAGCTCTGGCTTCAATGTTTAAAATCCCATGGGTATTCATTTTTTTGAACTCCAGTACGTTCAAATTTATCCCTCCACCATTATCATCAATAATCAAGGTTAAGATACTATGATTATATGTAATTACCAAAGATATTTTGGTGGCATTTGAATGTTTAATAGCATTGGCCAAAGCCTCTTGTATGATGCGGTAAAGGTTGATCTCAATTTCATTTTTGAACCTTATTCCCTCAATATTTGAAGCAAAAAGGACCTTAATTTCTTTGTTCTTGGCATTGGTGGTTTTTGCCATTTGTTTAACAATAGGATATAGGCCAAATTCGTATAAACTAATAGGAGATAAATTAGTTGAGATGCCCCTTAATTCCTGAATGATTTCCGAAACCATTTGATATATGAACTCGATCTTGTTTTTTTCCTCAAAGCTAATCACTTGTTTTACCAGCAGGTTATCAAGATTAACCATGGCAACTGAAAGCATTTGACTCAAGCCTTCATGGATCTCTTCAGCAAATTTTTTTCGCTCAATTTCATTACTTTTTATAAGTGATAGCGTTCTCGTTTTCTGTTCCTTCTCATAGATCGTATCTTCTAGTTGCTTGTATTTGTTTGCTTTCTTCTCGTTCTTTCTTTCCTGAGTAACGTCTCTGCCTGTAGATATAAAATTTGTTATTTCACCTTTTACATTAGAAAATGGTGTGATGATCTTTTCTTCTATAAAATAGTCCCCATTCCTTTTTCTATTATGAAACTGAGCTTTAAATGATTTTCCTTGCAAGACGTTTTCCCATAATTCTTTGTAAAACAAATCATCGTGCTTATCAGATTTAAAAATGTTGGGTTTTTGTCCAATTAATTCATTATACCCATATCCACTAATCTTGCTGATCATCGGGTTAACGTATTCAATTATACCCTCAACGTTTGTGATCATTATCAACTCCTGAGATTGTTCAGCTATATCAAAAAATTTCTCGATCTTGTTGATCCTATTCAATGTATCCGTAATATTCCTAAGCATGATCAGGAAGATGTCTGGTTGGATTTTTGTTATTCGTACTTCAAACCATTCGCTTTCATCCTGCAAGTTGATTTCACACTCAAATGAAACGTTTTTTTTCTGTTCTCCATATTCACTGATCTTCGTCTTTATCTGTGTACTTAAAGTGGCATTTAAAACCGTAGACAGCTCCTTTTCTGTATTAGAGCCAATATTGTTCTTTAAAACAGGTTGCTCTGCTACACCTATATTCTCATTAAGAATTTTTCCTGAGCTGGTAGCAATTATAAAAGAATCTGGCAGTGACCTTAATAAAAGTTTATCATTTATATAATTTTCGATCTTCTTAAATCCAGTGGTTATTGGCTTTACGTATGTACAGCCAATAACAGTGTTTACTTCGTTGTGTTTGTTTTCGATACCAATGGAAATGTTCTTAAGCCATTTTATATCTCCTGATGGCGTAATTACTCTATAGTCAATTTCGTTTGCAGAATTATATCCGCCTCCATTTAAGTTACGTATAACTTTCATCTGATCCCGGGGATGAACAACTCTTCTGAAATCCCTAATATCGCTTATCTTATCAATATTTGCTTCAAATATTTTCTCTACCCTGGGACTAATGTATTCGAATGATTTTTTGCTTTTTGAAAATATCCAAAAAGCTAAATCAGACTCTAAACCCGATAATTCATTTAATTGGTCAATTCTTGTGATCATATAGGACTCCTTTATTACTACTTATACCTCTATCCTGCACTTTAATGCTTCTGCAGATTTTTGATGCAAAATTAAATAGTAATAATGTTTTGCAACTCCGGTAAGTATTTATTTAATAATAAATAAAACCCCTAGTTTATTTAAAAACAAACCCTAAAATAAAAAAACATAAGCTCCATAGTTTTGTCAAAAAAATAAAGATGAAAAATATTTACTCTAGCTTATCTAAATCCTATGTTGTTCTTTTTATCACCATACTCATTGGAAATCAATCTAATGCACAGATTATGGGGAAAGACATCTATATAAAGTATCAACAAACTGATACATCTACGTACAGGGAATCTGTCTTGATACTATACACTGACAAAACGTATGTCAATTTTGGAATCCTTAATGTACTAGAAAGTCCAGAAAATTATGTGTCGTTTGATTATGGTAATTGGATAAGCGCCAATAGTGAAGTTGTGTGCAATAGCAATCCAAAAGTATTTAGTCAGGAAAAAGTAGTAAATGAAATCAAAATGTATTATAAAGGGACCTTAATGTATAGCCCTTTCGATGATTATTATAAATATGCAAAAGAACCTCACAAAAACTATTCGTTTATTCTTATAAAGAATAAAGCAATAGATCTAACTAAAAAAATTGAGTATAAGAATTTTCAAAGTAACGAACTAAAACTAAACAATTAACAAAATGGAAAAGGAAATCGAAATAATGCATGAATCTGAGATTCTGGAACATGAAAGTAATTCAAATGCAAATCATGAATATGATTTTAATGAGAAAATAATCACAGAAAACAATATTACACTAAGCATTTTTCCTTCAAAAAGGAAAAAAGTAAAAAAAGTGAATATTGTCATCGAAGGGCAATTCAATATAACAAATGTTCGATTTGTAAAAGATCACTGTCATAACATGCTTCAGTACTTTGATCTGGTAAATATCACATTGAAAAATGTTGTTGACATAGATCTGGCAGCAATTCAATTGCTACATGTTCTTAATTCTTCTACCCAATTACAACATAAAACCATCATAATTGAATCCGAACTTTCAAAAGATGACAAAGCCTTAATAATTAGTGCGGGAATGTTGGAACTAATGTCTAAACGTAAATAATATAACTTATCAAATGAAAAAAAACATACTAATAATCGACGATTCGGAAAGTATAAGAGAGGTTGTAGCCAACGGGCTGGAGCAATCGGGCTATAATGTAATTAAAGGTGTGAATGGAGCAGATGGCTTAGCCTGTCTGGAAAAAGCAGAATCGGTAGATCTGGTTATAACAGACCTAAACATGCCCGTAATGGATGGTATTAGTTTTTTGAAAGCCGTTAGAAAAGATGTTAAGTATAAATATCTACCGATAATCATACTTACTACTGAGTCTCAGGAGCAAAAAAAACAGGAAGCTAAAAATGCCGGAGCCACAGGTTGGATCATTAAACCGTTCTCCAAAGAGAAGTTACTTACTGTAATTAAAAAAGTTATTGGCTAATGGACTCAACGCGCATTACATATATAGATGAGGCCAACGAACTGTTGGCAAATCTCGAAAGTTCATTACTTTCTTTAGAAGGAAGTAATAACGATAAAGAAAATATTGAATTGATTTTTAGGATCATGCATACCTTAAAAGGTAATAGCAGCATGTTTGGTTTAACCAATGTTGCTGAATTCGTGCATGATCTCGAAACGATCTATGATAAGATCAGAAACCATGAAATGCAGTTAACCAAACAATTGATCGACTGCACTTTTTTATGTCTTGACCACCTGAAAAATATCATTCTGGATTCGGATCTAATCGAAGATACAAACAAACAAACCCATGAAGCTCTTTTGTCACAAATAAACAACTTGATATCCGTGGGATCTGTAACGGGAAATGTTTTAAATGAACATAAACCAGATAGTGCTATACAAAAAGAATTGTTTCACATATACTTTGAGCCTCATGAATCTATCTTTAATAATGGTACAAATCCGTTGTTCTTGTTGTCAGAACTCTCGGGTATGGGCAATTGTCGCGCAATTCCACATTTTAAGGAAGTAGCTGCAGTTGACACATACCAGGAATCGAATTGCATAACATTTTGGGACATTTTTTTAGAAACAGAAAGATCATTAAATGATATCAGAGATGTATTTGTTTTTGTTGAAGACAACTCAACTATTGAGATCAACTCATTGCGTCTTAATACAGATTTTGATAGTCCTGATTTTCTAAACTTCATCTCAAGCACCAGCTTCACTTCTGATCGCGTTGATCTGAATTTATTTGAAAGTAAACCTTCGGATGAATTAGTAGAGAAATTAAGTCCTGCAAATACAGTTCAAGTTAACGGAAAAAAGAACGACCTTAAAGAAAAAAGTTCATCCAGTATTCGCGTATCATCTGAAAAGCTCGATGAATTAATGAACCTTGTGAGCGAATTGGTTACAACTCAGGCCGCATTAGTTCTATATAGCGAAACAAACAAGGACAGTGAACTTGAAACGATATCTGAGAATATAGAAAAACTTTCCAGACGATTAAGGGATATTTCCTTCGGAATGACTTTGGTGCCAATAAACAATTTATTTGGCCGGTTCCAGAGAATGGTTCGCGATGTTTCTGCGTTATTAGGTAAAGAAATAGAATTTGTTACAGATGGTGGAGAAACCGAATTGGATAAGACAATTATCGAAACGCTTACCGACCCTATCATGCATATTTTACGGAACAGTCTTGATCATGGTATTGAAAAACCAAAAGACCGCATTAAAAAAGGAAAGCGCGCTTCAGGTAAACTAATCTTACGTTCATACTACTCAGGTGCATTTGTTTATATCCAGATCATTGATGATGGAAAAGGAATAGATGTAAATGCGATCCGAAATAAAGCGATTGTTAAAGGCCTGATGAAAGAGGATGAAGTTTTATCTGATAAACAATTATTCGACTTTATTTTCCACCCGGGTTTTTCTACGGCAGAAAAAATTACGGATGTCTCTGGAAGAGGCGTAGGTATGGATGTAGTTAACAGAAATATTCAGGATATAAAAGGAACTATTCAGGTAGATTCAAAAGTGAATGAAGGAACCTCACTAACCATTAAGATACCATTAACACTATCTATTATTGATGGATTATTAGTTAAAGTTGACACAGTAAATTACATCATTCCACTTAACGTTATTACCAAATGCTACGAGGTTAAGAATAGTGAAATGACCAATAACTTCAACAGGCTATTGATTCTTGATGAAGAGCAGGTTCCATTTGTAAATATGAGGGAACAATTTGGTCACAGTTTTGACAACAACGGTGTGTCACAGATCATCGTAGTAAATAATAACGATCGCAAAGTGGGCGTTAGCATCGACCACATTATTGGAGAATATCAAGCGGTTGTAAAACCATTGGGAAAATATTATAAGAACCAGGACTTCATTTCAGGTGCTTCCATCCTTGGAGATGGAACCATAGCACTGGTTATGGATACAAATAAAATAATCGATTTATATAAAAACAATTTAACAGAAATCCTATGAAACTAAAATTTGACAACAATCATAAGACAGACCTAACAAAATCGTTCTTGTCTTTTAAATTAAACAGCGAGCATTTTGCTATTAATGTTATGAAAATAATGGAAATATTGGAGGTCCCAAAGATCACTAAAGTACCGCATGCACCTAGTTATTTGATCGGTGTAGTAAACCTAAGAGGCGGTGTTTTACCGGTAATTGATACACGCATCAAATTTGGAATGAGTGCGGTTCAGCATACCGTTAACACTTGCATTGTGGTATTGAATATTACCATGAATGATGAATCGATCATTGTTGGAGCAATGGTGGATTCAGTTTCTGAAGTGTTTGAAATTGAAGAAACACAAATTCAACCCTCACCAACTATTGGCACCAAGTATAACGCAGACTTTATACAAGGAATGATCAAAGTAAACGATCAATTTATGATGTTATTAAATATCGATCAGGTATTCTCTTCCTCAGACCTTGAAACAATTATAGACGTACAAGAAACTACCATTTAAAAATACTAAAATGAACCTTTTAAAAAACATAAAAATACGCGCAAAACTTACAGTAGGATTTAGCGTTTGTATATTCATCCTATTAGCTCTATCGGCATCGTTTATATATGTATTAAATCAGATAGAAGCACAAGGTATAGATCTTACAGAAAGCATTAAGCTATCTGATAACATCAATGAAGCCAAATACAATCTAACCTGGGACAAGCAATTAATCATGGAAGTTTTAGCCAGCGAAACAAAAGAGGACGTTGCAGAACAAATGAATTCATTCAATGTAGCTAATACTGCATTTGATGACAACATTAATTCGATCAAACAAGTAGGCTCTAATAAAGATTGGGGCAACACATTTGAAGTTCAAAAAAACAAGATCGTTACATTTTCTGAGGGTATTGATGTGCGGCATAATTCCGAAATTTTACCATTGATACAAAAGCTCTATGAACGCAAAAATGTATACATAGACCTATTAGAGAAAATAGCGGCCACATCTGACCTGAAGGTTCGTGAGGAAATTCAAAACCAGGCATCACTTTTAAATACTGAGTTATCTAATACAGATAAAACCCTCGATAAGATCATAGATGGTATCAATGACAATTTATTGAAAACAGAAGATGATATTGCTTTTATAGTAGACGGCACATCTAAAGCAACAAGCGAGCTTGTTTCATTCTCATCTTTTCTTACAATGATCATTTCATTAGTATGTGTAGTTTTAGTATTACTTATTAGTTTAGCAATTACCAATATTATTGCAAAACCTCTGCGAGATACATCTGCTTTTGCAGAAAAAATTGCAAATGGAGACCTAACAGCTAGTCTAGAACTTGACCAAAAAGATGAAGTTGGCGATCTGGCAGTTTCATTAAGAAAAATGATCGTTAAACTTCAGGAGGTTGTTGGCTCTGTAGTTACTGCATCAGGAAGCATCAATTCTGCAAGCCATCAGATCAGCGAGTCAGCACAAAAACTTTCGGATGCTACATCTGAACAGGCAAGTTCGGTTGAAGAAATTTCATCTTCAATGGAAGAAATGGCGGCAAATATTCAACAAACTACAAATAATTCAAAAGAGACAGAAAAAATTGCCGGCCTTTCTGCAAAAAACATCATTGATGGCTATGAAGCAGTAAACGAAACAGTTTCCTCTATGAAAACAATTGCAGGAAAGATCTCTATCATTGGTGAAATTTCACGTCAGACAAATTTGCTAGCCCTTAATGCTGCGGTTGAAGCAGCAAGAGCCGGCGAGCACGGTAAAGGCTTTGCTGTAGTTGCAGCCGAGGTTCGCAAATTAGCAGAACGTAGCCAGTTAGCTGCAGTTGAAATCGATCAGGTATCGATCAACAGTGTAGATATCGCGCAAAAATCAGGTGAGCTCTTAAAGAACGTTGTTCCCGGTATTCAAAAAACATCAGAGCTTGTTCAGGAAATCGCATCATCCAACATGGAGCAAAATTCAGGTGCACTTCAAATTAACAACGCCATTCAACAATTAAATGCTATTGTTCAGGAAAATGCTGCAACCGCTGAAGAGATGGCTGCCGGTTCTGAAGAATTAAATGCACAAGCAGAACATTTAAATGAGATCATAAAATTCTTTAAAACTAAAGCGTAACAAATAATAAAGTAACTAAAAAAATAATTTATATGAAAAATAGCGCCGTAACGCCCATAAAATAAATAAAATCCGGAAACCGATGGAAGCAAAAACGAAGAAAGAAATGAAGATCAGTCTGGACTCGTTGGATTCTTTATCGGATGATGATTATGAAAAATTCTAAAAAACGAAATATGAAGAAAACTATAAATTTATTAATTTTTGTTCTGATAGTGTGTCTTTCGCAAAAAGCATCAATTGCTCAGGAAATAAGCATTGACGGAGAATTCAGAATAAACCCGGTTTATTCGATGGGATTTAGAAAACCCATGTACGCTGGCGACAAACCGGGATTTTTTACCATGCAACGCACACGACTGATTCTTACATACAAAAAGGAAAATGATCTGGAAGCCGAAATAATTTTCCAGGATAGGAGATTTTGGGGCGACCAGGGAGACCGTGAAGATGTTGCTAACCTTGCACTTTATAGAGGTTGGGTTGAAAAACACTTTAAAAAAGGCTTTTCCATTCGTTTAGGTCGTCAGGGTTTAGTATATGATGATCAATACTTATTGGGGGATCCGAATTGGGTAGGAACAAGAGCACATGATGCTGGAATTGTGAAGTATGAAACAAATAAATTAAGTGTTCATTTAGGTTTTGCATTTAACGCTAATGGCCAGGACTTAAAAAGAGAACCCTACAAATACAACATGTACAAAAACCTGCAATTCCTATGGTTCCATAAAGACTTCAAAAAAGTAAAACTTTCATTTATCGGCATCAACCGAGGCATGGAAAAGTCCGATACAACTACAAATATTTACTACACACAAACATTTGGCCCGGATATTAACGTAGAAATTACCAAAAAAATATCACTCAAAGGTATATTTTACTACCAAGTCGGTCAAAATACAGATAAGGAAAATGTAAGTGCATATTTCTATTCAGCACAATTAAAATTTGAGTTAAACAAATCCGTTGATTTCACCCTTGGACTAGATGTTGGATCAGGAACAAATCAAAATGACATCCTAGACGCTAAAAATAAGACAAGCCACTCCTTTGACAGGCATTACGGACTCATCCACGGGCACTTTGGCTATATTGACTACTTCTATGTCAATCAACCTACACTATGCGGAATAAAAGATTACTATCTCAAAACAAAGATAAAACTAACTCCGAAATTCTCTATTGAAGATCACATTCACTATTTTGATACGGAAGCAAAGATAAACAACTCAAAAAATCCAGGCGAAACAATGCCAAATTACCTGGGAACAGAAAATGATATTTTACTCAACTACAAATTTTCAGACACGTTCAAAGCATCTTTAGGTCACTCTATTATGTTTGGCACCCCTACGCTTAATGAGTTTTTCGGAGGAAAGAAAAGTGTACAAAACCAGGTAATTTACATGGTCATCACTGCCACCCCAAATTTCTTAAAAATAAAAAAATAAACCCTATAAAATAAATCCCATGAAATCATTATCAACTCTTAAAGTAGGGCAACGTGTTCTAATTACCTTTTTTGTCATTACAACTTTATATGTAGCAAATATTATATACAATTTTATTGCCCTTAACAAAATTACTGAAAACGTGAGTAGTATATACAACAATCGTCTTATTAGTATAACTGCTTTACTGGAAGGCGATAGAGATGCCTACCAATCAAGATTAACAATTAGCGAGGCATTTAATGCTACCAACATCACTAAAGATAGTTTATCGCCGGTAAAAACTATCAGCTTTAAAGATGTCGATGAAAATCTAGACCAATTGGCAACACGGTTTAATAAATTTAAAGACATATTTCTTTCTACAGGTGGAGAAAAGGATAATGCATTTCTAGTTTTTGATCGAAATTTTAACGATGTGGTTTCGATATCCAAGGAGTTGGAAACACTCGTTAATGAAAACAAATCGGTTGAAGCGTATGGGTTATATAAAGGAAAGTATTTACAAAGCTTCGACCAGATGCGCGAGGCAATCAATCAACTTACCGAAACAAGCTCGAAACAAACACAAATAGAATACAACCTAAGCATGGATCAAGCGAAGCAAATTACCCGTATTGCATTTATGTTTTTTGTCATAGTTCTAGTTTTCATGATTCTTTCAGGAATTCTTCTAACACGAAGTATTGTTAGTCAATTAGGGTGTGAACCATATGAAGCCGCCAGCATTGCAAATAGCTTAGCTAATGGAAATCTCAAATTAGAAATCAAAAAAGACAAAGAGATAGGGTTGTACAAAGATCTGAAATTAATGGTTGAAAATCTTAACGAAGTTATGAGTTCAGTTATAAAAGCTTCTCAAAACATTTCCAGTGCAAGTGAGCAAATGAATGCTTCAGCACAACAATTATCCGAAGCGGCTACGGAGCAAGCTAGTTCGGTAGAAGAGATATCATCTTCCATGGAAGAAATGACTGCCAATATTCAGCAAAATACAGATAACTCAAAACAAACAGAAGCAATTGCTATTAGCACAAGTAAAAATATTGTAGAAGGAAATGAAGCAGTAATTCAAACAGTGACTACCATGAAAACTATTGCTAATAAAATTTCAATTATAGGCGAGATCTCCAGACAAACTAATTTACTGGCGTTAAATGCCGCCGTAGAAGCTGCTCGTGCAGGCGAATATGGAAAAGGGTTTGCAGTAGTTGCTGCGGAGGTAAGAAAGTTAGCCGAAAGAAGTCAGGCTGCTGCGGTTGAAATTGATGAACTAGCTGTTGAAAGCGTTGACATAGCTCAAAAATCGGGCGATCTATTAAAAGGAATCGTTCCAAACATTCAAAAAACATCAGGCCTTGTTCAGGAAATTGTATCTGCTAGTATAGAACAAAATGCTGGTTCAAATCAAATTAATAATGCGATACAACAATTAAATGAAATTGTACAGGTGAATGCCGCAACTGCAGAAGAAATGGCTGCCGGATCTGAAGAATTAAATGCACAAGCAGAACATTTGAATGAGATCATAAAATTCTTTAAAACTAAAGCGTAACAAATAATAAAGTAACTAAAAACAATAATTTATATGAAAAATAATAATATTTTAAAAATTAATTTAATAGCAATCAGCCTGTTTATTGGACTTAACAACGGCTTTTCACAAGATAGTTTACACACCAAACCTACTAACGAAGATTTTGAAGAAACTATCATAACTGATAGGCCCGATCAAACCGAAGCACCGCAATTAACGCCCCGTGGATTCTTTCAGGTTGAAACTGGGGCTCAATGTGAATATGATTACGATCGCGAAACAGGCGAGAGAAGCGAAAGCGCTTTATTAAATACAACATTATGGAAGTATGGTGTATCAAAACATTTTGAACTTAGATTAATAACTGAATACGCAAGCGACAAGTATAAACTTACTACAAGCAATGAAATTACTGATACCGTAATTAAAGTAAAAGGCTTTAATCCGGTAGCTATTGGTTCAAAAATTGCAATTCAAAAAGAGAAGGGGATCATTCCGGATATCAGTTTAATTACTCATCTCGAATTGCCTTACTTCGGGTCATCCGATTACAGACCTGATTACATTATTCCTCGCTTCAGATTTTTATTTGCTCATACACTGACTGACAGGCTAACTTTTTCATATAATCTAGGTGCAGAATGGGAAAATGAATCAAATGCCTCTACAGGTATATATACAGTATCGCTAGGAATTAACCTGTTCAAAAACCTGAACATGTTTGTTGAGTCATATGGATTTTTAAGAGAGAATTCGAAAGCCGATAACCGTTTAGATGGTGGATTTACTTATTTATTAACTAATAATATCCAGTTAGATTGCTCGGGAGGTATTGGTTTGAATGACATTTCACCTGACTATTTTGTTTCGGGCGGAATATCCTTCAGATTCAATGCTTTCAACAAAGAAATGAGAAATAACAAGTTTAAATAACACAATAAAACCCCCATTTTTAATATAATGGAAAACCCTTAGGCTTAATGAATATAAGCTGAATAGTTAAAAAAGTATAATGAAATACTTTTGCTAACATCAAATAAACATTTAAACAACAATTCGAAAAAATAGTCCACGTGAATACATTTACTAAAGAACTAAATGACATTGAATTTAACAAGCTAAGTAGCTTTATCTATTCAAACTATGGTATAAAAATGCCATACGCGAAAAAAAGCATGCTACAGGCTCGACTTCAAAGCAGATTAAGGGAAACCGGTAAAGAGACTTTTAAAGAGTATTGTGATCATGTGTTTTCAAGTTCTGATGATCTTGAGTTGGTGCATATGATCGATGTGGTGTCTACTAACAAAACGGATTTTTTTAGAGAGGCTGCACACTTTGATTTTATGCAATCCGTTATATTACCTGAATACAAAGAGGAACAGTCAGGAGAAACAATGAATATCTGGAGTTCTGCTTGTTCAAGCGGCGAAGAGGTGTATACCATCGCTATGGCAATTGAAGAATTTTTAGAAGATAAAAAGCGCTTTAATTATTCCATCCATGGAACGGATATATCATCCCGGGTTTTACAAAAGGCACAAAACGGTGTTTACCAGGAAGAAAGAATTGCCAATATACCTATGGCCCTTAAGAAAAAATACTTTTTGAGAAGCAAACTCAGAGAAAATCCAAAAGTTAAAGTTGTGAAAGAGTTAATTCAAAAAACCTCTTATCAAAGATTAAACCTGATGGATCCATCCTATAACGTACACAAAATATTTGACGTCATATTTTGTAGAAATGTGTTGATCTATTTCGATCGCAAAACACAGGAAGAGGTAATTAATAAACTTTGTACGCATTTAAAACCGAACGGCTATTTGTTCCTGGGCCATTCAGAATCTATTACAGGAATCAATGTCCCATTAAAACAACTTAAACCAACTATCTATCGGAAAGCAACAAATTAATTTAATTCAAAAAAACTATGAAGACAAGCATCAAAATGACAATTAAAACACGACTAATTATTCTATCTGCAAGCTTAGTTCTATTACTTTTCACAGTAGGGCTTTTCTCAATCAGTGTTCAAAATGAGATCTCTAAAAACGAAAACATTAAGATCAGATTCAAAAACATATTGCTTAAAACACTGGAGTTACGAAAAGCAGAAAAGGATTTCTTGCTAAGAGAACCCACAAACATGGATTTCTTTGCAACCGGAAACAGTAAGTATGTGGCTCAGTTTGATACTACAATGAACGAGATCTCAGTCACTATTGATGAACTAAAAAAAGAGGAGCTTGTTACGGAAAATAACTTTAAAATGGATGAATTGATGGGTTTTTACAAAAACTATGGTTCAAAGTTTCATGAGCTGGTTAACCAAAAACACAAACGAGGAGAGCTTGATTTTGGTTTGATCGGAAAAATGAGAAGTGCTATCCATGATCTGGAAGATGCAAAAGGAAGTAATGCTTTAAAGGAAAACCAAATCTTGTTACTGAGAAAAACAGAAAAAGATTATCTATTAAGAGCTAATTTGGAATATGTAGACAAGTACAATAATGCTATTGATCAACTATTAAGTAACAAAAAGATCTCAAGGTCAAACACAACAGTAAACCATTTAACAAACTACAAAAACGCATTCAATGTTATAGTGGCATTAGATAAAGCAGTTGGTTTTCACGAAAAAGAAGGTTTAATGAGTGAATTAAGAGGCGCTGTCCATCAGGTAGAACCGACCATTGACGAAATGATTACTAGTGTTGAAGAGATCATCGTAGCAGCTGATGCAAATGCCGTAAGTTTAATTTACACCTTCCTTGTGATAGGATTGTTCGTTGCTGTGATTATTTCTGTATTAGTTATCCGCTCCATTGTAAGATCGATGCAATATGCAGTCATTACTCTTGATAAAATTGCTAATGGAGATCTGAATGTTGAGATCGAAGTTAAGAGCCAGGATGAGATCGGCGTATTACTTAACAGCATGAAATTCATGGCTACAAAACTAAAAGACATTGTTACTAATATTCAATCTGCATCTTTCAATATTACTTCTGCCAGTACACAAATGAATTCTTCTGCACAGGTTATGTCAGAAGGAGCCACTGAACAGGCTAGTTCGGTTGAAGAGATCTCTTCATCCATGGAAGAAATGGCGGCTAATATTCAACAAAACACAAATAATTCTGTTCAAACAGAAAAGATGGCTCAAACTGCGGCAAGAGAGATCAGTGAGGGTAACGAATCGGTTCACAAAACAATTGAATCAATGAAAACAATTGCCAATAAAATATCAATTGTTGGAGAAATTGCCAGACAAACCAATTTATTAGCTTTAAATGCAGCTGTAGAAGCCGCAAGAGCTGGAGAACACGGGCGCGGATTTGCTGTTGTTGCAGCAGAAGTAAGAAAATTAGCAGAAAGAAGTCAGGAAGCGGCTACAGAAATTAATAACCTTTCTTTCTCAAGCGTAGATATTGCACAAAAATCGGGAGAATTATTAAACAACGTTGTTCCTAATATCAGAAAAACTGCTGAGTTGGTTCAGGAAATTACTGCTGCAAGTAAAGAACAAAATGCAGGTTCTGAGCAAGTAAACAGTGCCATTCAACAATTGAATCAGGTTGTTCAATCAAACGCTGCTACAGCTGAGGAATTAGCGGCAACGTCGGAAGAATTAAACGCACAGGCAGAACAATTGACTGATATGATCGGGTTTTTCAAAATAGGTGAAAATGCCAATTTATTAGCCATGAAAAATAAAGTGTCTAAAAAATCCAATCCAAAACCAGCAACAATTGTTAAACAAAATAAAATAAGTTCAAAAGAAAATAAAGTGGTTAATCTTAGTCTTGTTGAGTCCAATGAGGTCAACGATTTTGAATACGAAAGGTTTTAATAAATACCTCCACTGATCATACATCTGTATTACTGAACATTGTTCTTTCTTTAAACACTATTTTTTGATTATTCATTTCAGGTTTTTTAGTTTCCCTGGTTAAGAAATAATTTTCTACTGTGTTGTGGGATAATAGTGTTCAGTAATATAGAATAAAAAGCAAAAAATATGAAAAACGATACATTTACTTTAACTATTCGGAAATATTTAACTCTTGCATTTTTTTGCATCTCTTTGTTGCAGTATAAGCATTCACTGGCTCAGGCAGAAAGTAGTACAAATATAGATTCTCTATCAAAAAGTATAAAAGCCATAAAGGACGAGATCACTTTTTTGAAACGATTAAAAATATCAGGATATGTTCAACCTCAATTTCAAATGATAGATAGTGCAGGTGCCCCATCCTTTGCAGGTGGCGACTTTGTAAATGGTACCGGCAAATATTCCAGCAGATTTACTGTAAGAAGAGGTCGTATCAAGTTTACATACACTCATAATAATATAGAGATCGTATTAAATCCGGATATCAGTGAACGAGGTGTTTTTATGAGAGAGACTTACGGGAAGATCACCGACCCATGGTTAAAAATGTTCAGTTTAACGGCAGGTCTCTTGCAATACCAATTTGGATATGATGAGCCAACATCATCTGCGATAAGAGAAACACCGGAAAGAGCAAGAATGTTTCAATTACTTTTTCCATCAGAAAGAGATCTGGGAGTTTTTGGCTCTGTAGTATTCCCTAAAACAACATTATTAAACGGTTTAAAAATAGATATAGCGGCTACAAATGGCGTAGCAGGCATTAATCCGGAATTTGACAGCTACAAAGATTATCATGGGCGCATTGGTTATTCAAAAACAAGTAAAAATGATAAGGTTTCGTTTGGTATAGGTGTTTCATATTACAATGGAGGATACAGAACTGGTAATATCATCGATTATAACTTAAAAAGATCAGAGATAGGAGACTACGCATACGGAATAGCCGCTGATACGGCTAACTATGAAAGAAAAGCGCAAAAACTTTACTATGGAGCAGATGCTCAACTATCCATCAAGTGGAAAATTGGTACCACTGTTTTACGGGGAGAATATATTCAGGGTGAACAACCAGGAACTTCTTCTTCTTCGGCAAGTGCAAGAGTAGTTCCAACCTCAAAATTATATCATAGAGATTTTAACGGTGCTAGTTTCTACTTCATTCAAAACTTAGGTAAATCAAAATTTCAATTGGTAGCCAAATATGATTGGTATGATCCAAACGTGAAAATTGCCGGGCTTGATGTTGGAAAAGTCGACACGCACACAAATAACATTGGAGATATTCGTTTTGACACCTACGGATTAGGGCTTAATTACTATTTAGATAAAAATGTGAAGATCGTTCTTTACTATGATTATATCGTGAATGAAAAGACCCTAGTAACAGGCTACACAAATGATATAAAGGACAATGTGTATACATTAAGAATGCAATACAGATTTTAAATGTCAATTAAACTATATTTCTAAAAACCAAGTCTATGAATTTGAATATATCTGATGATCGAAATGAATTGATACGGGAACTTGCTAATGTAAATGCAAGACTAGTAGCGTCTGAAAAATTAAAAACTAATTTTCTCTCTAATATCCGCAATGAAATTAACAATCCATTGGCGGCAGTACTTGAATTATCAAAAGCTATTTCGGACGACTCTTTAGATGACGAGCAGATCAAGAAGTTTGCAAGGATCATTCATGCTGAAATGTTCAATCTCGACTATCAGCTTCGTAACATATTTTTTTCGGCTGAAGTTGAGTCTGGCGACCTGCAATTATCCGTTGTCAAAGTAGATGTTAAAAAAATGATCAAAAATGTTCTAGCATCATTTCAACATCAAATTGATAAAAAGAATTTACTTGTTTTTACGATCAACAATATAAGACATGGGGATAATTTATTTGATACAGATTCAGAAAAACTACATATCATAATAAGCAATTTGGTTTCGAATGCTATACAATACAGTGACGAGAATAAGTCGATCGAGATCATCGCAGATGTGGTTGATGGTCAATTGGAGATCTCAATAAAAGATTATGGTTTAGGCATAGATCCTGAAAACAAAAAAATGATCTTCGATCGATTCAGACAAGGTCAGGAAGGGTCAACTAAAAATTATTCTGGCCATGGTTTGGGCTTAAGTGTTTGTCAATCTCTTTTAGAAATTATTGAGGGAGAGTTAATAGTACAAACAGAACCGTCTAACGGAAGTACCTTTACTATTAAAGTAAAAAGAGCAGATAATGAAAGTCTTGATGACATTGTCCTGTCAGACAACGGAAATGACTTTTTATTCAGGGATCCAAATTCGATGATTTTCTAATGCTTGTACAAGAGTTCAATAAACATTACTTGTACCCATCATCCTTGTTTGTATCAAATTCGGAAGTTGTGGTAGATACGATCCTGGGCTCATGTGTAGCAGTTTGTTTATTTGATTCTAAGATCAAAGCCGGGGGAATTAACCACTATATGCTTCCATATTGGAATGGAGAAGGATTAGCCTCTCCGAAATACGGAAATATTGCAAACGAAAAATTAATTGAAAAGCTGTATAAACTTGGCGCAACCAAAAACAGTCTGGTTGCAAAAGTATTTGGTGGCGCAAATCAGATCAATAGTACAATTAATGTTGGAGATAGAAATGTATTAGTAGCCAGAGAGCAACTAGAAACCTTTGGGATCAGAATTATATCAGAAAGTATTGGTGGTGGTGTCGGAAGAAAGATCCGCTTTAATACACATACAAACGAAGTATTGTTGAAATTTTTATCAAAGAAAGAAGAAAAATGAAAAAGGTAAAAGTACTTATTATAGATGATTCTGCTCTTGTAAGACAAACTCTTTTTGGGCTTCTGTCTCTTGATCCGGATATTGAAGTCATTGGTATGGCTTCTGATCCATACATTGCAGCTTCAAAAATAAATGAGGAAATACCTGACGTAATAACGCTGGATGTTGAGATGCCTAAAATGGATGGCCTTACTTTTTTAAAAAAATTGATGAGCCAACACCCCATCCCGGTTGTAGTAATATCAACGTTAACAGAGAAAGGAACCGACACTGCTCTTCAGGCCCTGGAATTGGGTGCCGTAGATGTAGTTGCCAAACCAAAGATCAATACCAAAGAACTGCTTGAAAAAATTGGTCTTGAACTTTGTGAAAAAATAAAAGTAGCATCTACTGCATTTGTAAAAAGAAAAGCAATAAATAACTCTCCATTAAGTAATGAAGTACAGCCAAAGCTATCTGCCGATGCAATTTTAGAAAAAGTCAGCTCTAAAAGAAGTTTAATTCAGACAACAGAAATTGTTATTGCTGTAGGCGCTTCCACGGGAGGAACCGAAGCACTAAGAACTTTCTTAATGCAAATGCCGATTGATTGTCCGGGGATAATTATTGTGCAGCACATGCCCGAAATGTTTACCCGACAGTTTGCAAAAAGGCTAGACTCTATTTGCGCCATAAGCGTTAAAGAGGCTGAGAATGGTGATGAAGTACTACCTGGTCATGCATTGATTGCTCCCGGAAATATGCACATGCTTTTAAAGAGGAGTGGGGCACGTTACCATGTTGATGTAAAAGATGGTCCCCTGGTTAACAGACATAGACCTGCTGTTGACGTCCTGTTTAGATCTGTATCGCGTTATGCCGGTAAAAATGCAATTGGTGTAATTATGACGGGCATGGGCGGCGATGGATCCAAAGGATTATTAGAAATGAAAGAAGAAGGTGCATTTACTATTGCTCAGGATGAAAGATCGTGTGTAGTGTTTGGTATGCCAAAAGAAGCTATAAAATTAAACGCGGCTTGTGATGTATTACCATTAACCCAAATAGCACCTTATATAATTAATAAAACAAAAAAATAAAAACATGAAAAAAGTACTAATTGTAGATGATTCCCTTTTTATGAGACAATCCATTAAAAATGCATTGCTGAAAAGTGGTAAGTATGAAATTGTTGGCGAAGCCGCCACAGGAGATCAAGGTATTGAAATGGCCTTAGAACTTCAGCCCGAAATAATTACACTTGACAATATCTTGCCTGACATGTTAGGTGTAGATATTATTAAAGAATTAAGAAAAGAAGAAGTGCTTTCAAAGATCATTATGATCAGTGCTGTTGGCCAGGATAATATTATTGACGAGTGTAAAAAATCGGGCGCAAATGATTACCTGGTGAAACCATTTAGTAACGAGGTTCTTATAGAAAGATTGGACAGCCTTAATTAAAATAAAATTTAAGTTTAAAAAAGAATCGTATGAAAAAATTAGATACAAACGAACTTTTGATCGCCGAGAAACTAGTTAGAAAAGGGCTATTAAAAGCTGCCGAGTCATTGTCATTCTTTATGAATGAAGATCTTGGCATTAATGAACTTAATTTTAAGATCAATGAAGAAATTGATTGGCCCACAAAGACAGGTGAAAATATTCATTTGCTTACTACAGAAGTAATGGGCGAACTACCGGGTGTATGCTACTTGATATTTTCTGAAGAAGAAGCAAACAAATTACGAGAAATTGCTTTATCTGCTGAGATCCGAAATAATCCGGAGTTGGTGGCGGAAATGAACGATGCCATTATGCTGGAAGTAGATAATATAATTTCCGCCTCCGTTATAACAGAGTTCTCCAATATTTTAAAGCAAAAAATTTATGGAAATGTTCCGAACTTGGTAATAGTAAATGAAACTCAATTGAAGTCATTATTAAACGCCAAGCTGGATGGCGATATGTACATCATTAATTTCAAAACTCAGTTCATGTCTTCAAACCTGAATTTTTCACCAGAATTTGTATGGTTATTTGGTAACAAATTTTTAGATAGCATTAAGCAACTTGCGGTAAGCCAAAAAGATCACGAACATTTTCTTAACTAATTGTAATAAATAAGTTACTTAAGCCTTTTTAAAATACTTGTTTACGGAAGTTTTTACAAATACTTTTGCAAGTATCTTATGACTGCAGTGTTCTCAGGAGCAAATTTATATTTTGCATAAAGCATGTGCCAGCAACATCGTTGGATTTAGTCTATAACATTTCTATGTTATAGACTAATTTAGTTTTAGCTGGTCCAAAGCATAGAGCATCGATCAAAATTTCTGAACATAAATAATTAAGTAAAACCCTTATTTTTTCTAAATAAAAGCTGAATAATTAAACGTGTAGTTCTTTGTAATTTTACGCAAAAATTACTTTTATATTACTAAAAACGGATCAACTTATCATCCTTCAGAAAATAAATTATAAGATCAAACCACTAAAAATATCAATTAAAAATGAATAAAGAGAGTGTAAAAAGTGTTATTAAGATATTTTACTACTGTAAAGCTTATATCCCAAATTCGAGACGACTTAACTTCTCGGATGTTAAACAACTTTTTAATAATCATATAACCGAATCTGAATTTGATAACGTTATAGATGCCATCTTTGGCTCACCTGATAGCGCTACCCTGATCGAAAAGCGCAAACGTCCGTTTGATCTGTTATCAATGATCGAAACATTAATAGGCAGTATTAAACGTGATTTGAGTCCAAAAGAAAAATTAGTGTTTATTACTGTGCTGTTGAAACTTGTAAAAGTTAACAAGCAGGAAACTAATCTATTTCTTGACGACGTATTATATAGTATTGCAGAAGCATTTGAGTACAGCGTAGAGGAAATAAATTCTACTAAAAAGATATTCTTTTATGACGAACCGTCAGAAAGTGATTATTCAGATTCATTGATACTTACCAATGAAAAACCTGATTATATAAAGATTATAGACGGATTAAGAGTTGTTTACAATCCTGATTTTAAATTTAAGATATGGATAAAAAACATTAAGTCAATTAATCACATGCTTTTTAAGATCATCGAATGCCATGATCACCATTCCTTATTTGGAGGTAGTAATGGAGAGATCTTTGTTTATAATAGGGAGGTTCAATCTTTACTAAATAGTTACGATCTTTCTATTAGCAAATTATCATCAAAAATTGTTTCCGAAAAAAAGTCCATTCAACGGGTATATATGGAAGCAACAAATAGAAGCCCTAGAGTAATATTAAACTCAGAGAGTAACCGAATTGAAATTGAAGGAATTTCGATGACCCATCAACCGGATCATTTTTTTGAGCCCATTTTTTACTGGCTTGAGAAGAAAAAGGACAGGGTGCCCGAAACCATGGATTTTCATATTAATCTAACTTTCTTCAACACATATGCATCCAAGGTCATTCTGCAACTTCTAAATAAATTAAAAGACCTTGAAAAACTAGGCACAGAAGTAAGCTATTATTGGTACAGTGAAGAGGACGACACAGAAATGAAAGAAGCCGGAGAGCATTATTCCTCAATCATCAATCGTGACTTTATGTATATACGAACCTCAAAAGATGAGCAGGCCTATATTTAATCAAGCTAAGATAAACTTTAAAAAACAAGATCATATGGAAAACACATTAGTTGCAGATCAAGCTGCAGTTGAGCACTCTACCGGATTTACTAAGGAAGAAAAAAAAGCGATCATAACAGAAGCTTTGCTTGGCACAAAAAGTCTTTCAGAAATCCTAATTGAAAACGGGATCACTGAAAAAGAATTTTATTTGTGGATGGCCCAACGTCTCAAAAAAGATCTACAGGTTTTTATCTAACACAAAAAAAGTTCCATGATATCATGGAACTTTTTTTATTATGCTTTATCTATTTTCTATTCAGCTGGCTCAACTAACTTCTCATTTAAATAGATCGCTTTTTCAGTACTATTTATAGTAGTAAAATAACTTTCATCGTTCTTAATGCACGTTAAACTGATCCTGTTATATGGCATTCCGTTCTTAGAAGCAATTAAGCTATATGTTCCACCTGCATCCAATTTAACGAAGAACCTTCCTCCTGATGATTGCAATGTGGTCTCTGATTTGTCAAGCTCATTTACAAGTTTATACTTAATGTCATCGAATATGCTTTCATCTTCAAAGATCAAACTGTCTTTTTGCGATACCAACTCTAATGGCACGTCTTCTGAAAAACTATAAATGTCTTCAGCGCCTTTCCCATTAAATCTGTCTGAACTAAAAAAACCTCTTTGGTATCTTCCGTCAAACACAATTCCAAAGTCGTTCCCAATTGAATTTATCGGTGGCTTTAAATTCTGAACATTACTCCAGCTGCTATCTTTCGTTGCCTTAAAAATATCTAACTGGCCCATACCGGGATGTGAATTCGAAGAAAAATAAAGTGTATTCTCTTCCGAAATGTAGGGAAAAAGTTCATGCCCGAACGTATTGATGTTTTTTCCAACATTTACGGGTGCTCCCCACGTACCATCTTCTTGCTTTATCGAATAATAAATATCTGTTTTTCCAAATCCACCGGGTTTATCAGACATAAAATAAATGGTACCTCCATCCGTTGTCAAGCATGGATGTCCAACAGAATATTTCAAACTATTGAAAGAAAAAGCACTGATCGGTTTGATCCATTTACCGGTGCTGTCCTGCCGACTATAAAAAATTTGCAACGTATTCAAAATATTATTATCTGTATTGCGTTTACCCTTAACGGTCTTGGTAAAGTACACTTCTTTACCGTCCTTTGTAAAACTTGCAGATCCTTCGTGCATAGGCGTATTGATAGCCTCAAGATTATAAATGTCAGGTCTGATGTTTTCTTTGGTTTCAACTTTTTGCAAAGTTATCGAGTATAGATCTGTTCTATGTGTTTCACTTCCTCCATCAAAACTAATTAGTGCCTTTTTACTTCCGATCCTGGATGAAGAAAATATCAATTTTTCTTTTTCATAAATAACAGGGCTAAATTCTGATTGCTCGGTATTTATCGCATCCAGGTTCTTTACTTCTTTTCCGATTGTTTCTTCAAGCCACTTTTGAGCAGAGTCACAGGAAAGGAGAAAAATTCGCCCCATGGGGTCTTGTGGCTTAAGTATACTATATTCCTGGAATTGTACAATTGCTTCCGCATATTTTGCACTGCTTTTAAGTGATAAGCCATAATTTAAATAATGTATAGGTTCTTTTTTCTTTTTCTTAAGGATCTTTTTATAAGTAGCTTCTGCTTTTTCAAATTCGCCGGTGATGCGGTAACAATCTGCTAATTTTTGAATGGCATGATCTGCTACTTTTCGGTTCTTCGCTTTTAGATCGTTTTGATAACATTTAATGGCCTCGCCAAACAGATTTTGATCAAAGTATTTATCTCCTTTATTAAAATTGATCTGAGAAAAACTTGTTAGGCAATTAAAACAAACCGTAACAAGCAAGGCTGTTTTTGGTGAAATGATTTTTTCCATTTTGTTTAGTTAAAAGTAATATCTCGGGTGAATTTCCTTTTGAGTAGGTGGCGGCGGCAATTTAATACCGTATGAAATAATGATCTCATGTGAACCTTTAGAATAGTTCGCCAACTTCGAAAGTGTTAGGTCATACGAATATGCGATCCTGATGGATTCACTAATATTCACTTTCAGTACAGCAACCAATGCGTCTCGCGTTCTATATTGCAACCCTACTCCAATTTTTTCATCGTAATATAGCATGGCATTCAAGTCGATTTGCGGAGCAACTGAAGCTTGCTTTTTAAGTAATATACTAGGCTCAACGCTCCATGTTTTATTTATATCGAACACATTTCCTACGATAAAATAATAATGACTATATAAACGCGATGTTCTTTCGTTTTCGCCATAATTAAATTTTCCCTTTATAAGATGACTCTGTGAAAACCCGGTATAAAATTGTTTCTTTTGATAATATACTCCATAAGAAACATCGGGTGTTAATGACGACTTACTTGTTCCTGGAATAGCATTATCATTCAGATCATTTAAAATTAATTTTTGAAAGTTTATTTTTCTGTTATATATACCTGCTTCCAAACCAACTGATAGTTTGCCGCCCGCAAAGTTTAAATGATACGAGAATTGTGCTCCAATATTTATGTTATGAATTATAGCATTTTTATCATTAATAACCTTAAGCCCAACGCCGATATGCTTTCTTTGGATGGGACTATGAAAATTTATGGTTTGTGTTGTTGGATGGGCCGATAGTCCTGTGAATTGATTCCTGTATTTAATTGTTCCAATGGCCCAATTCGAACTCCCTGCATAAGCCGGGTTAATCAATGCCTTGTCAAACATATACATTGAGTACATGGGGTCTTGCTGACCAAACAGCTTTACTTGCCCAGTAACTAAAATTATTCCTAGTATGATTTTATAAAATGTTTTCATTTTTATTATCGTTTTATTAATACATAGCTATTGTAGGGTTTATCACCTGTTCCATAATCAAACAAAACATAATATATGTCATCCGGCAGATCTTTTCCGTTTAAAGATTTTCCGCCCCAACTATTTGTATATGGAGATTCTTTATATACAATAATTCCCCAACGATTATATATTGTAATAGCATTAGTTGGATAAGCATCGATCTGATCTATCAATAAATAATCATTCACGTTGTCGTTATTTGGACTAATAGCTGTTGGTATAGGAATATTTACGATCACGCTCATAGTGTCACTTGATGAGCATCCATACTCATCAATTAGCATCAAAACATAAACAGAAGTGAATATAGGGCTGGCTGATGGCCGAAGTTCAGTGGGGTTATCCAGGAAAGTTACAGGACTCCATTGAGCCGAACCATTTCCACTCCCATTCAACGTAACTTGCTCATGTCTTGTAATTGTAATATCATTACCGGCATTAGCCGGATTTGTTGCATATACTGAAATAACCCCGGGAGACGTTGTTAATGTGGCGCATGACCCATTTTTTACAACTGCTTTAAATTGCGTGTCTTTAGTGATGTTAGCATATATATATTGATTGGAAGTATTTCCTGTTGACACCCAATTAACTCCGCCATTAGTAGAGGTTTGCCAATCAACAACATTTCCGATTTGCCCTGTTAAAAACAGTGTTCCTCCATTGTTCCCATAACAAACTGTATCGCTACCCAAAACAGTTCCACCAATTGTATTTTGGTCGATGATAAATGAAGCTATTCCTGATGTATCATTAGGACAAGTGGAAAAGGTTTGTACAATTGCTCTATAATAAGTTGTTTGAGTTATGTTAGAATATGGCTGTACGGTTGTGGTATTTGCTATAAAAGTCCAGGCACCTGCAATATTATTTGTAGATTCCCATTTTAGAACCGTTCCATTCACTGAGTTCAAAACAATATTTCCACTTCCTGCATTACTGCAAAAGTTGCCTCCTCCGCTTATCGTACCAATAGTTCCGGGAAGATGAATTTGTATGGTCGAAACGGTTGACGTATCAGGATCAAATGACCCGTTTTTTACGATCGCTCTGTAATGAGTCGTGATCTTAAGATTATTGTAACTTTGTGTTGACGTATTATTCAGGATGTTTATCCAACTGGAACCATTGTTAGTGGATGTTTGCCAGAGTAGAATGTTTCCAGAATACCCATTTAAAGAAATGAACCCTGAGTTAATAGAATCGCAAAAATAGGTGCTCCCGGAGGTAGTTCCTGCTATCGATTGGGCGAATCCGCTTTTATTATTCAAAAGCCCAATGAATAAAATAAATAAAAAGGCGTGACGTGGTTGTTTCATTGTTATATGATTGAAAGAATGGGTTTATGATTATTTCTTAAAGCCAAGTATGTTCAACCCACATCCTTTTTTATCACCGTCAAAAAAAGCCTCAACGTAATATACTCCTGTTGCTGAGCAGGTATAATTTATTGTGGGAAAGAATTTTTTACTACTTTTTAGATAGTTTGATGCGATCAGTTTTTTATTTCTGTCGTATAGATTAACTACCATTTTTTTATCTGCCTCATTTTGTGTGCATACCACTATTCTATAGGTTATTGCCCTACTCAAAACATACGAGTATTCTGTTTTTTCAGTTGTTTTATTGGTTTCAACCGGAAATGATTTAATGAATACAAAATCATCCAGATCTGAAGCGCAATTCTTCAGTAAGGTTTCCGGATCGCAGTTAGATTTTGTATCAAATGAAAATGCAACAAACAAGATTGTTCCCAAAAAGATTATCTGCAGCATCATTTTGACCGCCCGTTTGTTGATGATTTTGACTATAGTTGCTTTCATTATAAATACTAATTTTATTTAAGCAAAGATCAGATAAGACTAAAAAATACTCCTAAGTGCAAAATATATTTGTTCTAAGGAAAAACCCTTAGCTGACACATTGCTTAGAATTTAGGGCAATAAACAACCCTTGGATTTGGTTTTTTCTTCTTTTGAGGACAAAACTGGTAAGACATCGATATCTCATGTGATCCTTTCGTGTTTTGGCTTAAGTTTGAAATCGTAATATCATAACTATATCCGATATTAAATTTACGAGTAGCAATACCAATGATCAGGGAAAGAGCATCGTTGTTTGAATAACCTGATTTGTATGACTTTAATACTGGAATTCCCCTATACCATAAACCAATATTCAAAACACTTTGCGTGTAATAAAACCCTACGTCCAGTTGATCAAATTTTTGCTGATGTTTATAGTGAATAATAGGTGCAATGAATTTTTGGGCGGGAGCATATTTTTCATCCTTATTCAATAAAATATTGCTTCCAATGTGGGCACTGTATTTTATAGGAATATTGGAAGTAGGATTATAATAAAAAGATTCATTAGGTCTGTTTATGTGTGACGCAGAAACGCCTATCCATGTTTTGTTAAGGTTTAAAAGCAGGCCTGCATTAATGTCAAGGTATGTTTTAGTATGAGGAAAGGTTTCGATCGTTGTAACATCACCCCCGCCTTTCTCGCTTCTTAATAACTGATCTCCAAATAATAAATTGTTAAAATTCAATTTTTTCATAACTGCTCCTGTTTGTAAACCAAATCTTAAGGCATTGGTTCTACTCAAATTTAATTGGTAAGCAAATGAGGGGGTTACTACCGTAGTTTTTAGGTTTCCGGTTCCGGCTTGGTCTTCTCCTGCTATGAGTCCAATTGCGATATTGTTTTTTTGTAATGCATGATCAATGGAAAATAAAGAGGTGCTGTATGCTTTTGAAACTCCGGTCCACTGATTTCTGTATGCAAACGATAAGCGCGTGCAACCGCTTGATCCCGTAAATGCGGGATTCAAATAAAGTGGTGAAGCATAAAACTGGGTTAATTGAATATCCTGACTAAAAGAAATTGAAACCAGGCTAAACAAGCAGCATAGTAATAGTAGAGTTTTTTTCATAATCATTTATCTTAAGAGGGTTACATCGCCGGCTTTTTTAAACAGATAGCCATTGTTCAGCTTTACTTTTGCCTTCCACACGTAAACACCCATCTCACAAGGTTTTCCTCTATAGGTGCCGTCCCATCCTTGTTTAATATCTTCTGTTTCAAATATAAGTTCTCCCCATCTGTTGAATATTTGAAGATTATATTCTACAACACCGGATGCAACGGGAAAGAAAATATCATTACTCAGATTATTGATATTGTAATATCCGTCAGATCCTCCCTGATCGCCCGGCGTAAATGCATTAGGGAAAACCACATCCGCCCTGGTTTCAATAATAATAGCAGAAGTATCCGAACATCCGTTTTGTGATGATGCAATTAATTGAATCGTTTGAAAGCCAATATTATCGTATTCGTGGTTCGGGCTTATGGCACTCGATGTTACCCCATCTCCAAAATCCCAATTGTATGCGTCTGCATTCTGAGACGTATTCGTACAATGCAATTCGTCATAAGGTAAATTGAATAGTGTTCCATTTGTAAAGAATGAGGCAACAGGAGTTGCATATGCATTAATAATAACAGGAGTTGTAACAGAACTGTTAACACAGCCAGCATCTGTTGTGACAGTTAATTTTACTGTATAGGTTCCTGGTGTTAAATATTGATGAGATGGATGTGGAAGAGATGTAAATGTACCGTCTCCAAAATCCCACTGCCATGAAGAAATAGGATCAGATGGGTTGCCTGTTACCGATTGATCTATAAAATTAATTATTCCCGGAGCACAAATACTTGTCGTATTAGTAACAAGGGCTACAGCTGGAGGAGGATTAAATGTTATGGCCAAAGAATCTGTGATACTTACTCCGCAAGCACTTGTTACCGTAACATAATAGGTTGTTGGTTGTGTTGGCGTTACTATATAAAGGCCTGTAGTATTTCCAAGATTATTACTCCAACTGTAGGTCAGCTGTCCCGTATTTCCATTTGTTTGTACATAAAGATCGGTTGCCTGACCAGGGCAAATTGGAGTTGTGCCTGCTACATTTATATTTGCTGATGAAAAATTATATACAATGATATTGGTTATTGCATCCTGACCTGCACAGCCATTTTGATCGAATGCCATGACGGTATAAGTTTGATTGGCTAGTGGATTGTCGGTCAATGTTCCTGAATTGATTGCATTTACTGGCTGCCAGGAGTAATAGTAATTTCCAGCTCCACCCGTTGCAGATGATTCTAGCTGAATTCCTTGCCCCGAACAAATTGTATCTGTTGAAATAACAGAAGTAACTATTGGTGAAGGCTGATCAATACTAACACTGTTTGATGTTGTACATCCCTTATCATCTGTTATGTTAACAATATAATTTCCACTTGGCACATTACTAATATTGTTACCGGCTTGGGCAGGAGTGCTATTCCATAAATAAGAATAAGGTGCGCTTCCGCCAGAAACTAAAACCATGGCATTCCCGGTACCTCCAAAACAGGTTGCATTTACAACGTTTGAAATTGTTGAAGTTAATGCAGAGGGCTCATTAATAATAACAGGAAGTGTTATCATACAGTTTTTATTATCTGTAACAGAAACTGAATACGCTCCCGCTCCAAGATTAATAATGTTTGAGCTAGTGTTTCCCGTAGACCAACTATACGTGTAAGGTGTTGTGCCACCCGTTGGCAGAACTGAAGCCGTACCGTCTTGCCCATTGTAACAAGACACAGGTATTACTATATTAGTAGCAACAAGTTGTGCTGGTTCACTAATTACAAGGCTTAAAGAATCCTCACATCCTTTTGCATCTGTAACATATACAGTATATGATCCATGAGTTAAGGATATTGCAGTTATTCCATTACCGCCGTATGGTAACCACTGTATGTTATATAAAGGTGTGCCCTGAGCTATGTTTATTGAAGCCTGCCCGTCATTGCCCCCTGAGCACGAAACATTGTTCGTACTACTTAGGGACACTATCGGACCGACAATGTTTGATACTGTTGCATTCAGCACTATTGAACAGCCCTTGCTATCTGTTGTTGTAAGTGTATATGTTCCGGGTGAAACTCCATTGAGGGTTGAAATTGTTTGCGACAAAGAAGTCCATAGATAATTATATGGTCCCGTTCCTCCTGAGATCTGAGCTTGAATGGAACCATTCGCTAATCCACAGGAAGCATCCTGAATTACTAAATTTCCGATAATAGGTGCTGGTTGAGAAATTACGAAAACGGTGTTTGTAAAACAACCATTCATATCTGTTACTGTTACAGAATAATTGCCAGCAGATAAGTTTGTTGCGGTCGCTGATGAGGAAATGTTTTGGGTCCAGCTATATAAGTAACCCGATGTGCCACCAGTAGTTGTAATTGTAGCTGTAGCATTTGAATTCCCAAAACAAGTTGGCATTGTCGTATTTGTGGTAATACTTAATGGGAATATTGGTTCAGCTATTGCAAATGTATTTGTTGAAATACAACCATTAGCATCCGTTACTATTAATGAATATGTTCCTGTGGTAAGATTCGAAACAGAATTTCCCGTCGCTCCCATAGGTAACCATAAATAATTATAGGGCATTGTTCCACCGTTCACAACTGCACTTGCATTTCCGGAAGAAGCTCCCTGGCATGATACAGAAGATGTAGTAATAGATACGTTAATGAGATTGGGTTGACCAATACTTGTACTGGCTGTTTTAATGCAGTTATTCCCATCAGTAACAGTTAATGTGTAATTGTTTATTGGTAAACCTGCTATTGTTGATGTTGCTATAGCACCAGGCACCCAATTGTATGAATAGCCCGGTGTCCCTCCAAATACTGCAGCATCAACGTGTCCGTCACTATTTCCAAAACAGGTAACATCCGTTTTAGATATGTTTATGATCAGATCATTGGGTTGAATAATCAGTGGGCTTACAGCTGTTGCAGTGCATCCATTTAATGCCGTTACTAAAACCGTAAATGTTCCCGTTCCCAGATTTGTAGCAGTAGAACCATTACCACCTGCGGGTGACCATGTATACGTGAATGGCCCTGTACCTCCAACAACAGTGGCTTCGGCCTTTCCATTTGAAGCTCCAAAACAAGTTATATTAGTAGAAGATGAAACAGAGATCATTGGTGAAGGATTATCTAAAATAAGTTGAGTTGTTGATTTAGAACAACTGTTGGCATCAGTAACCGTAACCGTATAATTTCCTTGCAGCAAATTTGTTTCAAGTGGATTTGTTCCACCGGATGGAGACCACAAGTAAACATAAGAACCTGTTCCACCTGAAGCAGAAACGGATACCTGGCCGTTTGCCAAACTACAGTTAGAGTTAACACTTCCTGTACTTAGTAAAATTTGTGAAGGTTCTGAAATGGTAACCGTGTTTGTAAAAGAACAACCATTATTATCTTGTGTGGTTATAGTATAATTTCCGGCAGATAAACTTGAAATAGTTTGTCCGTTTATGTTTCCAGGCATATAATTATAATTATAAGGACTTGTTCCTCCTGTTGGCAAAACAGTGATACTTCCATTCGAACCACCAAAACATGAAACAGATGTTGAAGTTAATATAGTACTAAGCTGACTTGGTTCGTTAATGGTAAGCGTAGCAGATTCGATACAGGAATTAGAATCAGTAATTTGTAACGTATAGTTCCCTGCAGTCAAAGTGGCTGCAGTTGATGAAGCAATGGAGCCCGGCATCCAGCTATAGCTATAATTGGGGGTTCCACCAAAAACATTTGCAATTGCGAGTCCATTATTTCCGCCATTACAACTGACATCATTTGTTGAAACGTTTATAAAAATATCCGATGGTTCGCTTATAAAAGGGCTCACTGCACTTGCAGTACAACCATTATCTGCAGTTACAATCACTGTGTAAACTCCTACACTCAAGCCTGTGCCAATAGAGGCATTTCCTCCAGTTGGCAGCCATAAAAAAGTAAACGGGGCTGTGCCACCAACCACAGTGGCTTCAGCATTCCCGTTTGTACCACCAAAACATGAAACATTGGTGACAGATGATATTGAAATAAGAGGGGCCGAATTATCATTAACGGTTTCTATTGCAGTTGCAAAACAATTATTTGCATCTGTCACCGTGACTGTATACGATCCTGCTAAAAGATTTGAAACGACAGCGTTTGTGTTTCCTCCTGGCTGCCATAAATAAAAATATGTTCCCGTGCCGCCATTAGCGGTAACCGATGTTTGTCCGTTAGCCAAACTACAGCTGGAATTTGTTTGGTTTGTTGACAGAACAATTGGAGTTGGTTCGGTTACAGCAATTGTATTTGAAATACTGCACCCGTTATTATCTGATAGATTAACTGTATAGTTTCCTGCTGAAAGATTTGTGATATTTTGTCCACTAACGTTCCCAGGGTTAGTTACAAAATTATAGGGCCCAATTCCACCAGATGCAACGGATGTGATGCTCCCATTACTTTCTCCATTACAAGAAACAGATGTGGACGTTAAAGACAAATTCAGTGGCGCAGGTTCTGTAATAACAAATGTTGAAGTAGTAGTGCAATTATTAATATCACTTACAGTCAGGGAATAAGTTCCTGAAGATAATCCATTTACTGAATTACCAATTGACAACCCCGCTGACCAGTTGTATGTATGCGCTCCAGTGCCTCCGTTAGTTGTTACAACAGCAGATCCATTTCCACCGCCAAAACAACTTACAGCTGTGGGCACAACATTTAGATTTATAGCAGTTGGTTCAGTAATAACCGGACCTGTGGCTAATCCAACACAACCAACGGCATCTGTTACTTTTATAACATAGGTACCTGCTGTTAGATTACTTGCCGTTAAAGTATTTCCCCCTGTTGGATACCATAAATAATTATATACAGGTCCGGTACCTCCTGTATGGGTTGCAGTCACGGCTCCATTATTTCCTCCATAACAAGAAACATTAGTTGTTGATGCAATACTTACTAGTGGGCCTTCCACATCATTTATTAAAACAATTTTTGTAGATGTACAGCCTGTTGCATCTGTAGCTGTAACAGAATAATTCCCTGCACTTAAATTTACCGCTACTGACGATGTTCCGCCGGCCGGTAACCAATTATAAGTGAATGGCGGAGTGCCTCCGTTTGTAACTGAGATCGATGCTGATCCATTATTCATTGAGCAGTTTGAATTAGTGTAATTTGTCACTGAGCTAAAATCAATTGGCTGATTAATAGTTATGGTTGCATTATCAATACAGCTATGTGCATCGGTTGTTATAATTGAATAAGTGCCAGGTACCAGGTTGGAAAAATTTGCTCCTGAAATATTTCCAGGCATCAACACGTGTGTGTATGGCGCCGTTCCTCCATTCGGAGATAAGAAAACAGCTCCATTAGAAGCGCCGTTACAATTCACATTGGTGATCGTAGGAACAAGATCCAGTGCCTGAGGTTGTGATATTGCTATTGTATTTGTTGCCAAACAAGCTTTAGCGTCTTTAACAGAAACTGTATAAATTCCTATGCCTAAATTATTAATGGTTGGTAAGTGTGAAGCTCCCGGCGACCAGGTATAAGTGTAATTCGGAGTACCGCCTGTCGCATTTGCAGTGACTGCTCCATTGTTACCATTAAAACAACTCACATTAATAACATTGCTAAAACCAACTGTTAATCCCTGTGGTTCGGTGATCACTGCTGTTGTGTTCTTCTGACAGCCTTTCGAATCGGTGATCGTCACACTATACGTTCCACTGGCCTGATTGGTGATCATGGACGTTGTCTGTCCTCCGGGCGCCCATAAATAAGTATAACCAGGACTGCCTCCTGATGGAAGTGCTGTAGCCGAACCATTATTCAAATAATTACAACTTTCATTAACAACAGATGTCGTCAACG
>JAZKGE010000008.1:41591-262765 GCA_040386075.1 Bacteroidota bacterium
ATAAGGTGTAGTACCTCCTGTAATACCTGAACTGATCGATCCTGTGGTTCCTCCATAACAGGCTACGTTGGTTTGTGTAAACCCAATTGCAATAACCGATGGCTGGGTTACTGAAAAGGTATTCGATCTTACACAGCCCTTACTGTCGGTTACATTGGCTGTATAAATACCTGCTGCTAAATTGGAAACAGATGGCGTGGTTTGTCCGCCCGGTAACCACATATATGAATAAGGCGAGGTGCCGCCACTTGCTGTTATTGAAACTGAGCCTGTAGTTGAGCCGTTGCAAAGGGCTGCTGCAATTGTATTGGTTACTGTAATAGTTGTTGGTTGGGTAATGCTTATTGTATTACTTGTGGTACAGGATTTACTATCGGTAATTGCTACCGTATAAATACCGGCTGAAAGATTGTTTGCCATAGCAGTATTAGAACCGCCTGGTGACAAGGTATAAGTGTAATTTGGTGTGCCTCCTGTTACATTTGCAGTGACTGATCCATTGTTACCATTAAAACAACTCACGTTGATCACATTGTTAAAACCAACTGTTAATCCCTGTGGTTCGGTGATCACTGCGGTTGTGTTCTTCTGACAGCCTTTCGAATCAGTGATCGTAATACTATACGTTCCGCTGGTTTGATTGGTGATCGTTGACGTTGTCTGTCCTCCGGGCGCCCATAAATAAGTATAACCAGGAATACCTCCTGATGGAATGGCAGTGGCCGAACCATTATTCAAATAATTACAACTTTCATTAACAACAGATGTCGTCAACGTTAAAGCAGCTGATTGTGTGATCGAAACGGTATTGCTTTTACTGCAATTAAATGCATCTGTTACTGTAAGTGTATAAACGCCGGATGATAAATTTGTAATGCCTGGTGTAGTGGAACCATTACTCCAGCTGTACGAATAAGGTGTAGTACCTCCTGTAATACCTGAACTGATCGATCCTGTGGTTCCTCCAAAGCAGGCTACGTTTGTTTGTGTAAATCCAATTGCAATAACCGATGGCTGGGTTACTGAAAAGGTATTCGTCTTCACACAACCTTTACTGTCGGTTACATTAGCCGTATAAATACCTGCTGCTAAATTGGAAACAGATGGTGTGGTTTGTCCGCCCGGTAACCACATATATGAATAAGGTGAGGTGCCGCCACTCGCTGTTAATGTAACTGAGCCTGTACTCGATCCGTTGCAATTTACGTTAACTATAGTTGGTGAAATATTCACGGCTGTAGGTTGGGTTACATTAACGGTTGTCTGAGTTGTACAACCAATTCCGTTGGCGATCTGCACACTATAAATTCCCGAACTAAGATTAGTTGCTGTAGACGATGCTTGTGTTGGAATTGTATTCCATATAAATGTATGAGGTGCTACTCCGCCTGATAAATTAATGGATGCAGCACCGTTTGTTCCCGAAAAGCAACTGACAGGCGTAATGGAAGACGAAATAGCTCCTGTAAAATTTTGAAAACTAATAATCACGGTATCCGTTTTGGATGGGCAAACGCCATTTCCTGTCGTTGTTAAAAATAACATGGCTGAGCCTGCAGCAAGTTCAGTAGCTGATGGCGTGTAAAATAAGTTAGTGAGCGTGATATTGTTTGGAGCAAACGTTCCCTGTCCGCCTGTCCATATACCGCCACCCGAACCTGTAACAGTTCCGTTTAATGTGGTTAATGGATTTTGAATACATTTTGTTTGATCAGGACCGGCATTTGCCGCTATAGGCAATGTGTAGGCTGTTACTGTAACAGAATTATAAACCGGCGGACATCCCGAAGCATCGGTTAATTTAATTGTGAAATTTCCGGCACCTATATTAATTGTTTGCACAGGGTTTGTATTATTCCACAGGTAACTGTATGGTGGCGTTCCTCCTGAGCCAACGGCCGTTATAGTTGTTGACGTTTGTCCTGAACATAAAACGGGATTGCTTGGAAGAATATCTACAGCTAATGCAGAATTAAAAGTAACTCTGAACGTATCGCAAATAAAATTTCCGGCACAGGAGGTTGATGTTCCACAGATCACATAATCTACATACGGTGGTGGTGTGCCGGTTGGGGCAGAGGTGATCGTGTTACTTAAACAGCCTGAAGTACAGGAAAGAAAACTATTGTATGCTCCAGGCGCTCCCGGAAAAACAGATGTCCAGGTTGCTGATGTTGAGCTTATACCTGCTGCCGTTAATTTTGCAGAGCACCCGTTATTTACGGTTGTATTTGCAACAGCTAATGTTGGCGGTGGCTGCGGACAATTTAAAACATTAAATTGAAAATCTCTTAATGTTTGAGACAGGTATACGCCGTTCCTATATTCTTTAACCATGACACCAACTACAAACTGACCTGTTAAGCCCGGTGTTCCGGTAATTAACCCTGTTGATGAATTAATACTGAATGGGCCAACTCCCAACGGGTTGTATGTTGAGAATCCTGCCAGGTAATTTACCGGTGTAAAGGAAGCAATGTTGGAAGAGAATGTTGGATCCAACGGACCTGTTCCACCGTCACCATTATAAGGTGTATATAAAGAATAAATTAAAGAATCGCCATTTGAATCGGTTGCTGAGTGATTAAAATTAAATGGTTGATTAACACATAAAAAAAGAGGGGGGAAAAGATTAAAGGTTGCATTGTTGTTCACCAGGAAATTATTCCCTGTGCATGTTACAACGATGTTATCAAATTTATAGACCTCACTTGTTGGCGAATTACCATCGTATTTCACACGAATAATTACCTGAACGGTTGATCCACTGAGTCCATTCACACTTGCTACAGCATTATTAAAATCATCTGCTTTAAAGCCATTAGTAGCAAATAAAGTTAAGGGGCCACCATTTAACCGATAGTAAACTGAAATAGAATCGTTATTATCCAGATTGCCATTTTCAGAGAGGTCAGTACTCAAAGCGATAGTTCCACAACTTGAAATATTTATGTTTTGAGATGTCCACACAAAACTCGCGTTATTAGAGCCGGTTATTTCAAAATTAGAATTATTTACAAAGGCTGTTGAGGGAGGCGTTGACCCATTTTGGATACTCCATGCAGTAGCGGCATTATCAACTATGGTATTATTGGGAAGACTAAAATCTTCGTTCCAAATAACATTAGAGCCTGTACCGGGGATATATGCATAAAAACTTTCTCCTATACAATTACAGGCACCGTTTATATTTGTAAGAGAAAGATTACGTGCTGTTACCTGATAATATAAGTGATAGCCGCCCGGATTTGGAGGGAGATTATTAACGGTGATGGTATAAATTCCTTCCTGCACACAAGGCATTGGATTAGGTGGAATAGCGCAAGGAGACAAACTAGAAGGAATGTTGTTTACTGTCCCCAAATTCATGGTAATATCTTTGCTTGAAGCAAAAGTAACTCCATTATATCCCCTCACGCTAATGGTTACGTTTCCCGGAAAGGCAGCTGCCCCCGATCCACAGTCTTTGTATAATTTAAGTTTAATTGTATAACTGGATCCGCCGTTGTAAACATAATTCAGTTCTCCCCCAACAATGTGTGTGGCAAATGAGTGGATCGAAACTAATAAAAAACAGATACAGGTAAGTATTCTTTTAAGCATAATGTATTCGATTAAATTCAAAGATTTGATGGAGCAAATTTACTTTGAGTATACCGAATAGATGATAAGTGGAAGGGCTATAAAATCTAATGCAAAACCTATATTTGAATTGTAAGTATTAAAATAAAACCCTTAGGTAATTTTAAATAAAACCCTTAATAGAGTAAAAAGCTAACAATAGGCACAATTTTAGCGCGCTGGAATTCCGAAAAGTGATCCGAAAATGCGGTGCTATAGATTTCTTACTTAGCATTTAAATAAAGTTGCCTCTCATTTAGTTACTACAGACTTTACTTCAATTATTACGCTTATAAATATCTATAAATCAGAATTGATTCTTGTTATTAGAATTTAGTTGTTATTTTTAACAGGAACTCAAAAATCAAATAAATATAAACACATAACCAAATTCCTCAAAACATGAATATAGCAATCATTGGTGCCGGTGTATCCGGTTTAACTACGGCTTACTACTTAATGAAAAACGCTCCGGCGGGAACAGTGAACATAACAATTTATGAGGCAAGTGCCATTATTGGAGGTAATGCTGATACTGTTGAGGTTTCACTTCCAATGCCGGATGGAAGTTTGAAATCAAGGTGGGTGGATTTTGGAGTAAACGATTTCAACCTCTCTACTTATACAGCATTAGTTACCCTTTGGGAAGAATTGGGAATCATGCAGGATATGGGACAATCATGTCCCGAAAGCTCTTATTGCAGCCCACTTATAGATACTGAATCATTTGCATTCCCGGGACAAAATAATGATTACGCGTACCGATATACAGTGCAAGCGGATGGATCAATTGTATCTCCTCCTGGAAGCACTGCAAAAGCAGATATACTTTACAATGATATTCAAATGTTCGAAAAACTATTGGCTCAATGGTATACAGATCATAAACCTGAAAAAGATTATCATATTTCTGTTGCTGAATGGTTAGCGATGTGCAATTACCGATTTTCTGAAGATTTTATAAATTACAATCTGTATCCACGCATAAACGGAATGTATTTTACAGTGGAGCAACCTATTGGTTCAGGTATTCCTGTTCCTTCAGCCATGCCCATGTGGATGGTGGGACATTATTATATTTTGCAGGAAGCTTACGGCCAAAAAATAACACCGGATTGCCCGCGACAATACTTTGTTGGCGGTAGCGTACGATGGTTAGATGTTTTAGCAACCACGCTAGTGGGAATGGGTGTAACAATACAAAGTAATACTCCCATCGATGCTATTGCATCTTCCGGTGATCAAATGGTTGTTGTTCTGCCAGGTGGCTCTGGTGCATTTTTTGACAAGGTGGTTTTAGCAACACACGCTGATACTACTTTAAAGCTTATGAACTATAATTTTAGTGGTGATACAATGGTCCAACTTCTGGGCGGTTTTAATTATTCAACCTGCCCAATTTACATACATCAGGATCCTAGGTTTTTAGCACAGAGAGATTTTGATTGTACGTATAACATTCATGCATATGATTACACACAACAATTGCCCACTTTTCCGTACACCATTTCATACATAGTTAACTATCATCAAAATGATCCTGCTGCTGGAATTAATGATCCGCTGTTTTTCCTTTCAATCAACCCTTATTGGACACAAGGACAAGCTCCTGCTAACATGCTTAATTTCGCTGATGGCAGTGGCCCGGCCATAGGCTCTCTTAGTCATTGTACATTAAACACAACTTCATTAAATGCCCAAATAGGAATTTTTGATATTCAGTTTCTTGAGCAGGCTGATCGTCAATATTATTTTTGCGGAAGTTTTACGGTGGGAGCAGGTTTGCATGAAGAATGTATTTTGAATTCCATTGATATGGCTACAAAAATATTGAATCCGTCGTGGGTGCCACCGGGAGTTTCAAAAGGAGGCAAACGCGACTCTGCACCACAATATATATTAGATGCCATTAAGCGAATGGAAGCGAAAAAGAAAGGTTGATCTTAATGATATCTAAATTAATCATAAAAAAGCCTCTCAGAAATGAGAGGCTTTTTTGTACACATGAAGGGACTCGAACCCCCACCCTTGCGGACCAGATCCTAAGTCTGGCGCGGCTACCAATTACGCCACATGTGCATTTAGGACTACAAATATAATTAAGATTATTAAATTATACAAGTTTATAGGCACTTCTCTTTCAGTTTTTCTAGCATTTCGGGATACTTTGACAGGTTTGAAATATACTTCGAACTTTTCATATTCTTTATATGACTTTCGATACTTCTTGCTTGTTTATATTCCAGATTAGAAATTTCCAGAAATAAATTCCACCTATTATCTTTTGAAGTAAAACAATTAGGGAACTTCTTTGACATATGTTCTTCTAAGCGTTCCTGAAGATTTAAACAACTTCCAATGTAATATTTGTTCAATTTTTCAGAATACAGTATATATACATACGCCATAATAAAAAACTAATAAATTGTTCGATTTCAGCTACCATCCCGATAGCTATCGGGAACGCCACATGTGCATTTAGGCCACAAATATACGATTTTTTATAAAATCTATAATAAATCACTGCAAAAAAACTTTAAAATCGCCTTAATTTCTTTAATTTGTAGCTCAAAATCAAGACTATGTACGGAAAATTTCAGGAACACTTACAATCCCAGTTAAACGAAATAGAACAAAATGGTTTGTTCAAAAAAGAACGTGTTATTATTACGCCACAGGGCGCTAGCGTGAAAGTAAGCGATGGCAAAGAAGTGATCATCTTTTGTGCTAATAACTATTTAGGTTTATCTTCTCACCCTAAGGTGATAGATGGCGCTAAAAAAGCATTGGATACACACGGTTACGGCATGTCGTCGGTTCGCTTCATTTGCGGGACGCAGGATATACACAAAACTTTAGAAAAAAAGATCGCCACATTTTTAGGGCAGGAAGATACTATTTTATATGCTGCAGCTTTTGATGCTAATGGTGGTGTGTTTGAACCATTATTTGGCGAAGAAGATGCGATCATCTCTGATGAATTAAATCACGCTTCTATAATTGATGGCGTGCGTTTGTGCAAAGCGCAACGTTACCGTTACAAGAACTGCGACATGGCTGATCTGGAAGAACAACTGATCAAGGCACAGGCACAACGCTACCGTATCATTGTTACAGATGGGGTTTTTAGCATGGATGGTTTTGTAGCGCCTTTGGATAAAATTTGTGATCTGGCTGATAAATACAATGCCATGGTAATGGTTGACGAAAGTCACGCCAGCGGCTTTATTGGTAAAACTGGTCGTGGTACGGTTGAATTGAAGAACGTGATGAACCGCGTTGACATTATCACCGGAACTTTAGGAAAAGCCTTAGGCGGTGCCATGGGTGGATTTACAACAGGCAAAAAAGAAGTGATCGAAATATTAAGACAACGTTCCCGTCCTTATTTATTTTCAAACTCATTAGCACCAAGTATTGTAGGTGCCAGCATTGCAGTGTTTGACATGTTAAGCGAAACTACCGAATTGAGAGATACGTTGGAAAGTAACATTACATACTTTAAAACAGGCTTACGCAAAATTGGTTTGGAATTTAAAGAAGGTGATTCAGCAATTGTACCAGTGATGTTATACGATGCTAAACTCTCACAAGTGTTTGCCGATAAATTATTGCTGGAAGGCATTTATGTGATCGGGTTCTTCTTTCCGGTTGTTGCAAAAGGGCAGGCACGTATTCGTGTGCAATTATCTGCTGCCCATACTAAAGCGCATTTGGATAAAGCTTTAGCTGCTTTTGAAAAAGTTGGGAAAGAGTTAGGGGTTATTAAGTAGTTGGTTGGAACACGGATTAAACGGATGGGGCTGATGGGCACAGATAATTTTGAAGAAGGGGTTTTTGGTTATTGATTTTTCAGATTATTTGTAAATATCTTCCTTCTGCTTTCAGGTTTCTTTCCAAAGTTTAATAATAACCCAACTTCAATATTTGTAGCCCGTAAATAATTTAGTAATTGAATTTCGTTTGCAGAAACTAAGACTTCATTAGCTTTCAGCTCTATGATTACGGTGTCATTTATTAATAGATCAGCAAAGTATTCGCCTACTAGTTTTTCTTTATAGAATACTTTAATTGGTTTTTGTGATTCTACTTTTAATCCTTGTTTTTCTAATTCAAAACACATTGCATTCTGGTAAACTCTTTCTAAGAAACCATATCCAAGCTCATTATAAACATCATAATAGGTTCGTAAAATTAAATTAGTTATGTCTTTATGTAGTAATTCCATAATCTGTATTAATCAGTTTTAACCGTTCAATCCGCGTTCTATTCTAATAAATCCTCACCTCTGTCGCTCCAAAACCATAATCTTTGTAGGACGCATCGTAAAACTCAATATCCTCAACAGTTTTTAAAATAGCCAGTATTTCCTGCTTTAGTTTTCCATTACCAACGCCATGAATAACGATCAGCTTTTTAATGCCATTACTCATGCAATATTGCAATTCTTTTTCAAAACGTTCGAGCTGAATCGACATGATCTCATAATTGGTTAAGTTTTTATGCGAGTCTATCAATTCCTCTATATGCAGGTCTATCTCGCGTGTAAGATCTTTGATCTTTTGCTTGGCTACGGATGTTTTTTGAGGTTGCTTGAATTCTTTTATAGCTTTCAATCGCGTAAGATCTTCCATGGTAATGGTTTTCTCAATGATCTCTTTATCCAAAAAATTCTCTTTTAAAATATAGGCGTATACTGCATACTTAAATTCGTTATGCTGAATCAACGTTGACTGTGACATGATCTTTTCGTTGATGTACAGGATCTCAGCCAAAGGAATCTGTGATTTGTAATGCATATTCTTAAAGAATAAACATTCAATTTTATGGTAAGCATACTCTTTAAAGAAATTCTTTTTTACCTGCTTCAAAAACACCTTCTGATAAGCGCCTAATTCGCCGTGTTTTAAAGTTTGAAAATATTCATCATCCTTTACCGAATATGAAAAGGAAACGTTATAGGAAGATGAATTGAATAAATAGAATTTATAGTCGCTTACCAATGCAGGCATTTCGTGATCCGGTTCAATAATAAAATAAATAGAATCGGACAAGATGGTTTCCAGTTCCATTTCAATATTCTCAACCTCTGGATTCAAGATCAACTCTGTGTGAATAGGCACAAGATGTTTTGAAAGATAAGGAATCTCAAATCCATCCTGCATTTCAACGAACACCGTGTCTTTGTCTTTAAAACGGGTAATGGTGCCTTCACCTACTTCATTTAAAAAACGTACTTTATCTCCTATCCTCAGTTTCATATTCTACAATTTAATTTGTACTGCGCCGGTTTCTTTGGCCCAATAAAAAGAAATGGCTGCCAGGGCACATTGTCTTTTTAATTTCTTTACAAATTTAGAACTGTTAGAGCAATCCGCAATAATTACAGGGCGTGTTTTATAATTTGTTATGAGTTCGAGCGGTGTATCATTACTTACAATGATATACTGCGGATCACTATTTGGTTGTAAAACACCTGAACGGTGAGCATTCACAATTTCCCTACCATTTACTTTCAGGGCATTGCTTTTTATGGGGACGATCTTTAAATTAGAAATAGTAAGCAGGTAAGGCTTAACGTGACGCTGCAATTCTTTTTCGGGCAACTCATTAAAATTGCCATATACCGTTTGTCCTACCCTTAATGCAAAAACAGATCGTTGTTTGACGTGAAAGATGATCAGCTCTTTTTCATCCAACTGTTTATAATTATTATAAATGGAAGCCGATAGCCAGGCGATCATCAAAAAACACAAGGCCAATACCTGCTTATATTGTTTTCCACTAATGATCATTAAACACAGCGCAATCGCCAGAGATAGGAAAACAAGATCGGTAACAGAAAAAGAGATAAAATCAATAAAACCATAACGTGAATTATCTGTTAGCTGTGCCAGCCACAACATAGCAGACGTGGATATATTGATAATATATACTACCACGTAATTCAGGAAAACAATTTTATAAACGATCAAAAATAAGGCGGCTGCTATCATAATGAGCATGCTTATAGGTATGATAATCAGATTGGAGAATGCAAACCAAATGGGGAACTGATGAAAATAATATAAGGAAATAGGCAATGTAAATACAGTGGCGGCAACTGAGATCAACACACTGGTCCAGAGCCATTGCAAAATCCTGTTTTCAAATATGTGTATCTTGTGCAAAACAGGATACAAATACATGATGCCGAATACGGCAAAGTAACTCAACAAAAATCCAACATCTTTTATGAGGTAAGGATTAAAGAGTAACAACAAAAATGCAGATAACAATAACGTATTATAAGCGTTGCCTTGCTTGTAAAAAGTTTTACCAAATAATACCAGGCTTAACATTAAAGCTGCGCGCAAAACAGAGGGCGAAAGGCCAGTTATAAAAACAAAGAGCAATAAAAACAACATTACAAAACAAAATTTGGTTTTTTTGTATCGATCATGCTTATCGAACAACGAAAAAACAAAAATGAGAATGCCGTATAGCACGCCTGTGTGCATACCTGAGACCGATAAGATGTGAAGAGTTCCTGAATGCGAAAAACTTTGCATCACTGCGCTATCGATCTCATCATCATAGCCAACCAGCAAAGCTGAGCAAATTGAAAAGGCTTCCTGCGATAAACTGCTGTTTCGCAGTACAGAAACTAAATGGGCTTTAATGCGGGTTCCTATTTGAGATATGCTAAACCTAGGGTTTGTTTCTGAGATCAGTTTTACTTTTTCGGCATTTGCATAAACCACATGAAAAATATTCTTGTTCTGCAAAAATTCTTTGTAGTCAAACTCAAATGGGTTTTTGGGATCATTCACAAAACTAAACTGAGTGTTTATGAGTATCCGGTTACCTAACCTAAAGGTTTGTAAAGAATCGTTTTTAAAATACAAGATGGTATTACCTTCGGCATAATGCCAATTATTATTCTGTTCGATCGCCATAACCTCAACGGGGATCTTAATGAATTTTTGAGTTATAACCGGAATATCATTAATAATAGCGATGAATTTTTGGGGTTTCGGAGAAACAAAGTTTGAATAATGATCTAATTTATTGCGGGCATTATACAGATGACAGGATTCATAAGCCGACGAAAATAACAACAGATTTGTACACAAAATATAAGCCACCTTTTTGAAGGAAGAATTTGGTTCATGAAATTTTTGGACAAAAAATGTAATGAGCCACAAAAGCGAGGCACTAAAAAAAATAAGATGGAGGCCTTTAAATTCGCTGATGTAATCGAAGCAAATAATTCCCAACAAGTAAGGAAAAAGAATCTTAAAAAATGGTATGGATTTAAAATTGATCACTCCCCAAAATTATAGGGACAGAGGATTTTTTACACTACCATTAAAGACGTTTTTAGCACACTTAAATTTTCAGGCCAATCAATAAAATATCATCGGTTTGTTCGTAAGAACCCTGCCATTCAGAGATCTCTTTGTTCATCTTTATTTTAAGCTCAGAAAAACGCAGGTGCTCATTCATTAACAGAAATTGCCTTAAACGGGCGGGATTGTATTTTTTGTTACGGTCGCCACCAAACTGATCGGTGATGCCATCTGTAAATAAAAACAGCTTATCTCCTTTTTTGATCGTGATCGTTTTTGTTGGAACCACACTGTCAAAGTCGGCATAACCACCAATGTTAACATTCTCTGACGCTAAGGTGATCAACTCATCGTTAGAAATGATATATAAGGGTCTGTTAGCATTTACATATTCAATAGTATTTTTTTCTTTGTCATAACAAACCAGAGAAATATCCAAACCATCACTTATCTGCCCGGTCGTGTTTTGACTTAGCCTTGCATTAAGTTCACGACGCAAAAACTCTATCATTTTAGCCGGTGTGTTTTGATCAATATGTTCATCAACTGATTCATTCAAAATACTGCTTGATATCAACGACATAAATGCCCCGGGAACGCCATGTCCTGTACAATCCACAACGGCCACATACATGAGTCCGTTCAGTTCTTTCATCCAGTAATAATCGCCACTTACAATGTTGCGGGGCTTATAAAAAATAAAACTGTCGCTAAAATAATTCTCCAACACCGTTGGATCTGGTAAAATGGTTTGCTGTATGCGTTGCGCGTATTTTATACTATCGGTTAAATCTTTATTAATTCCCTGTATCAATACGTTTTGTAATTCGATCTCTTTCTTTTTATTTTCAATTTCAGATGTACGTGCTTTTACCTGGAGTTCCAGTTTTAATTTTTCGCGTTTCAATCGTTTTTCTCTGCTTATCACAAAAAAGTATAGGAACGAAACAACAAGGAGGCAAATGATCACATAGAAAGCGGTTGTTTTCCAAAATGGTGGTGTGACACTAAAATGGTAGGTATATTCTTTGGATTCAGAAAAATCGTTGCTGATGGAAGTTTTAATAACCAAACTATAATCGCCTGAAGGCAGGTTGCGATATGTGATCTCATTGAAATTAAATAACGGGATCCAGTCTTTATCGTAACCGATGAGTTTATAGCTGTAGTTCATCAATTTTTGATCGGCAATATTATCGGTATTCAGATTAAACTGGATACTATTGTGCGTATAGTCTAATACAAGATGATTAGGGATCTTATACCAGTTATAAAATCCTTCAAAATAAATAGAAGAATAATCTCCTGACGAGAATAAGGAAGCATCTGTCCAATCGATATGTTTATTTTCTATCAAAATACTATTGATAAAAACCGTAGCCTGTTTTTGGTTTGCGTTTTTTTCAATGTCGTTGATATTTTTGTATTGCGTTAATCCTTCAATAGACCCTATCCAGATATACTTATCATCGTCGAACACAGTTGTATTTGGCTTATTATCATAAGACGCAAACCCTTGTCCTTTATTATAAGATTTAATTTCCTTTACACGATTCAGATACGTATCAATTTTCAATTCGTTGATGCCGTTATTGGAAATGAACCAAACCTCATCTTTATTAAATAAAATAGAATTAACACAATTACTACTGATGCCATCTTTAACCGATATTTTTTCAAACGTGTTTGCTTGCGCATTTTCAGAATAACGTACTTGCAATTTATTCTTTAAAATAATAGCGCCAACATCCGAACTGCCTAACCACATATTTCCGTTCCAGTCCTTAGCAACAGTTTGTATGTTTTTAAAAATAGCGTACTCGTTATTTATATAGCCTGTTTTTACATTCAATTTCCAAACGCCTTCGTTAGAAGTGATCCAGATATCTCCCAGGTCATCCTCCAGTATGCATGATACTGTGGGACTTAATAAGTTAGTGATATCAAATGACGTGATGGTATAAGAAAGATCTTTATTAACAACGATGCGGTCTATCTTTGATTCGGATTGATAGCCCACCCAAATAGCTCCGTTTTGTGCTTTATATAAATAGGAGATAAATTTTGATCTTAAATTATTTGCTGCCGAAATAACTTTAGTTACCAGCAATGCTTTTTGTGCATTCTCTTTACTGATTATACTAATGCCGCCTCCTATTGTACCCAGCCACATATTTCCAAAATTATCCTCAGTGATGGTTTTAATAATAGATTCGCTAATACCTTGTTCCCAGAAACAACGCTCAAATTTTCTGTTCTTAAACTTAAAGGCACCTCCACCATATGTACCCAACCAAATAGCACTATCTGAGGATTTGAAAACACTTACCACTTTTTCCTCTTCCAGTCCAGATTTTTGATTGTAGCTCAGTGAACTCTTATTGTTTACAGATACTAATCCATCATTCAGAGTTCCTACCCATAAATTCTGAAATTTATCCTGTTTAAAACATAAAGGATTACTCCCAAAAAAACCCTGGCCGTTACTCAACACCACAATGTTTTTCGTGGTGTAATCATTTTCATTGGTGTTCTTATCAATAGGCACTTTTAAAAAACCAAAACCATCAGTTGCCAGATATAGATTTCCTTCGTCGTCTTTTCCAATATTAACAAATCGAGTGAAATGAATGCCGTCAACTATTGAATCAAAATTTAAATATTCGGCATTGAACCCACTGTTGTTAATGAAATCAAATTTAATTTCAGCTAAGCCATTACCCCAATCACTTACTAATAGATTTTTCTTTTTATCAAACTCAATAGATTGAATAGCGTCACCCTTGAATAAATTAGTTGAATTAAAATTAACGATACGGATCAGTTTACTATTAATGCTGGTAGACGCTGCTGAATTCTGGATCAGGACAAATTTTGGGATCTTTGTAGAGATCGTTTTTTCAATAAAAAACAACCCCTTCATTTCGGTTGAGATCCAGAGATTTCCATCTTCGTCAAATTCTGCATCGGTTGGTGAATTCCGTATGATATGAGGGATTGCAATTGAGTCGAGGGAATAATTAGCTTTTTGAATGTCTAACAAGTAATAGCCTTTGGAAGTGATGATGTGAAGTACGCCCTTGTTCTCAAGAATTTTTCTCACATTTCCGTTTATCTTGCGATAGATGGCTTTCGTCTCGATTTTGTTTCCATTATAGGAACAAAAACCTCGGCTTGTGCCAATAAATAAAGATTCGCTATTAAACAACAAACTAGTAATTTCATTAGCGGGCAAACCATTGGTTGTTGTAAAACTTTCAAAGGTTTTTCCATTAAACTTTGATAAGCCATAGTTGGTAGCTAACCATAAGTTCCCATAATCATCCTGTTCGATCTGATTGACCGTAGATTGTATCAAGCCTTCTTTAACAGAATATTTCTGAAGATTCATCTTTTGAGAAAAACCTTCAAAAAAACCCAGCAATAAAATTAATATGATATAGTAGCGTATCTTCACAAATATTACTCTATACAAGTGTAACTAAAAAAACAGAGAAAACAGAGGCTTTCGTCTAAAATAATGCCGTTAAGCCTGCGTGAATTTTACCAATACGCAAATCAAATCCAGCACCCTGTTGTTTCCCGATGGCATAACTTAAATTAAAAATTCCGGCTTTGGTCTCAAAATTAATTCCTGCTCCAACACTCATAGGAGTATCGCTTGCTTTGCCTAATACGCTATTGTTTTCATACCATGCTCCTTCACCAAAGACAAACAGATTCGAGTTCTTTTCAAATAAAAAGCGGTACTCGATAGTTGGTATCACATAGGTAGAAGCATAAATGCTTTCCTCATCAAAACCACGTAGTGTTCGTAATCCGCCTATCCTGAACAATTCGTTTTTATAGATCGTATTACCAAAAACGCTTCCAAATTGCGAGGATAATTTTACCACGTGATTTTTAAAAAGATTGATGTATCCTGCAACTGTTCCTTCGGCCTGGTATTGTGTTGTTTTGAGGTCAATACTGGAATAAGCTATATCATTGATCTTTGGATTTTTTCTGATCTGCCGGCTTCCCACTGACCCTTGAAGATTAACACTAATGCCTTTTCGCGGATTAAACCGGTAATCCAGTTTTTCAATAAAAAACCCCAGTCCGTATGCTTTGGTTGTTACATCAGCATATTCAGGTAAAGAGGTAATATATTCAAGGCCTGATGTTGAAATTAAATTGGCATTACGCTGCTTGTAAAACACTTTGATGAAATTTAAACCGCTGAAATAATAATTAAGTCCCAGCGCATTGCTCACATCCAAGAATGTTGTGTCCTTTTTGTAGATCTTGATATTATAATCGGCGCCTACCGGCAATCCGCCAATGTATGGATAAATAACTGTGGCTTTCAGGTCCTGGGTTTGCGTTTGTAATCGGCGCCATTGAAGATCAAAGGTTTCGCCACTTTTAAAAATATTATTTACCAGTTTAATTTTAAGGTCGCCCGTAAAAACGGTCTTTCCTTTATCACTTGGCAAGATGCCAACGATACCATCAAATTGTGAGGCATTCTTTTTTTCGAGGAACAGGAACATTTTATTTTGCTTGTCGGTTAGTTGAATGATCGGCGTTTTCTTTTCGGTGAGGAACGGTAATTGCCTGATCTTTTTTGAAACGCCCATAAACACTTCTGTATTATACGGCATGCCGTTTTTAATGCCTAAGTACCTCAGTAAAAATTTATGGCTTACTTTTCCGGTTCCTTCTGTTACCAAACTATCGAGTTTAATAAAGAGGTTTTTCTCTACGAGCAGCTTCGCATCAATATTAGAATTATCAAACTGTAAACTATCAAGCGTGGCGGATGCAAAAGGATAACCGTTGTTCTCATAATAATTAATGATCTTTTCCATGAATTTTGACAATTCTGAAAAGCGGAAAGGGCGTTTAGAAAAAAAACGTTCATTATAGCCAAGCTTGCTCACAATGGCTTGGTCTTTTTTAGCGTATCTTAAGTTGACCCATTTGTATTTTTTACCGGCACTGATATACGCTGTATAATTAAAACCGTTATTGATCATACTATCTATGCTGGCAGAGATATAGCCTTCATCGATCAGCGAAATATAGATCTTATTGGCTTCCTTCTCTACAAACTCTTTGTTGGAAAATTGCTTTTTGTAAGTTATCTTTTTAAAAACAGTGGCGCTATCGGTATTAATAACCTGAAACTTATAACTGTTTTGTGCAGTTAATGGTTGTTTTAACAGCACTAAGAAGAGGAAAAAATATGTTAATTTATGTATCAACGGTAATAGCTTCTAAGGTAATTATTTTTACCTTCACCCTAAATTATTTATCCTTATATAACGTATGAAACGCATTATTATTATAGTAGCCCTTGGAGCAATTGCTTTGTTTGGCTTAACCTACGGTTGCAACAAACGTAATTCTTTTGTTGATTTGAATGAAAACGTGGCGGCTCAATGGCACCAGGTAGAAAGTCAATATCAACGTCGTTTGGATCTGATCCCAAATATCGTGAAAACAGTAGAGGCTGAAGCAAATTTCGAAAAATCAACCTTAACGGCGGTTGTGGAAGCGCGTGCTAAAGCTACACAGGTAACTATTGATCCTACAAATATGACCACTGAAAACATGGAACAATTTAAACAGGCACAGGGTCAGTTATCATCTGCTATTTCTAAATTATTAGTAGTATCCGAAAATTACCCAAATCTGCAATCAAGCCAGGCATTCAGCGAATTACGCGTGGAGTTGGAAGGTTGCGAGAATCGCATTGCAGTTGAGCGTATGAAATATAATGACATGGTAAGAGAGTTTAATGCCAGCATTAAAAAAATTCCGGGAAGTTTATTTGCCTGGGGTTACAAAGAGGCTACTTATTTTGAAGCTGAGGCCGGCGCAGAAAAAGCACCTAAAGTAGAAATGAATATTAAGTAATTATGTTTTTCAAAAAAAAGTCTCTAGTATCAGCGGCCGACGATGCACGTTTAATGCAGGCCATCAGATCTGCTGAAGATAAAACTTCAGGCGAGATTCGTGTTCATCTTGATAGAACTTGTAACGGAGATCCTTTGGATGCCTGTAAGAAAAAATTTGCAGAGCTTAACATGCACCAAACCAAAGACCGCAACGGAATTTTGTTTTACCTGGCATTGGAATCAAGATCCTTTGCCGTTTGGGGCGATGAAGGTATACACCAAAAAGTGAGCGATGATTTCTGGAAAAGTATTACAGAGTGTGCTATTGGCCATTTTAAAAACAATGAGCTGATTACCGGTATTGAAAAGGCTGTTGAGTTATGTGGCGAGAAATTAAAAACACATTTCCCTTTAGCGGCAGATGATAAGGATGAACTTTCAAATACCATCTCTTATTAATTGAAATCGTTTTTTTGGATAGCCGCCTTTATTTCACTTTTTGTCAGGCCTTGTCTTGCACAAATTCCCGAAAGACCGAGTCCCGAAAGACTGGTCAACAATTTATCCAAAGAGTTTCCTGATTTTTTATCCTCACAGGAAGAAAGCCAATTGGAGCAACAATTACAAAACTTTAGTTTAGAAACTTCCAACCAGATCTGTATTGTAATTGTGGATGATCTGAACGGCCTGGATGATGCATCCTATGCTGTGGGAATTTTAAACAGCTGGGGTGTTGGTCAAAAAGGCAAGAACAATGGAATCGTGATCCTGGTAAAACCAACCGGTAATTCGGGCCAGCGCCGGTTATTCATATCTGTTGGTTATGGCCTGGAAGGTGCTATTACCGATCTGCAGACCAAGCATATTCGCGAGAACGACATTGTTCCTTACTTTAAGGAAAAACAATTTTACCAGGGTTTAGAGGCAGGTTGTCAATCGTTGATGCAAGCCGCCAAAGGCGAATATCATGAAAAAACTGCATCTCGTGGGTCAGGACTCGAGAACTGGGGCAGAAGTCATCCGATCCTGGTGATTATCATTATTCTTATTATCTTGTTGATGGTGTTCAAAGGCTCATCCGGTGGTGGAAGAGGTGGCGGGATTACCTATTTTGGCGGCGGCTCCTCGTTTGGCGGTTTTAGTGGCGGCGGGGGTGGTTCATCTTTTGGAGGCTTTGGTGGTGGCTCGGGCGGCGGGGGTGGCTCTGGTGGTAGTTGGTAATAATAAATGTGTATATTTATCTTTACAAATCAAAACCAAATGAAAACACCTTTATTCCTTACTTTTATTACATGCTTAAGCATTACCCTACATTCACAGATTAGCATTACTGTTGCAAATATGCCTTCCAGCGGAGATACCGGCCGTTACAGTAATGCCGCCTTGGCCAGTGTAGGTGATTATACTACAACAGGTGCAAACCATAACTGGGATTTCAGTACTCTTGATTCTACCAGCCAAGGATTACGGATTTTTAAGCCTTCATCAGCTACTCCTTATTCTTTTTATTTTTTCGCTCCAAAATACGGTGAAAAAACACTGGATTCGGTACCTATTCCCGCTATTCCTTTTGGTGGAATGACTTTGTCGATTAAAAACATCTACAGTTTTTATAAAAAGAACGGAACAACCTCCTTTAACGCCGAAGGGTTGGGTTTAACTATGTCGGGCATACCGATTGGAACAACAGCTCAGGGAAATAATGACGATGAGCTGTATTTTTTTCCATTGAACTACTTAAACAGAGATTCAAGTACGTTTAACTTTTCAACCCCAACTTTTAGTGCTATACCATTTACCTACAAAAAGCATGGTTATCGTATTACTGAAGTAGACGGTTGGGGCACCATTACTACACCTTATGGCACCGAGCAATGTTTAAGAGTAGTTACCACCCAATATTCAATTGATACTATTAAAATAAGTGCCCTATCTCCTCCATTTAATAAATTCGGTTTTCCAAATTATATGCGAAGTTACCAATGGCTTACTTTAACTGAAAAAATTCCCTACCTCGAAGTTTCCGGCAATATGATCGGCGGCAACTTTACACCTACACAAGCCAGATACAGGGATGTTTTACGTTCCTGGGTTGGTATAAAAGAAGAATCAGCTTCTTTAGCTATCTCTGTGTTCCCAAACCCTTCTACTGGCCAATTAACTATTATTACACCACAAAATAACGCTGCAATTACAGCTGAAATAGTTGATCTTCAGGGAAAAACGGTATATAATAAGGAGTTGTCAAATAATTCAGAAATAGCTAATCAGCACCACTTAAATGTTAGTTCCTTAGCAAAAGGAATCTATGTATTGAACTTATCGAGCAAATCAGGAAAACAATCCTTAAAAATTTCGATACAATAGTTTTGATTAATAAATAAATAAATTATTTTTACCACAAAAAATTAAAACCAATTTTATGAGTTCTCACAACGATCACGATAATCATTCTACTGAACCAAAAGAAGTATCATTTCGCACGCCTATGATCATGGCGTTTGTTACTGTATTAATTATTTTATTAGGTGTTAGTACCTGCGATAAAGGTCATGGATGCTGTGAAGATGGTGAAAAATGTGAAGCGGCTTGCGAAGCAAAACATGGCGAACATGGGGCTGCTGCACAACACGGAACAGAGACTCATGAAGCAGTTCCTGCTACAGAAGGGCATGCTGCTGCACCTGTTGACACTACTGCTACTGCCGTTCACGATACAACAGCGGTACAAAACGAAGCACACGCAGAACCTGCACATCACTAAGTTTATATAAAATTTAAAAAGCCTCCCGAAATATCGGGAGGCTTTTTTGTTGGGTCAAATAATCGACAATTTCCCCGTTTAACGGTTATGGAATACTATTGAATTTGACAATCTCTTGAGTAAGGGCCGAAAAAGTCTTCTCCCGAAGATTCCTGATCGTTGCAACGGCTTTCGGCTCTTGCTCTTGTATCTTTAAACGTGTAGTTCCCGTCATCAGTAGTTGTAGTGGAAGAACCACCTGTTCTTGTAATAGAACACTCACATCTGTACTCTTTTTTGCAGGATACTAAACTAAGCGTAAATAGTGCCACAATGGCAATAACTAGTTTTTTCATTGTTTTGGTTTTTTAATTTTATAAAATTTACTTGAATACATATCTGCAAAGTAAATACCAGTACGCAAAATGGTCTCATGCCTGAGTATTTTAACAATTAACTGAAAACATAGGGTAAAATTTTCCCGACTTTAGCATGTAATGCCCTCGGCTTATTCTTTTGCGGGGGTCAATAGGATTTCGTAATATTACACACTTTTAAAAACTATAAAATGGCTACAGATAACTTTCAGGCGCACGATTATTATTTAATGGATGAATTATTAAGTGATGAACATAAACTAATTCGTGATACTGCCCGTGCATGGGTAAAAAAAGAAGTAACTCCAATTGTAGAGGAAGCTTGTCAAACAACGGTTTTCCCAAAACAATGGATCAAAGGATTAGCAGAAATTGGTGCTTTTGGACCTTATATTCCTGCTGAATATGGCGGACCCGGATTAGACCAGATCTCTTATGGTTTGATCATGCAGGAGCTGGAGCGTGGTGATAGCGGTTTAAGATCAACGGCTTCGGTACAAAGCTCACTGGTTATGTTCCCTATTTATACATACGGAAGTGAAGAACAAAAGAAGAAATATTTACCAAAGTTAGCAACAGGCGACCTAATGGGTTGTTTTGGTTTAACAGAACCAGATCATGGAAGTAATCCTTCGGGCATGTTGACCAATTTTAAAGATGCCGGAGATGGTAAGCATGTTATTTTGAATGGTGCCAAAATGTGGATCAGTAATTCGCCTTTTGCCGATATTGCCGTAGTTTGGGCGAAAGATGAAGCAGGAGAAATAAGAGGATTGGTTGTGGAAAGAGGAATGGCAGGATTTACAACTCCTGAAACTCATGGCAAATGGAGCTTACGCGCCAGTTCAACCGGTGAGTTAGTATTTGATAATGTAAAAGTTCCAAAAGAAAATATCTTTCCAAATATCAAAGGTTTAAAAGGGCCATTAGGTTGTTTGAACTCTGCGCGTTTTGGTATTGCCTGGGGCGTTATTGGCGCCGCTATGGATTGTTATGACAGTGCTTTGCGCTACAGTAAAGAGCGTATCCAATTTGGCAAACCAATTGGCGCCTTTCAGTTAACACAAAAAAAACTAGCTGAAATGATCACAGAGATCACTAAAGCTCAATTGTTGACCTGGAGATTAGGTGTACTGAAAAACGAACACCGCGCAACACCTGCACAAATTAGTATGGCTAAACGCAACAATGTGAACATGGCTTTACAAATTGCACGTGAAGCTCGCCAGATACACGGCGGAATGGGTATTACCGGTGAATATCCTATCATGCGTCACATGATGAATTTAGAGTCTGTTATTACTTATGAAGGAACACACGACATTCATTTACTGATCACAGGTATGGATGTAACCGGATTTAATGCCTTTTCTTAACCTTTAAATGATATAAATTAAAAATCCCCGATGAAATATCATCGGGGATTTTTGTTTTTTTAAAGATACACGTTAATAATATCCAATTACTTTATTTTGTGTTACTGAACCAACAGTCCAAACCAACTTCCAGCCATAAGGACATTGGTTAGACCCAACAGTAACCGGAACTCCTGATGTGTTTACACCAAACGAGCAATCCAAATCAAAGTTTTTGCTGGCAACTTTAATGATCAAACGACCCGTAACTGGTGCCCATGCTCCGCATGTAGTGTTCCAAACGATCGGATTTGTTACCTGGCTGGTAAACCCGTCTCCATCACGTGTAGTTCCGTAGTTCTCTAAGTTATTAATCCCGCCTGATGAACCAATACCTTCGCCGGTACATGTTAAAACACTGTTTGCCCATGTGTAAGTAAATTTACGGTGAATATTATAACTCGCTGTTCCGGCACCATTAAAATTTACGCTTAAATTAGTCCCTGTAACCGAACTTGATAAATTTGGTTGAGTTCCTATGAATAGTTCCCACCATGTACCTCCACTAACGTTAGTCAAATTTTGAATACCATTCAATTCGATAAATGCTGCGTCAGAAGCGCGTGTTACTTTATACGCTAAATATTCTACTTTCAATACACAGCCTGCCATTTTCCATCTTTGTCCGGATGCATAATTTATGATAGTCAATCTGATCGACCCACTACGTTTTCTATTATTAACAACAGTTATCCCGTCGTAATTCAGTTTAATAGTTCCCATGTAAGAACCGGTAGTGTCTACACTTACCCCACCAATAGTGTTTGTTTGAGCGCTCTGTGACGTCCGTCCGTGCATATTAGGATAATCACTGATGGTTTTGTTGATATCATCAATAGATGCATCATTTTCGCTAATAGCCTGACGGGAATCTGTAGACGCCTGTCCCGATTCATCTACTTTTTCTTCCTCTTTTTTCTTACAACTTGAAAAAGTTAATGAGGCAGCAATAACACATCCGGTAATTGCCAGTACTAAGTTTTTTGTTTTCATTAGGTTTATTTTTATAGTTTAAAATTAGGGATTTTTTCCGCAGTAAAAAATCCTCGTTCTATCAGACCTATCATAACCTGAAAGGTTTAATTGATATTTGTTAAAATTTTTAACAAAGGCGGTGCCGTATTATAAGCTATTGGTAATCAAATTTTTATAATTTTCCTTTTACGATGTCATCCACAACCGCAGGATCTAATAAAGTAGATGTATCGCCCAAATTGCTGACATCACCTTCGGCTACCTTACGCAAGATCCGACGCATGATCTTTCCACTCCTGGTTTTAGGTAATCCACTAACGATCTGTATCTTATCTGGTTTTGCAATGGGGCCAATAATTTTAGTTACCTCTGCCAGTATCTCTTTGCGTAGGGTCTCCTGATCTTTTGTGGTTGAGGGAACAATGACATAAGCATAGATTCCTTGTCCTTTAATATCATGCGGATAACCCACAACTGCACTTTCCACCACATCAGCATGTGAGTTTATGGCACTTTCCACCTCGGCAGTGCCAATTCGGTGTCCTGAAATATTCATTACATCATCTACCCGCCCTGTGATCCTATAAAAACCATTTTCATCACGCCGACATCCATCACCTGTAAAATACAATCCTGGATAAGTAGCGAAATACGCTTGTTTACACCGATCATGATCTCCGTATGTAGTGCGGAGCATAGATGGCCATGGAAATTTGATGCATAAATTTCCCTCTACATTATTTCCCTCTATTTCATTGCCTTTCTCATCTACCAAAATAGGCTGCACTCCGGGTAAAGGCAAGGTAGCAAAGCTTGGTTTGATAGGTGTTACACCCGCTAAAGCTGAGATCATAATTCCTCCGGTTTCGGTTTGCCACCAGGTATCAACGATGGGGCATTTTTCTTTTCCGATGTTTTTGTGATACCACTGCCACGCCTCTTCGTTAATAGGTTCGCCTACGCTACCCAACACTTTCAATGAATCCAGTTTGTAAGGCTTTACAAAATCCAGTCCGGCTGCTTCTAAAGCCCTGATGGCAGTTGGTGCTGTATAAAAATGAGTGATCTTATATTTATCGATCACTTGCCAAAAACGCCCTGCATCCGGAAAAGTAGGAACACCTTCAAATAAAACGGCACTCGCGCCTGCAAGTAATGGGCCGTATGCGATGTAGGAATGGCCTGTGATCCATCCCACATCGGCTGTACACCAAAACACGTCATCTGTATCGGCTTTGTTTGACATTTGGAAAACGTTTTGGAATGAAAAACACGTGTACACCATGTAACCACCACAGGTATGAACCACACCTTTTGGTTTCCCGGTAGATCCGGACGTATATAAAATGAACAGAGTATCTTCGCTATCCATTAATTCAGGCTCACATGTTGTAGCGGCATTCTTTACAGCATCATTCCAGATAATATCTCTTCCTGGTTTTAAAGTAACAGTGGTATTAGTGTGTTTGTAAACCAATACATTCTTAACATCCGGACAGGTTTCTAATGCTTCATCCACTACTGCTTTTACAGGAATATTCTTTACACCGCGGTAAGCGCCATCTGTTGTTAACACGAGCTTGCAATCACTGTCTTGTATTCTACCTGCTAAAGCAGAAGCGGAAAAACCAGCAAACACAACCGAATGAATAGCGCCGATGCGAGCACAAGCCAGCATGGCAAAAACTGCTTCTGGGATCATGGGCATGTAGATACAAACCCTGTCGCCTTTAGTAATTCCTAAAGATCTTAAAGTGTTTGCCACTCTGCAAACTTCATCATGCAAATTCTGATAAGTTATAATTCTATTAGCTGCATCAACTGAGTTTGGTTCCCAGATAAAAGCAGTTTTATTTGCTTTGGTTGCTAAATGCCTATCAATAGCATTTTCAGTAATATTAAATTTTCCGTTAATGAACCATTTTACGTCTGGTCCTTCAAAGTTCCAATCCAGCGTTTTAGTCCATGGTTGTTTCCAGGTAAATTCTTTGGCAACTGCATCCCAAAATGCTTCCGGATCTTCTACTGATCTTTCATAATCTTCTTTGTACTGTTCAAATGTTGTTATCATATTCAAACGTTTACTGTTATATTTTAATTCCCATGATCAATACATCATCTACTTGCTCATGGCGACTTTTCCATTCCTCAAAAGCAGCCGATAAAATTTCCCTTTGTTCTTTCACGTCTTTATCTGCAATTGCGCAAAATAAATTTTCAAGTGGTTTATATTTGAATTTTTTACCTTTTTCGCCGCCAAACTGATCGGCATAGCCATCACTGATCATATACACACAATCGTTTTTTTGAAGTGTGATCATCTGATTAGAGTAGTGATTAATGGTGCCCGAAAGGCTCTCTCCTATTGGTTGTTTATCGCCTTTATAGATTTGGATCAGGCCATCTCGAACAATATAAATATTGCTGTTAGCCCCGGCAAATTGCATGGTTAAAGTGTCGAAATTTATATCGCACATTGCAATTTCCATCCCGTCTTTAATAGTACCTGTGCTGGTTTTGCTTTTTATGGTCTTTGGTAATTGCATATTGATATAATCCAATGCCTGTGCCGGAGTAGAAATAGCCGAACGATTAATGATCTGGTTAAGCAAGGTATTTCCCACCAGGCTCATAAAGGCACCAGGAACACCGTGCCCTGTGCAATCCACCACGGCAACTACCGTACGTTTACTGTGAGATTCGGTTTTGGATTTTACAGCGCTGGCCCAGTAAAAATCGCCACTTACAATATCCCGGGGTTTAAAAAAAACGAAATGTTTCGGTAACAATTTTCCAAGTTCTTCCTCATCGGGTATAACGCCTTGCTGAATACGGCTGGCATAGGTAATGCTATCGGTTATTTCGTGATTTTTTTGCTCAATGATACTTTTCTGTTCAGATATTTCATTATTGAAAAGCTGGAGTTGCTTATTGGTCTTCTTTCTTTCAATATTAGTTCTGATGGTAAAGCCAAGGAATATGACCAAACATAATCCGCCTAAAACAGCGGCCCAAATAATGTATTTTTGTTGCTTGATCTTTTCCTGGGTAATGAGGTCTTTATTTTTCTGGATCAGATCTTTTTCGCGCTGTTCCGATCTGTATTTAAAATCCAACTCCATTTCACTGATCTTTTTAGAGTTTTGATTATTATTTACTGAGTCGTTCCAAAGCCTGTAAAGTTTATAATATTTAAAGGCTTGCTTATCGTTCCCCATCATTTCGTAGGTTTCGCTCAGGCCTTTGTAATTGTATATAAAATCGTCAGCTGATTGGATTTGCTGAGTAACAACTAATGCACTATCGTAATACCTGACTGCGTTTTTATAGTCTTTCATATCTTTGTATAGATCGGCCAAAGAACCATAAGAAACTGCAATTTCTGCTGGTATTCCCAGTTTTTTGTATTCTTGTAATGTTACATTATTACATATTAAGGCAACATGAAAGTCTCTTTGATCTATGGCGATATTGCCGATATTACCAATTGCTGCCAGATACATGCGCTTATCGTTTGTTTGATGAGATGATTCTTTGCAAAGGTTATAGTAATACTTTGCGCTATCCAGCTCCTCGGCATCATAGTATACATTTCCAAGCACTAAATACACAGAATTATATCCCACCCTTTCCTCCTTCCCTTTCATCTCTTTCAAAACATTTAAGGACAATAGCGCATATTTTTTAGCCAGAGCAAGATTTTCTTCCTTGTATGTAGATGCCAGGCTAACATAAATTTCAGATAATTTATTGTATCTACGTTCCTGGCGGGCTAGCTCTATGGCTTCAAGAGCAAGTTCTATGGCTTTTTTTCTGTCTCCAAGAAAATCGTAACTGCTAGACATCACGATCATTACTTCCAATTGCCCTGTAATATTTTTTGCCTTTTTAATCTCCGGTAAAAACTTATTTCCTACCTGAATGCAGGAATCAAACTGTCCCTTTAAATTAAAATTCATTACCAGCATGCACTGTGCCTCACTCTTATATAGTTTGTTATCCGCCAATAATGGAATAGACTGTCGGGCATAAACACTACTTACCGTTATACTATCAAGACACCTTGTTATTAAACTTTTTGACAGAAAAATAATTCCCTTTTTATAAGCTTCTTTTGCGGGCCCAACGTTTGATTTTTCAAGATCATGGATCACAGCATAAACTCTTTTTGAATCTCTTAAATTACATAAAGAAGATACAGTGCCGGGACATTTAGTGAGTTTGTCATCAGAACTGGTACTCTTAAAATAATCTGCATATAAACTATCTGCTTTGCCTGTTTGTGACAAAGAAGCGCTAAAGGATAAAATACCCATCAGCAGAAAAAACACATTTTTGCACAGAAAATACATTACGTAAAAATAGCAACAAAACAGACTAAGCCTATTTAGAATGGTTTTAAATATTGTCTTATGACAATTCCATGACATACAAAAACGCATTGTTCCCGTACTTTGTAAAAGATACTATATGAACTCTTTTAAGATAATCTCATTGACCCACAAATTGGCCCCACTGGAGTTAATTGGAAAATTACATTTGGATGAAAATCACCAGCAGGATTACCTGGGTGCTTTGAAGATCAGGATGGAATTAAAAGAGTTGATGTTTTTAAGTACATGTAATCGTGTAGAGTTTGTGATAAATACAGAATCTGAGATCACACAGGCTTTTCTTTCCGATGTGTTTTATTCCATTAACTCTCGTTTAACCCCTGAAGAGTTAGATGCTTTGGTTGAGAAAACCATTGTATATGAAGCCGAAGAAGCCTTGACGCATTTGTTTGAAGTGTCCGCTTCGTTAGATTCATTGGTAGTTGGCGAAAGAGAGATCATCACACAAGTTCGTAAAGCTTACGAGTTCTGTAATTTACTGGGTTTAACAGGTGATACTATTCGTTTAGCTATTAAGCAAACTATTGAAACTGCTAAGAGAGTTTACACCGATACGGATATTGCCAAAAATCCTGTGTCGATCGTGTCATTGGCATATCGTCAATTGCGCGGATTGGGTATTAAAAATAATGCACGTATTGTGTTTGTTGGTGCCGGCGAAACTAATGCCAATATGGCCAAATATTTGAGAAAGCATGAGTACGCTAATTTAACCGTGTTCAACAGAAGTCTTGCCAATGCCGAAAAATTAGCAAGAGACCTGAATGGCAAAGCGCGTGAATTATCTCATATAACTGATTTTAAAGAAGGGTTTGATGTATTGATCACTTGCACGGGATCACAGGAACCAATTATTACCAATGAGGTGTATAAATCATTGCTAGGGGATGATACTGCAAAAAAAGTAATTATCGATCTGGCTTTACCTGCTGATGTTGATGCAAAAGTAATTGAACTCAATGATGTTTTTTATATTGACATCGAATCATTAAAAAAACAAGCGGCCGAAAATCTACTGAAACGTGAAGGAGAGATCCAGGCTTGTAAAACTATTATTGCCGCTAAAGTAGAAGAATTCAAACAATTGTTTAACGAGCGCAAAATAGAATTGGCTTTTGGGGAAATTCCAAAACAAATCAAATACATTAAAGAAACAGCCTTAAACGAAGTATTTGCTAAAGAGCTGGGTAGTATGGATACTGGAAGTAAGGAAGTACTTGACAAAGTACTGAGCTATATGGAAAAAAAGTACAATGCACTTGCTATTAAAACTGCAAAAAAGGTTTTCTTAGAAGAGGATCTTTGATTTAAAAGGCACCAAAAAAGTTCTCGACTCCATCCCAACTGACAAAAAAATAACTTATCTTGTAGCCTCTAAATTTATTACATCAACTTATGATCATTATTGGGACACGCGGTAGCGACCTTGCACTATGGCAGGCAAATTTCACAAAGGACCTATTGGAAAAACAAGGTCACGAAGTTGAAATAAAGATCATTGAAACCAAGGGCGATACCTCACAACAATGGAACACCAGTTTTGATAAACTGGAAGGTAAAGGCTTTTTTACCAAAGAATTAGAAGAAGCTTTACTTGCTAAAACCATTGATGTTGCTGTTCATTCTCATAAAGATCTGCCAACCGAAAATCCGGATGGATTGATCATTGCCGGCGTTTCTTCTCGTGAGAATCCTGCTGACTGGCTGATCATGAGAGATGAGGCCGAGGATACAACCAAAAAATTCAATTTAAAACAAGGTGCCAAAGTGGGTACGTCTTCTGCCAGAAGAAAATCGCAACTGTTGTCTTTCAGACCAGATGTTGAAATAAGCGATCTTCGTGGTAATGTTCCAACCCGTATCAATAAATTAAGAGAAGGCCAGTATGATGCAATCATATTAGCAGCCGCGGGTTTAGAGCGTTTGGAACTAGACCTCTCAGATTTTACCGTTGAACAATTAGAAACCAGCGAATTTGTTCCGGCGCCTGCACAAGGTGTTTTGGCCTGGCAAATACGTGAAGACGATTATAAATTAAGCGATGTATTTGATGCAGTTTGTGATTACGATGTCATGATCAACATCAACATCGAACGCAGAGTGTTAAATTTGCTGGACGGTGGTTGCCAATTACCATTAGGAGTTTTTTGTGATACCGAAATGAATGACCAGGACCGCAAACTATTTAAAGTATGGGTTTCTGCTTCAGATGCATGGGACACTCAGGTAAAACAATTGTATTATGAAACCACGAACACCGAAGAGCTTCCTGAAAAAATAGTAGAGCATTTACAGCGTATCAGTTCTAAATCTGTTTTCATTTCCAGAGATGCGCATGAAAGCAATCATTTGAACCGTTGGTTAAATAATTTAGGTTTTAATGTTGAAAGCAAAAGTTTAATTGATCTTAAAAAACTAACGATAAAGGAGCTTCCTAAAAGCGATTGGTTGTTTTTTAGCAGCAAGCATGCCGTTGAATTCTTCTTTATGCAAAAACCGGATATTGGTACAACAAAGATCGGTTGCATTGGAAAATCTACGTCGCAAGCAATTCGTGAGTTAGGGCTACGGGCCGATTTTATCGGTCAGAGTACCGACACTAAGTTAGTGGGTAAACAATTCTCGGCAAGAGTTGGTTTAGGTAAAGTTGTATTTCCTGTCGCACGCGAAAGTATGAGAACGATCCAATGGCAATTTCCGAAACAACAAAACTGCATCGACCTGCCTATTTATGCTGCTTTAAAAGTGCCGCATGTAGTTGCAGAAACAACCGATATATTAGTATTTACCAGCCCAAGTAATGCAGAATCGTATTTAGAGAAAAATCAGATCCATCCTCACCAAAAAGTAATTGCCATGGGGGAGGCTACAGAGAAATCGTTATTAAAAGCAAAAGTAAAAGCAGACCAAATTCATAAACCCTACTCATTTGACGACCTCGGCTTATACAGGGCTATATTACATACGTTATAAACATACACTGGCACAAGATTATATGATTATCTGTGATTTTTATATAACCTTTAATTCATTAAAATAATGACTCCTTTTCAAAATCCAACCATATACCTTGGCGATTTAAGAATCGATGAACCGATCACCACCGTTACTGACTTTTTATTTATTGGCGTATGTTTTTACGCCTTTGCAAAGACAAAACAATTTTCAGCTTATAAGGGTGTAAACTTATACCGCTGGTTTTTTTTACTGACCGGGTGTTCCTCTTTAATAGCAGCGCTTATCGGACATGCGTTTTTATACCATTTTGGTTTTGAAGCAAAGATTTATGGATGGGTTGCCGGTATTATCAGCATTTCCTTTGCACAGTTTGCCGCTTTACATCACACCCGACAAAGCATAAGTAAGTCAACATTTAAAACACTACAGATCATTAATTATTTAGAGATCGTAACGGCTTCTATTTTGCTATTTGTGATCTATTCTTTTACTGTCGTGGAAATTCACACGGCCTACTCTTTAGTTATTAACGTAACCATTCTCGAATGTATACATTATAAAAAGACAGCGTCATTGCTGAGTAGAAACATGATCATTGGCGTTGGTGTTTGTGTATTAGCAGTATTATGTCATGTATTTAAAATTGCATTTTCGGTTTGGTTCAATCATCTCGACTTAAGCCATATCTTTATGGCAATAAGTATGTATATGATGTACAGAGGGGTAGCAAGTTTTAATGCAGAAAAAGAAATAATTAAATAATGGAAGATGTAAGGATGGAAAACAGAAGAGGAAACAACACTCACATTCTTCCATTTTAAATTTTACATTTTACATAAATCCAGAAATATGATAACACACCGCCCTCGCAGAAACCGTAAATCAGCAGCCATCAGAAACATGGTACAGGAAAACCATTTATCAGTGAATGATTTTATTTTTCCGTTGTTTTTAATTGATGGTAAAAATAAAAAGAGTGAGGTACAATCGATGCCAGGGATCTTTCGTTTAAGTCCGGATCTGGTCTTAAAAGAAATTGAAAGCTGCATGAAGCTTGGTATTATGTCGTTTGATGTTTTTCCAAGCATTGATGATAAACTGAAAGACAAAATAGCGACTGAGAGTTTGAATAAGAATGGTGTGTATTTAAAAACACTGGCGTTGATTAAAAAGAAGTTTCCGGAAGCCTGTATCATGACAGACGTAGCAATGGACCCTTATAGCAGCGACGGACACGATGGCTTAGTAGAGAACGGAAAAATAGTAAACGATAAAACCCTGGATATCCTTGCAAAAATGGCTATTGCTCAAGCTGATTGTGGTATTGATATTATTGGGCCAAGCGACATGATGGATGGACGTGTTGGATTTATACGTGAAGCATTGGATGATGCGGGGCATGAAGAAGTTTCCATCATGAGCTATACAGCAAAATATGCGAGTGGTTTTTATAATCCTTTTAGAGATGCTTTGGATAGCGCGCCGAAGTTTGGCGACAAAAAAACGTATCAAATGAACCCGGCTAATAGCAGGGAAGCTCTAATTGAAGCGCAACTAGACCTGGAAGAAGGCGCGGATTTTTTAATGGTAAAGCCTGCCCTATCCTATTTAGATATCATCAAAGACCTCAGCACTAATTTTGACCTACCTATTGCAGCATATAATGTTAGCGGCGAATACGCGATGGTAAAAGCTGCGGCGGCCAAAGGATGGATAGATGGCGACAGGGTGCGTGATGAAATATTATTAAGCATGAAACGTGCCGGTGCATCTGTTATCTTAACCTACTTTGCAAAAGAGTGGGCATTGAAGAATAAAAAGTAATTTAAAATTTTGTTAAATTTCTGGTTTTGTGTTTCTTATTGATTATTTAATCGTAATATTGCGATACAATGGGAACAACTAAAACGGAAGAGTTTACAATTAAAGACAATAAGATTGCCAAATACGCAAAAGCATTAGCGCATCCAGCCCGCGTTGCGATACTGCAATTGCTGATTAAAAAACAGGCTTGTATCTGTGGCGATATAGTGGATGAATTACCTCTTTCACAAAGCACGGTTTCTCAACACTTAAAAGAATTAAAAGAGGCAGGACTAATAAAAGGAGATATTGACGGAGTAAAAGTATGCTATTGCATTGACGAAAAAGAATGGGAAAATGCAAACAATTATATGAGTGCTTTCTTTGCCTCTTTTACCAATAAAACTAAGTGCTGCTAAAAAAATTTACTCCTAATAAACGTAATATTACGATAATATAATTTACAAAAATCAAAAATCATGAAACTATCTGAAATAAAAAAACACCTTGAAACTGTAACCGCTGTTAATTTTCAACTACCTAACGGGACGTTAGTTCCGGAACATTTTCATGTTACTGAAGTAGGTATAATAACTAAGAATTTTATTGATTGTGGCGGACGAGTGCGCGCGGAAAAAGTCGCTAATTTTCAGTTATGGAATGCTAATGATACCGAACACCGTTTAAAGCCAGGAAAGCTTACCAAAATAATTGCACTTTCTGAACAGGTGCTAGGCATGGAAGATCTTGAAGTGGAAGTTGAATATCAATCAGACACTATTGGAAAATATGGTATTGATTATAATGGCGAAACCTTTTTATTAGTAGCAAAACAAACAGATTGTTTAGCAAAAGATAATTGTGGCGTTCCTGAGAATAAGGAAAAAGTAAGTTTATCTACCATAGGTGAAGAAAAAACTGAAGCATGTTGCACACCCGGCGGTAAATGCTGCTAATCAATTATTGAAATGTACCCAGCCATTAAAACATATTGCACTGAGCTCACAAGTGAGTTCAGTACTATTTCAAAAGAGCGTAAAGAGCTTTTAGAAAAGATCTCTCAGTACATTGCAAAAAAGCAAATTGCAAATAAACCGGTTAACCTCGTTTATATCTGCACACATAATTCACGCCGAAGCCATTTTGGCCAGGTATGGGCCAAAGTAGCAAGTGAGTATTATAATATCAAAAATGTAAATACATTTTCCGGAGGCACAGAGACAACAGCATTCAATACAAACGCAATTACTGCTTTAAAAAGAATTGGTTTTAATGTTAAACCTGTCAATATAGAAAAGAACACTTTGTTTCATGTTTTCTATGATGATCAGCAAAAGCCGATTGAATGCTTTTCAAAAGTATATGATGATCTAAAAAACCCACAGGCTGAATTCACTGCAATTATGACTTGCAGTGACGCAGAAGAAAACTGCCCGTTTATTCCAGGTGTTGAATTAAGAATAGGAACGACATACGACGATCCAAAAGCATTTGATAATACACCTTTACAAGATGCCAAGTACGATGAGCGTTGTAAACAAATTGCCTTAGAAACTTTATATGTTTTTTCAAAAGTAAAATAATATGAGAAAATATTTAGCAGAACTTATAGGAACATTTGCAATGGTTTTTTGTGGGACAGGAGCCATCATTATTAATCAAGAATCTGGTGGCGCAGTTACTCATGTTGGCATAGCTATTACCTTCGGATTAATTGTAGCGGCTATGATTTATACGGTAGGGGATATTTCAGGCGCACATTTAAATCCTGCTGTTACAATCGCGTTTTGGGTAGCAAAAGTATTTCCGCCCAAAGAAATTTTGCCATATATAATTAGCCAAGGTTTTGGTGCTTTTATAGCAAGCCTTACTTTAAAATTTTTATTTCCTAATAATGATACGTTAGGCGCTACCTTACCGGCGGGCTTTCCAATGCAATCATTTGTTTTAGAATTAATTCTCACATTTATTTTAATGTTTGTAATTATACACGTAGCTAAAGGAAGTAAAGAGCAAGGTATGTTTGCTGGTGCTGCTATCGGGGGCGTTGTATTATTAGAAGCTATGTTTGCCGGACCCATTTGTGGTGCCTCTATGAATCCTATTCGGTCTATTGCTCCCGCAATTGTATCAGGACACCTGGAACATTTATGGATCTATATTCTTGCGCCATTATTAGGGGCGGCATTAGCAGTATTTAGCTGGATGGTATTAAAACAAAAAGAAAATTAATCATGGAATCAAAAAAATCCATTTGGACAAGCATTACCGGCGGCCTTACCTCAGCCGCTCCTATCTTATTATCATGCTGTAAAAGCGGAGCTTGTGTTGGCGTATGTGCTAGTCCCATCGCCTCCTTATTTGGTGTCTCTTCTGCAACTATTGCAAGTTCGCCATTAGTAAGTGCACTAGAACCATTACTAATTGCTATTAGCGCGGTTTCGTTTACAATTTCTTATTATACTCTGTATGTATTGCCTAAATTGGCTTCCTGCGGCCCGGGTGATTGTGCCTGCGAACCAACAGCAAAAGAAAAACGTAAAGTAAAAATCAACAAGGCTGTATTTTGGATCGGTTTGATTTTAAGTATTGGTTTCCTGAGTTATTTTGAAGTTTCGAAATATCAGGCAGCAACAGCTGCAAGTGTGGAGTGTTCAACAACGGAGTGTACTCCCGGTGAATGCTCAGAAGAAACAGAGACCTCCTGTGATTCTTTATCCTGTGATAGAAAAACGTGTAGTGAATAGGCTTTCACTAAAATCTATTCACATTTTTTAGCAACCGACATTTATGAAAATAACTACATTTACAAACATGAAAGTTTTTTCTACCATACTTCTTACTTATGTTCTGCTTTCATTAGTGGTTCCTACAGTATGCAACAGTATGATGCAGTGTTCACAAGAACAATCCGGTAGTAGTAAGTCAAAAAACGATATTTCCGATTGCAAATCTTGTTGCTGCTTACAAAACTGTCATTGCAATTTTACGGAGGTTGAGCGGTTTAATTTCCAAATCGCAGCTAACTTCATTACAAAAAAGGTCCGTACTCAAAACGACAATGTTCTATCAACCTATTTGTCTGAGTGGTGGCATCCACCTGAAATAATTTGAATAATACTGTCTTTTGAGACAGGACAAACTCAAATTTAATTTAAATTCTAAAAATAAATAAAATGACAAAATTAATTATAGGCATCACAGCGGCGTTAGTAGTTGCGGGTGCAGTAGTATGTTGTTGTGCTGGTAGTTGTCCATTTGGCTGCTGCTAAAACAAAAATAGTTTTTAATACTAGAAAGGCTCATCATAAAATGATGAGCCTTTTTTGAAATAAAGAATGCTTCATATTATAAAGTCATGTATTAAGTTTTTATATTTACTACTATATTTAAAATGAGAGTATTTATCATATCCTTTTTGTTTTTTGTTCTAAGTCAGTTTGCTTTTGGCCAACAGGTGGTACAAACCAAATTCAGCAAACCTTTTGCTATTCTTAAATTTTTACAAACTGCTGTTGGCGGACACGGTACGTCCTTCACGTTCAAACACCAGATAGATACTTCCTTTTTAGGAAAAAATCCTACGTTTCAAAATCTTATTGAAGACTATCAATCACTGCAACTCGATTATAATTATGTGAAACAACAATATCCTTCCAATCGTAAACGCACCACCTCAACCTGGGACTTGTTATGTGTTGCTTCTATCTCATCTAATACTAATGAGGAATTATTTGATCGCATCATTGGTATTTACCCAAACGTAGATTATTTGAAACTCAAACAAATAATAACTGACGCCGAGCCGTTTTACGACCGTTTTATTTATACCAGATATAAGCCCGTAATTGATGATAAAATAAGAGAACTACAAGGCCTTAGCCCTAAGCTAAATGAACTTTTTGGAAAATTTAAAACGTTTTATGGGAGCAGCTGGGACAAGTCCATGCCTTTTAACTTAAGTATTTATCCTATTATCGGGCGAAGTGGGCAAACCACGGCAACACCACATGCCAATAGTTTAGAGATGGGCGTTCTGACACAGGAAGAAGATATATTTGATCTCCTTTCGATAGGAATGCATGAAATGAGTCATGTTTTATTTGAAGAACAACCCTTATTACTACAACAAAAACTGGATAGTGTATTTACAGATACCATCAACCCTTACACAAGATTTGCGTACCATTATATTGATGAGGCATTGGCAACTGCCTTAGGGAATGGCTACGCTTATAAAGAACTGGCCGGCGAAATTGATTCAAGTGAATGGTACAATGATTTTTACATTAACGCTTATGCCAAAGCTATTTATCCATTAACCGAACAGTATGTAAATGATAAAAAACAAATGGATAAAACTTTCATTTTAAAAGCCATTGAGTTGTTCAAGCAGACTTTTCCAAACGCACTTTATGATTTTGAACCATTGCTAATGAAAACCGATGTTTATTATGAAGATGATGTGACAAAAGATATAGATGAAATGGAATCGGCCTTACATAAAACATTCAGGATATATAGCAGCAACATGTCAATCCCCATGAGTGATAAAATTTCGATTGATAACATCAAAAGCTCCAAAGAAACGCAGGTCATTATCATTCATAAAAATCAATTACAAAATTTAACAAAATTAAAACTGGTCTTCAAAAATCTGGCAACATTACCGTCACAGAAAAATATGATCGTTAGCTTTTTAGATAGGAACAAGCGAGCTATTATTGTTATTGTAGCCGAAGATAAAACCAAAGCCATAGAAGGTATGAAGCTTTTGAAAACACAAAAGCAAATTGATCCAAAAAAATTGTGGGTTACGTTTTAATTAACGATAATTTTTCGCACTAAATATTTTTGATATGTTTGGTTGTAAAACCGAATGTAATAAATACCTTTTGTTAATTTATCTGTAAAAATGATCTTATCCTTAAAAATTTCTTTTAATGCGGTTCCACTGGAAGATACCATTTCGGGCTCAGTATATACCTCATCATCATATATAAGTTTAATGTTTCCTTTAACCGGGTTTTCAATAATAACTTCTTTAGCAAAAGAGGCTTCCAGTTCTGCTATCCCTATTAACGGTAAAATTGTGACGACCGTAAATGCGGAATCATGCGCAGGATAAGGATTTGGATCGCTCATAATAATAGGCCATACAACTACAGTCGTTCCGTTGCCATCTATTTTAAAATTATTAACTCCTGAAGCAGTAGTAGTAATAGAAAAAGGGTGCGTAGATCCCTGGGTTAAATTTGTAACTACGAATGAATTGGTTTGAACAATCACATATGCCGGAGATGAATTGGTACTTGTATTAACTGCCATATACATCTGAACAGCACCGGATACTGTAGTTGTACTTGTGTTAATAATCTGACCGCTTGCTGTGATAGATGTATTATTTGAAACCGTGTAGCCCGGTGTAATAGAGATGCTATTGTTATAAATGCCTAGTTGGCCTTGCGCTTTACCTGCAAAAAAACTTGTTACCATAATTGTAACAAGTAATCCTTTCCATTTATTAATCTTACCAAACATATTAACAAGTTTAATACAAATTTAACTAAATGCATTATTATAAAGTAAAATTTTATGCATAATATTACGTAAACAAATTATGGATATTTTACATAAAAGCATAAACAGTCTTTACAAAGAAGAGATTATTAACTACAAACTATATACAAATCGTACTCAGTCAGATATAAATAGAAAAGATGTTGTATTATTTGATTTAATACGAAAAAAATCAAAAAACAATAATGAAGCTATTCTTATTAAAACGATATATGGAAATATAACAGACAAAAACAAGTATTATCGTTTAAAAAACCGGCTACATACCGAGTTATGCAATAGCCTTGTGCAATTTTACTATTACGAAACAGATATGCATGCGGTTTACAGTGAATTGATTTTGTTTAACGTCTTTGTTGGGAAAAATGAGTGGGAAATAGCTAATTATCATTTGGAAAAAGCAGAGAAGAAAGCTGTATTAACTAATGATCTTACACTACTTGATTTAATTTATAACGAAAAGATAAAGTTTGCAAGCAATTACAGCTTTGGAAATATTAAGACTATAGTTGAAAAAAGCGAAGCAAATTTTAAAAAACTACAGTATCTTAAAAAACTTGATTTTGCAATTGCCAAAGGTATTTATGAATTATATAAAGCACAGGGCTATGCTAATACAACAAATAAAACATTTTCGGCCCTAAAGAAAATAACCAGGGATCTTGAAAAAATAAAAGAATTTAAAAATGATGAATTGTTCAGGATTCGTTGCTTTGAAGGATTAAGCAGGGTTTTACTATCACAGCAAAATTATGCTGAACTTGAACAATTTAGCGTGTCCAATTTTAACGGGTTTAAAAAAGATGGTCTGTTTAATAAAAACAACCATCAAACTAAAGTGCAATTACTAACTTATATATGTAATAGTTTATTCGTCAATAAAAAACATACGGAAGCTATTGAGTGGATAAAGGAGTTAAAATTAGCTATGTCAGAATTCAATGGTCTTTTACATGATAGATACATCTTCTTTTATTATAATTCATTGGTAAATAATTATTCGGTAATAGAGCCAAAAAAAGCCATTGAGGTTTTGGTAAAAGCAAAAACTGAAAAAGGTATTATTTCCCATCCCACTCATCTTGGCTACGTATATTTAAATCTTGCAGGCGCACATTTTGATTTGCAAGAATATAGAGCTGCCCTGAAAAACATTCTTGAATTATATCGTCATAAATTGTTTAGCGTATTAGAGAATGGATTTAAATTAAAAATATCTATTCTTGAAATCATTTTAAGGATCGACCTTAATGATTTTGATTATGTAGAGAAACTCATCAAACAATTATTTATAGATTATAAAGAATTAACAAAAAACGACGAGTATGTTATGGATTTAAGATTTATAAAAACAATTAAGTTTCTTCTTTTGAAATACCGATTTCAAAACACAAAATCATCCAGACTTTTTGTTGAGCATTTTGTAGAAGATAATAAATCTTTGAAGGTTAATCAAATTATTAATTATAGTGCTTGGATTAAAGAAAAATTTAATTTGTCTGAGTAACATAAAATTCATGAATAATTATTAAATTAAATGATGCTTCATTACTATTAACATTTGTTTGCGTAAGATTATGAAATACACGATTCTATATTTTATAGTAATTGATTCAACTTTGTGTCAAATTATAAATATAATATCATGAAAACACATCAACTTTTTAAATTCGTACTTATATGCTTGATAAGCCTAATATTTACAGGAACAACAAATGCCCAATGCGCAACAAGCTTGTTGTCTGGAACAGGAATAGTAACCGGAAACAACATTCTGTTTGATGCAGTACCTCAACCAACAACCACTCCTGTAAACTCGGGTCATACTACAATTTGGTGGGCATATAGTGGATCAGACTTATTTAATGGCACTACCACAGAAACTTCGACTGGCTTTGGTCATTCCTATACATTTACAAATGTCCCTGCTGGAGCTTATACTGTATGCGCTCATTATATACCAACCCAAACTATTTGTCCATCCTATACAAATTGTACTGTAGTTACAGTTACCGCTTCACCATCGCCTTGTCCAACCTCCTTTAGTTATACAACTGATGTGAATTGTGTTTCTGATCTGACAAATTTATCTACAGGAAATATTACAAGCAGCGTGTGGACAATTGATGGCCCAATACCCGCAACATCTTATACAAGTACAAATCTTTCCGTGCCTTATAATAATTTTGCTGCTCATTTAACAAATTACACAAATGGGATCATGTGCGGACAGACCAGTCAAACTATAAACATAAATTGTGCTTCAACCACTAGTTGCCAGGCTATTTTTTCTGTGGCATCAACAAGTGTGTGTAACGAAGTGTCCTTCACAAATTTTTCTTACGGAAATGTCGCATACTATCACTGGGATTTTGGTGATGGAACTACTTCCAATATGGCAAATAATTCTGCGGTTATTCATCAATATCCAAATGTTGTAGCAAATTATCAGGCAACCTTATCTGTTTATAGTTCTACCGCAAGCTCTATTCCTTGCAGCTCTACTATCCGATCTGTTAACGTTTCATGTGTGCAACCTGTATGCCCAACCGGTTTGTTTCCTAGTAACGCAACCACCAATGGGACTGATATTCAGTTCTATGCCGTGCCTCAACCTACAACAGTTCCTTCTGGTGCACCGCACACAACTTATTGGAGCGTTAGTGGTCCAAATGGCAATTTTACTGGAACAACAAATCAAAATTCACCCAATTTCGGCCATGACTTTACATTTACAAATATCCCTCCAGGCACATACACTGTATTTGCCATTTATTATTCAGGGCAATCCGGCTGCTCAACACCCTATTCTCATTCATCAGTAATAACGGTGTCAGCCGGAACTCCAACATGTGCTACAAGTTTTAATTATTCTACAGACAGTAATTGTGTAACCAACTTGGTTAATACTTCTACAGGAAATATAACCAGCAGTGTGTGGTCAATTTCTAGCTGGTCCAACACTGTTACTACATATACAAGCACAAACTTGTCTCTCAATAGTTCTGTCTTTAGCGCTGTTTTAACCAATTATACAAATGGTAATCTCTGTGGGCAAGCAACTCAAACCATAACTGTTATTTGTCCTTCAACTACAACCTGCAATGCTATTTTTTCTGTTGCATCAACCAGTATTTGTAATGAGAAACAATTCACAAATTCATCTTCCCCTAATGCAGCTTACTATCATTGGGATTTTGGTGATGGCACTATCTCTAATGTCACCAATACTTCTACTTTTACTCATCAATACCCAAATACAAATGCAAGTTATATGGCGCTACTTTCTGTATATAGTTCAACTGCAGCGCCGACAGGATGCAGCAGCTATACAGTAGTGGTAAATGTTCAGTGCACTGCTGCATCAACTTGCCAGTCTGCATTTTCAGTTTCACAAGGCACAGTATGCGCTGATAAACAATTTACCAATCTTTCAAGCGGGACAATCGCTTACTGTACGTGGGATTTTGGTGATAATACATCACTTACAAGTTCAGGAAATTCAGGTGTTGGACATAGTTATCCAAATATTAATACATCCTATCTTGCTACCTTATCAGTTTATGATTCTACCGTAAACCCAACTCCTTGTAGTGTAATCACTCAAACAGTACACGTATATTGTAGTACCTGTTCAATAACTTCCAGCATCACTATTTTTGCTGATACTGCCAATGCAGGGAACTATTTCTGTTATAACCTATCAACAGGAAATGGTGCATTATCTTATTTCTGGGATTTTGGTGATGGCACTTCGTCTACACAACAATTTCCTTTTCATCAATATGCAATACCTGGCAATTATCCAGTTTGCCTTACAACTACCAATACAAACGGAACCGTTACATGTTCGGATACAGATTGTGACTCGTCAAGTGTACAGAGAATGGCGACAGGTTTTTTAATGAGTTCATTAAATGTTGTATCACAGACGGTAACAGGAATAAAAAATCTCAACGCCAACGTTTCCTTGAATGTATACCCTAATCCTATGAGCGACCTTCTTAATATAGAAATAGGGGATGCTACTGAGAATAGATATTCTATCACATTAGTTGATGCCATTGGTAGAGAAGTTATAAGAAAAGATGTTCAGATGAATAACGCATTATTAAATGTATCAGGCCTTCAAAAAGGCTATTACTGCCTGATGCTTTTAAATGCAAATGGAGTTGTTATAAAAACAACAAAGCTTGTTAAATAATAAGTTTAATTAATATAAAAAGGGCTTGACAAAATTGTTAAGCCTTTTTTAATTACTGTTGCTTCGATTCAACAATCGCTCCATCAAGCGTAGTAAAATAAACAGGATTTGTGGCTCTTCTCAAAGCAAGATAATCACTGTAGTCGACCGAGAAATTTTTTCGGTTAGTGATCGTTTCATCAAAATTACCATTCAATGCTATTAGTAATTCAGCCGCTTCGCGTACCGAATGTTGACCGCTGGTTGCACCGGTTGTATAATCAACCAGTTTGTTCTTAATAACGTACTCGTTCAACAACGGGTTTGCATTACGAGGTATGTATATTCTCACGCCACAAATTTCTGCCAGACTCAAATCCAGCACATCATCAAACACAAAACAGATCTGGTTTGGTTTCAGATCGTGCAGCGCACATAAATGTTTGGTGGCTTCCAGTTTATTGGCAAACTTAGAGAAAGAATAATGAAAGCGTTCCCTGTCTACAAAGGTAAATGCTGCTGCATTTTTTTCACCTGAGATAATAGCTGTTAAAGGAATTTGTTTGTTATTTAAATAATACGAAAACCTCAGCAGGTTAGTTCCCATGCTATCTACTTCGCTAAAAAAACTATCAAGTTTGTAATCTTTTCCTGCATCTGTAAATACACCATCCCAATCAAACACAAAAGCTTTCACCTGTTTTAATTTTTCAATGATCTCTGCTTCGGGTGTAATAAACCTTCCACCTATTTCGGTAAATAATTGTGTGATGTGTGACATAGTACAAATATAATAAAAACAAAAATGCCATCTACTTGTTTAGTAGATGGCATTTAAAATTCAACTTTTTACGATTACCCTTTCATATCCTGGATGTCTAACATTCCAACCGGTTTACCGCCTTCTGTTACAACAATCGTATCAACATTGGTTTTTTTGAATAATACCGAAGCATCATTTAAAAGTACACTACCATCAATGGTAATTGGCTCTCTGTATTCAAGATCAGATAAATTCTTAGATAAAATGTCCCTTCCTTTTTCTCCGATCAGTTTTCTTAAACTGCCATCGGTAAATACACCTTTAATACTACCATCTGCTTTGGTAACTGTAATTGCACCAAAACCATATTCAGTCATTTTAACGATCGCATCTGTTACAGAAGTGTTTTCGGTAACTAAAGGATTTGTTCCTTTGATAGCTTCTTTAACTTTCACCATCATTAAACGGGTATCCTGAATGAACTGATCTGTTCCAAGTGTTGTAAAGTTATTTTCGGTTAATTGTTTAATGATCTTTAATGGAACCGTGATCGTATGAACACCAATGTTAATGGCATTACGAACGTGCTCCGCATTACGCACAGAAGAGAACATGATCTTTGTATCGTATTCGTACAGATCAACCGCATCAACACATTGTTGAACTAATGCCAAAGCATCGTGTCCCTGATCCTGTAAACGACCAACTAACGGACATACATAAGTTGCTCCCGCCTGCATAGCCATGTATGCTTGCTGTAAAGTATATACTAAATGTACATTCACTAAATAACCTTTATCGCGCAACATTTTACAGGCTCTAACGCCTTCCAATGAAACCGGGATCTTAAATACTGTTTTTTTAGGGTCTAAACCCAAGGCTAACTGACGCTCAGCTTCTGCCAATACTTCCTCAGCTGTATTGCCTAATGCTTCGATCTGAAGTACCGGAACTATTTTACTTAATTTTACAATTGTTCCATCAATATCGGTAATGCCTTCTTTTTGCATAAAAGTTGGCGTAGTAGTTAATCCGTTTAAGAAGCCTAATTTAAATCCTTCTTCAATTTCTTTAAGGTTGGCTGAATCTAAGTATAATTCCATGTGTTTTGTTTTATGTTAAAGTTCAAAGATAAGTTTTAATGCCTAAAATGCCCAATTTAAATTCCGGTCTATCTTCTTTGTTTTCAACACAGAATAGTTGAGTTTGTTTAGCCTTCTGATCATATTAGCCTTCTATAGCTCTTACTCCCGGAAGGCTGCCCTGCTCTATATATTCCAACAAAGCTCCGCCGCCGGTACTCACATAACTTACCTGGCTGGCCAGGTCATATTTGTTAATAGCTGCAACACTATCGCCACCACCTATTAACGAAAAAGCACCTTTTTTTGTTGCTTCTGCTATAGCCAATGCAACCTGTTTTGTTCCGTTTTCAAAGCTGCTCATTTCAAACACGCCCATTGGTCCGTTCCATAAAATCGTCTTCGAATCTTTGATCACATCGCTATATGTTTTGATCGTTTCATTGCTTATGTCTAATCCCATCCAACCGTCAGGAATAGCATTGATGTTACTTTCCTGTTTATTAGCGTCGTTGGCAAAATTATCAGCGATCACTGCATCTGTAGGAATGTATAAATTAACTCCTTTGGCTTTGGCTTTTTCTAGTAATTCTTTCGCCAGATCAAGTTTATCATCCTCGCATAATGATTTACCAATAGTTCCTCCCATGGCTTTTACAAAAGTGAAGGCCATACCGCCACCAATTAAAATGTTATTGGCTTTTCCCATCAATTGTTCAATGATCAATATCTTATCGCTTACTTTTGCGCCACCTACAATGGCAGTAAACGGAGATTCTGCCCCATTAATTACTTTGTCGATACTTGCTACTTCACCTGCCATTACATAACCAAAACATTTAGTATCCGCTGCAAAAAATTGTGCTATAACTGCTGTAGATGCATGTGCACGGTGAGCTGTTCCAAAAGCATCGTTCACATAAATATCACCATGCTTACTTAGTTTTTCTGCAAAGGCTGTATCACCTTTTTCTTCTTCTTTATAAAAACGCAAATTTTCCAGTAATAACACCTGGCCTGGTTTTAATGCTGCCGATCTCGCGAAAGCATCATCACTAATACAATCATCCGAAAATAAAACTTCTGTGCCAATTAATTTGCTCACAGCATTCACAATATGTTTTAAGGAATATTTATTGGTAGGGCCTTCTTTTGGACGGCCTAAATGTGACATTAAAATAACACTTCCTCCTTTTTCCAAAACTTTTTTAATAGTTGGAACAGCCGCTTTGATACGTGTATCATCTGTTACCTCAAAAGCATCATTCAATGGTACATTAAAATCAACGCGAATCAATGCGCGTTTGTTTTGTAAATTCAGATTATCAATGGTTTTCATAAGGCGAATTATATTTTCTTATTTAATTGTGGGATTTTTGCCTGCAAATTTAACCTATTTACTAAAATAATAATTCATTATCTTTAATTATGTTTTTAAGGGTGATTGTCATACTGTGTGTTTTTATCTCTGCCTCATTGCATGCATTTACAGTAAAGACCGTTGCGCATGGTGATTGGGAAGATCCTACTGCATGGAGCAATCAGCAGGTGCCAACAAATCCTGATTCTATTATTGTTTATCATTATATGGTTATCCATCAAAACCTGACGATCAATGCGCCCACTGTTTTATTTATCGATCCTTTGGGGACTATTTGTGGCGATTATTTATTGGAAACGATGTGCGGCGCTTCTTTTGTCAATTACGGACACTTATATCTGGGTCAGATAAAAACACGGGCAGGTTTAAACTATCATTACATCGCCTGTAAGAATTCGCTGATCCTCAATGGCTGTTCAGCGGGCGGTGGTTATTATAATAATCTTCCACCAAACGGATCAACCTATGTATGGCCACCGGTTTTGTGTAAAACTCAGGATACAAATTGGGAGCTTGGCAACCAGATAGGGCTGATAGAGTTGGAAAATTACGATCTGAAAATTTATCCTAATCCAATTGTCAGTGAAATGTTGCAGGTTGTAACTTTAAGCAGCACAAGGATCCGGTTAACCGATGTAAAAGGAAAAGAAATAAAACAGAAAACTTTTGAAAATAGAACAGAATTAGACCTTAATACATTGGCCCCTGGAATCTATTATTTAGAGCTTGAAATTAATGGAAAAAGATGTGTCCGAAAGATCGTGAAGTCTGATTAATATTCGATTATTTTTTTGGAATATCTTTAAACTGTGCGCCAATAGTACTGGCAATGCCGCCTCCGCTACTTGTAAAATTTCCGGATATTTTGTTATTGGCATTTGCAGTAATAATTATGGACCCACTTGTAGCATTGTATGAACCCAAAGGTTCAATATATGTAACGGTATTAGAAGCCCCATTAACATTATAAGTGCCTGCGGTTTGTGCAGATGTTTTTATGATAATTCGGTTTGTCATACCCTGGTAGTAAGCAATTATTATTTTGGTAGCGGGGAAAAAGAAAGTAGAGTCTGCCTCGATCGTTGCTCCATTGTTCTTGGTAAACCTAAATCCTGCAGGCTCTGAAGGTCCGCCAACCGGACAGGTACTGCACGAATCTCCTTCGTCTTCTTTTTTACAAGATATAATAAGTGTCGAAAAAATCGCAGCTATCAGAAGGTATTTTATAGTTGCCATATTAGTTTAATTTCAGGGGTCTTACCTTACTTTTAACAATAAAGCCGTAGGGATATTCTTCTTTAATTTTTTTCAAAGCCTCGTAGGCTTCGAGTTTTGTTTTATAATCGCCAACCGTAATCACAAAATTTGGCTGTTGATAATCAATATAAGGGGTTATATCCGCAAATTTGTTGCTAAATTTTGCTTTTACTTCTTCCGCTTTGCTTCTATCTGCACTAAAATGGATCTTTACACGATAACCATCGGTTTCTCCATTGGTTCGCTTGTGATAATCTGCTTTTTTTTCCTGCAGGGCCTTTACCTTTAAGGTTGTTTGAATAGCATTATCTCCGGTGTTTCCTTGCGAAAACAATAAGGATAGATTGCCAAAAATAAATATTGAAAATAATATGAATTTCACTGCATAAAAGTAAGCTTAATTTCCATTAAAATCATTAAATTAGCCCTGTTTTTAACGAAAATTAAAATGGACAAATTTTCCTTTGTTGGCACAAGTGATGTAAACGCTATTGAGAGTTTATTTTTACAGTATAACCAAAACCCCGATTCTGTTGACGCATCATGGCGTGATTTTTTTAAAGGCTTCGAGTTTGCCCGTACTTCCTATGATTCGGAAGGAGGTGCCATTCCTGAAAATGTAACCAAAGAATTCAAAGTAATAGGTTTAATTACCGGTTACCGTCAGCGTGGGCATTTATTCACTAAAACAAATCCTGTTCGTCAGCGCCGTAATTATGAACCAACCCTGGCTCTTGAAAACTTTGGTTTATCCGATAAGGACCTTGATATTGTTTTTCAGGCCGGAAATGAGATCGGGCTTGGCGCAGCAAAATTAAAAGATATTATTGCTCATTTAGAGCAAACCTACTGCCAAAGTATAGGCGTTGAATATTTATACATGCGCGAGCCTAAGGTTCTGAAATGGATGCAGGAACGCATGGAGAAGAACAAGAATACGCCTGCGTTTTCTATTGATCAGAAAAAAACGATCCTTAAAAAACTAACACAGGCTGTTGTTTTTGAAAGCTTTTTACATACCAAATTTGTAGGTCAAAAACGTTTTTCATTAGAGGGAGGCGAATCAGTGATCCCGGCTATTAATGCGTTGATGGAACATGGCGCTAATTTAGGAATTGAAGACTACGTGATCGGTATGGCTCACCGCGGGCGCTTGAACGTGTTGACCAATATCATGAACAAGAACTATAAAGATGTATTTACTGAGTTTGAAGGCAGACCAAGTGAAGACTCTTTATTTGATGGCGATGTTAAGTATCACATGGGTTACTCATCTGATCAGTTAAGTGATGATGGTAAAAATGTACATATCAGCTTAACTCCAAATCCATCACATTTAGAAACCTCAGCAGCTGTTGTGCAGGGAATTGTTCGTTCAAAGATAGATAGCCGCCATAGTGGTGATAATGCAAAAGCATGCGCTGTGATATTACACGGAGATGCCGCTGTTGCAGGCCAGGGGTTGGTTTATGAATTAATTCAGATGAGCCAGCTGGATGGCTTCAAAACCGGAGGAACTATTCATTATGTGATCAACAACCAGGTTGGTTTTACAACCAACTTCTTGGATGCCCGTTCATCAACTTACTGTACGGATGTAGCAAAAGTGGTACTGAGCCCGGTGTTTCACGTAAACGGTGATGATGTGGAGGCTTTGTGTTTCATCTCAAAAATGGCCATGGAGTTCCGTCAAACTTTTCATAAAGATGTATTCATTGATGTGTTATGCTATCGTAAATACGGACATAACGAAGGAGATGAGCCACGTTTTACCCAGCCCTTATTATACAAAGCAATTGCAGCGCACGCTAATCCAAAAGATATTTATGTTGAAAAATTAAAAGCTGAAAATTCTCCTTTAGCTGCTGAAGCAAAAGAAATAGAAACAGCTTTTAAAGCAGAGCTTGATGCTAATCTGGATGAAGCTAAAAAAACAGAGAAAGCAAAGATCACTTCCTTCTTAGAAGGAAACTGGAAAGGCGTAAAAAGGGCAACTGATGCTGATTTTGACGAATCACCGAAAACATCCATTGATGAAAAACTGTTCATGGAGATCGCTAAAAAATCAACTGAATTACCAAAAGATAAAAAATTCTTTAATAAGATCCAAAAGCTGTTTGATGACCGTAAAGCCATGATCGCTAATGATAATTACGATTGGGCCATGGGCGAATTACTAGCTTATGCATCTTTAATGAAAGAAGGTTTCCCTGTGCGTTTCAGCGGACAGGATGTTGAGCGTGGAACTTTCTCTCATCGTCATGCGATCGTAAAAATTGAAGATAGTGAAGAGGAATATACACCGCTAAATAATATTGATGCCAAAGTAAAGTTTGAGATCTATAACTCGTTATTAAGTGAGTATGGTGTTTTAGGTTTTGAATACGGTTATGCTTTTGCAGCTCCAAATACATTAACTATCTGGGAGGCGCAGTTTGGTGATTTCTTTAATGGAGCACAAATTATCATCGACCAGTATTTAACCTCTGCTGAATATAAATGGCGCCGTATGAACGGTTTGGTAATGTTATTGCCTCATGGATATGAAGGCCAGGGGCCGGAGCATTCAAGTGCACGTATGGAACGTTTTTTACAGGCATGTGCTGAAAACAATATGCAGATCGTTAACGCAACTACGCCGGCACAACAGTTCCACGTATTGCGTCGCCAGTTGAAACGCGATTTCCGTAAACCATTGATCTGTTTTACACCAAAAAAATTATTACGTTACCCTACTTGCGTAAGTAAGTTAACTGATTTTACTAAAGCTAATTTCCAGGAAGTATTGGATGATACGATAGATGCAAAAAAAGTAACTCGTGTTGCTTTCTGCTCAGGTAAAGTATACTATGATCTGATAGAACGCAGAGAAAAAGAAGGTGTTGATGATATTGCATTTATTCGTTTAGAGCAATTATACCCTTTTCCTAAAAAACAAGTAGATGCAATTTTGAAGAAATATAATAAAGCTACCAATTATTCATTTGTTCAGGAAGAGCCTGAAAATATGGGTCCTTGGCGTTTTGTAGACAAGAACTTACGTTCGTTGAATTTAAAATATTTCGGGAGAAATGAAGCGGCAAGTCCTGCAACCGGTTTTGCAAAACGACATGCTGCAGAGAACGAAGATATTATGACAAATATTTTCTCTAAAGTATTAGTGAAATAATCATTCAAAAAATTTATAACCAATAAAATATTTTTATGGCAATTGTAGAATTAAAAGTACCAAGCCCGGGAGAATCCATTACAGAAGTAGTTATTGCCCGTTGGGTTAAAAACACCGGCGACGTTGTTGAAAAAGATGAGGTGTTAGCCGAGATCGATTCTGATAAAGCAACCTTAACTTTAAATGCAGAAGAAAGTGGTAAGATTGAAGTGCTGGCTGCTGAAGGCGATACAGTAAAGGTTGGACAGGTTGTTGTGAAAATTGATACTTCAGTAAAACCTGAAGCCAAAGCTGAAACGCCTAAAGCCGAAAAGAAGGAAGAAGTAAAAGCTGAAGCTAAAAAAGAGGAGCCTAAAAAGGACACTTCGACAAGCTCAGTGACCACTACTACTAACGATAAATCAACTTATGCAACAGGCACACCAAGTATTGCTGCTGCAAAGATGATGGCTGAGAATAATATCCAGTCGGGCCAAATGAATGGTACCGGAAAAGATGGTCGAATAACAAAACAAGATGTATTAGCTGCTTTATCTAATGGCTTACCAACTGCGCAAAAAGTACTAAGTAACAGCTGGCAAGGTGGTAGAGATAAAGATCGTTCAAAAATGACCTCTCTTCGTAAAACGGTTGCCAAGCGTTTGGTCGCGGTTAAAAACGAAACTGCCATGTTAACCACTTTCAATGAAGTTGATATGAGCGAGATCTACGCGATCAGAGCAAAATATAAAGATAAATTCAAAGAGGTTTACGGAACTAATGTAGGTTTCATGAGCTTCTTTACAAAAGCGGTTACTGAAGCCTTATTCCATTACCCTGCCGTAAACGGTATGATAGATGGCGAAGAAATAGTTTATAATAAATATTGTGACATCGGTATTGCTGTGAGCGCGCCAAAAGGATTAATGGTTCCTGTATTACGTAATGCTGAGTTAATGAGCATTGCTGATATTGAAAAAGGAATTAAAGATCTGGCTTTAAAAGCACGTGATGGAAAATTAACCATCGAAGATATGACCGGCGGAACTTTCACAATTACTAATGGTGGTGTATTTGGAAGTATGATGAGTACTCCGATCATTAATCCTCCACAAAGTGCTATTTTAGGTATGCATAATGTAGTTGAAAGGCCAATGGCGGTTAACGGACAAGTTGTTATTCGCCCGATGATGTATATTGCTTTAAGTTATGATCATAGAATTATTGACGGAAGAGAATCAGTAGGATTCTTAGTAAAAGTAAAAGAAATGTTAGAGAACCCAAGCCGTATTTTATTTGGTGGTAAATTGCCGGAAGAAGTGTTGTTGGGATTGTAATCTATCACAATTCGAACAAAATAAAAGCCCCTCTGAGTTCAGAGGGGCTTTTTTTGTCTAAATCCAGACAGACGTTAAATTAAAGTTAACAGATAATAACCTCAAACCCACCGAATAATAACTCAGATTAAACGAATAAAAGTCCTCGCTTTTTGCAACACTAACAAAAAAATAATTTATATTTACTACTCATAGCGCATGCCGAAAAGCTTAAAGAGTAGGCAAAAAAACTAAACACTATTTTATGAAAAAAACGTTAAGTATTTTATCAGTAGTTGCACTATCTGCTATTTGTTCAAATAATGTGAATGCACAGGAGTTGGAGAAATTTAAAGCAGATATGGGTAAAAAAGCCGTAATGGGTAAAGAAGTAAGAGTTCCTTACACGGATGTGATCTCTTATTATGGTTATGTAAAACCAGGATCTAAACCGGACGAGGAAAAAGGCGGAAAAAAATATTATTATTTATATGTTTGGATCCCTGCAGTAGCTCCGGAAATTGGTATCCGAATGATCTCTCCTGTTCCTGCGAAAATGGCTCCTGAAAAAACAGATTTCCAGGCAGCAGATTACGAAGCTAACAAAGCAGATACTAAAAACTTTTTTGATACCTGGATCTCTTTTGAAAAAGCTGAAGGTGTAACTTCTGCAGCCGATATTGCTACAAAAGGTAAAACAGCAAAATGGAATCAAATTGATTCTAATGATGACTCTGGCGAAATGCCAGCACAACCATCAGGAAGCAAATACAACTCTATGATGCGTATTACAAGTGAAGTGAACAATCCTTTAAAAGCTTTAACTGTTGGTTTATACCGTATTGGTTTCACAACCTACAAAACTGGTGAAGTACAAGGAAGTTTTGCAGCTCAATTAGGTTCTCCTGTAAAATTACCAGGAACTAAAGTTGCTCCAACACTTGATCTTTTAGCAGCTCCTACAAAATAAATAAAGCTATTATTCTTTAAAAAAAGCTACTCAGAAATGGGTGGCTTTTTTGTTTTAATTAATTTCCCTCAGAAGGTACGCGTTCTTTCACCGCTTTAAAAAACTCCACCAATTGCAATTTTTGAGCATCCGTTAATTTAGCTTCTTTATGCATTTTTGTATATGATACCAGTGGCATTTCACCTTCCTCTACCATCTCAATACATTCTTCCAGTTTATGGTTTTTCTTTTTATCAGAATAGGTTCCCCATTCCGAAAAATTTAAATGATGGGAACCTTCGTCAATATGATGCTTTATCCACCAGGATACCGGAGCAATATTGGTATACCATGGAAACGCTGGCTGATTGGAATGACAATCATAGCAGGCGATCTTTAATGTATTGCCAACCTCGGCATTTGCCGATGTTAATGTGATAAAATCTTTTGCGGGATCAACGGCCGTTATTGTTTTATCAATTCGAAATGACTGGATCAATAAAAAAAATAAAGCCAAAAATATGGCAATGTTTTTTGCTGTAAAACGTTTGTTCATGTGAATTCTGTTTTAAGAAATAATAACAATATGTAAATATGACTTAAATTTTGAAATCATACCTTTATTCATGCAATTTATTATTTACATTTGACTATGAATAAGATCCTTTTTACTCACCTCTTTTTACTTTGTTTTATAGGCGGTTTTGCTCAAACAAAAAGTCCAATCACCGTAGCTTTTTATAACTGCGAGAATTTTTTTGATACCAAAGATGATCCAAATAAAAAAGATGACGAATTCTTACCTGAATCGCCCATGAAATGGGATGAAACCCGTTTTATGAATAAGTTAACTAAAATTGCGCAGGTGTTGGACTCTACTGTGGCCGGAGACGGTTTGCCCGCTTTAGTGGGCTTGGTAGAGGTTGAAAACAAAGAAGTATTAGAGGAACTGGTTTCCAAATCTCAACTAAAAACAAAATCTTATGGCGTGTTATGTACTGATAGTCCGGATGAGCGTAGCATTGATTGCGGTTTACTATATGACAAATCTGTGTTTACATTAATTGATTTTAAAGAATTAAATGCAACCAACTCTGCATTGGGAGATTATAAAACCCGTAACATTTTATTTGCAACATTAAAAGCAACCAATGGCGATGTGATCTATGTATTTGTTAATCATTGGCCAAGCCGCCGATCGGGCGAAACAGAGTCTGAGCCTCGCCGTATTTATGCTGCCGAGCAGGTACGTTCTAAAATTACTGAACTGCAAAAAAAAGATCCTAAAGCAAAAGCTATTGTGATGGGTGATTTTAACGACCATCCAACTGACAAAAGTATAGTAAATACTTTGAGGGCGAGCGATAAGCCTAAAGATAAAACCGATCTGTATAATGCCTATCAAACATTAGATGCGGCTAAACAGGGAACTCATTATTATGATAAAGAGTGGCGGGTGTTAGATCAAATCATTGTATCACAAGGATTTATTGGAGCTAAAAAGGGATATAAATTTGACCCGAAGAATGCACACATTTTAAAGAAAGACTTTGTGTTATTTAAAAATAACAAAACGGGCGAAGAAAAACCAAACCGAACCTATAGCGGCGAAAAATACCATAATGGTTACAGCGACCATTTATCGATTTACATTACGCTTGATTAAAACATAAGCGTTTTTAAGGCGTCAGGAGTTTGCTTTTGGTTTTGTTCAATACACCAGGCTTCGGCATCCTCCATTTTATTAAATACTTTGAATGGGAAATCCGGCTTATAAAAGTTCAGATAAAAATTTGCGATCAATTTATGCGCCAATGTATTTACCAAAACTGCCATGCAGGTTTTTCCAAATTTACTTTCCAGTTCCTTTGCTTTCTTTCTGGCGTCATCAGTATAAACAACCGTACCATCTTCACTGTATATTAAAAACCCATATTTTTTTCCTCCACTAATTTCAATATAGGCGCTAATATTGTCTTCTGTATCTTTACTATTGATCTCTGATTTCTTTTTTAACATGACTCTAATAATCCCGTCATCACACAATGACGCCACGATCGTTTTCGTTTCCCGTGTTTTTAAGATTATATAATTAGTCATTTTATTAAATACCTTGTAAATGAAGTTGAGGGTTTTGTTGAGAAAGTTCCAATTGCTCCAGGCACCATTTTTCTGCCTCATCCATTTTATTAAATACTTTAAATGGAAAACTCGGCTTATTGAATTTAAAATAAAAGTTAGCTAAAAGTTTATGTGATAACCGGGTTACAACCACTGCATTACAAACCTTTGGAAATGAATACTCCTCCTTTTTGGCATAAGCCCTACCATCTTCTGTAACTGTAGAAGAACCATCCTCGGCATAATAAATAAATGGGTGCCTTTGCCCCTCAACAAGTTCGTTGTATACTTCAAAGAGTTTTCTGAAATGATCGGCATTAATCTCCACCTTTTTTTTAAGCATCACCCTAATGATCCCATCACTGCATACAGAGATCTGAGCAGCATCTGTTTCGGTTTTTTTTATAACAGAAAAGCAAGGCATACAAATAAATGTTTATATTAGTACAAACAAATATATTAAATTAATCGACAATATGAAATATTCTGCCATAAAAAAAGAGCTATTCATCGATAATCGAAAGAATTTTTGTAAGTATTTAAAGCCAAATTCCCTCGCGTTATTTGTGAGTAACGACATTTTACCCACTAATGCTGATGGATCTTTAGGCTTTATTCAAAATAGCGATTTGTTTTATTTAACCGGTGTTGACCAGGAAGATACCATTTTAATGATATTTCCGGATGTAAAGGACGGAAAACACAAAGAAGTATTATTTATCAAAGAAACCAGTGAACTGATAGCTATTTGGGAAGGCGCTAAACTTACTAAAGAACAGGCAACTGAGGTAAGTGGTATCGAGCATGTTTACTGGCACCATGAGTTTGAAAAGGTTTTTAAAGGCTTTGCCTTTCAGGCCGAGAATTTTTACCTGAACAGCAATGAGCACACCCGTCGTTATATTGATATGGAAACTGCTGAAACGCGTTTCAACAACAAGTTAAGAGCCCAATTTCCTTTGCACCGCGTCGAGCGCTCTGCACCGATCATGCATAAGATCCGCTCGGTAAAACACCCTATCGAGATCGAATTGATGCAACAAGCCTGCAATATCACCGAAAAAGGCTTTCGTCGTTTATTAAGCTTTACCAAACCTGGTGTAATGGAATATGAAATTGAAGCTGAATTGATTCATGAATTTGTTCGTAACCGTAGCCGCGGCTTTGCTTACGGACCAATTGTTGCCAGTGGAGCCAATGCCTGTGTACTACACTATGTAGAGAATAACAGAGCTTGTAAAGATGGTGATGTTATTTTATTAGACGTGGCTGCCGAATACGCCAACTACGCCAGTGATATGACACGTGCTATTCCGGTGAACGGAAAATTTACCAAACGCCAGCGCCAAGTATATGACGCTGTATTACGTGTTATGAAAGCTGCAACAGGCATGCTGAAAGTTGGAAACACCTTTGAAAAATATAATAAAGCAGTTGGCGACCTAATGACCGAAGAGCTATTGCAATTAGGTTTGATCAAATCGGATGAGGTAAAAAATCAAAATCCGGCATGGCCAGCTTATAAAAAATATTTTATGCATGGCACTTCTCACTTTATTGGCTTAGACGTGCATGATGTTGGTTTTTTTGCGGAACCAATGCAGATTGGAAATGCATTTACGGTAGAACCTGGCATTTATATTCCGGAAGAAAATTTAGGCATCCGTTTAGAGAATAACATTGTTATTACTGCTGCGGGAAATGACGATCTGATGAAAAACATTCCGCTAGAGGCTGACGAAATCGAGTCTTTAATGAATAAGTAGTCATTTTGGTCATGCTAACTTGATTCAGTATTTCATATTTTGAAGTTATTGAAAATCAACAAATTAACCTTATAACTCGTCCTTTTTGGGTTACCTTTAGCCCCTTGAGGTATTAATATAAACAGTGGCTTTATGGCTAAAGTAGCGTACACAGACCTTGAATTTATTGAAGGGCTCAGGCATAACAACGATGCAGTGCTGCGCGCTTTGTACAAAAAGTACTATAACCTCGTTCTTAAATATGTTGTAAACAATAGTGGTAGCAGCGAAGCAGCGGCCGACATTTATCAGGAAACACTCATTGTGTTGTACGAAAATGTTCAAAAACCCGCTTTTCAATTAAATTGCCAGCTACAAACTTTTATTTTTTCGATCGCCAAACGCTTATGGTTAAAGCAACTCAGGGGCAACGGACAATTGATCCGATTTAAAGAAGATGAAGAAGACGAAGTGGTAGATGTGACGGACGAGATCACAGATCATTTGAAAAAGGAATCGGATATTGAAAAAATGAATGTGAGTATGGAAAATTTAGGCGAACCCTGCAAAACACTTTTAAAAGATTTTTACGTGTATAAGTTAAGCATGGATGATATTTCCGAAAAATTTGGGTATACCAATTCAGATAATGCAAAAACACAAAAATACAAATGTTTACAACGTTTAAAACGACAGTTTTTTGAAGAGTAATAAAATAGAAAGTATATAAACGGGAGAGACAATGAGAGCAACAGAATTATTTGACAGTTACATTTTTGGAGGATTAAGTGCCGAAGAAAAAAAAGAATTCGAGAATCGCATCAAAACCGATGCGGAATTTGCAAGTGCTTTTGACAAACATAAAACGTTGATCGAAGGTATTAACCAACACGAGCAACGCGCCAATTTAAAACAGATCCTATCTACTATTCACAACCAGGAATTTGGTAAGGATGCGAAGATCATTTCCATTAAAGAAGAAGAGACCTTTATTAAAAAACATGGTAAAACATTTGCTGTAGCAGCATCTGTAGCCGTTATTGCTGTTATCAGCACTGTTACTATCTTAAGTGCCGGTGGTTATTTGTTGAAACAACAAAGTAATGCTATTACTGATCTGAAACGTGATGTAACTGAATTAAAATATTCGCAAGATGCCATTATTGAAGGTATTAACGGAGCAACCAGTAAACGTATAAAAAGTTATGCGCCAGCCAACATTGAAGGAACGGGCTTTGCATTAAATAACAAAGGTTATTTTATTACAAGCTATCACATGGTGCAAAATGCAGATTCAGTATTTGTTACCAATGCTGTATTAGATAGAGCATCTGCAAAATTAGTAGCCAGTGAACCATCTTTAGATATTGCTATTTACAAAATAGATAATATTAATGCGATCAAAGATCTTACTTTCCCTTTCTCTTTTAAAGATAATACTTCTGAGATCGGTGATAAGATATTTACATTAGGTTACCCGCGTAGAGATGCCGTTTATGGTGAAGGCGCTTTAAGTTCGATGACAGGATTTAACAACGACACTACCATGTATCAGATCTCTATTCCAGTGAATCCGGGTAATAGCGGAGGTCCTTTAATGGATGAGCAAGGTAATATCATTGGTTTGATCCGTGGTAAACAAAGCTCTGCCGAAGCAACAGGTTTTGCCATCAAATCTAATTTTATCAAACAAACTATTGAGAAGCTGGAAAATGATTCTTTGAAAAAAGAGCTGAGTCTTGTAACCAAAAAATCTAATTTAAAAGGATTAAAACGCAGCGAGCAGATCAAAAAAATTCAACCATTTGTATTTAACGTCATGGTTTACAAAAAATAAGCTTTATTAAAATAAAACAAAAAGCCCATCCGGAGATATTCGGATGGGCTTTTTTTGTTTTGTAAATTTCCAGATGGTCTGTCCGTTCGAGTAGTTCTACTGTCCTTTTTTGCAGAACGTATCGGGAACTTATCTGCGAACGCTTCTGAATACTCATTTGCAACAGGCGGGCAAAATGAACTCGAAGTGACGTCTTGTTTATCCTTTTTTAGATTTGGCCTCTTCTTCTAAACGTAATTCTTCTTCAATTTCTTTTTTGCGGTTCTTTTCATTTTGAATGACTTCTTTTTCCCGCTTTACACGTTCCTTATTTTCAATAATATAACGATCACGCATCCGCTTATTTTGCATTCCGGTAAAGTAATCTTTTGTAGTTACTACGATCACCCCACTGGTATTATCACCATACTGAGCAGGAATTCCGCCGGTAATAATTGCCAGATTCTCAATAGATAATGCCGAAACTCCGGTAATGTTTGGCGACTTAACACCGTCAACTATAAATGCTGTAGCATCTCCTCTGCCTCCTCTTACATGAAAATCCCCATTGTCATCCCTTGTGGCTTCGGAGGTCATATTAACAACTGCACTACCAAGATCGCTCTTATCATAAGCTGTTCGCGCCAGATCTTCGCCTGATATTTCTTTAATATTCATAAACGTTTTTTCAATGACCTCTTTTTTATACGCAACTATATCTACCTGGATCAATGTATTTGTAGATACGGCAACATCCAGGTAAGTTGTTCTTTCTGCGCTAACCCTTACATCGGTTACTTTTTTAGTTTGTGTTCCCTGGCTCGACACTAAAACATCATAACTACCTGCATTTAATGGTTTATAAGTGTATAATCCATCCATATCGGTAGTTGCCCCGCCAATTAAAGAGCCGCCCTGAAGTATTTTAATGATTGCGCCGAAAACCGGTTCATGCTCATCGTTTAGTATTTGGCCCTTAAGCGTACCGGTAGAGTTTTGTGCCAAGACAGAGAGGTTGCAGATCACTATGATCGCAGCAACCAGGGTTTGTTTTAGATGTTTCATACTATTTATTTTTTATGGTTAAAATTGATTTATTCGGAATGCATTCTTTAACTTTAAGACGTGAGGCATAACGCTTTCCATAAAAAAGGCCGGAATTTTATTTTTATGGAATAATTGATCGTATGCGTCTGATAAGTAGTATGTGGCTTTTTAAGAAAAAAGAATATAGCAACGATGAGGAATTATTGAAACACTATAAACAAAGTGGCAATAAAGATTTATTTGCTGACCTTTTTAAAAAACATGTATCTGTTGTGTATGGAACTTGCCTATTCTATCTGCAGGATAAAGATGAAGCACAGGACGCCACCATGCAATTGTTTGAAAAGCTGATGCTGGATATCAATAACCGGGAGATAGATAATTTTAAAGGCTGGTTGAGTTTTGTAGTAAGAAATCACTGCATATCATTGATACGGAAGAATAAATCGCAGACAAAGAATATGAGGTCATATTACGAGTTTGAATATGAAGAGCCTAATTACGAAAAAGAAGAAAAGATAAACGCTATCAGCGATGACAACATGATAGAAAACATGAAGCTGTGTTTGCCAAAATTGAAAGAGAACCAACGTATTTGTGTAGAGTTATTTTATCTGAAGAATAAAAGCTATCAGGATATTGCCAATGAAACCAACTTTTCATTGAACGAAATAAAAAGCTACATACAAAACGGCAAACGAAATTTAAAATTATTGTTACAAGAACAAACTCGATTAACTAAATAAAATGCTTAACCCCAAAGACATATCTATTCACAAACAAGCAGGCAAAGAGCAACAACGTTCTTTGGAAAACAACATGCAGCAGGATGAACTTAGTTATTTGTCATCTGTTGCCTTTGAACAATTCAATGTGCGTGACTCGGAAATTCAACAGCTGACACAAAGCATTGATAAACGAACCATGGGGAACAACTCTTCCTTTAATACGATCTTTATTAGTGTATTATCCGGCTTATTGATAGGACTTTCTATTTTCTTTGTGATTTTTCAGAAAAGCAAGAACCATCCTTCCATATTTCAAACCATAGAAGAAGAACAGGCTGCAAACGCATTGAATAATACAGTGAAAGAAAGCGATACCATATTCCCGGTTATTGAACCTAAAATTATCGAACACTACAATACAATTGCCGATAAAGTGGAAGAGCCTGTTGTAACGGTTGACGTTCCCGAGGTATTACCCAGCAAAGGCCTCACTTTACCTGTTGCTGAAAATAAAGAAGAAGAGGATATTGTCTATCAGTTTACAGCAAATGCGCCGGTGATCTTTATTGATAATTTAAAAGTGACAAATTACAGGTTGTATTATTTCAAACAAAGTGAGGCTATTAACCTCAGCATTAATACAGGTGTAGCTGCACAGTACGAAAGTAAAGCAGATATTCAAAGGCCTTCAATGAATAGTTCTAATACTTATTTAGCACATAAGGTTATCCGCAAGGCCATGCGTTTGTTTAACTCCGGTGATCTTGCGAATTGTATAGAAGAATTAACCATTTTATATAATTATAATAAAGACGATGCAAACGCACAATTCTATTTAGGAATGTGTTATTATCAATTAGGAAAATACGCGGTTGCTCAAACTTACTTTCAAAAAAATCTGGGTAACGCAAACAATATCTTTCACCAGGAATCAGAATTTTATGAGGCTCTGTGTTTACTCAATACCAAACAGGTGGATGAAGCGTCGGGGCAATTGAAGAACATCGTTAACAACAAAGGTTTTTACAGCCAAAGGGCCCAGGAAATCATCAATAAACAACTTAAGAACTAAAGTGTTGCTGAACAGTCACTTTGAGCGAAGTCGAGAAGCAACTTCTTAGAGACCCTGAATCGGGTTCAGGGAGACAAAAACAATTATTATCTTTGTGTTGAAATGAGTACCGAAAAAAGTGTAAGACTTGACAGCTATTTATGGGCCATCAGAATGTTTAAATCACGTTCGCTGGCAAGCGATGCTATTAAAAATAATAAAGTAAAATTAAACGACGAGATCGTAAAAGCGGCTCATATTGTAAAGATCGGCGAACATTACACGCTATCCTATCCGCAGGGTGTAAAAAAAATAATTGAGGTAACCGGTATTATTGATAAACGCCAGAGCTTTGAATTTGCCAAAGCCAATTACATTGATCACTCACCACCGGTTGAAAAGATCGAAAAAATGGACTCCGTATTTTTTATGCCAAACATGCAACGCGACCGTGGTGCAGGTAGGCCTACGAAAAAGGATAAACGGGACATGGATAGTTTCAGGAGAGATTAGAAACACTTGTTCAGTTATCTTCTCCGTTTTAATAAAATTCTATATACTTTTTTAGAATTACTCCCAACGCCATACTGATTAACATATTCCCATCCACTTTTTTCCATAAAATTTAAAGCGTCCATCATCGAATTAAATACGATGTTTTTGCCTTCAGAATCTTGAATCTTCATAGAAACCCCGGCAACATATGTCTGCCCATAATCAAGTGTTATGATCATGCTTCCGTTTTTCATTTCAAAATCATAACCAATTATTTCACAATACTTTATATCCAGAGTATTTATGTCAATATTATCTACGATAACATGTCCATTTATCAATGTAGTTTTATCCGCAAGACTAAAATTTGATTTTCTTTTTCCCGATAAAGAGTACCAAACCAGTTTGTCTTTACTGATCTCATAACCAACTCCTTTAATCTGATAAAAAACAGTAAACTCATTATCCAGTGTAATGGTACAGGATAACAATTTGCCATCGGTTTTACGGATCGTATCATTTTGAGAATTTCCAAGAAAAGGGATACCTAATAATAAGATCAATAATTTTTTCATTTTATTAGTTACTGAATATAACTCAACTTCAACATATTAGTTCTCCCTTTTTCTTTCATGGGCATACTCGCTAAATTGATCACCAGGTCATCTGCTTTCACAAATTTTCGCTGCTTGATATAATCTTTTAAGTCAGAGATCGTTTGATCCGTGCTTTCGTATTTATCATAGTAGAACCCACGTACACCCCAAACTAAACTCAAGGTATTCAATAAGGATTTGTTATCCGTAAAAATAAAGATGTTTGCTTTTGGCCTGTGGCTGCTTAATTTGAAAGCCGTATATCCTGAATTGGTAATTGAAATAATAGCGGTAACACCTGCCTGCTTTGCCATGACGCTGGCGTTATAACAAATGCTATCTGTAACATACGTTACCGTTTTCAATTCAGGCTCATGTTCTTTATAATAAATAGCTCCATCATTTTCTATTTGTGTAATGATACGTCGCATGTATTCAATTACTTTTACAGGATAACGTCCTACGGATGTTTCGGCACTTAACATTACAGCATCTGCGCCATCTAACACAGCATTCGCTACGTCGTTCACTTCTGCTCTTGTTGGCGTGTAAGCAGTGATCATACTCTCCATCATTTGAGTAGCAATAATAACCGGCTTAGAGGCTGCAATACATTTATTAACGATCATTTTTTGTAGCAACGGCACACGTTCCATTGGCATTTCCACTCCTAAATCTCCACGTGCTACCATCACGCCATCGGTTAAATCAATGATATTATCAATTTCTTTAATGGCTTCCGGCTTTTCTATTTTAGCAATAACACGGGCGTGTTTTTTCTTAGAGCGGATGATTTCTTTTAATTCAATGATATCCGTTGCGCTTCGTACAAAAGAAAGACCTATCCATTCGAAATCATTTTCCAGAGCAAAGTCCAGGTCACGCAGATCCTTTAATGTTAAACATGGCAACGAGATCTTTGTGTTTGGTAAGTTCACTCCTTTTTTAGATGACAGGATGCCACCCGCAATGATCACGCAGCGCACTTCATCCTTACGATTGGTTTCAATAACTTTTAAGGTGATCTTTCCATCATCGATCAATACAAATTCTCCGGCAGTTACATCCTGCGGAAATTGTGGATAGGTAATAAATATGCGCTCTGCCGTTCCTTCACACTCTTTGGTAGTAATTGCTATTTCCTGGCCATTGATCAGATCAACCGCATTATCTTTTACTTTACCGATACGCAGCTTAGGGCCTTGCAGATCTCCTAAAATACCAACGTGGCGGTTTAATTTTTTATTTAAGGTCCTGATATTATCGATCACGTGTTTGATCGGTTCGTAATCTCCGTGAGAAAAGTTGATCCGGCAAATATCCAAACCGGCATTAAATAATTCTTCGAGCACCGCAATATTTTCGGTTGAGGGGCCCATAGTGGCAACAATTTTTGTTTTGTTATAATTAGCGTCCATAGTGATTAATTGGTACACGAATGTAGCAATTTCGGCTCAAAAAAATACATTATTAAATCATTATCTGTTTAAACGCGCATTAGAAAAATGTAGGGTTTATCTATTGGGCGTGTCCCTGCGGGCCGGGCTATCGGCACTCGCTTTTTTATTTACCCTTTGGGATAAATAAAAAGAGCTCAGACAAAGCCTCCATCCCTCACGCGACTACCAGGTAAGTTTGAAATACTTCGGGATGAATATATAACCCGGCGTGAGGGATGCGAGCGGAAATCCTTTTTGCTGTCTCTTCGCAAAAGCCCCGATAGCTATCGGGGGAAGCGGGCCAGCCCGACAGCGCAGTCTCTTTGCGCCGACACGCCCAACTAATTTATATCAAACAACCATTTAAAATCATTATCTAAATTTGTACCTTAGCAGCTTTACTACCATTATGCCTAACAAACTCGAAAAATTTGCCGAACTAAAATCCTTTTCAAACAGCTTTGCTTTTCATCATGATGATCTTCCAAACGGCTTTGCACAAAAAGGCAACTGGCACGCTGATGTATTTAAGAATCAAAATCCTATAGTGGTGGAACTGGGTTGTGGGCGTGGTGAATACACCATTGGTCTTTCAGAGAATGATAGCTCTAAAAATTTTATTGGTGTGGATGTAAAAGGTAACCGTGTTTGGACCGGCGCTAAACACGCCATGGATCATCAGTTGGATCACGTGGCTTTTTTAAGAACACGCATCGACTTTATTGACCACTGTTTTGCAGAGAATGAAGTGTCTGAGATCTGGATCACCTTCCCTGATCCTCAACCACAAAAGAACAGAGCTCGTAAACGGTTGACCAATCCCGATTTCTTTTTGAACCGTTATAAAAAGATATTAAAACCGGGAGGCCTGGTTCACCTGAAAACAGACAGCACTTTTTTTTACGAATACACCATGGAGGTGATCAAAGAAAGAAACCTACCCTTGTTGTTTGCGACTAACGACCTGTATAAAAATTGCCCGGAAGGAAGAGAAGAATTAACCCGCATTAAAACCTATTACGAAGGATTATTTACGGCCAAAGGCGAAGATATTAAGTACTGTTGTTTTCAGTTGAATTAAAATGACCAGATGGATCATATATTATAGTGTATCGATCTGTATTATTTTTGGGTTGAACTTTAGCCTTTTTTATGCGATCTCTGTTCTCTCTGATGGCTTGTTTGCCATCTTAATTTTTTATTACCTGCAGTATTTTATGCTTGCTTTTTCCTCTGTTCTTCAGATCATCATTATCGCTGTTAATTTTTCAGGTGAAAAGATCAGGCTCAAATTTATGAGTGCTTTTACTGCTGTGTATGCTGTTGCATTTTTGATCACCTATATAACTGTTGTCAGGTATCTTTACCAGATAAATGATGCATATACCATTTTAGAAGGATCATCGGTAGAAATGCTTGCTGATTACAAAACAAATCCATTTATCGGTCTTCAGCTGTTATTTGTGATCCCTGTGCTATTGCAGGTTTTCATATTCACACTTTTATATAGGAAAAGTAAAAAAGCCAACTTAAATTTACTTCATGAAAACACCTAAAAATGTAAAGCCATTACCGCAAAAAGAGCATTTTTACTCAAAGCTTGGTAAAGGCATTGCCTTAGGCACGTTCTTTATTGTTTTTTCATTAGCCATTGGCGTTGTTGGTTATCATTATTTTTTTCATATTTCGTGGGTTGATAGTATCCTTAATGCAAGCATGATCCTTACCGGGATGGGGCCGGTTGATAAAGCTGAGACCGACAGTGCCAAATTATTTTCATCGTTTTATGCCATTTACAGCGGTGTAGCTTTTTTAACCAGTGTAGCCATTATTTTTAGTCCTGTTGTACACCGTTTTTTGCACAAATTCAAAATAGAAGTAGAAGAATAGTTTTAGATAAAGATCATTCTGAATTTAAACTCCTAAAAAATTCTAAAATCTATGTCTCTATGTGGTTAAAGCCTACAAAATTGTATATTCGTCTAAAATATAATTCATGCTTTCACTCTTTATAAACTGGAATCCAAGCCCCGAAATTTTTACCATTCCCGGTATTGATTGGCCGGTGCGTTGGTATGGCCTTTCATGGGCTTTGGCTTTTATAGGCTGTCATTTTTTTATGAATCGCATTTATAAAGCAGAAGGCCGAACCGAAAAGCAACTGGATACCTTAACGCTGTACATTGTGGTGGCAACTGTTTTGGGCGCTCGCATCGGGCACTGCCTGTTTTACGATTTTGCTTATTACTCGGCCCATCCTTTGGATATTTTAAAAGTATATGAAGGTGGACTGGCAAGTCATGGTGGCGGCATTGGTATTTTAATTGGGATGTGGTTGTATTGCCGCAGCACCAAAGAAAACTGGATGTGGTTGTTCGACCGTTTGATTGTAGTAGTTCCATTTGCTTCTTTTATGATCCGTTTTGGTAATTTAATGAACTCCGAAATTATTGGCCGCACAACCGATGTGCCCTGGGCATTTGTATTTCACCAGGTAGATGAATTACCAAGACATCCGACTCAATTATATGAAGCCATTTTTTATGTGTTCTTATTTATCCTGTTTTATTGGTTGTGGAAGAACAAACGCAACGATGTAGGCAAAGGTTTTATGTTTGGCTTATTCTGTATACTGATGTTCAGCTTCCGTTTCTTCATGGAATTTTTAAAAGAGAACCAGGAAGCTTTTGAAAATGCTATGCCTATTAACATGGGACAGATCTTAAGTATTCCTTTTATCCTGGTTGGTGTGTATATGATGATCCGTTCAAAAAAGGAAAACACGCACCGCATTCCTGTAACACCAATTATACCTCAACCTAATTCAGAAGCATGACACTATTAAACACATTCGATCCAAAAACAACCGAAGCAACCCTTCAGCGTTTAAACAAACTGGCACATACCACCGCTCCGCAATGGGGCAAAATGAATTCAGCGCAAATGCTGGCGCATTTAAACATTCCTTATGATATGGCTTATGGCAAAAAAACGCCAAAGAAATCAGGTCTCTTTGGAAAATTAATGCTGAAGTTATTTGTGAAGAACATTGTTGTAGGCGAAAAACCATACTCAAAGAACTCTCCAACATCTCCTGATTTTATTGTGTCGGACGAGCGTGATTTTGAAAAAGAAAAAGCATTGTTTATTGCTAACCTTAAAGAAACTGAAGCTAAGGGTGCATCTTATTTTGAAGGTAAAGAAAGCGGAGCGTTTGGCGTGTTAACTGCAAACCAATGGAGCATTCAGTTCTACAAACACCTTGATCATCATTTTACGCAATTTGGCGTTTAATGTATTGTCATTCTGAAACAAGTTCAGAATCTCACTGCTGGCAAGTAGTGATTTAGGATTTCTTTTTTTAAGTCTGCGTCACTCCTTTACCACCTTAACCGTTTTCTTACTCTTCTTGTCCTGTACCGTTAAAAAATACATCCCCGATGGGAGAGATGAAATATCAATTTGATTTGTAAACGGTACACTAAAAACAGTTTGCCCTATAGTATTTGCTATTTCAATAGTTGCGTTTTGTATTTGGTTGTTTTCATCTGTGATATTTAAGAGGGCGTTTGTTGGATTAGGGTAAACTTTAATTGAATGCTTATTCGTCTCAGCAACAGAAACATCCGTTGTAATATCCATAGTAAAATCTATTTGTGAGGATTGTATAAAAATATAAGTTCCGTTTTGTTTCTTTCGCCATTCCTTTACATCCATAGAAAAAGCATAAATACCTATTGAATCTTTACTAAATGAGAGATTGCCAAGAATATCGATGCTACATCCAACCGGTGTATAATAGTTAGCTGAAAAGCAGGGCACTATTTGATAAGATAAACTATCACCCTCTGGATCAAAAAAATTGGGTTCAAACACAACTTTATTACCTTGAACTATCAGATTTTGTGACTTATTATTAAGTACAGGTGATGTGTAGGCAGGAATTCCAAAAGTCTGAATTTTTAACATATTAGAAAGTTTTATACCTTGAGTGCTTGATGAAGCTATATTTTTGATATTATTCATTCGAAAATTATCCTCGCAACTAATCTGATAATTGCCTGGTCCGGGATAAGTACAAGTGCCGTAATACTTTTTTAAAAATCCAGTGTTCAAAGTAACAGTCTGTACCAGCCAAGAAGTATCAATCTTTACGCCCCAATCTAACAAAATGTATGCTCTATTTACATTCGAATTTACATCCGTTAAAAGAAAAGTTGTGTCCGAAAAAGTATAACCATTTAACCAACTAATTTGCAGATAGCCCATTTTAATATCCTGAGAATTCCCTTGCAAATAAGTTGCTAAAATTATGATGCATAGGATACGCTTCATCATTCTTTAACCACCTTAACCGTTTTCTTAATACCTCTATCCTGCACCGTTAAAAAATACATACCCGATGCAAGTGATGAAATATCAATTTGATTAGAGAATGGCGACACAAAAACAGTTTGCCCTAAAGGGTTTTTCATTTCAATAGTGGCGTTTTGTAATTGGTTGGTTTCATCCGTAATATTTAAAATGGAGTTTGTTGGGTTGGGGAAAGTTATAATTTGTTCGCTGCCTGATACTTTTTCATTTATTCCGTTAAATAATCCTGATATAAAAGAAACTGTATGGTAGGAATTAGATACAGAATCATTTGGATAGTAAGAAATGGATTGCAAAACAAAATTATAAGGGAATAGTCTTTCATCTGCGGCCAATGGCGACCATGAAAATGACAAAATGTTTTTTAAGGGGTTACTTGCAGTGATACTTATAACAGGATTTGTTGTAAAAAAATCAATAGGATGTGCAATCAGTTTTATTGAGTCGGCAGATAGATCAGTATACACCGCAGAAAACGAGTATGTATTACCAGCGGTATAAGTTATTTCCTTAAAATTATTTGTATTAACAGGAATACTATTAATACTGTCATATATATACGATAAATTTTGATTAACAACTTCAAATTTATAATAGTGAACTGTAGAACCGATATTATGCCCGTATTTAAAAATTTTCGTATTAACAATGAATGAATACAAGCCAATAGTGTCAGGGTTTAACCATTGAATTTCACCACTGGTTCTGTTGATTTTAACTCCAGAAGGAACATAAATTCCATAATTGAACATATTACTTGATACCAACACATGAGTAATACTATCATAATCAAAAGTATTGTTAGTAGATGTAATAGTATTAATGTAAAACGGTTGGCCTTTAGATATTTTCAATGCTGGAGAATTATATTGTACATATGAATCATTAAATGGATAAAAAGGATTCAATATTATATTTGCTGATAAAAAAAACTTTGATTGAGTATTCTGACTTGTATTAATAGCATTTGGTATATTAACAGTATCTTCATAATAAATATTATACATGCCACAACTGTATATATGTGTTGTTTTATAAATATTATGTGCTATTTGATTGCCAATCATATCCGGGCTGATAACACGTTGAATATACCCATGTGTTCCATCGCCAAAATAAATAAATATAGAATCGCCCGGTGTATTTTGTTTCGTAAAAATATTTATTATAATTTCAAATTTTGCAAACGAACAATCTCCGTTAACATAACTGTAAGAAATGTTGCCTGAAACATATTCAATGTTTGAAGCATACATACTTGATGATATAAATAATAGTATGAATATTGCTTTTTTCATAAAAATATTAAGGAGCCTACATAAATAGGCTCCTTTAAAGGTATTAATTTAAAATCAATTTCTGAACTTCAGTTACTCCTTCACCACCTTAACAGTTCTCTTCTTCTCCTTATCCTGAACCGTTAAAAAATACATACCGGCGGCGAGAGATGAAATATTAATTTGGTTAACAAAAGAAGAAGTATAAACAGTTTGACCCAGATAATTTTTAATTTCAATAATTGAATGCTGTAGTTGTTCATGTTCATCTATTATATTTATAACTGAATGAGTTGGATTAGGATAAATAGAAAATTGGGCGACATAAGGCATATCTTGTACGCCTACATCAAAATTAACACTGCATTTTTCTGAATAGCTGTAATTACCATTCTTAAACTTTGCGAAACTATTAACGAAAGTACCTTCAAAAATATCATTTGTGCCAGCAAATAAAGTGTCATTAAATATGCCAAAAGCAGTAATGGGTTTATCAATTAAAGTGTCGATAGCACACCATTTTGTGCCATCCCAGGTTGCCATATTGTGAGCAATAGAATTTCCTGCGAAAGAAAAACCACCCGCGACATACAATTTGTTTTTATACTGCATCATATCAGATACAAGTGTAGCTGAGTTAGTAGTATTGTTATAATCCTGTAAACTATTGCCCACGGTTTTCCAGTTAGTTCCATCCCAGCGCTGGATCCCATTGCCCACATTTCCTTCGGAATGAAGTAGATAACCGCCGGCATACAACTCGTTTTGAAACACTTCTAATTTAAAAAGACTACTAAAAGTTCCTCTTAACGAATCCGAATTACCAACGCGTTCCCAGATACCGCTTTTTAATACGGCTATATCACTTAATCCCGAATTTGTTTGAAAATTTCCTGCGGCATAAAGATCCCCGTTATACAAAGCGCAGTCTCCTATGCACCAGCCAATTTGATTTAAATAAGGAAAATTAAGTGATAACCAATTTGTTCCATTCCATTTTGCAATATTGTTAGCCGCAATTCCTGCAATTTGTGTAAAGGTACCTACAGCATAAAGCTCATTATTAATTACCCGCAAGTTTAAAACACCTCCGCCCGATGTGCCAATATTGATCCAGTTAGTGCCGTTCCATTTCACAAGGTGCTGCATGGGTTGAGAGTTGATCATAATAAAATCGCCTCCCATGTATAGCTCGTTGTTATACATTTCCATCGACCTTACTATGTTGTCAATGGTATCTTTTACTGTCCATGCATTACCATCATAAATACAAATAGACATGTTGCCGTTAGAATCAATTGGAATAAAGCCGCCTACATACAGTTTATGGTTTATGGTATCTGTACTCACTGTTTTTATTTCTACCACCTGGTTAGGAATTCCTGCATCAACCCATTTTTGGGCCAATGCAGGAACAACCATCATCGTATGCAGTAATAAAATGTATGCTGCTTTCTTTAGTATCATTGTTTTATAAACTTGGCAGTATAATTATTTATTTTATCCGAAACTTTTATCAAATACATGCCTTCTGCCATGTTTGCCGTATTTATTTCAATTGTACCGGTGTTTAAATTATAGTCGGCATCATACACAAGTTGTCCGTTGCTGCTATAAATCGTAACTATTAAATTACTCATAAAATTCTGATTATCTAAATTTATAGTCAATTTATTTGTTGCAGGATTTGGATACGCCAATAAGCTATGATGAGTCTTATCCTGAATTTCGTTTATACCCGTTATATTATTATAACAAAACTTTGCTACAAAAGCATCCTGTGAATCAAAAGCATTCCCGTTAAAGCTTCCGTCAAAGTATGCACCACTACCCGGATTCCATAAAGGAAAAAGTCCGTAACTGGGATTATTCCTGGAAGATGTATGTCCTGTAATATAAATATCAGAACCCATGATCATCATATCATATAAATCCTCTCCATAAGGATGATCGTTATAGCCCCCTATTAAGGTTGACCATACCAGATCCCTTGTTGCCGTTTTAAAATTCAGTAAGATCCCATCTTCCTGGTAACTTGGAGTAGGTGCAATTGCTCCACCGGGATAGGTGCTTTGATTATAGGCTGCCGTAGCAGAAATTAATGGGATTGTATGATCGCCAGTAGAACCTGTGATGAACAGATTTCCACTACCGTCAATAACTGCAGCCTTAAAAACAGAAACCCCATCACCACTAACAACTGTGCCCCATTTTTGTTGGAAGGTAGTCATATCAAACTCCGTAATATAACCATCGCCAACGGCATAGCCAGGAAATGTATTTGTAGATATAGAGTTGTCATAAAAGGCAGCTCCACCAGGATTTAAAAAAGGAAAATTACTACTTTGAGTACTTCCAACCACAAAAATAGAACTGTTGTTAGTCGCAATGTTATTTAATCCTTCTTCCATTCCGGCTTCATAGCCCGAACCTCCCAGATAAGTTAACCAAAGTCGCTGGGCGGTAGATGAAAAAGCTCCAACAAAATTATCAACCGTGCCGCCAAGAGAATTATCTATGAAGGCAGAACCAGTAGAAAAAGTAGGAAAATTAGAACTTTCTGTAGATCCAAAAACTAATACACGGTTTGAATTATCTACCTTAATAGTGGTAAGCCTGTCATAGCTATTTCCACCAATATATGTACTCCAGCTCATAGCATAACTACTATTTAGTTTTAGCAAATAAGAATCATCCACTCCGCCAAATGACTGGTTATAATTTGGAGTAGTAGTAAGCGGGAAATTAGTAGAGGATGTATAACCACCAGCATATAAATTACCGTTTGAATCAAAATCAATAGCTTTGATACGGCTACTGGCTCCTCCTAAATAACTGGCCCAGACTCTATTACCGGATGCATCAAACCTGGTTATAAAACCTGCACTGCTGCCACCTGGATAGGAAGCATTATTATAAGCGCCTGACAATGATTTAATCATCGTTCCGGCATTATTACAGGTTGTATAACCTGCTACCAGTATTTCATTGCTATTTTTACATTTAATATCAAAAAAACTAGTATAATAGCCGCCGCCGCCGCCCCCATAATAGGTTGAGTAAATTAATGCATTCGATGTGTTAAATTTAGAATAAAACCCACTGAGCTCTCCAATTATTGCTCCTTGAAAAGCTGTTGTAGTTGTAGGAAAAACAGGAGATGGGCTCATGGTATGTCCGGCAATGAATTGATTACCTACATCATCTTTAGTAATAGCCTGAGATTCATCTAAGGTTGACCCGCCAAAATATGTACTCCAACACAGAGTAGCTCCACTGCCAAAAGATACAATTGAGTTCCCTTGATCCACTTCAATTATTAAAGTAAGTGAAGAGGTATAAGAACCCGAGTTGAAGGTATATTTATTACTCCCTCCGTTTGTTTGCCAGGCCGGTGTCCAGCTGCTCACAGCCACTGTACTGTTTCCTGTTGTTAACTGGTATACCGTTGGTCTGTCATAAGTTAAACTACCAATGCTACTGTTGATGGATAAAGCATTAGTTGTACCATCCAGGCTATAAGACGTTGCTCCGGTAAAGGTCATAGCAATATCTGCAGGGTTTCCTCCCGGCTTTACAATAAAATAATATTTGATCCCGTTCTCATTACTGCTATAAATCACGTCGATGTTCGTATAGATCTCAGGAGTAAATAAATATTTATTGCCAAACACACCAGTTACCCCATCAGCACCTGTATGTCCTAAATAATAATTCAGGTAACCCTTTTTTTGTTCCTCCATCGGGTAAGTTTTACTACTGCTTTTTACGTTATCAAAGGTCATATCAATTCTGTGCAATGTGTCTACATCTGAAATATCATTACTCATTGAAAAAATCATACTCATACTGTTTTTCTTAAAACAAAAAGCAGGATAAGTATGATGCGTGTAAAATTTAACATCCGGAACTAATGCACCGCTTGGGTCAGCAATTTGTCCTTTATTCTGATAGTACATAAAACTAGGATCAGGTATTTCCAAATTGTAATCAGTTGGTGTGATCACATCTTTTTGTACCAACTGTGCGGTGTAGTATTTATAGGTTCCAGGGGCTGTCTCGGTACTTCCGCTTATAATTACATTGTTCAAACTATCCAGTGTTATGTTGGTTGACATATCGTTGGTATGCGTGGCATCATTTTGCACATCCCATAGTTTGGTGCCGCTGCTGTTGTATTTAATGGTGTAATAATCGCTCTGGTTTATTTCGCTGGCGGTGCTGCCGGTTACATAAATGTTTCCTGATGCATCTATGGCTATATCGGCACCTTCATCGTTGCCGTTCACTGCGCTGTTATAGGTTTCGGTCCATTGCAGGGTGCCACTGCTATTGTATTTTTTGGTTACCATATCGCGCCCTTGTGCCAATGTGGTGGAGTAACCTGTTACATACACATTGCCCGATGCATCTACCTGTATGCCTTTGGCCACGTCATCCAAATTATCTGTTCCATTCCAGGTGGTTTGCCATTGCGTTGTTAAGTTAGAGGTTGCCATTTTTAATATGTAATAGTTGTAGCCCTGTCCGCCTACCATGGTGGCTCCTGCCAAATAAGCATTACCTGATGCATCAATTACCAAATCACTCACAACATCTACCGAGTTGGTGGTAGTAGCGGTGCTTGTATTGGTGGCTGTTAAACTTCCCGTGCTTTGTGTTAAAGTAATGGTATTATACTTATAGCTGTTAGCGGCATGGGTTACTGCTCCCGAGATCAGCACATTGCTTCCGCTTAAGGCTACCTTATAGGCTGCATCATCCAGGTTAGAGCTATAGTCGTAAGCATTTACCCATTGTTGTGTGCCCGAGCTGTTATACTTAATGGTTAAAAAATCGGTATTAAAACTGCCGTTATATCCGCCGCCTGTGGCGTACACATTTCCGCTGGCATCCACACGGATATCTTTTCCTGTTTCAGGCAGATCATTTCCTCCATCGTAAGTGGCTACCCACTGGCTTGTACCTGCTGCATCGTATTTAATGGTAAGCATATCAGTTGTTCCCACGGTGGTATTGGTGGTAACTGCTCCTGTTAAATAGGCATGGGTATCGGTTACAAACAAGCCTCCTGCAAAATCGTGTAAACCGGGTGTCCCGTATTGCCTGATCCATAATTGTACACCGCCAGAATTGTATTTGGCAAGTAGTAGGTCGGTTGCCCCAAGGCTGTCAAGCGTAGCGCCTGCCACATACACATTACCATAGCTATCGGTTTTGGTAATGTTCTTATAAAAAAAGTTTTGTGAGCCCGCGGTGGTGCTCCAGTCTAAAAAGGCCTTGGGTTCGCTTTGCGCGCCCAGCATCATACTTAATAAAGTAAATGCGCATAGTAACAGGTTTTGTTTCATGTGCTTTGGTTTTAGTGTTAGTAATAGTTTAAAAAGGAAGGGGCCGTGATCAGGACAGAACGGCAGAATAGTTCAAATCAAAGAACATATCCGCATATAACACCAAAACTAAACCAGCGGTTTCGTTATGTCAATAGCAAACAAAAAAATACCTTACAGATGTAAGGTATTTTTAAAAATGTAACATAAAAAAGCAGTAAAACTACATCTTAGGCAGGATCAATCGTTTTAAAATATCAGGTACTTCGGTAATTTTGTAACCAAAGGTTATTTCGTGGAAACCTGTCGTTACCGTTTTAAACTGGCTGTTGCTTGATTTGTAGCCGTAACCTATGCTCAGATTTTCGATGTTAACGCCAAACATAGCGCAAAATGTTTTATTGGTTTGGTATCCGCCCTGTATCCAGATCATGTCTTTATACATGCCTTTCACAAAAAATGAAGTTACATCTTTGGTAACAGGAATTCGTTGGTAACATAACCAGGGTATAATTTTAAATTCGTCGTTTGCTTTAATGGTATAAAATGCAGCGGCGTTTATATAACTGTTGAACGGTTCGTTGGTGGTGATGATGTGCGGCATCGAGAAGCTCAGGTCCAATCCTTTGTAATTGTATAAAAACCCAGCGCCTGCTGCAAACTGGTTGGTGTTATAATACGATTTGGTTAAAGTTGGATCTGATTGATCCAGCATCTGGTAATTATCAATGCGGTTGATCAAAAGGCTGTTCTTTAAAAGTCCGGCAGATAAGCCCAGTGTGAATTTCATATCATCATTGATCTTCGCAATGTATGCGTAAGAAAGGTCTGCTTTCAGGATCTGGAAGGCACCGCGCGTATCCGATATGATCCTTGTACCCAATGCCTGTTTTTTAGAGATCCTTGAATGCATCCCAAACATGTAATTCTTGTTGGCATAATTAACGCCTTTGTTTTGGGTTTGCGCAGATAGCACAATGTTCAGTCCTTCATCCTTACCTGTGTAAGCAGGGTTTACATTGAACATGTTGTTCACCTTAAAGGAATAAAAATCATACGACAACACCTGGGCTTTAGTGGTAAATGCTATCAGTATAAAGATAAAATAAAATAGGTTTTTCATTGGTCTTGGTATTAGTGTCGTATGTGTTTAGTTTACAATAGTGATATTTCCCTGGTATGTTTTTTTAGTATTCTTAAAAACATAATAATAGTTTCCGGTTGGTAATGGTGTACCATTTAATTTTCCGTCAAACTCGTTGTTATAATCGCTTGGGGCTTCATAAACAATGTGCCCAAACTGATCGAAGATCTGTAAGGCAAATTCTTTATAAATATCTACGTTCTCAATCTTCCAGAAATCATTTTTATTATCTCCGTTAGGCGAAATATAGTTAGTTGATGGTAAAGGAATAGAATTTCCAACGATATCAATGATGTTGATATCAAAGGCTTTTTCAAGCGTTAAGCCTTCAAGGTCGGTTGATCTCACACGAATGTGGTAAAGGTCTTTTACTTCCGAATTTGTTTTGCCAAGGATATATAACTTATCATCTTGTATCTCAAACTCTGAGTTATCATCAGCTCCTGATCCACTTACCAGGGCATAGGTAAAATAATCAGGATGATCATTGTCAAGCGTTCTTATTTTACTGACATAAAAGAATGGTTCGTTATCTTCTGTAACATCTGTGGTATCGATCATGATATCCAGAGGCGCTTCGTTTACGTTGTAAATTTTTATAGAGAATACTTTTTCAACTGTTAAACCTCCGTTGTCGGTCGACATGATCCTGATGCTATAGAACTGGCCTGTATACGTATAACTTAAGTTAGATAACAACTGGCTTCCTGAAACGGTGAACAAACTGTTATCGGTATCTCCTGTTCCGGTTGCTAATGCGTAACTATGGGTTGCCCCGGCATCTTCATCGGTTGATGAGAAATTGCCAATGAAAGATCCTACCGGTTTTAATTCCTGGATGCTGTCGGTTGATAAAGCAATGTCGGTTGGAACATCATTGATATCATTCACAACTACCGTAAATGTTTTTACATAATAAGCCGCATACGGATCGGTTGCGCGAATGTTAACGAAGATCGAATCTTTTAACTCAAAGTTATAAGATGCATTTGAATATAATACATTACCAACAATAGTTACACTTGCGCTGTCAAGCCCCGACTCTACCGTTAAGGTATGCGTGTCGGCCAGGTCATTATCAATTACCGTTAATGTACCTATCGATGTTCCAACCGGCATGTTCTCATCAATGGTATAGTTATTAATTAAGATGTCGCTTGGTGCATCGTTTATATTAGATACATTTAGTGTAAAGGTGTTCTCAATAAATAAACCGCCTAAATCGGTTGAACGTGCGCGGATAAAATAAATAGACTGTAATGTATAATCCAGTTGAAAAACATTATACAATGTGTCATTCTGAATATAGAATTGTGCATTATCCGTATCGCCTGTACCGGTAACAAGCGTATACACATGGGCATCATTCAGGTCAGGATCAACCGTTGAGAATTCTCCCATAAAACTTCCGGCTTGTTGATGATCACTGATAAATGGTGAGCTTAAATACAAAGCTGTTGGTGCATCATTACCATTGATAATGGTAATGGTAAATGTTTCTATATAAGAACAACCGCCATTATCGTCTACGTGGATCTCGATCACTTTAACCGAATCGGTTTCGTAATCATAATTGGCATTTACCTGTAATTGATTTCCAACGATTGAAAATTCTGTATTCTCTGCCTGGCCTGTAGTTAATGAATAATTAAACGTTGATCCAGCATCCTGATCGGTAGCCGATAATGTTGCAATAGGCGTTCCTAAAGGCGAGTTTTCAGTAATAGTATAATTGGAAATGGCAATATCTGTAGGTACGTGATTCGTATACATCATAAAAGGGTTAACCAATGTTCCTGTTTGTGATCCCTGGTTAAAGATAACAGAATCCAGTACATTTAAAACCGTATTGTTGGATGCATTATAAATTTGGAATTTTACCAACTCACCACTTACAATATTACTCTTGATAGTTAGTAAGCCCAGTTTATTTGCACCTGCCGAAGTTCTTGTTTTTACAACGCCGCGGCACTGGGTACCAACAAATGCAGCAATGTAATTATTGGTATCTGCCAGGTCAACACAGGCCTCATTGGCTTTGCTGGTCATTGTCATTTGATACTGATAGGTTGCAACATTTACCGTCCAGGTGGAAGGCACTTGAGCAACACTAATGCCTGCAAGCTGCAATAAAACTATAACTAAAAAGAACCGTTTTACTTTATTCATGATATGAGTTTGAAAATTTTAAGTGTTCCCTTTATTTCTAAAGGGAACACTTATCTTAAAAAATTATTTGGTTTTAATTACTTTGATCTGTTCGTTAACATCTCCGGTGATGCGGATGTAATACATGCCGGCTGCAATACCACTGTTTCCTCCTAAGTATACAGTGTGCTCTTTTTTGTTTTTCACCGTTGATGAATAAACTACTTTACCTAACAGATCTACCAATTCTACTTTTGCAGAAACAGTTGATACAAAGTTCAAAGTAAGGTTATCGCTGAACGGATTTGGATAAACACCTACATTCCCTGCAGCGCTTAATTCATTAACACCGGTTGTTACATATACAACGTTACATGAAACGGCAGCATCAACATTACTTGTATAAGGAACAGATGGTGTACCTGCCAAAGCATTGGTTGTAAACGATAATGCACTTCCGGTAGGTAAAACCGTTCCGTCGGTCACATTAAAGTATTTCAGCGTCAATGCATCTCCATCGGTATTGCTATACAAGGTCAGATAAAAGTTATAGATATTGCTTGTTGTGTTCTTGATCGGGAATGCATAACCTCTCATGGTGTTTGTTGCATCAAATGCTCCGATAGCCACATTGCCCTGATCTAACGATTCGTTACAGATATTACCTGTGATAATAGCCGACATGGTGTTAGCATACATTTCAGGTGTGAAAGGGAAAAGCGATTGGCCTGCATTTGTTGTTGTATTTGCCATTTTACCAATGTAGGTAGATAACGGATAATGGAACGTACTGGTACCTGTTGATTTTAACATGTAGCCCATTGTTGGTTTCATGTTTGTTAAACTTCCTGTCCAGCCTGTAGCATTATCGTAATAAGCAAACTCATACTGACTCTTGATCAGATCGCCGGTTACAGCGTTGTAATTACCCAATGCTTCTGCAATTCCTACATTCTTGGTTGATACATAACCTATCCAGTTCCAGCCCGGTACCACATTAATAGTAGCAATAGCCGAATCAGGATTAATGCGCTCACCAATATGAACTAAGGTATCCATGCTTGCAGTTTTAACTTTATAGGATTGATTATTGAAGAAACCTGAACCCTGAGAAATATTTCCTAACCAGCCCAATCCTGAATCGTATTGATCGTAATTGGATGTACTTAACACAACATCTCCTGTTGAAGGACTGATCGTACTCATCAATAAGTTACTGTTAGCTAGTTTTGCTGATTTTAATGGAAGAGAGATCCATGTCCATCCTCCATTCAATGGAATATCCAGTGCGATCTCGGTATTAGCGATAAAGGTAACCGGATTGGTAACTGTACCTATTACATCATTCTCTACAAACATTAACGATGGTGTAACATTTACAAAGGTTAATCCACTTGATGCATCATAGATATTGAATCGGATAGAGTCTCCTGTAATGGTATTGCTGTAAACATTTAAGAACACTTCATATCTGTCGTAAGCAGGTACGTATTGAAGATCTGCTACACCACAAATAACGCCGTTATTAAAGGCTGCAATTTTGTTCTCAGGATTAGTTGCCATTACACCATCGATCTTCATCTGTCCGAAAATATTCATAGAGTATTGGAAATCGGATGGATTAACCGACCATGTAGGAACAGTTCCTGTAACTTTTAAATTCACCTGTAGGATCTCAGCATAGTTAAAGTCAGTCATAACACTAATGTCTGCACTGAAATCTCCAATGCTTCCACCGGCAGGAATTGTAAATACAATGTTTTGAACACTGTTCGGAGAAATAACCCCGCTTGTAGTACTTGCGGTGATCCAGCTTGGTAAACCATCAATTGTAAAGGCTTTTAATGCTCCGCCTGAGTTAACGATCGGTGCTGTAAATGTAATTACACTGTCAACCGTTTTCACAAAGTTAAACTGATCATCCTGCCATTTAACCTGGTTCTTATTAATATAGGCGATCCATGTTTTAGGCGACTGCATGATATTACCATGCATATCGTAAGCATTCTTAACAGTGATATCCAACGTTACATTTTCTATTAATTCAGGTGCTGTGGTTGGTGTTAAAATGATTTTGTCGTTATTCAAAGACCATGAATAATTAACCGTTTGAATAGGGCGCGGTAATTTAATAGTTGGTGTTTGACTGATAGACTGAACGCCGTTTTGTGCATTTACAGTTAAAGTATTTACCGACTGATCGTTAAATGTAGCTGTTAATGAAGGTGTTCCTAAAACAGTAATATAACTTTCAAATGGCATGAATGATTGTAATCCGTATTCATTACCCATCATGCGATTTTGTTTATCGCGTTTGATCTGTTCTGTTTTACGGGCTGTATTCCATAATCTGAATTCATCCATTTTACCATTGTAATGATTATCATAATTGGTAATAGTTCCTGTTTGATAACCTCTGGCGCCTAAATATAAATAACTGGCCGAAAGATTATTAAACGATAAAGACTGAACCGAGTTTTCTAAATTACCATCCATGTAGGCCGATAAGTTACCGTTCCTGTTCATTACCAAAGCAAAATGATGCCATGTACCGTCAAAGAAATTAGTGTTGGTTGCTACAAAATCATATCCTTTATGGTATACGTGAATTGCGCCGGCTACATCTTTTTGTATATTCCATGCATCTAATGAATCTGCACCAATACCATCACCTTTACCATTAGAGAATAAAGTAGCCACACCACTTTGAGTGGAGTTGAACCAGAACTCTAAAGTAAAGTCCATTTCCTTGTTAATGGCAATGTTTCCTGATGATACCTGGATGTTATCATCCACTCCATCAAACTGTGCTGCATAACCGTTAGGGTTGATCTCCCAGGTTGCTCCATATATATCTGCATTTCTGCTTCTGATATCGTCTTTTAATAATACACCTTCCGCTTCATCTACTTTCCAGTTATACATTAAACCTGATTGGTTACGGTTCAATACCTGGTTCATAGTTACGGTGATCTCTGATAAAGTACGTACATCATTCCATAATCTTATTTCCTGTAAATTACCGCTCAGGAAATTAGAGTTAGCTGGTAATGCTTTACCAAAAGCTAATTTTCCAGAGCCAATGTAATCAACAATAAAATTATTGTTCGTACCAACTAATGATCCGTCAACAAATAAAAGAGCATCAGTATTTGCGTAGTCGTAAACAACTGCATAATGATGCCAGTCGGTTGGTAAGGTAACCGGCAAAAGAGAAGTTACTGTTTGGTTCCCTAACATGAATTTGAATTTGTTACTGTTATCAAATCCAATTTCCATTCTTTGTACCGGATCTGATCCCTGACTGATGGCAACCTGATCAACACCTGTAGCGGTTAATTTTGACCAGAACTCGATCGTGAAACTTCTCTTCTGTAAGCTTGCTCCTCCCGATACCTCAGCATAGTCTGCAGTACCATCAAAGTTCAGGCTTTCAGAGTGACGAATGTTTGTACCATTCAATACACCTCTGATGTCAAAGTTCAATAATGATAAACTACTCAAATCGATAGGCTCATTGAACTGAATGGAAATATCGTCGTTAGGATCTAAAATTCCATCGCCCGGAGTTGGAGTTCCAAAAGGAGAAGGATTCACACGATCCATAACCCCTGCTAATACAGGTGAAATAACTGTAGCATAACTTCCGTCTTTATTGTAGCAATAAGATACAGCTCTGATCTCATAGTTTCCATCAGGATAGATCTGAGGCGTAACGGTCCATTGGTATTGTGTATAAATTTGGTTGTTTGGAATGGCTGATTGCGTTGGGTTTGGCACTTTGTAGAAGTCTTTAATTTCTAACCAACTGCTTGAGTTTCCTGGTTTTATTTCGTAACCAATTTTTTCAAATCCAAAATTAGGATGCAATGCGCTTGTTAAAGTACTTGTATTAGCTGCAACACCATAATTGTAGTTATAATCAGAAATGGTAATGTTTGCCAGGTTATTGTTTGAATTATTAACAATAAAATTATCTGTTGGAACAGTGATCGCTAAATCAGTACAGGTAGGAATAAAGTGAACACTTACATAAGACGTATCTGCAATATCTTCGCTACATGCCGAACTGAAAATTACCATTAAACTATCGTAATTGATTTCAATAGGTCCACGTTCGATGGTTAATGTTTTAATAACCGAACCACCTGATGGGATGTTAAATAATGAATTGGCATTTTGTCCGTCAATTTTTAATACTGCTCCATAAGGATTGCTTGCACTTGCAATACGCACCTGCATGTCAATATCATTGTTGATCGTTAAAGGACTTTGATTGGTCAGGATGATCTGATAAACCGCAGCTTGGTTAGAAGGTATGTTTAACTGATTAGCAGGAGTAATGGCAATATTTGGCATCTCTCTTTGTACCGTTGCATTGGCAATGGTTGCAAAACCGGTAGCATTATAAGTATGAGATCCAATATAATCTGTTGGTCCTGATGGATTGTAATAGTGACAAACCACGGCGTCTTCGTACGGACACATCGTTTGACCTCCACGTGTAATGAATATATTTCCTGTTCCTTCCGGCGATTTATAAACATCAATACTCATGATGTCTCCCGGATCTCCGTCGGTTAATGTATAATCAAAAGTATTGGTAATGGTTGTTACCGTATTACTTGATCCTGCCGATACCTGTTTCAACGCTAGACTTGGTTTTACTAAAACACCAAATCCTCCTACGCTAAATCCTAATTGTCCTGCAACACTATTGCTAATTGCAAGCTCCCAATCCCTGGTAATGCTCTTCGTATTATCGACCTGGTAAACATTATTTACGATAGCGGATCCCAGCGTAAAATTGTCTATTAACACGCCACCGGTATTGTTTTTACAAGCTAATTTTTCACGTTCATTTTGTGCCAAAGCTTGTTTCCAAAGTGCAATCTGTGTATTCATGATACGAACGGTATCCTGATTAACGATCTTAGCATATCCTCTGAATGTATATGACTGGCCTAATGAATCAACAGGATCATACACCGTTGGTGTTGTACTGGTAGCTAAAGCGCCCCAAATTGGATCGTCATTGTTTGATCCGAATTTTGGATTGGACGGCAATAAGGTTGTAGAGTATTTAGAAGGGCTATTTAATAAGATAGTATTTCTGATAGCCTCGAGTTGAGGAATCACTGTGTTTTCAATTTCTTCCTGCGTGTAAGAGAATCTGGTTCTTACGTTATCCGGAGCAACCGCATACCCTATTTTCAGCGCTAAACTTTTTCCGCCAAATGAAGTACCGAAGCAATTGCCACTGCAGGTTGCTACATCCACTAATTCTACATTAGCAGTTGGTCCTACCAGCCAATTACGGGAACGACCGATAAACACATCGGCTGGAGCCCCAACGTAGTCAGCATCATCACGCGTTGCAACTGAATTGGCTGAAGTGATTTCCTCTGTCATAGTTGAGTCGGAACTTTTGTTATAACCAATGCTTAACCCCAGGGTTACTGAGTTTTCTAATGATGTCTCGACAATAAAACCGATACCAACTGCATTTTTAGCGCCCAGTAAAATATCTGTACTGATTCCGGCATCTGTTTCTTTAGCGTTTGAAAAAGAAGTTGTTTTAGTTACTGTACTTCCTGAGGTCCATTTAGATGAACTTCCTGATCCCGGAGGATCACGTAAAATGAAATCTAACTGTTCAGGCCCTTGAGTTGAGATACCTGTACCTGTAATTTTTTTACCAACCACAATAGCGTGGAAGTTTCCGTTGGATGGCGTAGTTGTTGAATTTGGCATCCAGGGCACAGAAGATGCGCCATCCGGTACAACCACTACTTGAATGTCTTTTGAGTAACCTAATGCCGGCGTTAATGTATTGTCGGCAATGTTAGGAGAACCACACACAAAAGAATAGGTTCCTACACCATTTGCAAAACTAAAGGCCGAGTTAGGGTCAATACCATCTACAAGGTCGTTAGTGATAAAAGCATTAGCATTTAATAAAACCGTATCCGTTACCGGCGTTGTTGCATTATCAAAATTGGTATATACTTCATTTGCTGTAATTTTTGCTTTATATGTTTTATGCTGTGTAAACACAGGCCAGTTAAAAGGTCCCCAGCCATATGTACCCGTATTTCCAGGTATTGGTTTGATAGGTAATTTGGTTGATCCTACTTTTAGTGTATCATCACCAATTAATTTGGATCCGTCTAACATGCTTACATTTATTTCCGGCGATGAGCGATAGATCATATCCAGTCTTCTGTTAAATCTAACCGAATCAATACTTACTATACCATGTGTTGCGTCAAATAAAGTATCTACAACAAGGGTCTTATACAATGCGTTTGTAATATCCAATACCTGGTTGGTATTTGATAACTGAGGTTTACTAATAGTTACAGAATTGGTCATTACATATGCATCCACAATTTTATAACCCAGTGGTGGCAACTCAAGTACATACTCGCCCGTAATACTGTTGGTGATAACAGATGTTGTAAAGCACGGTGTACCTGCAATTGGCGTTGCCAATGTAATGATCGCACTACCAATGTTGTTTACTGAACGGCCCAGTCCCGGTACTTTACCTGCTTCAACTGTTCCACCCACTACACGACCAACCACTTTTAATAAGGTACTGTCTTCAAACGGAACCGGAGGAAGCGGCGCCTGGAAATTGTGTGTTCCTACAATCGGGTAGCGCCCATTATTCATCACATGGCCAAATTTTTCGATGGTTACAAAATGGTTTCCGATAGGCACGCTGATACTGAAAGAACCGGCAGCATCTGTTACGGCTTGTGTACCATAAGCGATAACGGGTAATCCGTCAATTTTTAATCCGGCTCCCGGAACAGGGCAACTTGTTCCTTTATAGAATAATGTTCCTGTAAAAGAGAAAGAAGAATTATCCGTGAAATCCTGGTTATTATATACATAAGATGCGTCGCCGATATAAACCGAACGTGAATTAGGAGAAAAAGAATGGGTTGCGAATGAAGGAACAATATTAAAATTCTCTCCTAAGCCCAGGTACTGAACACCTGTTACAATATAGTTACCCAGTGTATCTGTTACTCCAAAGTATCCTAATTGAGCGTTACTTGGAATATCAATACTGGATGCTACTGCTCCCGTTAATACACCATGATTTTCATTAAATGCATTCCCTACTTTAGAAACATCATAAGCGCTTCTTCCAACACCTTCATCAAAATGCAAATTACATTTAAAGCCCGTTTCGTTACCATTTAATATACGGTTACGTTCAACAAAAATAACCGAGTCGGCCGCTGCTTTTCCTGTTAAACGAAATTCGTCCATTAAGAAACTAGCCGAAGCACTACCGATAACTAAGTTATTACTGTTGTCATCAATGGCGCCTGTAGCGGTTGTTGATGCTGATAAAATACCATTTGCAAATAATTTGAATACACTGCCGTTGTACACCATGGATACATGGTTCCATTGACTGTTTGGTAAACTTGCAGCCGGTACTGTAATTGTTTTGGCCGAGCCACCGATGAAGATACGTGCCTGGTAATTACCGCCCGTGAACATGAAATCGAATGCATTTGTTTTCTGTAAAACCGTTCCTGAAACAGAAACCGGTTGAAACCAAAACTCTAAACGCATTTCGTTATTAGGTTCTAATTTTACATTATCCGTAATGGCTACGTTTCCGCCTGTAAAATTTAATGAGTTACCTGATAACGCACCGCTTTGCTGAACTAATACTTTAGCGCCGCTCACAGCAACACCACCAGTATATTCAATATGGCCACTCACTAAACCGGATGGATTTCTAAACCCGATATCTGAAGATGTGTTGGTTAAGATCTCAGAACCAAGACAGTTTTTTATACCAACAATAGTATAGCGATAGAACACTCGGGAATCACATGTATAATCAATAAAAAATGCATTAATTCCGGATAGAGAAGCTATTTGAATGGAATCCATTGAGGAACTTAAGTCTTTACGATAAATTTTGAAAAGATCAATGTTCACACCGTTATTATTACTCCAGCTTAATTCTACTCTGTTTCCAAAATATCCTTTTGAACCTAATATTTTCTTTGTAGAAGTAAACGTAGTATTTAAACTTGGTGGTGGTAAAAGCACTTTAACACAGCTGTCGGATCTGATACCGCTTAATACACAGGAATTAAATACTTTTACATAATATTTATAAAGACGACAAGATGCTACGGTATTATCCACATAAGATGTTGCATCAGCGTTAACATCAAAATAAACGGTGTTTCCTAAATCATCCTGACGTTCGATCTGATATTTGGTCTCGTTATTAGAAGCATCAACCCAGGTAACAGTTGCGGTAGCAATAGCCGAATTGGTAGCTACAGAAATTGTATTTGTTTTAATTGGGTCGGCAAGCGAAATACCTGAAGCCATAGCTGTATCCGACGGATAACCACAATCGTTTTTAGCTACCAGTTTCATTGTATAGTTTACACCTCTTGTAATAGCGGTTTCGCTAAAAAGTCGGGCGCTTGATATAATGGTTGATGTGTTGGATGCAAAAGTACTTTGATTGTATTTTGTATAACTGTATTGAGCTACCGCAGTACCGTTTGGCTGACTCCAGTCAAGTTCTATTAAGGTATTACATTTATCATCCGTAGCATTGAACGGCGAAGGTTGTGCCGGTGGTTGCTTCAATGCGCCAACCGCTACGTTTGAGGCGGCGCTTGAACGAAAGGCCCCCGAGGTATTTCCTACTGAAGGATTATACAGGTCGTTGTTCCATAAAATAGTTTTTACAGTATAATTGTAATTTACACGTGGTTGTAATGCTGCAGAGTTATCCACAAAACGAGCTGTATCTCCATCAACAATGCCAATTTTAACGCCTTCTCTGTAAATCACATTTCTGTAGTTTTGTGCATCCGAACAGTTGTATTGTGAACTCCATACCTGTGCCGGATTTTGCCAGTTCAACGTTACCCTCCCACACTGGTTTCCGGTTGCTGTTAAAGCAAACGGTGCATCAATGGCATTAACCGACACATTATACTCTAAATACTCTAATTGAGATAAGGTACAATCCGTGTCATCCGTTTTATCATGTCTCCGGTAATGTTTGTAGATACGGATAGCCATCGAATTTCCCTGAATAGCTTCCGGCGGAAGATTTGAAATGGCAAAATTGATCCCTTCATCGAATCCGCCTCCAGTAGTCCTGTAATATCCTATGGCTTTGTATCCGCCTGAAACACCATAAGCGTTGGTAAGGGTAGCATCATAATGTGGCGGCTCAAAATTAGCAAACGACATGCTATTATTTATTAAATTAAAGTTGCTGTCATAGGTTTTACAAATGCCTTCATCTTCATAGGTTGCATAAGAAAAAGATGCTCCGGCCGTTCCATTATCCTTATTATCAATATTCCCTATTTTACGTTTTGTATTATCACCATGTATGTAAAAATAATTCGTTCCTACACTGGCAGGGCCTCCTACAACAGAGTAATCTGCGCCAGCTGATGAGCCCGCTGTTGCGTTAACTGTCAAATTTCCTTCTTTCCGAAGCGTTAACATGTTTTTCCATGTTCCACTCAATTTTACATAAATGTAGGCCAGGTTTAGATCCACCAATCCATTATTATTGGATGCGTTTAAGGAAACTTTTAATACTCCGTTACACTTATCATAAATACAATAGTTTACGCCACCGGTATCAACCTGTAATTTAGTACATTGTGTCAGATAAGTAGGTAGAGAACCTTCATACTCCAGCTGAGCTAATGCCTTGTTGCCAACTAGTAATAGCAGAACTGCGGTTAAGTGTAGTAATAATTTTGTTTTCATGGGTGAACGATTAATATTAAATTGTATTTGGAAAAGTATATTCTTTTAAAAAATGTTAAATGGGCATTTTTCGCCCCGAAGATAGACAATAATGCCGACTAATGATTGACTCTTAGACATGAAATGTATTTATTATCATATTAAATTAACCTGGCCGATAAATTCACAAAATTTCATGGATTTAATGCGTTACAATAATATAGGAAAACGAATAGCCAAACAATAGTAGTTTTATGCAAAAAACTGGTTTTTAGGCGTGGTTTTAAGAAATATAGCCTAAACGGGAGGCAATAAGTACTAGTTCGGCAGCGTTTTTAACATCCAGCTTTTTAAAAAGATTGAGTTTAATATTCTCGATCGTTCTTAAAGACACTTCCAGTTCTTTAGCGATGTTTTCGGATGTGGAGCCTTTGGCTATAAATTGCAGGATCTCTGATTCTCGTGGTGTGAAAATGGCTTTTGTAGACGTGGTTTCAGGAATAAGGTCCACGTACTCAGCAGGAACGGAAATCAGATCATAATAAACATCTTTTATAGCTGCAAAAAGATCTTCAGGTGGCTGGTTTTTATTGACATAGCCTTTAACACCAAGTTCCAACAGACTTTCTATTAAAATCTCACTTTTTAGAGATGTATAAGCAATGATCTTTAAGGCCGGATATTTTTTTACCGTATAAAAATACAACTCCAGGCCTGTAACGTCTGGCGCTAAAACATCCATGATCAGTATTTCAGCCTTTGTATCAGATAATTTTTGCTCTAGCTCAATCTTTGTACTCGCGGTAAATTCAAGGCAAATGACATCGTGTTTTTGCAGAAACCCTTTTAACCCTTCAATAAAAAAAGGATGATCATCAAATATTCCAAGGATAATTTTCTGCGTCATGCAATACAAAAATACACTAGTTTTTTATATGGCAAGGCTTAATCTTATTTTATACCAAATATGGTAAATATCGTACCTTCCGTTAGTTTACTCTCTGCCGTGATTGTATAATTATATTTATACAACAACTCCGAGACGATGTAAAGGCCCATCCCAAAACCCTGCTCTTTTTGTGTGCCGGCATCTGAGCTTACCTGTTGTTTAAAGAGAAGGTCCAGTTTTTCAGGTGTCATTCCAAGTCCGTGATCTGCAACTGTAATAGTGCCGCTAAGTTCATCATAGGATAATTCGATTTTATTACCGGTATTACTGAATTTAATAGCGTTAGAAATCAGGTTTCGTAACGCGATGGTTAATATATCGGAAGGAATGGGAATTTGAGCAGTGTCTGGTATGTGCTGTATCAGTTCCAACTTTTTATCTTCCAGTTTGTCTCTAAACTCGTTGGCCACTTTTGCTGCAACATCTGCTACAACACTGGTTAATTGATCGTATGAACCGAGATTAATTTCTGCTTTAGCCCAGCTTAATAAATTATTGAGTACGGTATTGGCGTTATGAACCGAAGTGCCGATATCTTTCAAATACTTGTTAAGCTTTTCGTCCTCACTATTATTTTTAAACTTGTTAAGCACAAGATTTAATGACAGAATGGGTCCCCTGAAATCGTGTGAAATCACAGAAAATATCTTTTGATTCAGCAAATGCTGTCTTTCCAGATCTTTATTAGCCATTTCAATTTTCGCACTCTGTTGTGTGATAATAGTGTTGGCTTTTTGTTTTGCTTTAAACGCCCTGAACAAAATGGTAGTAACCATTAACATTAACACAAAGCCAAGAATACCGCAAGTTGTATACAAACGTTGTTTACCAATAGCCTGTTCATGCTTAAATTGTTCTTTTTCGATTTTAATCACGTTAAGAATACTATCCTTTTCCGCCTGTTTTTCATATTCAACGGCAAACTGCTTTTTAATGCTGATCTTACGCGTGGTTTCATTGTTCAGGCTATCGCGCATTTTTATGGAAAGTTCCTGCATTTCGAGAGCGCCTTTATAATTGTTTTGTTTTTGATAGATCTTTTTTAAGATCGTGGAAGCCGCTTGCAGAATGTGTGGATTACCAAGAATTTCACCCATCTTCATTGCCTTATCCGCGTATGTTTCAGCCAAATTTACCTTCCCCTGATCAAACACAATATTGGCCAACATGCTTGCTGTTTCTCCGGTTCCGTCCCTATTTTTAATCAACTCATATAACACCAACGAGCGGTTAGCATAGTTAAACGCCTTTTCCAGGTTACCCTGGTCGCGGTATACAGAAGCAATCTTTCGGCAGGTTTTAGCAATTCCCCCTTTGCTTTGGTCTGCATTCCAAAGGTCCAGAACCTTTAAATAAATAGTAAGCGCTTTTTCCTTGCTTTCTTTTGTACACTCTTCCTTCAATCTTTTACATGTTGGATTCCCTTTTTCATTATACATATCTGCAATGCCATTCAGGGCAAAAGCAACACCCGGATTATTATTGTCTTTTTCATACATTTTTGCAGAACGGTTCAGATAATTAAATCCGTTCTCAAGTTCACCCTGCGCTACATATAAATTACCGATGTTTCCCAAACAGTAAGCCATGCTGCTTGGTGAGTCAATTTTTTCATAAATCTTCAAACCTTGGTGATAATACTCCAGGGCCTGCAGCACATGGCCCTTTCTGTAATACACGTGACCGATATCAACCAGGCAATTCGCCATGCACGCCTTTGAATCAATTTCCGTACTAATAGCAAGCGCCTTCTTAAGATACTTAAGGGCTTCATCCGGGCCTTTACGCGATTGATGATAAACACCAATATCGAGATAAGCCCATGCCATCACATCGGAAAATATAAATTGACTGTTCTTGTCCTGGGGGTTTTTAAGATTTTTCGCAGCGATTTGTATCGTCTTTTGAAGCAGTACAAAGGCTGAATCTGGAGCCTGATGATAAATATACTCTGCCAGCGCATTTAAGGCTATGCAGAGGGTAGTGTCATGCTTTGCTGTGTTAATCTTCAGTTTAAGAGAATCGATGACTTCATCCTGGGCATTTAGAGTTACATTCATCAAACATAAACAACCTATTAAATACCTGTTAAAAGCAGTTCTATGTTGTTTAAGATGTAAACCCATTTTTTAAAGACCTCGTTTGATTATAAAAAACAAAACACTTAAATTATAGAATATCCTTTAATATTCATAATTAAATATTGCGTATATTTGCAGGCAATTAAATCAATACCACAATTCCGGATAAAAATTTCCCGCGTATCCGATAGCATTAAATCACATCTTTCTGTTAAAAACTCCATCGCGGTTTTAAACGAATCAACAAATCAACCATTTTTAATTAATTATATTTACATGAAGCACATTAGGTGCTAATTTACCATTATGGCAAAATCAAAAAAACAACCAAAACGCTATTTGTTCGAAGAAGTATTAGCGTTCTTAAAACATAACGACGGAAAATCTTTCAACTATAAACAACTGGGTTCAGCTATGGAAATTGATAATGAAGGCGACCGCTTCGCCTTATTAGAAACTTTAGAAGAACTCAAACACCAGGGCTTTGTTATTGAAACCGAGATCGGAAAATACCAGGCCAAGGAATCTAAAACATACCAAACAGGAACTATTGACTTTACAACACAGGGAACTGCTTTTGTGATCATCTCTCCGGATGTACCCGACGTATTCATTCCTTTTCGTAAAACCAAAGATGCCATGCATGGCGACCTGGTAAAAGTATTTGTACACCCACAACGCGGACGAGGCAAAGCAGAAGGTGAAGTAGTAGAAGTTATTAAGCGTCGCAAAACACGTTTTGTAGGAACCATACAGATCAATCCAAAATTTGCTTTTGTTGTTCCGGATTTTACAAAAATGCATGTCGATTTTTTTGTTCCTTTAGAGCATATCAATGGCGCAAAAAACGCACAAAAAGTGTTGGTAGAAATGACCGAGTGGAAACGCGGTTCTGAAAATCCTAACGGAAAAGTTATTGAAGTTTTAGGAAATGCCGGCGAACATGAAACCGAAATTCACGCTATTATGGCTGAGTTTGGGCTCCCAATGGACTTTGCTCCCGAAGTAGAAGCTGCTGCTAAAAAATTAAATACAGAGATCACCGAAGAAGAAATTGCCAAACGCAGGGATTTCAGAGGGATCACTACTTTTACCATCGACCCGGTTGATGCCAAAGATTTTGATGATGCTTTGTCTTTACAAAAACTGGAAAACGGCAACTGGGAAGTTGGTGTACACATTGCCGATGTAACACATTATTTAAAGCCACACACGATCTTAGATGATGAAGCGGTGAACCGCGCCACATCTGTTTACCTTGTAGACCGTTGTGTACCGATGTTACCGGAAGTGTTAAGTAACTTTGCCTGTTCATTACGTCCGCACGAAGAAAAATATTGTTTCAGTGCAGTATTTGAAATGGATGATCACGCACAAATTCAGGATCAGTGGTTTGGTAAAACGGTTATATACAGTGATCATCGTTTTGCTTACGAAGAAGTACAAACCATTATTGAAACAGAAGAAGGTCCTTACAAAGATGAAATCTTTACGCTGGATCGTTTAGCTAAGATATTACGCGCCGAAAGAACATCAAAAGGCTCTATCTTTTTTGATAAGGCTGAAGTGAAATTCCAGTTGGATGAAGCCGGAGCGCCAACCGGTGTTTATTTTAAAACACAAAAAGACGCGCATAAACTCATTGAAGATTTTATGTTACTGGCTAACCGTAAGGTGGCCGAGTTCCTTGGGAAAAATAAACCTGAGGGTAAACAACAGGATAATGATAGAAATAAAAAAGTAAAGAACGATAAAGCAGCTGAGCCTGTAGTGTATCGTGTACATGATGTACCAAAGGATGAAAAATTACAGGAACTAAATAATTTTGTGGAACGTTTTGGTTATTCGGTTGCAGTGGGTAATAAAACAAAAACCGCACAGTCCATCAATAAATTATTGCAGGATGTAAAAAGCAAAAAAGAGCAAAGTATGATCGAATTGCTGGCAGTACGCTCTATGCCAAAAGCAGTTTACACTACTAAAAACAGCGGACATTACGGATTAGGTTTTGAATATTACACGCACTTTACTTCTCCTATCCGTCGTTATCCCGATGTCATGGTACACCGTTTACTGGAAGCTAAATTAAACAAAGGGCATTATTTAAAAGCAGAGGAACTTGAAAATTTAGCTAAGCACTCTTCGGAAATGGAGAAGCTGGCCGCAGAAGCAGAGCGCGCATCCATCAAATACAAACAGGTTGAGTTTTTAGAAGATAAAATAGGACAGGAATTTGAAGGCGTGATCAGTGGCGTGACCGAATGGGGTATTTTTGTGGAGATCATTGAGAACAAATGTGAAGGCCGCGTAAGTATGCGCGATATGAAAGACGATCAATACCACTTTGATGAAGAGAACTACCGTGTGGTTGGCCGCCGTACAGGACGCATCTATACCTTAGGCGATAAAGTAACGATCAAAGTAAGACGTGCCGACTTAGTGAAAAAGCAATTGGATTTTGAATTTGTATCAGGAGTTCCTTCAGCTAAAAAAGAAGTGGAGATCAGAAACCCGAAGAAGTATAAGAAGAGAAGATAACCGTCAATCTAAAAAATATGAGTAAAGGTTTAACAATAGGCGAAGGAAAGATCAGTGGCTATGTTTCTATTTTTCTAGCTATTCTTTCTTTCCTGGCTGTATTTTGTTTTAAATACCCCAAAATATTTACTTCGCCACAGTTCAGGGAAATATATACCGGCGAACAGATGAAAACGCTTTTGGTATCTACAATCATCGCCTCCTTCTTTTTTGCTGTATTGAGTTTTATATTAAGCAAAAAAAAGTCATACGCCCTAATTGGCATTTTAATCATTGTTGCCACTATTTTTATTGGCGGATTTAAAGTACAACCCAGCGTTGTTGGTGATAGCAAATGGTACTTAGGTTTAGACTGGCTTCTATTAGATTTACTTTTGATGGCCATTATTTTTGTACCTATTGAAATGGTTTGGCCGAAAAATCTGGAACAATCAAGGTTTCATGAAGAATGGAAAACAGACCTGGTGTATTTTGTAGTAAGTCACTTATTCATCCAGTTTTTTAGCGTTATTGTTACTTCCACTGTTACTAAATTATTTGGCGGTTTTGGTTTAGAGGGTTTGCACGCCTGGGTACAAGCTCTGCCTTTGCCATTAGAATTGTTTTTAGCATTATTTGCTGCTGACTTTTTTCAATATTGGGCTCATCGCTTTTTTCACTCTTATGCCTACTTTTGGCGTTTTCATTCTATCCATCACTCAACAAAAAACATGGATTGGCTAGCCGGAAGCAGGACACATTTTGTAGATATTTTTGTTACACGCTGCGCTGCATTTATTCCTTTATATGTTTTGGGTTTTTCGCCATTGGTATTTAATATCTACATTCTATTTATGGCAATTCATGCTGTACTTATACATTCTAACACCCGCATTAATTTCGGGTTTTTAAAGTATATTTTCGCAACACCACAATATCATCACTGGCACCATTGTGAAGACCCAAAATATTACGGCAAAAATTTTTCGACTATTTTTACTTTTATTGACAGAATATTTGGAACCTATTATTTGCCAAAAGATGTTTGGCCGGAAGGTACAGGAGTGCACGAAGGAAGTTATCCAAAAGGATACTTAAAACAAATGGTGCATCCTTTTTTAAAGAGTCCGTTCGACACAGACCTAAATATGGAGGATAGAACCAAACGTTAACGCAAACATTTATTGAATTAGAGTGATCACAAAAAAGCCATCCTAATTTCTCAGGATGGCTTTCTCGCATTAAACTAAACATTAAAACTTAGTGATCAAAAATTCTGTTCTACGATTATTTTGATGTTCTTCTTCAGAGCAGGTTGATTTTACAGCTCCTTCACACTCACAACCATTGATCAGTTTACTTTCGCCATAACCTTTACCAACGATACGGCTTTTTGTAACTCCTTTTGACACGATGTATGCTGCAGATGATTTTGCACGTTTATCGGATAAAGACATATTATAGGCTTTGCTTGAACGGCAATCTGTATGAGAACCTAATTCAATGGTCATTGTTGGATTTTCCTGCATTACCTTCACGATCTTATCCAGTTCTTTAGCTGCATCCGCACGGATATTCGATTTGTTCAAGTCAAAATAAATAGGGTTGATCTGGATGATCTTACCAATATCGGTTCCTATCTCAAGTTTTTGCATTTTTTCTTTCAGATCAATTACGGTATTCATATCCAGTTTGATCTCGTAATTTTTTTCAACGGTGATGTAACCTTCCTTCTCATATTTGATCGTGAACTCCAGCTTATCTCCCGGTTTCTTGCCTCTGATTATATCTGTAAATATCCCTGAAGGATCGGTTGTATAGGTTTTAGGTGTGCCGTTAGCTTTATCAATAAATGTTGCTTTAACGCCTTCAATAGGCGTTCCTGTTTTAGCATCGGTTATTTCATCTATGAGTTTGTATTTAGGAAACAAGCCAATATCTTTTTTATTATCGCCTGTTTGCAATTTGCCAACCGGCACTATGCGGTCGTAATATTTAACACGCTCTTTAGCGCCCACAAAATATTCTTTGGATGGATCGTTGATCACAAAAGAGTAATAGGCTTTGTCATCTACTTTAGTTGAATCTATTACGAGTTTATTCTTGTCTAATAAATACACCCAGGCATTTGGAATCAGTTCTTTATTGCTTTCGTCAAACACAATACCGCTTAATGTAACGCCCATTAATGGATCTCTTGAACGAAAGAAATAAATATCGTCTTTTCCTTTTCCACCAACTCTGTTCGAAGAAAAATAACCTGTTTTTAGATCATCGTTCAATGCAAATCCAAAGTCATCAAAATTTGAATTGATCGGATAACCTAAACTTTGCGGCTCAAAATAAGCATCTAAAGCCGGAACTGTAAAATACAGATCCAATCCACCTAAACCTGCCCTGCCATCGGTAGAGAAAAACAAGGTGCCATCTTCATGTACATACGGGAACATTTCACGCCCTTCGGTGTTAATTGCCTGGCCTAAGTTCTCTGGTTTTTGCCAAGTTCCGTCTTTGAATTCTGAGAGATATAGATCGGTTTGTCCGTAACCTCCGGGCATATCCGATACGAAATACATCCGCTTCCCATCTTTGGTAACCGTTGCGTGTCCTACTGAATAGTCATTGGAGTTATAAGCAAAATTTTCCGGCTTGGATAATTTACCTGAGCTGTCTTTTTTGAGAATGTATAATTTTAAATTGATCACGTTAACCGCAACGCCTTTTATTTTTTTAACGATGATATTACTCTTGGTCAAATAAACTGTTTTTTCATCGGCCGATAAAGAGGCTGGTCCGTCGTGGTAAGTACTGGAAATTGTTTTTGCCATCGGAACCGTAGCAACAAATTGTAATGAATCTTTTTTATCAGAGGTATACATATCTATGAAATAGCTATCATCCCAGGCAAAGGTCTTGTTTCTGGCAGCCGTGTTTCTTCTGTTCGATGCAAATAATACGGCCTGATTCTTATTAAAGAATACCGGAGAAAATTCCGCTTCCGACGTGTTCAGGTTCTCAACATTGGTAATTTTGTAGCCAGCTGAATCTTCTTTTAATTCTTTAACGTAGTTCTTTTTTTTAGAGTGATGTTTGATGATGGCATTATCCTTCTTCTTTTGTTCGATCAATGTTAATGCGGTTTGTGCTTCAGTATATTTTTGATTGTATTTCAAACATTGCAGATAATTGATCAGGTCTGCTTCTGTTGTTGTAACAGGAAATTTATCGTTCAGATTCTTATAAGCTATTTCTCCATTTGGAAAATCATAGATCTTAAAATAACACTCTGCCAGATGACGCATGTTCGCTTCAGTAGGCGTATCTGTTTTTACAAGGCTTTTGTAGTAGTCTATGGCTGCTATATATGATAGCTCATTATAAAGCTGATCGGCTTTTTTTTGGAATAATGATTGAGCATGAGTGGTGGTTAATGAACATAATAGGATTGCTGCTAAAATAAGTTTCTTCATAAAATAGGGGTTATAGTTCGGTCGTAAGTTTTTCTGTTTTCTCTTAAAAATAACGTGGTGATTTAAATCCTTTCGCCTTACTTCTCAGATCATAGCTAATCATGATCTCATGAGAACCTACACTGAATTTTTGTAAAGACGTTGTTTGATAATCATAAGCATAACCTATTCTTAAATTCTGATTAATGTTATACATCACATTTAATCCGATAGCTGCTTTATGGCGATACATGCAACCTAACCACCACTTTTCATAGAACAAAAAGGATAGATTTCCTTCAACAGATAGAGGTGCGTTATTGACATATTTCACAATAAAAGACGGGCGCATGTTAATAGCAGGGTTCAATTTTAAAACCACTCCTCCAAAAAAGTAATAGTGATTTTCCTGTAAAGCTTTTTGATCATAGGCTAAATCAATTTTATTTTTAATGATCCTTGGTGTTGATACACCAATGTAGTGTCTTTTACCATAATAGTAAATACCGGCACCAACATTGAACAGATTCTTCTTATAATTAAATCCCTGTATGTACAAGTCGTCTGTATTGTCATTAATTCTCAGTTTTGAAAAATCCTGTCTAAAGAAATCCATTCCTAATTTTACACCAAAAGCAAGGCGGTTGTTTTTCTTGTTTACTTTAACACTATAGGCAAGATCTGCATAAACACCTGTGTTCTTAGTGATCCCTAACTGATCATTCAGCACGGTTAATCCTACGCCAATGTTCTCTGTTTTTAGCGGCGAATGAATTGACAACACCTGCGTTTTAGGAGCGCCCTCTAATTTTGTCCACTGGTCACGCACTGTTCCTGTTATCTGTATTGCTTCCTGGCTACCTGCATAGGCCGGGTTCAATAACACAGGATTAAAGAAATACATGCTATGCTGTGTTTCCTGTTGCGCAACCACAACTTTGCTTAACATTAGTAAAGCAATGAACAGGTTTGTTATTTTTAAATTCTTCATCTTATTTCTATTTAAATAAATTATTAATACTGTAATAACAGATAGCCGTTATAGGTTTCGGTTTTGTTGTCTCCGTATTCAAGGATCACGTAATACGTTCCGGCCGGTAGTTTTGCCTTACCTACCTGATCTCCTGTATTAGCATAACCTTCAAACTCATTCATGTAACTATCCTTCTGGTAGATAAGATTACCCCAGCGGTTAAAGATCTTCAGCTTATTGTCAGGATAATTCTCAATGTTACGGATCACAAAACCATCATTCTTCCCATCTCCGTTCGGTGTAAAGATCTCAGGGATATATATCTCACAGGTTTGTGCATCGATCGCTCCTATCGTTCTATTCTGACAGCCATTGTTGTCGGTTACTGTTACGGTGTAGTTGCCTGCGTTTGATTGTGTTAATGGATTTACATTTAGCGTAGAGCCGTTACCAACAGTTTGGTTCCCGTATGTCCACGTGTAGTTGTATGTGGTGGTTGGATTAGCAACAGCTAATCCTGCGCTTGTGTTCTCACAAGCTGATACCATTGGGTTTACAAGGTCTATGGTTGGCAGGGCGTTTACCGTTAGGGTATTTGCTGCGGTGTTGGTGCAACTGCCTATGCCTGCTATAACGCTTACGGTGTAGGTTCCTGATGATGATGTTATAGAGTTTGGCACCGTTAAAGGGTTGGTATTGTTGATGCTTTGTCCGTTAATGCTCCAGTCATAAATGGCACCCGATTGTGGTACATTGATACTGATCGTTCCGTTATCATTCTGACAGATGCTTAGATCACTCAGATCAAAGTTCGCATTTGGGATGTCAATAATATTCAGGGTTGCTGTGGCAGGTAGTGATACGCAGTTGTCTGTACTGGTTACCGTTACTGTATATACATACATGCCCGGTGTTAATCCTGTTGCAGGGAAGCTTGGGTTTGACTGGTTTTGGTTGGTGATGTCGATCCCATTTCCGGTTGTCCAGGTGTAGTTGCTAATGGCTGTTGTTCCTGTGTTACTTGCTGTCAGGTTCACTGTGCCGCTTGTACAGGTTGTGCCCGGATTTGCGTTAGCTGTTATAGTTGGTAACTGGTTTACGGTTACATCCGCTGTGGTTAGTGTGGATGTACAGCCTGTTAATGTATTGGTTCCTGTTACGCTATAAGTGGTATTGCCTGTTGGACTTACGCTTAGTGTATTGGTTGCGGTTCCGGTTGGCATCCAATTATAGGTGTCGGCATTGTTTGCTGTAAGGGTTACTGCTATACCTGCACAGGTAGTTTGGTTTGTTACTGCTATTTGTGGTAATGCATTTACATCTATAGTAACTATTGCTGTTGGGCTTGTACAACCCAGTGATTCTCCGGTTACAGTATAGGTTGTTTGTACCGTTGGAGTTACTACGATCGTGCTTGTTGTTGTTTGGCTTGGGTTTGTGATCGTGTAGTTTGTAGCGCCTGTTAATGTAAGTGTAGCACTGTTGCCTTCACAAATCGCCTGGCTGCTGGCTGCTATGTTAACAGTTGGTGTTGGAGTTACATTTACAGTTACATTGGTTGTATTAGTACAGCCGCTTAGGGTGTTGGTTCCTACTACTGTGTAGGTAGTTGTATTTGTTGGGGTTACTGTAATGGTTCCTGCTGTTTCTGTGGTACTCCAGCTATAGGTATCTGCTCCTGTGATGCTCAATACGGATGTATTGCCATCGCAGATGGTTGTGTTGCTTGCAGTGGCATTAAGTACTGGCGTATTAGCGTCTGCGGTTACGCTTACAGTTTCTATGGCTGATACGCAGCCTGTTAATGTATTGGTTACCTGTACCGTGAAGGTTCCGTAGCCGCCTGCGGTTGGGTTACTTACATTGGTATTATCCAGTGTTCCTGTACCGGGTGCTGTCCACGTATAACTTGCTGCCGGATCGGTACTGCTGCTTGCTGTTAGTGTTACAGTTGGCGCTGCGCAGGTCGTTGTTACCGAGCTTGGGGTCAGCGTCATTGTTGGTACTGTTGTATTAGTCGGTGCATTAACTGTAGTTGTTCCGGTACAGCCGTTTACTGTATTCGTCACCGTTACTGCGTAATCTCCGCCTGCATCTACCGTCGGGCTATCCGTCGTACTTCCTGCTATTACCCCAGGGCCCGTCCACGTATATGCATAATTTGCTCCCGTTGGCGTCGAACTTAAGACGATAGTCTGAGTAGTACATGTTAAGGTGCTGCCTGTAATTGCAAGTGGCGTAGGTACTGTTGTATCTGTTGAAACCACCGTTGTGATAGTAGATGAACAGCCCGTTAGCGTGTTGGTAACAACACATTGATACGTACCGCCAACTGTTACTGTTCCGTTTGCTGTTGCGGCTCCTGTAACTGCGCCCGGGCCAGACCAGGAATAAGAAACAGGAGTAGCTGTTGTTGAAGCTACTACTTCTATTGTATTTGTTGTACAGGTAATTGAACCGTTATTAGATGCTGTTACAACAGGCACGCCTATACTTGGAATCACGTCCACAATGTCCGAATCAGTACAACCGTTTGCCGGGTTTGTAATTGTTAATGTATATGTTCCCGGAGAACAGGCTGATGCTGTATAAGAATTTATTCCGGCACAAGCACCCCCTGTCCATACAGGCGTACAAGAAGATGGATTTGCAGAACCCATTATAGAAACTGTAGGTGAAGCACAGGTAATTGTTTGAGTTGCTGATACAGTAACATTTGGTGCAACTGTATTTTGCGTGATCGATTGAGAACCTGTTGTTGAACAGCCATTGCTTGTATTGGTTACAGTATAATTAAATGTCCCCGGTTGGTTAGCTGTTACTGTACTGATATTAGTTGCCGAAGTAATTCCTGCACCACTCCAGGTATAACTTACCGGGTTCATTGTTGTGGTTGCACTGGCATTCACGCTGGTTAATGTACAATTCAATACACCGCTTACAGCACCCGTTGCTACCGGTGTTACTGTGTTTTGAATAATAGCTACAACAGCTGCTGTAGTACAACTATTTGCAGGATCTGTTAAGGTTAACGTATAATTACCTCCGGCGCTTACAGTTGTATTCGAATTGGTAGGCGTACTTCCTGCAGGTGTTCCTGCTGTAGGTCCGGTCCAACTATAACCAACAGGGTTCGTTGTTGTGCTTCCTGTTAACACAGCTGTTGTGCTGGCGCAGGTTATGGTTTGCGTACTGCCTACAGTAATATTTGGTGTTATAGTATTTTGGCCGACAGATTGGGTCAAACTATTTGTACAACCATTTGCCGGATTAGTAACCGTAAGGGTATAATTCCCCGGAGCCGAAACCACAGAAGTAGAATTAGTTGGCGTGCTGCCTGCGGGGCTGCCAGACGCGGGGCCTGTCCAGCTATATGTAGCGCCCGGTGTTGTAGAAATTCCGCTCAAAGTATTTGATACTGTTGCGCAGTTAAGCGTTATATCAGGATTTACAGATATGTTTGGTGGTGTGATATTAGCTGTTGCAGATACAACTGCTGTATTTGTACATCCGTTAACTGTGCTGGTTGTTGTTAAAGTATAGCTTCCAGTATTGGTAACTGTAGCTGTAGCTAAATTTGTTGGGCCAGATAAACCGGCTCCGCTCCAGCTATAAATTACTCCACTTGCCGGACCACCTGATAAGGTTGCCGACGTACTCGTACAAGTTATTACTGTAGCCAAAGAGGCGGTGGCTGCAGGTTGTGTGGTGTTTTGTGTAACTGCCTGCGAACCTGTTGTTATACACCCGTTACTTGTATTAGTAACCGTATAATTATATGTTCCGGGTTGGTTAACGGTTATCGTACTGATGTTAGTGGCTGATGTAATTCCTGCGCCGCTCCAGTTATAGCTTACAGGTGTTGTTGATGTTGTTGCGCTTGCATTTACAGATGTGAGTGTACAATTTAGTGCTGCGCTTGAAGCATTGGCAACAACCGGAGCTGTTGTGTTTTGAGATACCGAGACAACCGTTGCTGTTCTACATCCATTTGAAGGATCGGTTACCGATAACGTATAATTACCTGACGATGAAACCGTAGTGGTTGAATTGGTAGGTGTTGATCCGCCGGGAGTCCACGAATAAGTTACTCCTGAAGTAGATGATGACCCATTCAATGTGGTTGTATTAGCCGAACAGGTTATTGTAGAGTTTACGGTGGCTGAGGCGTTAGGAACCGTTGTGTTAGTATTAACGGTGACGACGGAAACCGTAGAGCAACCAGCTAAAGATGTTGTTAGTGTATACGTTCCGCCCGCTGATACAGTTGTTGAAGAATTGGTTGGCGCAGAGCCGCCAGGGGACCACGCATAGGTAGCGCCTGATGTTGTAGAGGTTCCTGATAATACTGCCGTTGTAGAAGAACAAGTGATCGTAGGATTTGCAGATACAACCAGATTAGGATATGGATTAATGGTTATGGTAAATGTTTTTGCAGGACCGGTACAGCCACTAAAAGTAGGTGTAGCTGTAATAACTGCAATCTGTTGGGAAGTAACTGTTGGAGAGGTATAAGCACTGATGCTTCCACTTCCTGACGCAGCTAAACCAACAGAAATGTTAGTGTTTGCCCAAGCAATACTAGAACCTGCCGGAGATGGTGTGAAATTAATTCCTGAAATATTTCCTCCGGAACAAACAGATTGATTGGAAGATGTTGCTGTGATCGTAGGGCTTGATAAATTGACAAAGGTTGTAAACACAATAGCACATGAGCCTGTTCCAACTGTCATTGAATAGGTTCCTGTTGCATTAACGGTTGCCTGGTTTGCTGAGCTCGCGGTAATACCACCAGCGGGACCCGCCCAGGTATAAGAGCTTCCATACTGTGTTGGGCCTGTTAATACTTTTGGACCTGTACAGCCTGAGCCTCCTGACTGAATAAGATCTTTTGGTCCTGATGAAGCATCTATGTAAGCGTAACCAAAATGTCCACCTTCATCGCATCCGCCGGAAGTGAATTTAACAGTAACTGTTTGTCCTATTTGAGCCGTCAGATCAAATATTTTTCTTTGCCATGGCATATAAACTACTACTGAACTGGTTGATGGTGCCGGATAATAACAGGGTGTTGATGGAGATTGTGCTGCTCCGGAAGGAAGTGCTGATTTATTAAGAACGAATGTATAAGTTAAACAATTGCTAATAGATGCTCCACCCGCATCTAAAACTTCTGCTCTGAAGAATGGATTTACAGTTGCTCCCGCTCCACTATGACTACCGTTGTTAAATACGGCAGCATACTGAAGATTTACAATGCAATTCGCACTTGTAACCACAAAACTTTGTTCCAATGATTCGGCGCCTGAGAATGGAGGAATTGCCGGACCAACATAACCCGGGTGTATCGGGCACGTATAGTCTGTAGGCGAGCCACCACAACCGCCGCCATTATTCACATTTGGGCCTGAGCCACCTAACCGTGCTGAGTAGCTTCCTCCCGGTGCCACTATGGGAAATCCGCCAAACTGATCGGTACCTGCGCCGGTTGTTATTGTATGATAAGATTGGTTCCAGATACTGGAATTGACACCCATTGTCCAAATGGTAGGCGAACCAACCGCTAACATTTGTCCCCCTGTATTGGTGTTACCAACACGGCCAGTCCATCCTGTAAAATTACCCGTTTCGAAATTCAAATTTACCTGAGTGATGGCGGTAAAAGAATATAAAGATAAAATACAAATTAGTAATATTTTTTTCATGATAGTGATTCCTTTTATAGTGTGGTTATTTTATTATCCTTCAAGCTTCATTACATTTTCAAATTTATAGTATCACCCTATTCCACAGAAGAGGGCTAGCCCTTTAAAAGATTTAGATTTTGTTTTTAAAGTGCTGCTAAGCTATACGCGCTTAATAAACACGTAGCCTTCGTCATAAAAAAATAATATATTTGATATGACTAATCGTAACGTTATCATGCCGGCCAAAAAAATACTTATTCTTTTTATTTTACTTTTTGGATCAATCTCCATTAGCTTTTCCCAGTATGACGTAGAAATCACCAAACTGCTCAAAGATGTGAAAGAAGCCTCTTACTACGATTCCACCAAATTATTTATTACCGGTCAAAAAGCAATCCTCAAAGCTTCACAAACAGATCAAAAAAAAGCTGTTTCTGAGGTTTATTTATACTATGGAAATTATTTTTATTACACACGTAATATTGAAAGATCAAAATCATATTTGCAAAGAGCCATCATTAGTGCGCGCGCTACAAAAAACAAACATATTGAGACACTAGCGAATGTTCGCATCATATTCATGGATTACGAACAGGGAATCAATGATGATGCAGAACAGCAATTATTTGTTTTATTGGACGAGGCAAAAAAAACGGAAGACAACGAAAATTACATGGAGTTGCTAAACTTAATTGGTATCATCAAGGAATCAAAAAACGAGTTACAAGCCGCTGCTAAATTGTATTTGGAGGGTCTGGTTTTTTCTGAGGCTCATGGCATAACACATTACCCATCAGTGTTTAGAAATAATTTGGGGTTGATAAAGCTATATACTGATCAGGTGGATGATGCTCTTATTGATTTTGAAAAAGGTTTAGCCACTGCCAAAAAAGAAAACGATAAGAACCTGGCCAGTCATTTTCAAATTAATATATGTTTAATTTATGTGCAACAAAAAAGGATAAAAGAAGCCCTGAAAATATTTGACGAGGTTATTCATTATGCACGTGAAAATAACCACCCAAGAGAATTAGCTAGTGCTTTTGCTAATTTGGGCTCGGCATTTAATAATTCGGGGAATCCGGAAATGGCTTTATCTTATTCAGATTCGGCTATCAATGTTATGAAAAACCATGCCTTGGATCTTGAATTAACAAGTGCTTATTTAGGAAAGGTGGAGGTTTTAATTGGGCTTAACCGAAACGATGATGCCAGAAAAGAGCTTGCAAACGCTAAAGAAATAATTGAAAAAACTAAAAACCTGGAAGCTGAAGCAACCTACAATTTATTTTATTATAGAATTGAACGATCAGAAAAAAAATATAAAGAGTCATTAGAACACTTTTTAGCATACCGAAAAATAAAAGACAGTTCCGAGCAAACGCTAAACGGTAAGATCATACAGGAATTACAATTAAAATATAATGTTCAGAAAAAAGAGATCGAACTTGAGAAGGAAAAATCAAAATATTTGCTGCTTGAACAAAAAAATCAGGATGAGCGTTTTTTTAAATGGCTGTCGATAGGTATTGCGCTCATTGTTTTGATCTTAGTCATTAGCTCTGTATATTATTTATATTCATTAAAGATCAGAGAAAAACAGGCGTCTTTCAGCCGGCAACTTATAGAAAATATTGAAGAAGACCGTTTACGAATTGCCATGGACTTGCATGATGATATAGGACAATCCTTATCGATCATAAAAACCAGGATCGCTGTTTCAAAAAATAATCAGGATGATAAAAGCCTGGAAACAGAATTATCAAGAGTGATAGAACAGACCCGCGAGATCTCCAAAAATCTTTATCCTTCCTACTTAGAAAAGATAGGCCTGGTTAGATCTATTGCCCGGTTGATGGAAAATATCCAATCCTCCACAAAAATAGAATGCAGTTTTGATGTGACCGAACAAGTAGAAACTTTGCCCATTCAAACTAAAACACACATTTATCGTATTTTACAGGAGTGTACCAACAATACCATCAAACATGCTAAAGCAAGCGCTTTAAAAACGTCTATAACAGAAAAAAATGGTGAATTTGTGGTTGTTTATCAGGATAACGGCATTGGTATTTCGCATAAACAAAAAAATGGCTTAGGGTTATTGTCGATCCGGGAAAGGGCAAAAATTATTAACGGAAGTGTGAATTTTGAGGATAAAACAAATAAAAGTTTTAAATTAACGCTAAAATTCAACGCCTAGAATGAGCAAAGTAAAAACGCTTTTAATTGCTGACGATCATCCCATTTTTAGGAAAGGGCTTATGGATCTTTTGCAACATTCTTTCCCTAAAGTAAAGATCATTGAGTGCCATAATGGCGCCGAGGCGATTGAAGGCATCTTAAAAGAAAAGCCGGATATTGCTATACTTGATATTAATATGCCTGAAGCAAACGGTTTGGATGTTTGTAAGCATGTTATTAAAGAACAATCTACTACAAAAATTATTATCCTCACCATGTACCAGGAAAAGGAAATGATCAAAAACGCCATGCTATCCGGGGCCATGGGTTACATTTTAAAAGATAATGCCGTAGATGAAATTATGGACTGTGTAAACACGGTAGCAGATGGTGAAACTTATATTGGCACTGCCATGCTACCTTATCATGGTGAACTATCTATTGAAGACAAGAAAAAGCAACAATTGGTTGAAGGTTTAAAAACACTGAGTCAAGCCGAGTTGAAAACATTGAAATTAGTAAGCCAGAATAAAACCTCTAAAGAAATTTCGGAACTTTTATTTTTATCAGAAAAAACCGTAGAAAATTACCGTTCGCGTATTTGTCAGAAATTAGAGCTGCCTCCTCGCAATAATAGCTTGGTTATCTGGATCAGCGAGAATAAAGAATTACTTTCTTACATCAGCGAGTTTTAGTCTTTCGTCATTGCGAACGAAGTGAAGCAATCTCATACATAGTTAATTTATTATCTTTTCTTTAATTAAAAACAAACCCCTATCACAATTGGAGTAACCGGGGCTTAAAACTAATTTTAAATTTTTCTGAAATTATAAGATCGCTCTGAATAAGAGGAATAGTCCACCTGATAAAATAATAGTTACAGGCAAAGTCAATACCCAGGCAAGCAAAATATTAGTGATTGTGCTGCGTTGCAGGTTTTTTAATCCTTTTTTAGCCACCATACTTCCCATGATACCTGAACTTAACATGTGCGTTGTACTAACCGGCGCTTTGTAGGCTGTAGCTACTCCAATACCAATAGCGGCAACTATCTCGGCTGATGCCCCCTGAGCATAACTCATGTGTTGTTTTCCGATCTTTTCTCCGATCGTTTTTACGATACGTTTCCACCCGATCATGGTTCCTAATCCCAAACAAATTGAGATCATAATGATTACCCATGACGGTGCAAATTCTACTAATTTTTTTGCGGCATCAATTTCAACTTTCAGGGCTTTTGCATCAGCTTTAGAAATAGCGACGTTCTCGCTCTTCAATAATTTTTCGGCGCTTTTAGTTACTTTCACAATGTCTTTACGTAAATCAAAACGTTCCGTTGCGCCAATGCCTTCTGCATAAGCTTTTCCTGCGGTAGCTTCAGCAAAATGTTGTGCGTGTTTTTTTATGGCGTAAAAATTTTTAAACTCTTCTTTACCAAACTGTGTTGTATCGGTTGCTGAAATTATTTTTTCAATAACAGAGGTATTTGCATTGATGCTTTGTAAATTTATTTCACTATCCAGCGAAAAATAAGCGGGCATAATAGCAATTAAGATCATCATTACTAAACCAACACCTTTTTGCCCATCGTTTTGTCCGTGGAAAAAACTTACTAAACCACAGGTTAACCAAAGTAACATTCTAATGGCAATTGGCGGCGTTTTGCCAGGGATCGGTTCTTTATAAAACAGATCATTCTTTACAAAGCGCTTGAAAATAAACATGATCACAATAGATGCTGCAAAGCCTGCAAAAGGAGAGATCAATAAAGCCCAACCAGTATCCTTTGCTTTATCCCAGTTTACGGCGCTTCCACCAACACTACCGGGTAAAAAATAAAACGCCAGGCCAATTCCTAAAATAGATCCAATCAGGGTATGCGAGCTTGAAGCCGGTAATCCAAAATACCAGGTCCCTAAATTCCAGATAATGGCCGAAAGCAATAATGCCAGGATCATAGCAATACCATGATACACATTGCTATCAACTAAAACTTCCATTGGCAATAGGTTTACAATTCCCATTGCTACCCCTATTCCACCCGTTAATACTCCAATAAAATTTAATAAGCCGCTATATACCACAGCGGTGGTTGGTTTCATTGAGTTTGTATATATTACAGTTGCTACAGCATTTGCTGTGTCGTGAAAGCCATTTACGAATTCGAAAGTACATGCTAATAGTAAGCAGATGACTAAAAAGATAATTAAAGAAGTTGCCATAAATTTTTTTGGTAAAAGTAACCCCTATTGTTTTGGACAATGTTAAGTTAATGTTAAGTTCTGGTGTTTAAATTCCTAATTCTATCTGTAAAACGCCAAAAAAGTACTTGTTATGCTCTTCCTGCTTGCTAAGATCTCTCTCTCTGTTATAGAATACATTTGCTTGCACTTTCAGCTTATGCTTATTCAGGTATTTTGAAACGCCAATACCATATTGCTCATTTTCTCTAACCTTGGATAAAAGGTCGTTATGAGGACTTACCAATGAATGACGAACTGCTATTTCGAACATGTTTTTAAAGCAATAGCTTAATTGTGTGTTTATACCGTCACCGGTAACAATTGTTTTGGTTTTTGCATCGCTTCCCAACACTAAAGGCGATCCATCGGTGTCTCTTCTTACATATTCGGCGGTTAACGCAATTCCTCTATATTTGAACACAAAATCGGCCATATACACATTAAAGCTCCTAGTGGCTAATAGATCTTTGCCTAATTGCCCGCCGGTTCTTACGGCCAGGTCATTAAAATGGTAGGCTCCGGCAATAGATATCTTTGGTTTAGGTTCACGAGCCAGATCTCCTTCATAATAATCGCCTCCATCAGTAAATGTTCCTAATGGCAACAGTTCTATTCTGCCTGTATATGCTAAACCGGTGTTACTGCTTACCGAGTTTCTTCCTTCACCACTGGTTGCTGCAAGTTTTGTTAATACGGTAAATGTTTTTCCTAAATGTGCTGTATAGTTTACAAAAAATCCAAAATCACGGTCCGGAGTAAAGTTTGCGTTTACAATAGACCTGTCATAAAACTGTAATTGACTGGATGATGTGATGCGCTGCCTGTTTCCGGGTAATTTACCTTGTCCAAATCCTAATTGTAAGCTTTTCATTGGTCTATAAAAGATCATCGCGTCCCGAACAATATTTGGACTGGTGTTTTGTGTGGATGCATCTGCATCGCTCCAATCCATATCACCCCTTGAAAAAGACAACTGCATGTAATAATTCCATTTTTGATTTAACATATGACCCGCAAAACTTAAACGGCATCTTCTCACACGAGCCTCCCAGCTGGAAGGTGAAAAATCTTCTTCGCTTACCGTATTCATTAAAAACCGGTTTTGCATTCTGAATCTGATATTTACTGAATAAGAACTATCCGGTGTGGTGAATCCTATCCCTAACTTATAGCTAAATCCAGAACCTAATTTGTTTTTTGGTTTTTTAAGCTCTTGCACATCGTGTTTTAGCGCTAACAGCTCCTTTAAAATACTATCGTTAGATAAACTTTGATTCTCCTGAGACAGTAAGCCATTTGTAAACAAAAAAATAGCTGAAAGAAAAGTAAATGTTTTTTTCATGTAAAATTATTATTAACGAAAGCGAAGTAATCTTTCGAATGTTGTTTTTACATGAATTCAATGTTATCAAATGGTTAAGAAAGTAATTTCAAAAAGAATTAGCGCTCTTGGGTCAAAAGGAGTCTAAAATCCTTCTGTGGTTGCATCAATAGATCTAACAAAGGCTACTGTTGTTAGCTTGTTGTTCCTGATCAAAAATAAGCCATAATCGTCCAGACGCGTAATATCAATGTGCTGATATTTTTCTTTGGCAGTCTTATCAAAATCGTAATCAGCTGTGTAAATAACAAACTGAGAAGGTCTTTTTATTTTTTCCTCCTGTATTCTCCAGGTACGTCTTTCAAACGAAGGTTTAAATGTATTTGGGAAATCATCAAAAATGGCAGGGCCGGCATAATTCAACTCGTCGTCGTGCCATACGCTATTTATGATCACAAAATCTTTAACCCCAATTTCTTTACATTTGTCTTTGTATTTTGTAGTAGCCTCCAGTATTTCATTCAGTGTATTTAAATGCACGTGTCCCCACATTTTTTCCTGGGTATGATAGGCTATTTGCTTTTTAAAAATTGCCGTTTTATATAGTGAGAAAAGCAAAACCACAGGAATTAAAATATAAGCGGTTTTTTTTAGATCAATTCCGGATCCAATTAGCAGTAAGTAAATAATGATCGGAATTCCTAAATACATTCTACTATACGAATAAAAGGGCCACACAATACCATCGCTTACTTTGCTTGAAAAGAACGAAACAAGAAGCACGGCAATAAATACCAAGAAAGCAAAAAAGAGTTTCCTGTTCTTTTTAAATAACAGATATCCTATAGTAACAAAGAGCATCAACATTAAAACCGATTTTTCTTCTATAAAAACACTAATGTGTGCAAATCGTTGATCCAGATGGGAAACAGCATCTTTAAAATAATCCAGAGAAAAAACATTATTTGCCGGATAAAAAACATAGTCGGGGTGAATTTTATAAAAATGGTTCAAGCAATAATCAACAGGCAGGGCAAACAATAATCCTATAACAGCATATACATAGTATTTTTTATCCTTATAATTAAGCAGAAATAAGTAAAACAAGAATGGAGCACTCACCAACACAGAATTTTGATTTACCAAATAACCAACATAAGCCATAAACGTGTTGATCATAATACATGCATAGTTTTTTGTATTTAACAAACTAACAACAAATAATACCGTAAAGAACATGCCCGTTACAAAACCCCGGGGTATGGAATTCATGATATCATAACCTGTTGGCATACATAATAAAATAGCCAATACCAAAACAGCCTGCTCCTTATGCTTTTTTAGAAACAAATAAATTGCCGTAAATAAAAAAGGAATCAAGAACAGGATGTGGGTAGCAATAGGAACAGCGAAGTAAACCGGAACTCCCAATTTTATAAATGGTACAGCAAATAAGGCCTCCATCATGGTATTATAATCTTGTCCGTAAAATCTAGGTTCGTAAAACAAGCCTTTCGAATAGTGTTTAGCTCCAAGCCACATGATAGGCTGATCGTTGTCTATACAATCAATATTAATTGTATATAATAAACATATCCTGTTTAACAGAATTATCCCTATAAATGTATAAAAGGCTATATTTAGTATCCTTTCTTTTCTGATTCCAAATATATAAGCTGAATCTAGCAATCTATTTTTTTAATTCTGTCTGCATGACGACCACCTTCAAATTGTTCGGTTAAAAATGCGTCAACACATTTTTTAGCCTCTTCGATAGAGATGTATCTTGCCGGTAATGTTAAAATGTTGGCATCATTATGTTGGCGCGATAGCGCCGAAATGTCAGAATTCCAGCATAAAGCTGCTCTTATTCCTTTATGCTTGTTGGCCGACATATTAATACCATTACCGCTACCACACATTAATATACCAAATGTAACTTCATTATTAACAACGGCCGTTGCTACAGCGTGAGCTGCGTCAGGATAGTCTGCTCTTTCCAAACTATAACACCCTTTATCGCTTACGGTTACTTCCTTTTGTTTTAAATAAGTAATTAAAACTTCTTTTAACTCAAATCCTGCATGATCGCTTCCTATTGCTATTTTTGTTGCCATAATGAATTTTATTTGTTTGTAGTTGTTGCCGTAAACATTAATATAGGGCTTATCTAAGTAATTAAAGATTGTAAATCAAAGTTTTGTTAATAGTTTGTAATCAACGTTAATTAACACTCATAACAACATGCGCTGAAAATGAGTGGTTTATCTATAGCGCTAATTAACAAAATTACTGTGTATAATTAAATTTATCGTTAATAAGTTTATGTAATTAATTAAGCTTTTGTTAATAGCTAATTTACTTAGTGTAATTTTTTACCCAACAAAATTTACTTTCAAAAAGTATTAGGTTGTTTGTACAGTTTTATCCACAAAATTTGTAGCTAATAACACCATTAGTTTTAAACTGTTTTGGTTATTAACTGTTTTGTTCATTACAGGCTATAAATCTAATAACCAAAGTATTGTAAACTATCCTAGCGTTTAATAAATGTTAATAGACTGTAAATTACCATAAAACCTAGTGAACAAAAGCTTATTTTTACACAGTACAAACAGCCTATATATAATAACCATAATTTAAAATTTTAAAAAAGTATTATAATATTATAATGAATTTAGAAAAAGGTTATCTCGAAAAAAAAATTGATCCGGCGCTTGATTTGTTCAAAGAGATTTCGCATCTTAAGAAAACCAAGAACGCCATCATCCTTGCTCACTACTATCAAGATGCTGATATTCAAGACATTGCTGACTATATTGGAGACAGTTTAGGACTTGCTCAGCAAGCCGAAAAAACACAGGCCGACATTATTTTATTTGCCGGCGTACATTTTATGGCCGAAACAGCTAAAATACTTAATCCAAAAACAAAAGTACTCATCCCGGATCTTAAAGCAGGATGTTCTTTAGCCGATTCTTGTCCCCCAAATGAATTTGCCGCATTTAAAGCCGCTCATCCTGATCATGTAGTGTTAACCTACATAAACTGTACGGCAGATATCAAAGCTCTCTCAGATGTCATCGTAACGTCTACAAATGCCGTTCAAATTGTGGAATCATTTCCTAAGGACCAAAAGATCATTTTTGCACCGGATAAGAATTTAGGAGCTTATATCAATAAAATTACGGGCCGTAATATGGTATTATGGAATGGGAGCTGTATGGTTCATGAGATATTTAGTCTTGAAAAACTCATAAAATTAAAAGCCCAACACCCCAATGCTTTGATATTAGCTCATCCTGAATGTGAAGCTCCTATTTTAGAGCATGCACATTTTATTGGAAGTACAACGGCTATTTTAAATTACAGTAAAAAATCGGAGGCACAGGAATTTATTGTATTAACCGAAACAGGTATAATTCATCAAATGCAAAAAGCCAGTCCGGGTAAAACATTTATTCCGGCACCGCCGAATAATAGTTGTGCATGTAATGATTGTCCCTACATGAAATTAAATACACTTGAAAAAATTTATGTGGCATTAAAATATGAAGAACCTGAATTAACAATGAGTGATGAAATGATAGAAAAAGCAAAAAAGCCAATTGAAAAAATGCTTGAATTATCGGCTAAATTCGGACTATAAACTAAATTTTAATTTTTGAATTATAAACTTTAAATTAGAAGATTAATAGATATTATTCGTGAACTTAATAAAAAAATATTTTCTTTTTTTTCTTGTACTTTTTGTTGTTCAGCAATCATTTGGTCAGGTAACTAATCCCAACGGTTACAATACGTTTTTTTATGATAATGGTACAAAATCATCTGAAGGAACGATGCGTGATGGTAAAGCAGATGGTTATTGGAAGAATTACTATAAAAACGGTAAAATAAAGATAGAAGGAAATCGTAAGAATTTTTTGTTGGATAGTACCTGGAAATTTTACTCTGAAAGGGGAAAGATAACTAAAGCTGTTAATTATCTTGAAGGTAAAAAAAATGGATATACTTTTAATTATGATACCAATGAGCGAGTATCCGGTAAGGAAGCTTTTGTAAATGATATTAAACAAGGTAATTCTTATGTTTATTATCCTTCAGGAAAAACAAAATTAGTAACTCCTTATGTTAAAGGTAAACCTGATGGCTTAGCTTATGAATATTCAGAAGACTCGCTTATCATTTCGATCATGAAATATCAGGGTGGTATTTTAGCCAGTGTTGATCGTTTGAATCGTAAAGACGAAAACGGTAAGAAACAGGGTGTGTGGAAAGAATTTTATGAAGACGGTAAATTAAAAGAAGAAAAAAAGTATAAGGATGATGTAGTGGATGGCTATGTAAAAACGTATGATAGCAAAGGGAACTTAACTAATACCGAAAAATTCAATAATGGTAAACAGGTAAAAAATGCACCTGAATTAGCAAAGTTGGATGTATATAGAGACTTTTACGAAGATGGTACCATGAAATATGAAGGTGGTTATATCAATGGAATGCCTGTGGGTACACATTATCATTACCGCCAAAAATATATGTGTGATTCATTACCTGTTGCACGTGATGATACAAGTGATGTGATGATTAAAAAATATGTTTGCCGTAATCATGCCGTTCCCGATTCTGCAATTGTTTATTTGGAAGGGATAAAAACAGATTACGGAGCAGTTGATAGTTTAAGAAACAGAATTGGTATATGGACAGAATATCATAATTCAGGTGAATTCAGAGGAAAAGGTTTATATGCTAATGATAAACGAATTGGCGAATGGATATTTTATTATCCTAACGGACAAGTAGAACAAAAAGGAAAATATGATAAAAAAGGTCGTGCACAGGGCGAATGGAAATGGTTCTATGAAAACGGTGCTTTGATGCGGGAAGAATTATACATTGATAATAAACGCGATGGTATCATGACCGAATATACCGAAGATGGAAAAATTTTAACCAAAGGAGAATTTATTGAAGATATGCAGGAAGGTTTATGGATTTATGAAACTCCTGAGTATAAGGAAATAGGAAAATATGTAAATGATAAGCCTGATAGTTTATGGAAGCGCTATTACATGCCAAAAGAAAAATTACGTTTTGAAGGCAAGTTCCTGAATGGTGATGAAGACGGGCAGCATACCTGGTATTATGAAAATGGCCGGAAAATGGCACAAGGTGTTTATACTGGTGGTATGAAACAAAATGACTGGAAATTTTATGATGAAATAGGATTTAATTACCTGACCATATTTTATGAGAACGATATTGAAGTGAAGTTTCAGGGAATTAAAGTGGAACCAACCTATGAAGAAAGTTTAAGGGATTATTCGTCTATTTATAACAAAAAGCCGGATAAAACGATCTTACTGGATAAGGAAAAAAAGAAAGATGAAAAAACAGACGAAGAGTAGTAAAAAATCGTCTGTCGTTACTAATGAACCTAAAACCGGTAATAGCAACGATAATGCATTAATTGCTGTTTTAGATGATCTACCTATCGGGGTAGTGATTTTTTCTTTATCAAAAATATTATTCATTAATAAAGTTGCATTAAAAATAATAAAACCAAATGCAGCAATTAAAAAGTCGATAACAGACTACTCTATTTTTGATTTTTTGCTACCCGAATATCATCAACGTATTAAAGAAAATTCACTTAAGATCTTTAAGGGAGAAGAATTCATTCCTTTTGAACTTAAAATAAAAAATGCTAAGAACGAGATAGTTGATCTGGAAGTAAAATCAAATGCCGTTATTTTTAATGGCGAAAATGCCATACAGACTGTATTTACAGATGTTTCAGAGCGCGTTAAGTTCAGAGAGGAATTAACCGAATCAAAAAACAACCTCGAATTAATTACGAAGAACGCTAATGATCTCATCTATTTTTACACTTACCATCCAAAGCCAAAATATATTTACATCAGTCCAAGTATAAAAAAAATACTGGGATATACCGAAGAAGAATTTTATAATAACCCGCACCTGGCGGATACCATGGTGGTTGATCGTAAAGGATATAAGAAATTTGAACTGGATATTAGCCGACTTCAAAAGACCAATAAATTAAAATATACGAACAGTGTTTTTCAATATAAAACAAAGTCGGGAAAACTTATCTGGCTTGAGGACAATTACTCGCCAATATACGATGATAAGGGAAAAATTAAATTTGTTTTAGGTATTAGCCGCGATATTACCAAAGAAAGGCATACACAACTTGAACTTGAACAAAAATGGAATAATTATAAGAATTTATTGGACGCATCTCCAATAGGCATCTTTATTCATAAAGGAAAATGTTTATACAGTAATAAAACGGCGGCCAATATTTTAGAAGAAAAAGATCCACAAAAACTGGTCGGAAAAGATCTTATCAATTTTATTTTGCCTGAGCATCAGGAACAAGCACTCACTAGAATGGCAAAAGCAATACAGGGCGAAGAAACACCTGATTTTGCAACTTACCAGATAAAAACGGTCAAAGGAAGGATCATTGAAGTTGAGTTAAAAACAGTGCCTTTTATCTACAACGGGGAACCCTGTGCACAAACCATTATTTCAAACGTATCTTCCCAAAAGCAATTATCCAAAGAAATACTGAGAGCAGAAGTAGCAGAAGAAACGAATAAAAAATTAACACAGGAAATAAACTATCGCCAAAAGATACAGCATGAATTGGTAACACAAACAACCAAATATGAGGCTATCTTTAATAATACCTCTCATCTTATCTGGACCGTTGACAGAGATCTGAAGATCACTTCTTTTAATGAGAACTATTATAATTATATTTTTAATATTTTCAATCATAAATTAAAAAGAGGACAATATATTGGCGAAGTAGGCAAAAACAGGAAAGATGATTCACGATTAAACTTCTGGAAAGAAATTTATACGAACTTTTTCAATACTAAGAAAGATAACAAGGTTGAGTTTTTTGAAATAAAAAATGTCAGTTCAAAAGGTAAGACCTATTATCGTGAAATATTTTTACACCCCATACGCAGTGCCGACGGTAGAATAAATGAAATTGCAATTATTGGGCACGATACAACCGAAAGAAGACATTCAGAACAAAAAATACTAGAACAATCGGCAAAACTGCACGCTATTTTTGAAAGTGGAAAGCAATTAATTTGGACCGTTGACAGAAATTATTTCTTTACCTCATTCAACACCAATTTTTCGGACGCCATGTATAAAGTATACGAGGTAAAACCAACGCTTGATAAGAAAATATATAAGCCACAAAAAACCAAAGTTGGTAAAGAGTACCATGAATGGTGGATAAAAAAGTATGACGAAGTATTTCAAAAAGGTACCAGTATTGAGTTTACAACCGAACAATTAGACTCCGACGGGAACACATTATACCGACAAATATTTTTACACCCTATTTTAAAAAACGGTGTTGTTGAAGAAATATCCTGCATTTCTAATGATGTTACAGAACTGAGATTTTTGCAGAATGAATCGGTTAATCAGGCTGCAAAATTAACGTCCATTTTCGAAAGCTCATCGCATTTGATCTGGACCGTAGATAAAGATTTCAGAGCCACCTCTTTCAACAGTAATTTCAGCGGTGTTTTCAAACAGAATTACGGCGTTGATCCCGAATTAAACAGACAACTGCACGCACTCATTCCTAAAAGGAAACAGGTAGAATATAAAACACTCTGGTACACTATTTATAAAAAAGTATTTGCCGGGAATTCCTTAAAACTCGAAAAGAAGCAAATAAATGCTAACGGCGAAGATACTTACCAGGAAATTTATTTTAATCCGGTAAGGAACTTTGATAATGAGATCATTGAAGTTGCTTGTTTGGCGCATGATATAACAGAAAACAAACGGTTTGAACAACAGATCCTCGACCAGTCGGCCAAATTAAAAGCTATTTTCGAAAGTGGAGATCATCTGATCTGGACAGTTAATAAAAAACTGGAACTCACCTCTTACAACAAAAATTATCTTAATCTGATTAAGAACAACGTTTCTAAAAATAAATTAGAGGATCATAAAACAATTTCTGTTTTAGAAACCATTCAAAGCAAGGAAATGAAAGCTTTTTGGGTTGACAAATATAATCTTGTGCTTGAAGGAAAACCTCACGTATTTGTACACAAAAGTAGCATTGATCATGTGGATGTTTTCAGAGAAGTTTATTTATATCCCATCTTCTTAAATAACGAGGTGGTTGAAGTATCAGTTATAGCGCAAAATATAACCGAGCGTATTGAGAATGAAAACAAGATCCTTGAACAATCGGCAAAGCTGAAGGCTATTTTCGAAAGTGGTGATCAACTCATGTGGACCATCAGTAAAGATCTTAAGCTTTCATCATTCAATCAAAATTATGCGAATTCTATTTACGACCTGTATGGCTATTATCCTGAAATAGGAAAAAGCATGCGTTCCAATAAAACATTGGAGTACCACTCTATCTGGGACGAAAAATATAGCCTTGCTTTTCAGGGAAAACAGGTAGAATTTATATCAGAAAGAACACAGCGGTCGGGTAAAAAGATCATCCGTCAAATCATTTTATATCCTATCAAAGACACTCATAACAACGTGATGGAAATATCAGGAATAGGTTTTGATATTACTGAAAATAAGAAGAACGAAGAAAAGATCACCCAATCTTTGAAGGAAAAAGATGTGCTTTTAAAGGAGGTTCATCACCGTGTAAAAAACAATATGCAGGTAATATCCAGCATCCTTAATCTTCAGTCCTCTTATGTGAGAGATTCTTATGCCCTAAATCTATTGAAAGAGTGCCAGAATCGCATCAAATCGATGGCCTTTATTCACGAAAGCCTTTATCAAACCAAGAATTTCGAATCTGTTAATTTCTCGGAATACGTTACTACTTTATCAAAAAACCTGGTCCACACCTACTCTATCAATACCAAGAAGATCAGATTAATTTTAACTTTGGATGATTTGTACCTAAACCTTGATGCATCCATACCTTGCGGGCTAATTATCAACGAAATTATATCAAATTCATTAAAATATGCATTTCCTGATAATAGGGATGGAATAATCTTTGTAACTTTGAGGGTTGATAAAAATAAAGTGAAAATTGAAGTAGGAGATAACGGTGTTGGAATCCCTGAAAATATTGATATAAAAAATACTCAAACATTGGGGCTGCAGCTTGTAGACACTTTGGTGGAGCAGATTAGCGGGACTCTAAAATTAAACAGAAACAAAGGAACAATTTTTAGTATAGAATTTAATAAATAAATTATGGAGAACAACAACATCAATGTTTACATTGTAGAAGACGAAAGCATCGTTGCCAAAGACATTCAAAACAGCTTAAAAAAGTTGGGATATAATGTTTTAGGTATTAGCAATAATGGCGCAGATGCCATTAAAAATATTGTGGATCTTGAGCCTAACATTGTATTGATGGATATTATGATCAAAGGGCCAATGACAGGAATTGACGTTGCCGAAACGATCAAAAAAGACTATAACATACCGGTAATATTTTTAACGGCTTATGCCGATGAAAGCACCCTGGCTAAAGCAAAGATCACCGAACCTTATGGATATATTTTAAAACCATTTAAAGAGATCGATCTGCATTCAACCATTGAAATGGCTTTGTACAAGCACAAAAAAGATACAGAGGTACAAAAAGAACGCGATTTCTTATATTCTTTGGTAGAGAACAAAGACGAAGCAGCAAAGGATATTTTGTTCGTAAAATCAAACAGCCGTTTGGTAAAAGTAAATCTTAAGGATATTTTTTATGTAGAGGCATTGAAAGATTATGTGGTGCTAAACACACAGTATACGCGCTATACTATTCATTCAACCATGAAAGATATTGAGAAAAAGCTAAACAATGGAGATTTCATCCGCGTTCACCGTTCTTTCATTGCACGCATTGATAAAATACAAACAATTGAAAATCAAACAGTTGTGCTTGAAGAAAACAAAAAAGTAATTCCAATTGGTGGTTCATACCGCGACGAATTATTGGCTAAATTAAATATGATTTAATGATTAGAAGCCTCTTTTTTGTCCTCGTTCTTTCAATTCATTTTTATTCGTTTTCACAAAGAAGCGAAATAGTTCAAAGGTCAGCCGTTAAGCACAATTACGCTATAGGGTTTGATTATTACGTGGAAGATAATATTGACACCACGCGCTTGCTTTTTATGGGTGTTATACAGATCACAAGTGGAAATTCAGACGTTTCTTTAGTAAGTGCAACTCATCTATTAAAAACAAAAACAAAAGAGCTAAATGGTAACTCTTATAAATTAAAGAGTTTTTCAAAACAAGACACCACCTTAATCTTATTGTTCGACATTTACTATGCATCCGAAAACCAGGTAAAGCTAATTAAACAATCCAGGTTAAAAGATCAGGTCATTGTGTTTAATAACATCAAAGACACTTTAACCAGAAGACTCAATATTAACGATTCAATGTATTCGTTCAAGAGAAGTAAGTATTTAATAATAGATACAAAAAATAAGAACGTTAAGATCAAGATCGATTCAGCAACCACAGTAAGATATAACGATAGAATAAAGCCGGGACAGATTGCGGAATTTATAACAGTTAAAGCAAATAATGGTGCGGCACTATTGTATTCTGCCGCAGGAGCTACGGCAGGAGTTGTTGGCGTAGTTATAGTAGCTACCACCGAGAGCTTAATAAACAGACATGTAAAACCCGGTAATGAGTTTTTGTCAAATATGAATTATCTAACGGGTCGAATCTTAATGAATATTTATCCAATGGATAAACAGATTATATTAAATTAAATGCAGTCACAATATGATATTATAGTAGTTGGTGCCGGTCACGCAGGTTGCGAGGCTGCTGCTGCTGCTGCTAACATGGGCTCAAAAGTGTTATTACTTACCATGAACATGCAAACCATTGCTCAAATGAGTTGTAATCCGGCTATGGGTGGCATTGCAAAGGGCCAAATTGTTCGCGAGATAGATGCATTAGGTGGATATAGCGGAATTGTTTCAGATAAGTCAGCTATACAATTCAGGATGCTCAACCGATCAAAAGGACCCGCTATGTGGAGTCCGAGAACGCAAAACGACCGCATGTTATTTGCCACTACCTGGAGAGAAATGTTGGAGCAAACGCCAAACGTAGATTTCTGGCAGGACATGTGCCGCGAATTGATCATTTCAAAAGACGGTAAAAGAGTTGAAGGTGTTGTTACAGGAATGGGTTTGGAATTTAAAGCCAAAGCAGTTGTATTAACTAACGGAACTTTTTTAAATGGATTAATTCACTTAGGAGAAAAACAAATTGGAGGAGGAAGAAGTGGTGAATCTGCTTCATACGGAATTACTGAACAACTCGTAAAATTGGGTTTTGAAAACGGTAGAATGAAAACCGGAACACCTCCACGAATTGATGGACGTTCTTTGGATTATTCTAAAATGGAAGAACAGGAAGGCGATGTTGCCATAGATAAATTTTCTTATCTTGACAATACTTCGCCGTTCATTTCAACTAATGGTGGAAAGGTAAAAAAACAGGTTCCCTGCCATATTACATATACTAACCAGGATGTGCATGATATTTTAAGGACTGGTTTCGAAAAGTCGCCTATGTACTCCGGAAGAATTCAAGGGTTGGGTCCGAGATATTGCCCAAGCATTGAAGATAAGATTACGCGTTTTTCTGAACGTGACAGACACCAGTTATTTGTTGAGCCCGAGGGTTGGGATACCGTAGAAATTTATGTAAATGGATTCTCAACTTCTTTACCGGTTGATGTACAGCAAAAAGCTTTAAAATTAATCCCTGGTTTTGAGAACGCAAAAATGTTTCGTCCGGGTTACGCTATCGAGTACGATTATTTTCCACCAACGCAGTTGCAGCTAACCTTGGAAACTAAGTTGTTGGATGGTTTATATTTTGCCGGGCAAATTAACGGAACAACCGGTTATGAAGAAGCTGCATGCCAGGGGCAAATGGCGGGAATAAATGCGCATTTGAAAATTAATGAGAAAGACCCTTTAATATTAAAAAGGCACGAGGCATATATTGGAGTTTTAATTGACGACCTGGTAACTAAAGGTACAGATGAACCTTATCGTATGTTCACCTCTCGTTCAGAATACAGATTACTTTTAAGACAAGATAATGCAGATGTTCGTTTAACACCTCTCTCCCACTCCATTGGTTTAGCAAGTCAGGAAAGAATGGATCGCGTATCTGATAAGATTAGAAATTATGAGGGCTTGATCAAGTATTTTAAAAACACCAGTGCAGAGCCCGATGAGACAAATCCTTATTTGGAGAGCGTCAACTCTGCACCATTGACTCAAAAAACAAGATACTTTAACGTGCTTTCCCGTCCGGATGTTAGTATTGCTGATCTTGCAGAACATGGTTCTCAATTAAAGGAAACTATTTCTTCCCTGGATGAAGATACCATTATGCAGGCAGAGATCTTAATGAAGTACGAGGGATATATTGAACGCGAAAAGGAGAATGCTGAGAAGGTTGCTAAACTAGATAACTATAAAATCAAACCCGACTTTGATTTTAAGGCGGTAAAGAGTTTGTCGTTGGAAGCAAGAGATAAACTAACAAAATTACGCCCCGCAACTATTGGCCAGGCAAGCCGTATTTCAGGAATTAACCCGGCTGACATTTCGGTTCTATTAGTTCATTTAGGAAGATAAGAATTTGTTGTTCCACGTGGAACAACAAATTAAAACAACAGAGATTAACAAGACTTAAAAACATAAAAGAATCGAGCTAACCGTTCCACGTGGAACATTGTTTAACAGTAGCTCTGCGCTAATTAGAATTATAAAACCTATATTATGTTAACCATTGATAAATGCTTAGTGTGTGGCTCAAATCAATTTGAGCCTTTTTTACAATGCAAAGATTACACCGTTAGTCAGGAAACATTCAGTATAGTTTCCTGTAGGACTTGTGGTTTTAAGTTTACTAATCCCCGCCCCGAAAACTCTGTTCTTGGGAATTATTATAAAGCGGAGTCATACGTATCGCACACCAATAGTAAAAAGGGAATCGTTAATAAGTTGTATCATATAGTAAGAAATTATACACTTGGTAAAAAAATCGATTTGATTTCTTCATATGTTTCACGTGGAACAATACTGGATTATGGATGTGGAACTGGAATGTTTTTGGCGGCCTGCAAAAGCGCTGGGTGGGAAACTTTTGGTATGGAGCCAGATGATAGCGCCAGGCAAATTGCATCACAGCAAAATCTAAATCTGTTCGCAGATAAATCAATGATCCAGACTCATGTGGCCGAAAAGCAATTTGATGCTATAACGTTGTGGCATGTTTTAGAACACGTAACCGATATGCAAGAGACGTTGTTTTTCTTTAAAAGAAAATTGAAGCAAAATGGAGTTTTAATTATTGCTGTTCCTAATCATGTTTCTTATGATGCTGTTAATTATAAAGAGCATTGGGCTGCTTATGATGTTCCCCGACACCTTCACCATTTCGAATTAAAATCGATGAACTCTTTACTAGAGAACGCAGACTTTAAATTAGTTAAAACACAACCTATGAAGTTTGATAGCTTTTATGTATCGATGTTAAGTGAAAAATATAAGACAGGTTCAGTGAATCTGTTTAAGGCTTTCTTTACCGGTTTAAAGTCTAATATGAGTGCCAAAGATTCTAGTTCTTATTCCAGCACTATTTATATCTTTAAACACAAATAGGTTTCACGTGGAACAAAAAAAGCCCTATCCAACAGATAGGGCTTTTTTGTTTTTTATTGTGCTTAACCTCTTGAAGTAAATACGAGGCGAACGCCCTTTTATTTTGCTAAAGTACTTTAATCAATAGTCAATAAACTTATTTATTTCATGTGAAATAGTCTTTTGTTTACAAGGCTAGGATAGAAAAAAGTTTTGATTTTTAGTTAAGCAACTGAAAATTAAAACTAATTTATAAACGTGGTAATAATTGTTCCAGGGTATTCTTTCTGTTACTATTCTCAATTAAAGTTTAAACTACCTATACTTTTATTCTGTACAGCACGAACGGTTCATTATTTTTCTTTCGCCTTTCAATATCTTCTATTCGGCGTCGCTCTTCAAATAAATAATGAACCGGTTTGCAAATTGATTGTTGTAGATTGAACTGTCCCCTATTAAGTCATTGAATCTTGTTCCATGTGAAACAATCTTAGATTTGTTTTACTATACGACTTGGAACCTAAGTTAGCATTTATTCATTCTATTCAATTTTATCCCCTTTGTTGAAGCTCTTCAAAACGAACGTAAGATTAAAATATATATAGCAAGTAGCTCTTTAAAGCAGAGGTTTTTTTTCGAGAGCCTCAGGCAGCAAATGTATTTGTTCCGTTTGCTTCATTAATTTTGGTTTTAAGCTTCGCTCAATTACACAATCTAGTCCGAAACGGCAATTACTTTTTGACTGACGACTTATATAAGTTGTCACCGAATTAATTGATGGATACACGTAGCCCAAGTTAATTGCCTTCAAGTTCAATATTCTTCTTATGACTTCCCGATAGTTTAGTGGTAGCTCTGTTCTCAACTCTTGTTCCACGTGAATCCAAAGTTGCCTGCCTTTTATTCTTAAATGGAATATAAAATCCAATAGCCTACTCGCAGTGAACATTTAAACTGGAATTTAGGATAAGTTACATTGAATTGGTTGTACAAATGCTTTCCTAATGAATGACCACTTTTGTCGTCCTTTTTCATTTTTGCTCAAAACATGCAGAATTGATAGTTGAGAATAAGCTTGTTCTAAAAATGAAAACTTATATTATAGTTGAGTCTATGCTACACGTATAGTTTACTATTGAAAATATTAGAGATTTATCAATTTCTACATAATATGAATTTAATCGAAATGAATTTTTCCCCCAAGATCTTTAAAGGCTTTTTAAATGACCCGAGCTTTTTACCATAAGAATTAATAGAAAATTGAAAAACCTCAAAAAATCAGGCTATCTGTAAATCATGAGCTTGAAGGATCACCTAGGGTTATTAACAAATGAGTTTGCGAGTAATAATGGAAGAAGTTTGATTCAAAAGAATCACTAATCAGCTAATTTTGTTTAGATGCTGAAATATCCGAAAAATTAAGGTATTGGTTAATTTCGTAAACGGATCGTTAATCAAGTTGAAGAGAAAATCAGCCGGTATGGCTTTCGGATCTTGTTGTTAATATCTACTTGAATCATGCCAAGCGGTTTTGGCCTGACGTAAAATCTCTCCCTGAGAAATAATTGGAGAAATATGAAAACTAGTGCAGAATAAAACGCTGCTTTCTGTGTTCTGTAACTAAACCCAATGTGCTATAAATCAATGATTTAACGACCATCCCCTGCGATTCTTCCTTTCCGCAGTATGTTTGTATATCTCTGTTTTACCCACAAAGCATCCTAGTGCTAATGTCCCGAAGTGAAAACAGCGCGTAGGGTAAAGTGCTGAAAAAGGCTTATAAAGTGCCTTGACCACCTTACAATCAAGTAGGGGGCATTACGCGGAGTAAGCGATAAATGCATCCAAGACGAAAAATATTACATCAAGGAGACCTTAAATTTCATAAAGCATTCTCTTTTGATTATAAAACGCTTCGTTCGCTTTCTGTTTTATATTCTAAACAAACTAATCAGCCTATAATTAACAAATATTTATTTCAAGAACACAATTTTCTCAGAATAAGCTATCTTATCTAGGGTCAGACGGATGTAATAAACTCCAGCCGTGATCTTTTGTCCAACAGTATTTCGGCAATCCCAATTAATACTGTGTTGTCCCTTATCTTGTTTTAGATCAGTGAGAGAAATAACCTCCTGACCTAACTGATCCAGTATTCTGATGTTTACTTTGGAATTATGGGTTAATACATACTCAATACTAACACTGTTACTTGTAGGGTTTGGATAAACCATTGGTTTGAGGGTAGAAGATTGGGAAACGTCTTTAATATTTACCGTAATAAAAGGATCTGCAGCTTTTGTTTTCCAGATGCCCCGGCCGTATGTTCCACAGCGAAGCGTGGTATCTGCCGAGTAGTAGTGCATATCCTGAACGATCACATTGGGTAAATTATCATTAAAACTGCTCCAGGTCAGCCCCGCATCTGTCGACAAGTAGACGCCCAAATCAGTACCAACATATAAATGATTGTTATTGTGCAAGCTGATCGCAATTGTATTTGCAGGCATTCCAGGTAAACCTGAAGAAATACTGGTCCAGGTGTTACCAAAATCAATTGACCGATACACCTGTTTTCCGAGACTGTATTTGGAACGACAGGCATAGAGTATTCCCGAAGTAATAGGATCGGCTTGTATATCGGTTACCTTATCTCCGGGGTTTCCTATTTGAATCCAGTTAGTACCGCCGTTTGTAGAGCGATAGATATAAGAGTTATTCAAGGTGGGATCAGAACATCCATAAATAATGTTTGGATTTACAGGATCGATCTCAAGGATAGTAATATAAAACGCATTGTACACTGGATGCCACACAGAGCCCGAATCAACAGATCGGTAGATCTTTGCATCGGTTGCAGTAAAAAGAATACTATTGTTCGAAGGATGCATCACCATCGGAATAATGAAGGTTGTGCCTTCTGTTAAACCTGTATTTATAGTGTCGTTAGTAACTCCTCCGTTTCTGCTTCGCATGCGGCCCCTCACTAATTCGCTTCCATATAAAATAGACGCATTTGTGTGATCCACAAATGAGGCAAAGCCATCGCCGTAATGGTATTGATTAAATACGTTTGTAGATCCTGTATTATAGTTATACCAAATACCGTTATCCTGCGTTCCACCTATGATCAGGTTAGGATTTGTTTGAGAGCTTGATGCGGTATAGAATTGAGTGGTTACCAAACCGTTATTTACTTTCACCCAATTACTGCCGCCATTGGTTGTTCTGTAAACTCCTCCATCATTTAACGAATACAATTTGTTTGAATTATTAGGATCGAAAGCTAGTGCATGATGATCGGGGTGCAGGTATGGAGGATTTTCGAGGGTCGCGTAATCCATGTAATTCCAGGTGTTTCCTCCATTATTCGATCTGTATAGATAAATACCACCCGCCCAAACAATATTCGTATCAACCGGCGAAACCTTGGTAACATTGGCAAACCAACCCTGGCACACATAGCTGAAAGGTGCAGGGTAACAATAAAAATCATAGGAAGGAGGCATCAGCGTCCAGTTATTACCGCCGTTCGAGCTTTTGTAAAAGCCTTTGAGTTTTCCCACATTCACGCTCGCTTCAGGTTCAGAGATTCCGGCATAAATAACATTTGGAAAGCTATCGCAAATACTTAATGAGGTAAATCCTATTGAAGAAGACGGAGGTAAATTAGGCAATGGCTGCCAGGTATTTCCTGTATCCAGGGAACGATAGATCCCTCCAACCGATGTTTGATAATTTTGTAAAGAAGCGAAAATGATCTTCGGATCTTTTTTATTTATTTCAATAGCGGTGGCAGCGCCCGGAAGCTTTAGCGTCCAGTTATCGCCGGCATCGGTCGACACATAAACACCAAAGGTAGTAGCAATACACACACGGTTAGTATTAATAGGATCCCACACAAAACCAAGCGAAGCAAATTTTAATGAGTCTGGAAATGAGAGCCCTGTTGTGTTCCAGGTAAGCCCGCCATCGGTTGATTTTAGTACGCCCACACTGCCGTAATGCAACCAGGGACTAATTAAAAAACCTTCGCCGGTGCCAATCAGCAACATATTACTATTTTGAGGATTGACGGCTACGGCACCAACCGAGAGCGATGGTAAATTATCTGTTAAAGCTGTCCAGCTATTACCGCTATTGGTTGTTTTCCATAAACCTCCTGTTGAAGAGCCCGCATAAAAAACAGAAGTATTCGTTGGATCAAAAGCGCAGGAGAGCATCTTACCGGCCTGGTTGCTTGGCCCCTGACTTTGCCAGTTGGCAACGGGCGTTGCCTGTGTTTTAAATAGCGCAGACTTACTTTCCCTGAAGGCTTTCCATCGTTCGGTTTCGTAATTTTTTACAGCCGGATCGTATTTTAGTTTATAGAATCGTTCCTGACTTTTCTTTTGTCCGCCTTCTTCTGTTTCTTCATGTTCCAGCACTCTGTTTGCCGGAACATTCTGTTGAGCAGAGCCTAACAAGGAGATCAGAAAAAAGAAAAGGACGCAGTGTTTCATGTTAGGACGCCATTTAATTAGTATTGCTTTCAGAGACGGAAAAAGGTTTAACGAAACTATTTTTCGATGATAATTCTTTTAGTAATTATTCCTTTATTCGTAGATACAGAAAACAAATAAACTCCTGATGACTTGATGTTAATATTTATTGGAACGTTACTCAAGGAACACTCATAAATTTTCTCGCCAAGAACATTATAAACCGCAAGTTGTTTGTTTTCTTGCTGGGGCTCAATTGTAACACTACCATTACTTGGATTGGGATAAATATTAATCGAATTTTCATCATAATTTTTTATACCTGTTACTGTACCGGGAACCAATGCAATTGAATCTATATTAGTTGAAAAGGAGTATGGCGTTCCTGAATTATTTATTATTATACCATTTTGAGTATTTAAATAAAGTTTTGTATCTGTTAATGTATTATTAAGAACAAAGTTGAATTTTGCAATGCTTCCAAAGCCATTAACATTAGTGTGATTGATCCGAACGATACTGGCATTAACAACACCGGCATTAATTTTAGAATAACTGATACTGTTGTTATTAATGGTGCCAATCCAGGAAGAATTTAAAAAAGAAAAACTCTCTGAGTTTGGTTTTACATTGGTGACATCATAGGTTACATTAAAAGAAGACCCATAAAAATTAAATAAGTTATTAAAAGAAGAACCTAAGTTAAATGTTGCTTTTACAGTATCGCCCGGATTATAACTGGATTTATTAAATGTAAAATATCCGGTTGGATTAGTTGCTATGTAATTTGGAATTGACTTGGCGGGATGCGATAATCCACTATTTAGCTGTATAGCAGCTGTGTCAGCAAAATTAATTTGTCCATCACCATTGCAATCAGCATATTTCATATTTGCGCCGTTGAGCTGTGTTTGTGACCAGTTAGAACAAGGCTGTCCTACCCAATTATTAGATGCAGCCGGCCTGACAATACCATTTAAAGTACTGTAATAAATACCAATTGGTAATAAGTCAGTTGCATCAACCGTTTGATCATTATTTACATCACCGGGCCACACGCATTGAGAAATCAGTACACTTACTGTGTCCGATGCGGAACAACCATTATTATCCGTAACAGTGGCAATATAGTTTCCGGATGTATTTACAGAGACAGAATTGCTGCTTGAAGAACCAGGCCAAGCCCAATAATAATAAATGGCATTTGTACTAGATGCGGTTATCGTAGCCTGCCCGTTACATTGAGTTATATTATTACCTAATGTTACGGTAGGAGTTGTTGGACAATTTGTAGTAATTTTATAGACTCTATAATTATCAGAAAAAAGTATATTTCCATTATTGTCATTTATTATCCCGTAAGGATTGCAGGTTGCCTGTTGTACCGGAACTCCATCTGCTATGGTTCCACTTCCTTCGGCAATGCCTGACAAAAGTGTGTTATTTGCATTTAATTTTAATATCAAAACTTGTGTTCCCATATAAATATTATCATTTGCGTCTATGCAAAGAGAAGACATGGGCCCGATTGGAATTGGACTGATAGGGTTTACCCCGTTACCATAGTTTGTAGTAAAAGTTGTCCCATCTCCTGCTATGGTATTAATAACTCCTGAAGACATTGTTATTTTTCTTATTCTAGAGTTGATATTATCCGCAATAATCATATCACCCTGAGAATCAAAACACATAGCTATAGCCCCAACATTCGCATTAATTGCCAATCCTCCATCACCTAAAGAGCCACCGCCACCGGCAAAAGCTGTAATAATACCTGTAGAGGAATTTACAACACGAATAGTACTTGTTCCGTTTGATATATATAAATTTCCGGCGGCATCAGTTGCTATTGCTTTTGGTGTACCAATTCCTGCGCTTGTTGCTGCGCCACCGTTTCCGGATACTGTAGCAGTGCCGTCACCGGCATAAGTAGTAACAATTCCGGTAGAGAGATCAACTTTTCTAATACGTTTATTATTTCCATCGGCAAGGTATAAATAACCAGTTTGATCAACACAGATGTCTGATATTTGATTAAACTGTGCATTAACAGCCTGTCCGCCATCGCCGGAAAAACCGCTACTACCGTAGCCCGCAACGGTACTAATAATTCCGGAACTGTTTACCTTTCTTACACGAAGTCCTAAATGGGATAATCCCTGATCAATAAAATAAATGGATCCAACAGCATCTTTCGCCAGTTTTCCGGGATTCCAAATAGTTGCATTGGTCGCTAGGCTGCCATCTCCTGAAAAATTTGCAAAGGGATTTCCTGCAATTCCACTAAGTGCGCCAGCACTGTTACGTTTTACGATACGTTTAAGTATATTATTCGAAATATAGGTGTTTCCAAGCCCGTCAAAACAAAAGCCCCGCGGACCATCTAATCCAATATTAATAAAACTGCTTATAAACCCAGACGCATCTACTTTTCTTATGCAGTCGTTGGCATCATCACAAATATAAAGGTTGCCACTACCATCAAATTTTAAATCATAAGGATGGTTTAACTTTGCGTTGGTTGCCAGGCCGCCATCACCTGTAGATCCCTGAGTATTTAGTAAACCAGCAAATATGGTGGTTACAGAGGTTGTAGTATTAGCTTTTAAAACAACATGAGAATCATAATTACCAATATATAAATTACCAGAGGCATCCAAACAAAGCCCAAACGGCATATCTAAAAACGGCGCGTTGGTTTGATTTAAAAATGTTGAAATAATTTGAGTTGATGCATCTATTTTACGAATACAATTATTCGCATCGTCAGACATATAAATGTTTCCTGCAGCATCTATACACATGCGATTATATAAAAACATAGTAATCGATGCATTAGTGGCTAATCCACCATCTCCCGTATAGCCTTGAGTTCCATTACCTGCTATAATTGTAATAGCATTATTGTTCAGGTTTATTTTTTTAAGATAATTATCATGACACACATACATATTTGCGTGATCAATGTAAGCTATTGATGCATTTCCGGTTATCCCAGGAATCAAAGACGAGTTTGTTCCCGCTAAAGTTGAAATAATCCCGGTACCAGCATCTACTCTTCTTACCGAGGTAAACATATTACCATTGTTTGTACTATTAAAATATATATTATTGATCGAGTCGTTAAAAACGTTATGTGGCTCGATAGATTGGTTAATCGCAGGTAGTCCGTCACCTTGGCCTCCTCCAGCAAAAGTAATGATGGTTTGAGAGTAAAAGTTATTTATTAAACAAAAGAGGGATAATGTTATTGCTTTTTTCATAAGATTAAAGATAACAAAAAGAAATATTTAAGCAACATTTAGTAAATTCGACACATCTAAAAAACACTACTATGGAATTCAGAATTGAAACAGACACAATGGGTGAGGTAAAAGTACCTGCCAATGTTTATTGGGGAGCACAAACAGAGCGCTCACGCAACAACTTTAAAATAGGGCCTGAGGCAAGTATGCCAAAGGAAATTATATATGCATTTGGTTACCTTAAAAAAGCAGCAGCACTAGCTAACTGCGAATTAGGCGTGTTAACAAAAGAAAAAGCAGACTTAATTGCAAAAGCCTGTGATGAAATTTTAGCTAAAAAATTGGATGATCAGTTTCCTTTAGTGATCTGGCAAACAGGTTCAGGTACACAAAGTAACATGAACGCTAACGAAGTGATTGCTTACCGCGCACACGTGATGCAGGGTGGTGGTTTAACTGATGAACCAAAAGTATTACACCCAAATGATGATGTGAATAAATCACAATCATCTAATGATACGTATCCAACAGCTATGCACATTGCGGCCTACAAACAGGTTGTAGAAATTACCATTCCGGGAATGGAAAAACTGCGCGACTCTTTAGCTAAAAAAGTAAAAGAGTTTGATGGTATCATTAAAACAGGTCGTACCCATTTTATGGATGCTACGCCATTGTCATTAGGACAAGAGTTTAGCGGATATGTGCAACAAATAAACATGAGTATCCGCGCTTTAAAAAATGCTTTAGAAGCGGTGAAAGAATTAGCTTTAGGCGGAACAGCTGTTGGAACAGGACTGAACACACCAAAAGGATACGATGTGTTAGTGGCTAAAAAAATTGCTGAATTAACAGGCTTACCATTTGTAACAGCTCCAAATAAATTCGAAGCTTTAGCAGCACATGATGCGATGATAGAATTAAGTGGTGCGTTGAAACGCTCTGCCGTTGCTTTATTTAAAATAGCTAATGATATTCGTATGTTGTCATCGGGTCCACGTTGTGGCATAGGCGAGATCGTTATTCCTGATAACGAACCGGGTTCTTCTATCATGCCGGGTAAAGTTAACCCAACACAACCCGAAGCATTAACCATGGTTTGCGCTCAGGTGATTGGAAACGATGTAGCCGCTACGGTTGGTGGATTAAATGGCCATTTTGAATTGAACGTATTTAAACCATTGATCGCCGCTAATGTATTGCAATCAGCACGATTAATTGGTGACGCTTGTGTTTCCTTTACAGAAAAATGCAGCGATGGTATTACGGCTAATTTACCAGAGATCAAAAAACACCTAGAAAACTCGTTGATGTTGGTAACAGCATTAAACACACACATCGGTTATGAAAAAGCCGCTAAAATTGCTAAGACAGCACACAAGGGAAATAAAACCTTACGTGAAGCAGCTATCGAATTAGGATATGTAACCAACGAGCAATTCGATCTATGGGTTCGTCCGGAAGATATGATCGGAAGTTTGAAATAGCTTTGAGAAACTCCTGACAGGCGTAAGCAACCTAAATCCCGATGAAATTACCTCTTCGGGATTTTTAATTTATAAGCGGCTTAATACCATTATATAATCTTATGTAATGTTCTACCTTTAAGTATATTTGATATCAAAATATATCCAATATGATAAAACCAAAATTCATCGTCGCGTTAAATGCTGCAATTATTATGGCCTCTTGTAATGACAAAAAACCTGAGATCGTTCAGGAAAAACTGGTATATCCTAAAACTGAAAAAGTAAGTCAGATTGATGATTACTTTGGAACAAAGGTTGAAGATCCCTACCGTTGGTTAGAAAATGACACGGCAGACAATACCAAGCACTGGGTTGAAGAGCAACGCAAAGTAACAGATGGTTATTTATCTAAAATACCTTTCCGCAAACAATTAGGAAAACGTATAGAAGAACTCATTAATTTCCCTAAATACAGCTCGCCATTTAAAGTAGGTGAGTTTACATTCTTTTATAAAAATGATGGTTTACAAAACCAAAGCGTATTATATTTTCAAAAGGGAAAAGAAGAACCAAAAGTGTTCTTGGATCCTAACGCCTTGTCGGCCGATGGCACAGCAGCGATGAGTTTAATGGGTTTTTCGAACGATGATAAATATGTAGCCTATGCTATCAATCAATCGGGTAGCGACTGGGAAACAATGTACGTGATGGAAATTGCGACGCAAAAAAAGATGGCTGATAAGTTAGAATGGGTAAAATTCAGCGGCGCATCCTGGAAGGGTAATGGTTTTTACTACAGTCGCTATGATGCGCCTGTTAAAGGAAAAGAATTCTCTAATGTGAACGAATACCACAAAATTTATTTTCATAAACTGGGTGATGATCAATCGAAAGATGAATTAGTATATGAAGATAAAAAGAATCCTAAATTATATTTGAACGCAGGGGTTACAGAAGACGAACGTTTTTTAATTGTGTATTCAAGCATCGGCACATCGGGCAACGAATTATTCTGCAAAGATCTTTCGGTACCTAACAGCAAATTCACTTTATTATTTAAAGGGTTTGAATACGATTATGGCGTGATAGATAATGTAGGAGATAAACTCATCGTAAAAACAAACGATGGTGCATCGAATCAACAGGTTGTTTTGGTAGATCCTAAAAACCCGGCTAAAGCAAACTGGAAAACAGTAGTTGCAGAAAAGCCTGAGTTTATGGAAAGCGCCTCTACTTGCGGCAAAAAATTATTTGTGAGTTATTTAAAAGATGTTGCTACCCACGTTTATCAACATGATTTAAACGGAACACTAGAGCACGAAATTACTTTACCCGGATTAGGAACAGCTGAAGGGTTTGGTGGTAAAGCTAAAGACCAGGAGTTTTATTATACCTATACGTCTTTTGTTTATCCAACCAGTATTTTCAAGTATAATATTGCATCCGGTAAATCAGAATTATTCAGAAAAATTGATGTAAAATTTGATGTCAATCAATATGAGTCTAAACAGGTGTTTTTTACATCAAAAGACGGAACAAAAGTACCAATGTTCATTGTTTCGAAAAAGGGGTTAGTGCTGGATGGAAATAACCCAACTTTATTATATGCTTACGGCGGATTTAATGCGTCGATGAACCCTAGCTTTAGCGCGGCGCGCATTGCCTTTTTAGAACAGGGAGGCGTTTTTGTGTTGGCGAATATAAGGGGCGGGGGAGAATATGGAGAAACTTGGCACAAAGCAGGGATGCTGGATAAAAAACAAAACGTGTTTGATGATTTTATTGGTGCAGCTGAATTTTTAATTAAAGAAAAATATACCTCTTCCGAAAAATTGGCTATTCAAGGCGGCTCAAACGGTGGATTATTGATTGGTGCCTGCATGACTCAACGACCTGATTTATATAAAGTATGTTTACCTGCAGTAGGAGTGTTAGACATGTTGCGTTACCACAAATTTACCGTTGGCTGGGGTTGGGCTGTTGAGTATGGCTCCAGTGATAGCAGTAATCATTTCAACTACCTCATTAAATATTCTCCTTTGCATAATGTAAAAAATGTGAGTTACCCGGCAACCATGGTAACAACAGCTGATCACGATGATCGTGTTGTACCGGCACACTCTTTTAAATTCGCGGCAACATTGCAGGAAAAAAACACGGGAACAAATCCAATGTTAATTCGTATAGATAGTAAAGCGGGACACGGGGCAGGAAAACCAACAGCCAAAGTAATAGAAGAGCAAGCTGATATTTACTCCTTCATATTTTACAATATGGGTGTAGAGCCTAAGTTTTAATAGTCTTCAAGGTCGCAATTTGCGACCTTGACTTTTTATTCCTTCATAAACTTTAATTTTTTAGTAGAATTTAAAGAAGGGAACTCTATAAAATAAACACCGCTTTTCAAAGATTCAATATTTACTGAACTGCTGTTTTTGCCCGACAAACACAATTTTCCAAGCACATCGTATATTTTATAATTCATCTTTGAGCTCGTGTATAAAACATCATTTGCGGGATTTGGATAAACAGCCAGCGATTCCGTATTATCAATAGAAGGTATTCTTGATAAAAAAGTGTCAAAAAATAATGTTGAAGAGTCTTTACCACAAGCATTAGTTACTACATGAGAAACCGTAAACATTTGATTGACAGCAAAGGTATGAATGGGATTAATGGATGTGCTTGTCCCGCCATCGCCAAAATACCATTGATTACTAAACAATGGGGAAGAACTATTAAATTGAAAATCAGTTCCACTCAAATATGTTTTTGTAAAAGGCGCATAGGCATTATGTTTACCAATGTTCCAAATCATCAAACTATCATTCACCACATCGTGCGCAATTTGTTGCAGAAAAGAAACTGTTCCCGTTGAAATGCCGGCAGTGTATGTATTAGTTAAAACACTTTTATGAAACAGCACTTCATAAAACACACAAGCTGTTAAATAAGATCCTTCCATTGATGGATGACTCTGATCTGAACTATACAACTCCAGGCCGGGATTTAAGGCGATCGATTTCCTCCAGGCTTCTCCTGCCGGAGCCATAATGCTATGGGTTGTGTCAGCAAATAATTTGTAGGAAATCTTTAATCTGTTTTGCATTCCTGTATACGTACAAAGCGGCGGATAAAAACCACAGTTGGATGCATCGCCATTCTTTCGTCCCCAGGTTTCATAAAACACTGTTTCGGTACAGGTGTTGTTATGTTGTATCATACTGTCTAATTTGATAGCATAAGGCAGGGTTTGGGAGTTTACTTGAGATGGTGGAAAGGACGGTTCCTGGCTCTGTGCCTGTAAAACTACACGATCCCAGGCTTGTGCATTTATTTTTGAAATACTGGTAGGATCGGTTGAATGTCCCTGAAAGGTTTGCCCCCCCGGACAATGACTGTCAAACAAAAGCGTGTCACCATTTGCCAGGGCAATATCTTTGATGAGTTGAGGTAAATTATTTACAGCAGTATAACTATTTCCTAAAAACAGCACTTTTAATGTTTGATGTTGTTGCGCATCTAAAGCCGATGAGAATAATACAAGTATGCAAAGCGAATGAAGAAATTTCATAAATAATTTTTTACAAAAATGGGAATTAAAAACAGGTATAACCACTTGCATCAAGTGGATTATAGGATTTCTAAATTGCAATTAAAAGGCACAAGGCCTGTTAAGGCAGGTAGAACAAGGATTTAACAGCAATTGAAGAATAAACACCAAAAGGAACAATGTATGGAGCGCATTATTGGACGAGTTAACATATAATCCCACGGAGTAAAGTTTACAATTCTTTTAGGAAAAGTACACAATTTAAACGGAAATAGTTTCTTACTTTTGCAGCGCAATGTGGTGGAACGGCAAGTTTTGGGGCGAATTAAAACAAAAACAGGCAAACCTTAATACAAACGTATTTTTTTCGGGTTTGCGCGGGTCTTCTTTTGCCTTTTTGGTAAATGACCTTTTTCAAAACACTTCTGCTAATTTTTTTATTGTTTGCAACGACAAGGAAAAAGCAGCTTATTTATTGAACGATCTTCAGGCACTGCTTCCCGAAAAACATGTTCACTATTTCCCGGAAAGCTATAAAGTTCCTTACAAGGAAGAGAAAACAAGCAACGCCTCTGTTCAGGAACGTGCTGAAACATTAAGCAACTTGAGTAAAGAAAATTATTCAGGCATTGTTGTAACCTATGCTGCTGCTTTGGCCGAAAAGGTTGCTTCTAAAACAAGTCTGAGCAAAAACACCTTGGTCATAAAAAAAGGAGATAAGCTCAGCATTGATTTTATCCAGGAATTTTTATCAAGTTACGATTTCGAATTATGTGATTTTGTTTCTGAACCAGGTCAGTATGCTATTCGCGGGGGAATAGTTGACATTTATTCCTTTGCACATGAATTGCCTTATCGTATCGAGTTGTTTGGAAATGATGTAGATGCCATTAAAACATTTGATCCGGCCTCACAGTTATCTAATCACAATTATGATTTTGTAACCATTATTCCTGATATACAATCCAACCAGGTGATAGAAGTGCGTCAGTCTATTTTTGATTACCTGGTTGAAGGTACTGTGTTATGTTTTGATGATCTGTTGTTTTCAAAAGATACCATCGCTAAATTATTCGAAAAAACAGAAAAAGCCTTCTCTGTTTTAACAGGAACGATTGAACATTTACCGCCTCAGGAATTATACCTGCAGGGCGAAGATTTTTTATCGCTCATCAGGCCCTTCACTATTATTGAGTATGGTGTACAAAAACACATTGCTACCCAGGAAATAACGTTCAATCAAAGCGGGCAACCTCAGTTCAATAAAAAGTTCGAGATGCTCATCAACGACCTGAAAGCCAATAAGGCCAAAGGCTATAAGAATTACCTGACAACAGATAATGTAAAACAGGCAGAACGCTTGAATACCATTTTCAATGATCTTTTATCTAAAGAACACCGCACAGCAGATAGTTTGATTGAGCATGTTAATATTAATATTCACGAAGGCTTTATTGATCACAATCTTAAAATTGCCTGTTATACCGATCATCAGATCTTTGAACGCTACCATCGGTTTCATTTAAAGGAAACGCGTTACAAAACAGCAGAGTCGTTAACACTTAAAGAAATTCTTTCTTTAAACCCCGGAGATTTTGTCACACATATCGATCATGGTATAGGACGTTTTGGAGGATTGGTAAAAATTAATGCCAATGGAAAGGAACAGGAAGCGGTGAAGCTGGTTTACAAAGACAATGATTTTTTATATGTAAGCATTCACAGTTTACATCGCATTAGTAAATACACCGGCAAGGAAGGAAACGTGCCACGTATCGATAAGATCGGTTCTACGACCTGGAGTACACTCAAACAGAAAACCAAACGCAACGTTAAAGAAGTTGCTTACGATTTAATTAAATTATACGCTAAGCGTAAGGCACAGCCGGGTCATCGTTATCCGGCCGATAATTATTTACAGCACGAGTTGGAAGCATCTTTTATTTATGAAGATACACCCGATCAGATCAAAGTTACCGCCGACGTAAAACGCGATATGGAAAGACCACATCCAATGGATAGACTTGTTTGTGGAGATGTTGGTTTTGGTAAAACAGAGATCGCTATTCGTGCGGCATTTAAAGCCGTGTGCGACAGTAAGCAGGTTGCTATTTTAGTTCCAACTACTATTCTAGCCTATCAGCATTACAAAACATTTAAGGAGCGTTTAAAAGACCTGCCTTGTAATATCAATTACATTAACCGATTCAGAAGCACGAAAGAAGTCAAAGAAATAATCGGGCAAACGACTGAGGGTAAAATTGATATTTTAATTGGCACCCATAAGATCGTAGGAAAGGACATCAAGTTCAAAGACCTTGGTTTATTGATCATTGATGAAGAACAAAAATTTGGGGTTGGCATCAAAGATAAACTCAAAACATTTAAAACCACGGTTGATACGTTGACCTTAACAGCAACTCCAATTCCAAGAACACTCCAATTCAGTTTAATGGGTGCTCGTGATCTTTCGGTTATTTCAACACCTCCGGCAAATCGCTACCCGGTACAAACCGAGTTAATGACCTTTAGCGAAGAAGCGATCAGAGATGCGATTGCTTATGAGTTGAGTCGTGGCGGACAAGTATATTTCGTTCATAATAAAGTGCAAAGCATACAGGAAGTGGCAGGAATCATTCAGCGATTAGTGCCTGAAGCAAGAGTGGCTGTTGGACACGGACAAATGGATGGCGACAAACTGGAAGATGTCATGCTGAGCTTTATTGAAGGAGAATATGATATTTTAGTTGCAACCACGATCATTGAATCGGGTTTGGACATTAGTAACGCCAATACAATTATCATTAACGATTCACAAAATTTTGGATTAAGTGATCTGCATCAAATGCGCGGACGGGTAGGGCGGAGCAACAAAAAAGCATTCTGTTATCTGTTAACGCCACCATTCATTAACATGACCTCTGAAGCCAGAAAGCGATTAACGGCTATTGTTGAATTCAGTGATCTGGGTAGCGGCTTTCAGATTGCCATGCGGGATCTTGATATCAGAGGCGCCGGAAATTTATTAGGCGGAGAACAAAGTGGGTTCATCAATGATATGGGTTTTGATACCTATATGAAAATATTGAATGAAGCCATTGAAGAATTGAAACAGGAAGACTGGTACAAAGATGTGGTTGATGAAGGCCAGGGAGCAAATGCAGATAAATCGGTTTTCTCGCGCCAGTTCGTAAAAGATACCGTTGTAGATACAGACCTTCAATTATTAATTCCTGATTCGTATGTAAGTAATTTAACCGAACGGTTATTGCTTTACAGGGAACTGGACAATATTACAAAGGCCGAAGAGCTTTTGGTTTTTGAAAATAATTTAAGAGATCGTTTTGGTCCTTTACCTGTTGAGGTTTCAGAATTGATCAACGTAGTTCGCATGCGTTGGGCCGCCATGAAATTAGGTTTTGAGAAGATCACTTTAAAGAATAACAAAATGCTGTCTTATTTCTTAAGCAAGCAGGATAGCGACTATTTTAATTCACCTATGTTCAAAGCTGTTTTATCGTATGCTCAAAAAACACCAAAGCAAACCGCTTTAAAAGAACAAAACAGTAAACTGTGGCTCACCATCGAAAACATTAAAAGTGTTGACGAAGCAATTGTTGTATTCGAAAAAATAAATGCAATTTTAGAAGCTGGTAAACAATAACCTTTCATTGATCGTTTTCAAACAGGCGCCACCCTTTTTTCTTAAAATGGGACCAAAAAAGCACACTGTGATCTAAAAAAACATTGTTTTTAAACTTCCGTCTAGTGAACGTTACAAAACCTCCTTTCTTTTGGCGACATAGGATACACCAAATTTGATGTGTGTTTTCAACCCCTAAAAATTGTCGTTTTTTCTATAAATCTTACATGTGTAAGATTTGTAAAAAGAGTAAAACACCAGTGAAATAGGGACTTACGAAAGAACAAAGAATGTTTAAAAAAAGATGTTTTTTATTTGTTTGGGAAATAAATAAAATTACTTTTGCCGAAATTATTTGTGAGAGCCTATCAAATTTTTACTCAACTCAGATAATTAAATGTTCTCCGCCCTCGTTTTTATTTGAGTATTAAACTAACCTAATAACTATTATGAAACCATCTCACTTTGTCAAAGCAACTGCTTTAGCTGCGCTTACCTATGTATCATGTTCGCTATCTGCCCAAACACCTGTTACGGTTACAGGCTCCGGAACAGCAAACAATATCCCAAAATTTTCGGGAGCTGCTACAGTTGTTAACTCTCAAATAACGGACAACGGAACTACCGTTTCTCTCGGCACGGCCAGTGTTGCTATTGGCGCGCCTAACGTAATTAGCGGAGAGTTTGTTTCGATTGTTAAACATCAATCTGCGAAAACAAAGGTTGCAGTTAGAAATATATTGAACGGCGCTGCTGTTAGCACTGAATTTTCAGTAGTATCAGCCCACTCTACTTTATCGATGAACGCATTTCCCGGCGGATTTTCACCAAACGCTGGAATTTTTGAAAGTAGCACCGCTGTTCTAAATGCGTCAGGAACTGGTGGAATAAATATCGGAACTACTGCTAACGCCCAACTCTCTTTCTGGACAAACAATACAAAAAGAATGACTGTAACGAATACCGGTAGTGTGGGTATAGGCACAGCAACTCCCGATAGATGGTTTACTGTGGTAAGCCCAACCGCTAACTCACAGGTTGCCAAGTTTGCAGATGATACAAGATATATTGGTTTAGGGAAAGATGAAGTAGCGGCTTATATGTTGAACGGAGCATTAGCAGATATGTTCATAGGAAGCAACTATACAAGCACCTATATAAGAGGGAACGTGGCCATAGGAACCAATACACCAAAAGAGCATTTTCAGATCGGTGATCGTTTTGTGTTCCACGATGGAGGCTATAAATTCTTTGGTTATAATGTGTTTTTTGCCGGCTCGCAAAACGAAAGGATCATAGCCAATGAGGCTTCTTCTTTGATCGGGTTTGGTTCTTCAGGCGATATAAATTTCGAAACGGCTCCCAGCGGACCACTAGCAGTATCGGCAAATGCAACGTCTAAGCTATTCATTAAAAACACGGGTGAAATTGGAATCGGAACATCCACTCCCGGTAAAACATTAACGGTAATGGGCGACATGTCGCTCAAGACTTCGGCACTTAATGCGTTCGACATTTTGGATGGATCAAATAATATTAATTTCAGGGTAACGTCAACTGGTAAAGTATATGCGCGTGAGGTGAATGTACAAATGGGTGTATTTCCTGATTACGTTTTTAATAAAGAATATAAGCTGACACCATTGAATGAAGTGGAGACTTATATCAACGTTAACAAACATTTGAAAGGATTTGAAGCAGCGGCTGAATATGAGGCTAACGGCATGAATATGGGCGAAGTGGTTAGATTACAACAGGAAAAAATTGAAGAGCTGACACTTTATTTGATCGAGCAACAAAAGCAACTGGATGAATTGAAAAAACAAATGGACTCCTTAAAAAAATAAAATCATTTCTTTTTTCAATCATTTTTAAAATACAGTTATGAGTCCTATCAGACAAATTACATTATTCTTTTTATTTTTAGTTATTCTTGAGAACGCATATTCTCAGGGGACAACAACCTTAACTATAAATTCTCCAACACCTGTTGCCGTATATAGCGCGCGGGATCTGGTGAGAGTTGAACCCGGTGCTAATGGAGCAAAGCTTACTGCAGGAGCTACTACCACCACTCAGCTGGTTATTGATAAAAACATTATCGCTTCTATTTCAACAAGCAATCCCTATGTTGGATATAGCGTAAGCAGTGTTTATAACATTGATAAAAACTTGCCGGTAGGCGCCGTTAATGGCAGTGGTGGTGTAAGCAGCGGACAATCTTATTACTCGGTTCCTATTCCTATTGCGCCCGGTACCGCCGGTATGGTTCCAAATATCAGCATTAGTTATAACGGTTCTTTATCAAGTGGTCTTGTGGGCGTTGGCTGGGGCATTAGTGGCATTTCATCTATTTCCAGGGTAAAAAAGGACCCTAATCACAATGCGCCTATCACACCAATCAGTCTTACAACTGCTGATGACTTTGCCCTGGATGGAAATCGAATTTGGGGAGCAAACCTGGATGGTACGTTTAGATTGGAAAATGATGATTTTACGGATGTGATCAAAGGAACTAACTCTTTTACAGTCATTACCAAGGCGGGCATCCAAATGGAATACGGTGTAAACGCTGATGCCAAATTAATGGTAGATGGGCCTAGTGGCCAGGTTCCTTTGGTATACTATATAAATAAAGTTACCGATAAGAATGGAAACTATTATACATATCACTACTATAACTATAACAATCTCGCAACCAAAGAAGTGGAAGTAGCCATACAGGAAATTAAGTATACCGGTAATGTAGCAGCAGGCGTACCGTTATATAACTCTGTTAAATTTTATTATGATACAAGAGATGATGTAAGTGCGAGTTATTTTAAGGGTTATAACCTAAGATCAACGCTTATTTTAAGGGAAATAGAAGTGTTTTGCGAAGGGCAAAGCATTAAACGCATGGTTCCGGGTTATGATAAAACGAATGGCAGAACCTACCTATCCAGTATCACAGAATACGGCCTAGATAATTCGCATTTGAACCCTACCGTATTTGCATATGAGCCACCGGTTGCTTCAACAAACATAAACGTGACCCAGTTACCGGCTTTGGCCGATTACAAAGTAGCAGACTTTAACGGAGATGGAAAATCGGATGTACTGGCTTACATATACTCCGGGCCGATTGCTACCGGCTCTGGTTTAAGAAATTATTCAAGCTGGGAGTTATACATCAATCAGGACGATGGAACAACTTACAGTCTGGTAGACTCATATTCAGGTACTGGAAATTTCCAGGCTTACAGTTATTATGGTATACCCAATACTTTCAGTCCGGACGCAGATGGAACTAATTCCATTAATTTAGATGGAGACGATAAGGAGGATGCCTTGTTTTTAACTAGTGTAGGTGGCTTAACTTCGTATACTGTACAAAACTCAACCGGCACCGGTTTCGCTCAGGGGTGGGTATTACCAAATATACCAACCGCCGGGGCTAGTATGCTATTTGCAGATCTTGACGGAGATAAGATCCCGGAAGGGCTTGCTTATGACCCAAGTGCAAACGTCTTGCGAATTATTAATTTTAGAACGAAAAAAATAGTTCACCGGGTTTTATCAGGAGCATTATTTACCGATAAAGACCCTGCTTTTGCAACAGGAAGTGTGGTAGGCAATATGCAAATTATCCAACCCATAGAGTATGACGGGGATGGTATTCAGGAACTGTTAGTTGAAATAAACAGCAAATGGCGCGTTATTAAAGTCACGAACTATAGCCCGTACCAGCCAAGCGGAACCGGCAATTTTGCTTTTGATGTGTTAGCAACCGATGTTATATATTCTTTACTCACAGCCGGATGTTATAGCTACGAAAATCATTTTGCTGATTTTAACGGAGATGGTTTGACTGATAATTTAACTGTTGGCACAGACCCCACCGCAGAAACCATACCACCGTCAGCCTGTCCTTTATCGGTACCCAATAATTTTTTCCTGCGATATGGTGTTAATAAATACATTTCTGCAAACAGTTCTTTTTATTCTACAAGCACCCCTATGGCGGGAAATCTTCCCGGCAGAAATAATATAGGCACCAAGATGTTGTATGCAGATATGGATAACGACGGGAAGACCGACCTCGTGGCTGTTGAAAGAAATTTAAGTGCGAACACTGTAAAAGTTTATGTATCCTACGCCCCTAATTTTTCTACAAGAATTTTAATAGGTACGGTAGCAAATACCACATTTCCAAATGCTATTAACTATAATTACTATACGCTCACGGCATACCCCGCTGATGGAAGATATATCGCAGAATTTTGTTTAGGGGATTTTGATGGAGATGGTTTTACAGACGTCATGTTTAAAAACGTAAATGTGGTTTCGGGTAGCTCTTATTATAATGGTGCGCGCACTATTTTATATAATCATCCTCCGGGAACCGAAGGGCATTTGGCAAAAGTGACCAACGGCTTTGATCAATCTATAAAATTTAATTACAAAACCCTGGCAAAGGGAGGGATCTATACCAAAGGCAATGGTGCAATATATCCTTTTGTGGATATACAAAACCCTATAAAAGTAGTGTCCTCAATGGAGTCACAGGATGCTAATGGTAACTTTTATAGTATGGATTATACCTACCAGGGCGCTAAAATTAATCATTTTGGCCAGGGCTTTTTAGGCTACGACCGTGTATCAACCGTAAATAATTTAGCCCAAACATTAACCACAAATGCTTATTCTATCGATACGTTGGTTTCCCGTTATCAATATCCTGCAGGTATCTGGGGGGGGGCAAGAGCTCTTACGGCAGCTTATGCTTACAGAACACATACCCTGTCTGAAACATCTATGTTATCCAATGTGAACCTTCCGATTGCCCAAACAATAAATACTTATTCCTATGTATATTCTAATGGTTTATCCTTAGGCCCTGCATTAACGGTTAATAATACTACTACCGGCGTAGGACATTATTTAAAGCTCTTACAAACGTTTAATCTGAATAATATTACAGGATCCTTTTCGTTAACAGATTACACCTATGATAATTACCTCAATGTTACAAATGCTCATACTCAAAGTACAGGTGGCCTTGTAGTAGATGTTTTAAATACAATGGATTCACAACTATACGGCAATAAATATCCGGGATACATTTTCACCACCAAAACAGATGTAACCCGAACCGGCAAGCCAACGGTATCCAGAACCGATGCATTTACATATTTTATTACAGGCTTGGTTCATTCCACTGCTAAGTATTTGCATAAAGGTTGTACTGAGATAACTAATTATATATACAACAATTCGGTTGGACTGCCTACATCTGTTGAGAAAGACAAAGGGAGCGTAGGAACAGGTTATACACGGTTTACCTATTATGATTATGAACCGAACAGATACCGCTTTGTGACCAAGACCACAAATCACATGAATCATTTTGAGACCGCGGTTTACGATCCACGGTTTGGAGTTCCTCTTCAAACAACAGATATAACAAATTTAACCACTAATTATACCTATGATGCTTATGGCCAAAACACATCGGTTACTACGCCCGATAACAATACGGTAAATTATATAACCAAATGGTATGATAGTGGAGATGATATTGGTGGAGACCCCTTTGCCGCATCTAATATTTTAATTACCAAACAGGTAAATGCACCTAATACTCCTTTTGAAAGAAGTTTCTTCACGGCGTCGGGATTAAACGTCAAAAATGTAACCCAGGGTTTTAATCAGAACTTTGTTTCTAATAGAAACATCTTTAATAACAGGGGGCAGGCAACAGAAGAAAAAGCACCGTATTTAATTCCCTGTGCGGCTCCTGCCAAAGTATTAACATCTACCTATAGCTACAATGATCCTTACTTCAGATTAACGGATCATTCTGTTACAGATGATGGTACCACAGCAGCTCAAAACACTAACATTGCTTATAGCCAAATGTATGGAAATACTACAACCATACTGACAACGCCCGATGGAAAGGTAAAAACAACAGTAACCGATCCAATAGGCTTAGTAACCAGTGTTCAGGAAAACCCGGGTGGCACTGCCCTAACTTATGATTATTACAGCGACGGCCAGATAAAAACGACCTCTCTGGATGGTATAGTTACGAATAACTATACATATGATGATTGTGGCAATATTGCTTCTCAGGATGAACCGAACAATGGAATTACAATATATTCGGTAGACGGATACGGCCAACTAGTATCCAGAACCAATGATAGTAAAACATACAACTATCAATATGATGAATTAGGTAGGCCCAAGAATTTTTCAGGACCTGAAGGAACTTATTTATACACCTACATTACTACAGGTGCGGGCTTAGGCAACATAGAGACTGAAACGGCTCCAAACGGCACCATGACCAAATATTATTATGATGCTTTAAACCGGCAGAATAAAATAGAAGAAACAATCGGTTCTACCTATAGCACTTTAATTGATTATGATAACTTTAGTAATCCTGTAAAATATACTTATCCAAGTGGTTTTGCCATTAAACTGGCTTATGATAATTTAGGCTATCCAACCAGCATCAAAAATAACAGCAATAATAATTTAATATGGCAGGCCGATGAAATAAATAGTTTAGGAGTTTACAATAAGTACACTTTGGGTAACGGCATACAAACCGTTAATACCTATCATAATTTTGGCATGCCGGAAACTTCAACGGCAGGTAGTATAGTAGATGATGAATATAATTTTGATGTACCTACCGGAAATTTAATGTGGCAGAAAGATCATGTTAAAAATTTATTGGAAACACATCAGTATGATGGCTTCGACAGACTGATTAATTCACAGGTGACAAATCTTAATACCATGGTTAATTTGCCGGCATTGGCATTGACCTACGCTGCTAATGGGAATATTAGCAGTAAATCGGACCTGGGTCTTTATAAGTATGTGACTCCTAATAAGCCAAATGCGGTTACAAAAGTCCAAGACCCAAATGGCATTATATCGACTTTGCAACAAGATATTACCTATACCGCTTTCGAAAAAGCAGAAACGATTATTGAAGGGACTGTTCAGGCCGATATTACTTACGGGCCAGGCCAGGAACGCATGCGTACCGTTTTTAAAACGTATCCCTCAGGGGCGGTCACATCTACCCGTTATTATTTGAGTAATTATGATAAAGAGGTTTCTACCGGTATGACCCGTGAAGTACATTACATCAATGCCCCCTCAGGTCTGGCGGCTATGTATGTTGTTGAGAATGGTGTGGCCAATATGTATTTCACCTACAGCGATCATTTAGGAACGGCCAAAAGAATTACCAACACGGCAGGGAGTGTTGTTGCCGAACAGAACTTTGATCCCTGGGGTCAGCGTCGTAATACAACATTCTGGTCATATAGTCATGTGGCCTCACCACCGGCCTGGTTATTCAGGGGTTACACAGGGCACGAACATTTACCACAGTTTACCCTCATCAACATGAACGGCAGGATGTATGATCCACGTAATGCCCGTATGTTAAGTCCTGATCCGGTCTTGCAGGACGCCTCCAGTTCGCAAACATATAATAGATATTCGTATTGTATTAACAACCCTTTAAAATATACCGATCCCAGCGGTTATACCGCGCAGGGAGCCTCATCAAATGATGTAGATCTATCTATAAACAAGCATTTATGGAACAATCCTAATCACGGTGCCTTATCAGCACAGGAAGAAGCCTTATATTACTATAATCAAACTAAAAACAATAGTGGATCAAGGGATGGTTTGAGTGCTCAGTATGACTCATACGGAGCTGAAAAACAGGAAAAGATCGATGCTATCAAAAATGGTGAGTTAAGTTTTTTATATTTGCGGAGAACATCCACAACCAGTCAGGCAATGCTTGATTATGGCCCAATACAGGATATAGAACGTTGGCAGACAATGCACATGTCGGAATCAATTGCGATGGTTGGCGGAGGTGATCTTCCTTTTGCGGCACAAGTAAGACAATTTGATTACAATTTAAGAACTTCTATAGGGAAAGCTCTATCTTTTTTAACACCTGTTGATAATACGATGGCAAAACAGAATGGAGCAGTACACACCACCTTTAAAGTTATTCAAACACTTAATCCGGCTAGTGGTTTTGCAAATGGAATAAATTATGCTTTTGGAAACGGAACTGATGTTTTAGGTAATAAACAATCCGCTGGAGGAGCTGCAGTAGGCTTTGGTTTAAGTTTGTTACCGCTTGCGGGGTCATTAAAATTGACAGGCGTAATTAACTATGCAAAAGCATATACATACTCAAGTAAAACTTTTGGATATTCAAGTACCTTATTTGGAATAGGCAGCAAAGGTTACTTTAATGGATTACTAAATAGAGGTCCCATCAGAGTTGGATGGGGCTATATAAAGGCCACTAATCAACATGTCTTTAGATTTGGTATTGGACACAATCCTCGATTTTATCCAAACCCATTTAAGGTTTTTGGCATTGCAGTACCGCATTCTCATTTAAATTTATTTACTTTACCAGCAACGTTTTAAAATGCTAATATCTGAAATAAAAAGAAAACTTGATTTATTATCACAAATTAATGAAATCAACGAAGAATTTTTAATAAAGACTATATTAGAGGAAGTTGCTGATATTAAAGATTCAAAGATTGACAAAAAAAGCAGTATACTATTAGATGAAAACAACTTTGAATTAGCTTTGATTTCACCACAAAACAATTGTAATATTTATTTTGAAGTTTTTGAACCAAACACTGTAGATATCCAAATTGGAATTGGAGGAGAATACTTATACCAACAAAAAATAAAAGACTTATCGGATGTTTATAAATTAAGAGGTGCTATTAAAGATTTGCTAACGAGTGAAATTTCAGAAGAATTGACAAAAGTTAATGATAAAATAATTCGATCAACCTATACTGTAAAACATATATTGAATAGTGTAGAACAACATCATTATTATAGCGCTGCTTTTGGGTTTTCTCCCCTGTTCTCTAAAAAACAAAAGATACAAAGAATATATGATGCTTGGTTGTAAAATTTCATTAAAAGGAATCCCTAGAATTGCATCAAATAAAATGAGAAATAAAAAGTATTATTTATTGTATAATGAAAACCTCTTAGAGGAAAGACTATAACTTAGGGCTTAAACCCATAAAAAAGAAAAATAAACACTTAAGAATATGAAAACAAAACATATCATCACCTTATTTTTTGCATTAGTAACAAGCGTAGGCTTTGCGCAGGCTATTACGTATACCTATTCACCTAGTGGTAACCGCACCATGCGCCGCTATGATGTATCCCCTTTCAGGGTTGGTAATTTAGATAGTACAAAATCATCGCACGTATTCTCAACAACCTTAATGCAAAACGGCTTGAGTTTTTACCCAAACCCGTCAACAGATCGCGTGGTTTTTACCATTAATGATTATACCTATTCTGTTAAAAGCAGTATTACCTTGTTAGATGAAATGGGTAAGGAGATCCAGTCGATCAAAGTAAACTCCAGTAAAACAGAAATGGATGTTTCTCATCTCCCCGATGGCTTGTATTTTGTTAAGCTCACAAAGAACGAAGTATCTGTTATATACAAATTGGTCAAGATAAATTAACTAACTTTGTAGAGTCAGATAAATCCACATTCAGTCCCAAAATCAAATCAAATGCATATGAGATCATTGAATATTAAAACCGCTGCCCTGTTAGGTGCAATAGCAATAACAATGGCGGCATGCCCTAAAAAGAAAGATAACACTACTCCGGACGAGACCACACCAGTAACTCCGGAAGCGCCCTGCTTCAATTCTAACAATAATGGAACTTACACAGCAGGCATCGGATCCATTCAATCCGGATCTACTGTAACGTCGTTTACCGGAGGGGTGGTTAGCATAACCCGGACAGCGTGTCACGAAGTGATACTCAACCTAACCAGCAACGCGGGAAATAGATCAGAGACAGTTACTAACGTTACATTAAACAGTAGCAACGGCGTTTATGATGGAAGTGTTTCCACGGGCAGTATCACCATGTCGTTTGGCAGCCATATAAATGCACAGGCTCCCGGTTCTTTTACCATTATTGCCCATAAATAAATTTTATTGCTCATAAAAAAACCCGCTTCAAACGAAGCGGGTTTTTTTGTTTTATCTGATCAAAGATTATTGTACGATCATTTTTTTAGTTGTAACGTTTCCGTCAACATTTAAAGAGTAGTAGTAAATACCAGCTGCATAAGCACCTAATTTAACTGAATGAGCACCTGTAGTTGTTCCAACTTTTTCAGAAGTAATAACACGACCCATAACATCCGTTACTGTGAATAAAGCAGAGTTTACATCTTTAGCTAATGAATAGTTTACAACCGATTCTTTAGTGAAAGGATTTGGAACGTTTTGGCTTAAAGCAACACCTGTTTGAGCCGCTTCTTTAACACCAACAGAAGTAAGGTCATCTGTTACATAGAAAGAAATTAAATGATGCTCAAAACCATAAGGCGCAGTATAAGCTAAAGTTGGGATAAAACGACCATTCCAACCTGGAGGGGGGCTTTGATTGTAACGAACATCGATAGGAACAATGTGCGACATGCTGTAATCACATAATGATGAACCGTATCCACAGTCGTTATACGTGATATAAGTACCTCCACCACCAGAACCGGCTCCGTTTTCTTCTAATGAAGTAAAGAAGAATGTATTAGCAGTAGCATCAATTTGCTGAGTTAACGTATAAGTATAACCAGGGATGAATTGAACATCAGCTACAGTTAATTTTGTTGGCATTGTAGCAAAAGGAGTTGGTAATGCAAATGATTTATCTCTGTAAGCTGCATTTGCAGTATCTGTACCCGTTAATAAAATTTTGAATTTATACTGGTTCGGAGGAAGCGTAGTAGTTGGAGAAGCAGATGCAACGATGTTTTGTGACTGTCTGTATCCTAATCTTCTGAAACCCATTGTATCAGCACCACCAGGGTAATTACTACCTGTATTTAAGAATCCACCGGTTGCAAATACACCCGTTCCTGTTAAAGGACCATCAAATATCGTAACAACTAAAGTATCAACAATATTTGGGTTTGGATGATTTCTGGTGTAAGCGTAAAAAATAGACATAGAGTCAATTTGGATCGGTGTAGTTGGAGCATTAGCTACCCAGTCGGTTACAGGAGTATTGCCGAATACAACTGATCTGAAATCAACCATTTCACCTAAATGGTGAATCCAGGTTGGAGCAAAAGTCCCACCAAAATCGCCATATCCTAATGAATCTGGCATTAAATAATTGGAGTTAAGATCACTGGTAACACTATAAAGAATCTCTGCCTCTAATCCGTAGTTAAACCATGCACCATGTCCGGCAGCAGTTTTAGCATTAGCAGCAGTTTGTCTTTGTTGAACCACTTTTAAAGAATTTTTGTCGTAAACACGACTTTTAGTAACTTGTTTTCCGGGGAAAGATAAGCCTCCTTGTTGAGTAGGGGCTTGCGCTAAGGAAACAGATGTTATGAAAACAGCTGTTATCAATGAGTAAATTTTTTTCATGTTTATAATTTTAAGATTATGTATACACAAATATAACGAAACATATATATATAAACAAGAAAAACGACCCTTTTTAGAATCGTTTTTCTTGTTAAAATCAGATAAAAATGGTTATTGCACAACCAATTTTTTAGTAGTTATGTTGCCATCAACATTTAATGAATAGTAATATACACCAGCAGCATAAGCGCCTAAGCTAACAGAATGCTTTCCAACATTAGAAGATACCTTCTCAGAAGAAACAACTCTACCGGTAACATCAGTAACTGTAAATACAGCCGAATTTGCGTCTTTAGTTAATTCGAATTCAACAACTGAAGCTTGTGTATAAGGGTTAGGAACGTTTTGACCTAAAGCAAAACCTTTTTGCTCTAACTCTTTTACACCTGTAATAGTAACTCTTACTTTATAACCAATATCGTGGTGCTCGTAAGCAAACGGGGTTGTGTAAGCAAACGTTGGTAAAAAGTAACCATTCCAGCCATTAGTGTTTTGGTTATATCTTACGCTTTGGTCTAATATGTAAGACATATTCATGTCAGACGTATAATCATTAGCAACCCCATTATAAGTTGGATCAGTTGATGCACCGTTCTCTTCAGAAGTTAACATGAAAAATGCATTTTTAGTAGCAGGATTACTAACATCACCAATTAAAACATCGGTTGTTGTAAATGTGTAGCCTGGCTTGAAAGAAATAACTGTACCAATTTTTTTACCGTTAGCCTGTATTGCAATACCGGGAGTAGCAGCAAGTATTTGTTTGTAAACACCACCCATACATGTATCTGCCCAGGTTAAAGGAATACTTAAGCGTTTTAAAACGGTCATGCTTGGTTTAAGGTTTTGTGTAGCAAAATTAAACTCAATATCCTGGTAAGGAAAAGCCGGAGGACCGGTTAACGTATAATTTAATCCTGTGTTTTCTGCAATTACCTGGATGATTAAAGAATCGGCTGTATTATCAGAAGCACCTGTATTTCTTTCATATAAATAACCAACTGATACAGAATCTAAATTATACGGGGTCATTGTGTCCGTAATAACAGATTGCTGATAATGCCATTGTGGATCTACATAATTAGCTGCTTTGTGTACCCATGGATAAACAGGTTGATTTCCGCTGTCATATCCTAAAATGATCGTTGAATCTGGAAACAAGTGCATAGCAGATATTACCTGTAAGCTTGATCCTGAAGCAATAAAATCAATATAGTCAATTTTATTAAGCCACGCAGAACCAGTTTGACTAGCAGGTTTTGATGCATTTGACTGTAAGTTTTTGTAAGCGGCAACATCAGTCTTTTTAAAAGAATGAATATGTTTGCCCGGAGTTACATTTACCGTTTTGTTTTGAGCTATCGCACAAACAGAAAACGCCAACATAGAAGATAGTAAAATTTTTTTCATGTCTGTTTTTTTAATTTGTAAATTATTTTTTTTATAAATTTAAGCACTTTCTTTCAAATAAAGAAACAAAAAATGCAATTAATGTAAGTAGAAAACAATTTCTTGTGTTTTTTGTTTAGATATAAAAATCAAAATAATTTAAAATATGTTAAAAACCATTACAGAGGTTCCTATCAGGTTTAGTGAAGTAGATTCGTTAAGGGTTGTATGGCATGGACATTACGTAAAGTATTTTGAGGACGGCCGCGAGGCTTTTGGCAAGCAATACAACCTTGGTTACCTGGATGTTTATGAATATGGTTTGGCGGTTCCTTTGGTTGATCTGGAAGTGAAATTCAAACGTATTTTAGAGTATGGTGATAGTGCAATTATCGAAACAACATTTGTTAATTCGCCTGCTGCCAAATTAATTTTCGAATATAGGATCATCAGTGCTAAGTATGGTTATGTGGCCTGTACAGGAAAAAGCATACAAGTATTCATGACCCCTGCTACCAAAGAGCTTCACATCACAATGCCTCCATTTATGGAAACCTGGAAGAAAAAATGGGCTTTGTCTTAAAGTTTCTTAACAAAAGAAATGTTTGGACCGTTTGTTTATTTTTTAATTTTGGATCATGTATAAAGCACTTATAATCCTGTTATTTCCGATCATTGGGTTTTCTCAAAACTTTAAAGCAGTTAAAGATACAACGGCCTTAAAGCAAAGAATTGAAGGCATGAGTAAAACCACAACATCCATTGAATCTGATTTTGTACAGGAAAAAAATTTAAGCATGTTGTCAGAAAAGATCATCAGCAAAGGGCATTTTGTATTTAAAAAAGAAAACCTGCTGAGGTGGGAATACGCAAGCCCCTCTAAATACCTGATCGTTATCAATAAAGACAAGATCACTATCAAGGACGAAAAGAAAACCACAAAATACGACATGAACAGTAATAAGGTTTTTAAAGAGATCAACGATATTATGTTGTCATGTGTACAAGGAACTATTTTTAAGTCCAATAAGTTTAAAACGGCCTATTTTGAGAACGATAAAGGCTACAAACTGGAGCTGATCCCACAGGCAAAAAACATGAAAGAAACTTTCAAAAAAATTAACCTGTATTTTGATAAAAACGTAACTTCGGTGTCTAAAATGGAAATGGTAGAAAACAACGAGGACATGACGTCGCTTGATTTTACCAACAAAAAATTAAATGGCCCGATCGCTGAAACTATATTTATCGTTAAGTAGCATTTGCCTGTTTCTTGCTTGTTGCCGTATTTCTAAATTTAAACATCCCTCAGAGTGCAACCGTGTTGTTATTAACAAGGACGCCTTTTTACCCGTTTTAAAAGAAACAGGAGCAACAAAATTTAAAGGAAGCATTGATGTTTTAAAAAACCATTTAACAGGACTTGTTATAGTTAAAAAAACCGATTCTGCATCCACACATATTATTTTTGTGACTGAAATTGGAATGAAGATGTTTGACTTTGAATGGAAAGACCAGGCCATGAAAGCTGTATATGTATTTGAACCACTTAACAAACCAGCGTTGATAAACGCCTTGCTATCAAATTTTAAAGCCATTTTATTATTAGATGTTTATACTCATGCCGGATGGTGCAGCAATAAAAAGATAAGATCCTATTACAAGCTGGAAGGAGCTAAGCACAGGTACATTATTGCCGACACACTCAAAGGCATTTCTTCCCAACAAATATTTAATAAAAACAAAAGATCCTGTTTTATAAATTATACTTTTGTACCAGAAACCAAAACCTATTCGCAAATTAGGTGTACGCAATTTGGTCTCGTTAAAATCAGAACAGAACTTAATAGAATTGAAGAATAACAATGACTGATACCTTTTTATTAAACGATTTTTATACGGTTGTTTCTCTTGAAAAACCAGCAGAAAACAAATTATTGGCAAGCATTCAACTGAATGTTGAACATGATATTTTTAAAGGCCATTTTGAACAAATGCCCGTTGTGCCGGGTGTATGTCAAACACAAATAATCAAAGAGATACTGCAGGAAGAAACAGGAAAAAACCTGACCTTAACCAACGGTAATAACATCAAGTTTACAGGAATGATCATTCCTACCACCCATTCAAAAATTCAGGTAGAGCTAAGCTATACTGTCACCGGAAATCAATATGTGGTTGATGCCCAGTTATTTTTTGAAAACACTATCTTTACAAAATTCAAAGGAACCTTTACAGCTAACTAACCATGGAAACACAAGCATTATTAAGTAAACAAAACGACAAAACGGTTTTTAAAATTGTATTGGCAGTTAGCGCTTTGATTTGCGTTGTGGTAGTGGTTTTAAATCAAAAATTAATTCCTGTTCCCGAAACGTTCCCCGCCTTCATTTATAAATTGCCAATGCTGAATGCCTTTTTAAACGGGTCGTGCAGTGTGCTATTGATAGCCTCACTATGGGCCATTAAAAAAAGAAACATTGCTCTGCACAAAAAACTTAACCTAACCGCGTTCCTGTTATCTTCTTTATTTTTGATCTCCTATGTTACGGCGCACTATTTTATTCCCGATACAAAATTTGGCGATGTAAACCACAATGAGGTTTTGGAACAAGCCGAATTAACTGCCGTTTCTGGCATCCGACCCATATATCTGGCAATTTTGTTGAGCCATATTTTTTTAGCAGTTATTGTTTTACCAATGATCCTTTTGTCGTTTTACTATGCTTTAAAAGATGACAGAGTAAAGCATAAAAAAATAACACGTTTTAGTTATCCTATCTGGTTATATGTAACAGTTACAGGTGTTGTGGTTTACTCCATGATAGCTCCGTATTACAACTACTAATTTATTTTAAATTTACTTTTGAGCTGCGACAAATTTCGCGGCTCTTTTTGTATATTTGTTACAGTATTATGGCATTAAGGCAAACACAACACTTAAAATTATTACAAAAACTTTCGCCGCAACAAATTCAGTTAATGAAATTGTTGCAGTTGCCTACCGTTGCCCTTGAACAACGTATCAAAGAAGAACTGGAGTTGAATCCTGCCCTGGAAGAGGATGATAATGAGTCGGATAACGAAGAGGTTGAGAACGAATATGATGAGGTAGATAGTACAGATGGAGAAGAAGTAAGCGACTACGAGGAAAAAGAGGTTGATAAGATAGATGATGGCTATGAGTTAGAAGATTATATGGATGCGGGAGATCTGGATGCGTATAAATATGAGATATCTAACAGAAGTGCTGATGATGAGATCTTTCAATCCGTGGTAGTTGAAGGTCCTGATTTTCATTCACAGTTGGAAGAACAATTAGGACTACGAGCACTGACCGAAAAACAATTTGCCATTGGCTTGTATCTCATTGGTTGCATTGACGAGGATGGCTATATCCGCAGAGATCTGGATCTGATCGTAGATGACCTGGCCTTTTCCCAAAACACAAATACTACCAAAGAAGAATTGGAAGAAGTTTTAAGAACCATACAGGAGTTTGATCCGGCAGGCGTAGGTGCCAGAACGCTACAGGAATGTTTGTTGATCCAACTAGAGCGAAAGCCAGTGAAAGCTAAGGAAACACATTTAGCCATTGAGGTTGTTAAAACCATGATGGATGAATTCTCTAAAAAGCACTACGATAAGATCACCCGTAAACTAAATATCGAAGATGATGATCTGAAAGATATTATCGCCGAAATAACACATCTAAATCCACGTCCTGGAAACTCTGAAGGAGATAATAAAGGCCAGATGTCGGAAGTAGTACCCGATTTTAATATCAGTGTTGTGGATGGAATACCTGAATTAAGCATCAATCAGCGTAATATGCCTGATCTGAAGATCAGTAATGATTATATTGAAATGCTGAAAGAATATTCGAGAGCCAAAGAAAAATCAATAAAAGAAGCAGGTTCTTTTGTAAAAGGAAAAATAGAATCAGCTCAGTGGTTCATTGAAGCTTTACAACAACGACACCAAACCATGCTCGTATCCATGCATTGCATCATGGAATATCAGCAGGAGTATTTTGCCAGCGGGGATGAATCGAAATTAAAACCAATGATCTTAAAAGACATTGCTGATAAGGTTGGTTTGGATATTTCAACGGTTTCGCGTGTAGCAAATAGCAAATATGTGCAAACACCTTACGGTACATTTTTATTAAAAACATTTTTCTCCGAATCTTTAAGTACTGATGGAGGAGAAGAGGTAAGTACAAGAGAGGTTAAGAAAATACTGCAGGAATGTATTGCTAACGAAGACAAACGCAAGCCATTAACTGACGACGCACTTTGTGATATCTTAAAAGAAAAAAAATACAACATTGCGCGCCGTACCGTTGCCAAGTATCGCGAACAATTGGATATTCCTGTTGCCAGGATGAGAAAAGAGATCTAATATTTTTCGAGTACCTGTTGAGGTAAGTTTTAACATGGCCGTGGCTCACTGGTTCCGGGATCAAAAACAAGCGTTTTTACAACATAGATTCACTAAAGTAAATAAATTTATTTTAAGGTTGATGCCGTTACTTTACCGAAATGTGATTAGTTGTTGAAGTGCGTTTTACCATGGCGGCAGCTTCCTGATTTGATGGATCCAGCTTGAGCGCTTTTTGGTAATATGTATTTGCTTCGTCGTTGTTTTGGATCTCGAAATACGTTTTTCCCAACGCGTTATATATCTCCAGTGTTTCAACCCCATTTTTAATAGCGTTTTGAAATAGTTCAATAGATTTTTGATGCTCTTTATTAAGGTTGTAACCGTAGGCTAATAATCCATATGCCTTATAATACCTGCTATCCATGGCAATACATTTTAGTAAATAAAACTCGCTGCTATCATACTGTTTGGTTTCCCTAAAACAAATGCCTTTGTAATAATAGAGGTCGGTTGTTTCTTTATAAGCTAAAGATCGGTTGATATGTGGGAGCGCAGCATTAAAATCGTTTAAAAGATATACGAGCACATAGGAAATATAATTTCGGGAGTTAGCATAGTTTGGTTCAATTTTAATTGATCTCTCCAGGTAGGTTCTTGCTTCTATAATATTTGCTCTTTGTTGTTCTGCAGATTGTGTCCCGTTTTTATGAAGTGTACTTTGCACAAGATCTATTCCTTTTTTATAATTCAAATAGGCATTATCAGGATACTTGCCAGCGTCAGCACTAATGACCGTATGCGCATCGTACCAATCTGTATTTCGTTTGATGGTAATTATCCCAAAGATAATGATGAGCACGATAGCACTTATTTTAAAGTTGTTGGGCATTTTATCTTCTATCGAAAGCACTGATTTGAGCAATGCAATAACAGCAATGGCAACACCTAAAGATGCAAAAAAAGTAAATCTATCTGCTACAATACCTACCGCGGGTTTAACAAAATTTAGATACATGGAGATTGAAGCACAAAAAACAATAATGCCCACTAATAGCATGTAGTTTTTTTTGATATAAGATCTAATTAAACCAAGGATAAGCAGAGGTGTGAATGCTATCCCTATAAAACCGTGATAATTTAATTTTAAAACAGGAATTGTATCTGCACCATAATAGCAACACATTTTGAAAGGAAACACTGATTGCGCCAAATAAAAGCCAAGCGAATTGAATGTGGCGATAATTTTATACTTAATACCTTTTTCAAAGAACAAGGGATTTTCAAAATAGTTGTATGCTCTTTGCGTTGTGCCTTTTCCTACCATGCCTCTTTTTGTAAGCCTGAATAAAACATAGATCACTAAGAACAGCACACAAAAACCAATGGCCCATTTTAGATGTTTGCGGTCTTTTGCAAAAACAACGATAGGTGTTATAGCCAAATAAGGCAGCACATCATATTTAGAAAGAAAGGCCAGATAAAAACCAACAAATGAAACACATAGAGACATCCACTTTTTCAGATCAGCTTCCAGGAATAAAACAAAATGTTTTACCCCTATCATGCAAAAAATAAAACATAACAATATATCCCTGTTCTTTAAGCTACTTACAACCTCTGTATGAATTGGCATGATTGCAAATAATATCACACAGTACAGAGAAATATCTTTATGATAAGTTGAAAACAACAACCTTAAAACACTATACAATAAATACAAACCAATAAGATATAAAAGGAGATTGAAAAAGTGGGATACATTTGGATTAACACCAAACAACTCGTGTTCAATGGCAAATGATATTTTCACCATTGGCCTGTAATCAAACTGCAGATCTTCTGTGCCCTGGATATAAAAAGATTTAACGATCTTTGGTATGGCACGAACACCGTTGGCAGTTATATTGTTTTTTTCGGTTACAAAACTGTCATCTAATGAATAGCCATTTTTTAAAGTGTTTCCATAAAACAGTATTACAACCAACAAGATCAGAAGGCGATGTTTGTCGAAATATCGTTTTAATTTGTTCATTAAATTTCTTTAGGCATACTAATTTAAATAAATTTGTTTTAGGAATAAATAATTTTTTACTTTACTACTGGTTGTGGCTCTAATATCAGAAATAGTTAATGTGTTTGTTGAGAATACAAAGAACGTATATAATTATACGGTTTTTCAACTGAAACATCCTGCATTCGACAACATATATTATTGTGTATTATTAGCATACATCTTTTGTTTCACCCTCGAGGTTGTTTTGCCAAAACAGCGGCAGCATGCGGTGTTAGGGAGGAAAGGATTTTGGCTCGACACCTTTTACGTTTTCTTTAATGATGTGTTGGTTTATGTTATTGGATTATTTGGTTTATGTGCGGTAACCGAACTGATTTTCATGAAAGGACTTGGCCTTTTTGGTATCCATTCGTTAAAGGTTACTGATATTACAGACTGGAATCCTTTTCTACAAATTGGCATCATGTTTATCATCCAGGATTTTTGTGAGTTCTGGGCACATTATTTTTTACACCGTTTTGATTTTTTATGGGCGTTTCACAAGATCCATCATGCTCAGGAAACCCTTGGAGCAGCTTCTACCAGGAGGTTCCATTTTGTCGAAATGTTTGTTTTTAAGCCCATCATCTATATTCCGTTTGCAATGATTGGTTACTCCGCAGCCGATTATTTTTTGTTTCAGGCAACGGTACAAAACGTTTGGGGCTTTTTTACACACACTAATATTAAAGTAAAATGGGGCTTCCTGAATTATATCATTAATACACCCGAAACACATTCATGGCATCATGCTAAAAACATCCCGCGTCGGCTAGGGGTTAATTACGCCAGCATTTTAAATATATGGGATCTTATGTTTGGGTTTTATTATTTGCCAAAGAACCAGGAACCTGTATTGGGTGTTCCTGATCAGAAAGAAATGCCCACTACGTTTTTGAAACAAATCACCTATCCATTCAAATTGGTCTCTTCCGGAAAATATAAATCAGATGGAGGCAATCAGGCCGTTGTTGCCAAAAGTAAAAAGCAAAATTAATTTTTCACAAGTCTAAACGACTTTGAGTTGATCGTTACAATATATATTCCTGAGGAAAGATGTTTAGTGGAAATAATTTGATCGGTTGTTGATGAATAAATTGTTTGGCCAAGCAATGTTTTTATTTCCACTTTAAATGAAATGTCAGATTTAACGATAAGGTAGTCATTAAATGGATTAGGATAAATTACTGGTTCTTGTTTAATTGGTAATTCATTCAATGATGTTGTTGTATTTTGTGGGATGCTGAGTTTTGTAATGATCCCATCAGTACTGGCATTAAGTACTGGTTGATAGGCTGATGAACTTACAGGATAATCAGAACTGTTTGATGAACCACAAAACACGAGCGTAGAATTATCAACAAGCTGTAGATCCGAAACATCGTCAATTGTTGTTCCTCCATAATAAGTTCCCCAGGTGGGAATCAATGTATTGACATTAAACATTGCAAGATACGCATCGTACGTTCCACCAGGAATATTCTGCTGACTGGATGTATATGTTGGAAGATTAGAACTTTCTGTTTCGGTTAGCAACAAAAGCTCAGAAGAAGAAACAGCAATTAAACGTGCGCTGTAATCATTTAACGTGCCCCCAAATAATGTAGATTTTAGAAGAGTTCCTGTTGGCGACCATTTTGTAAGATAACAATCTACACCCCCATTGTTTAATGTTTGAAATGAAGATGCGGTTGTATCAAAATCTAAACTAGTGGTATGTCCAGCAACAAAAATAGTGTCAGTTGAATCACAAACCAAACCCCAGGCGTCATCTGATCCGCTACCTCCAAGATAGGTTGAGAATACACGTGTGCAATTGGAGTCCAGTTTTATAATATAAGTATCAGAAAAACCTTCGTTGCTGGTTTGAAATGCGCCTGCACTTGTGTTTAGGTTATTGCTAAACGACTCACCTGTGCCAATGATATTACAATTTAGATCAACGGCTAATGCATGAATGTCTTCGCTTCCATTGCCGCCATAATAGGTACACCATTTAAGTACACCATTTTTTGAAAAGCGCGCGATGAAAGCATCTGTATTTCCTTTATGGGTAGCTTGAAAAGAAGAAAGCGTAGTATATAAATTCAAGCTTGTAGTTGTTCCTCCAATTATAAGGTTATCCAAGGCGTCTACTTTAAGATCAAAAGCAAAATCTCCACCATTCTTACCAAAATAGCTGCTCCAGATGATAGCGCCATTAGGGGAGATTTTTGTGATATAACAATCATACCCACCGTTATTTGAAGATTGAAAACATCCTGGAGTGGTAGGCGTGGTAATGCTACTGGTATATCCACAAAACACAATATTACCATCGTGCGTTAATTCCATTTTTTCAGCGCTGTCAAAACCCGTACCTCCAAAATAAGTGCACCATATCAACACACCACAACTGTCAAATTTTGCCACAAACACATCATAATCTCCTGATGCCGTATCATTGATTAAGCCCAAAGTAACAGGCAAGGTAGTGCTATAAGTATTTCCAATGACATAATTATTTTTATTCGGATCAACACAAACACTCTTTATTTCATCAAATTGATTACCACCAAAATAGGTAGAAAAAAAAGAACAGGATGATTGAGAAACCAACTGTGGATTAATTACTAAAATGAGAACCAAAAGAATGCAATTTTTTAAACCCATGTTTAATTCATGTTTTAAATGAGTAAGGAGTACTTTAAAATTAGTAAAATTAGCTTTGATAATTAATAAATTATTATAAATTTACTAATACCAAAACCACTTAAATGAAAAAACTACTATTCACACTATTGATATCCTATTTAGCAATAAATACCGCACGAGCCTGTCATGGACTCGCACTTGTTAATTATAATTTTAGTGTTGGAGCAACCGGCGTAACTGTTAACGGATCTTCAGACGCTGCTACTTGTGGTTGTGGTCCTTACTGGATGCAGGTTGAAGTATCCTGTACCTCCACCGGATTATCAGGATTACCACCAACAGCCATGCAAAACATTATTGATAACTGGGCAGGCCCCGGCACAACATATTCTTCTCATCCTTGGTATTTTGGTTTATTAAATGTACCAAATTATACTGCCGGAAGTGCCTGGCCCGATGTCTGTACGGTCGAACCATACACCTCGGTCTTTATACCCTTTTCAGCTTTATGCCCCGGCCAAACCTATTTTTTCAGATCAAGAGAGTGGTTGGGTGGCAGTACCGCTGTTCCTCCTGCTGGCCCATGGTCGGCAATGAATAGCTTTACAGTACCAGGCGTACTTACTACTTTAAATTTCAGTTTAACTGCCAACCCGGCTATATTTTGTGCTCCTGGGTCATCAACATTAACAGCCTCTTCAATGGTTAGTGGTTGTGGAAGTTTAACATATACCTGGTCACCAGGGGGTTCAACGGCATCAAGTATTGTCGTTTCGCCGGCTGCCACAACAATTTATTCTTTAACAGCTGCAGCGCCATGTCAGGCACCCGTCACAAAAACAGTAGCCGTCACGGTCGTCTCCGCTTTATCGGCGGCCTTTACTCCATTAAATACAACCGTGTGTACGGGTTCATCGCAGGTATTCACACACACTGGAACAGCGGGAGTTATTCATAACTGGGCTGTTTCACCGGCAGCAGGGGTCACGGTCTCTACTCCAACATCTACAAACCCAACCATAACATTCGCTACAGCGGGATCATATGTCGTCTCGCATACGGTCACGGCAGGTTCGTGTACAAATGTTGTCACTACTAACGTTACGGTTGTTGCCGTTACATCACCTTTTACGATACCAAGTGCAACCCAATGTTTAACCGGAAACAGTTTTAGTTTCAATAATACAGGTACTGCAGGCGGCACACATTCATATTCGTTCTCGCCTGTTGCCGGATCTCCTGCAGTTGGTGGTACGGCAAATTACTCAGGAAGTTTTACAGCAGCCGGAACTTATTCTGTGACACATACGGTTACCTCCGGAGGATGTACAAGCACAACAACACAAACCATTCAGGTAAATCCAATGCCTTCAGCTACATTAAGTTTTACCAATCCAAACTGCGGAGCTACTAATGGAGTTATTGTTATAACTAACACATCACCAGGTGCTCCACCACAGACAGTAACGGGCTATGCGAGCAGTTTGGGTACTGTATCAGGCCAAACAGTAACAGGATTAGGAGCAGGGACACCTGTAATCACATTAACTAATAATTTTGGATGTACGTTTACGGTATCAGCAACATTAGCCAGTGCAGCAGGACCATCAGCCTTACCTTTAACGCCTAATAATATTATTTGTGGTGTTGGCACAGGCAGCATAACTATAGGCACAGTAACCGGAGGCACAGCGCCCTATACATATAACGTTAATGGCGGAGCATTTTCATCAAGCCCAGCAGTAACAGGATTAGCATCAGGCACCTATACGATAGGCGTTAGAGACGCTAACGGTTGTATATTTACAAATACAGTTACTATTTCTGTAACTACCGGTCCAACTGCCATTGCAGGAACGACAACAGCAGCAGGTTGTGGCATGACCAACGGAACCTACAATATTACAGGGGTAACCGGTGGCACATCCCCTTACACCTATACAGTAAATGGAGTAGCATCAGGAACAGGAAGTTTAACAACGAACCTTGCTCCGGGCACTTATCCGGTAATTGTAAAAGATGCTAATGGCTGTACCTTTAATACAACCTTTGCAGTAGGTGGAACAACAGGACCAACATCAGCAACGATCACAACAACTAATGCAAGTTGCGGAAGTGCCAACGGATCAGCAACGGTAACAGGGGTAACCGGCGGAGCCCCAACCTATAGCTTCTCTTTTGATGGAGGAGCATTTGCAGCAGGAACGACAACAACAGGACTAACGGCGGGCCCGCATACAATTATTATAAAAGACGCCAATACCTGTACATTATCAGTAACTTATAATATATTAAACACAGGAAGTCCGACAGCATCTGTAACCAGTTCATTGAACATTAGCTGCTTTGGCGGAACGAACGGAGCCTTTACAGTAACACCTGTAGGCGGAACAGGTCCTGCCTATACTTATACATTAACGAGCCCTTTCCAGACCAATGGCACAGGCCAGTTCTCAGGTTTACTACCAGGAACATACAATATTACAGTAAAAGATCAGGCAGGCTGTGTAACCACCACATCGGTAACATTGACCCAACCACCGGTGTTAACCCTAACAGCAACGCCCATAGCAGCCAAATGTTTTGGAACAGCCACGGGGACGGTTAACATAACAGGCGCAGGCGGTACACCAACTTATTCTTATAATCTGAACAGCGGCCCTTACCAAACATCTCCCAACTTTAATAACCAGGTTTCAGCTATTTATACGATGGGTATAAGAGACGCGAACGGCTGTACAGCAACCCAAACAGTACAGGTGACCCAACCACCGGCATTAAACATAGTAACCGCCACACAGAACGCTAACTGTACAGCAGCTAACGGAGTAGCTACCACTACAGTAACGGGCGGCACGCCAACTTACTCCTATACCTGGAGTGGAGGAGGTGGCACAGCAGCCACATCGAACAGCGTAGTTGCAGGAACCTATACAGTAACGGTAACAGACGCTAATGGTTGTACGATAACAGCACAACCGGTAATAGGCTTAACACCGGGCGGCACGGCAGCCATAACAGCCTCCACCAACATTACCTGTAACGGCTTATGTAACGGAAGCATCACCGCAGGCATGACCGGAGGCGCAGCACCGTTTAACTATTTATGGTCACCGGGCGGGCAAACAGGATCTACAGCAAGTAACTTATGTCCGGGAACTTATACCTGTACCATTACGGATTTTTACGGATGCGTATCAACAGCAGTTGGTACTATTACCCAGCCACCTGTATTAACAGCCATCATGAACTCCAACAACGTAAAATGTTTTGGAACAGCCACCGGAACAGTAACAGCAGCAGGTAGCGGCGGCACAGGACCATATACTTACTTGTGGACAGCACCTATTACCAATATAGCAGCCACAGTACCCAACGTATTTGCAAACAACTATTTCTGTAACATTACCGATGCCAATAACTGTACGATCACGCAAAGCATTGCGGTAACAGAACCACCAACCTTAGCGATCACATCAACCGTAACAGCGGCTAACTGTAACCTTGCAAACGGATCAGCCACGATCACTATTTCAGGAGGATCAACGCCTTATAATGCCGTATGGAGCAATAGTGTTACAGGAACCACGGTTAGTGGAGTAGCAGCAGGCACGTATACTATTAATGTAACAGATGCCAATAACTGTACCCAAACCTTAGCAGCAACCATTCCTAATTCATCAGGACCAACCTTAACTATTACAAGCTTTACCAACGTGAGCTGTTTTGGAGGAACTAACGGTGGAGCCACTGCCTTAGCAGCAGCAGGAACAGGAACCTATAGTTATTCATGGAGTCATGGCCCTACTACCCCTGTAGCAACCAATTTAAACGCCAGTGTTTATACAGCCTCGGTAACAGATGCAGTAGGATGTGTGGCATCAGCAAGTGTTACAATTACCCAACCAACAGCCTTAACCGTTAATATAGTAGTTACCCAACCAAAATGTTTTGGATCAATTGATGGCGGCGGTATAGCGTCAGCCACTGGCGGTACAGGAACACCAAGCTATACGTATGCATGGACAGGCGGTGGCGGATCTGCCTCAAGCAGCAATCCGTTAGGCGCAGGTAATTACGGATTGACTGTAACCGATGGTAACGGATGTGTAGCAACCTCAAGCATGGCTTTAGTTAATCCGCCGGCGATGGCAGCAAGCATTACAGCAACCAACGTGACCTGTTTTGGCTTATGCAACGGAACGGCAGTAGCTACAAGCACCAACGGTATTGGCGTTGTAAGCTATTACTGGACAGGAACCCCAAGCCCGGTTTCATCACCAACCTTAACCGGAGCCTGTGCAGGAAGCTATACAGTATTAGCAACCGATCAGAACAGTTGTACAGCTACAGCACAGATCAACATCACACAACCAACACAAGTAACAGCTAATATTTCATCAACAGGCAGCGTGACCTGTAACGGCGGCAACAATGGATTTGCAGCAGTAACAGCAGCAGGCGGAACAGGCGCTCATACATATACCTGGATGCCGGGGAACATTACTGCAGCCACAGCCAACACCTTAACAGCAGGTATATATGTAGTAACTGTACAAGACGCTAACTTATGTTCAGCCACAGCCACAGCCACGATCATAGAACCAACGCCACTGGCAACCACCTTAACAACCACCAACGTAAAATGTAACGGCGGAACAGACGGAACAGCGAACATTGCTTATTTAGGCGGTGCAGGAACCACTACCTTCTTATGGGGCCCCGGCTTACAAACCGGTAACCCTGTCAATAATTTAGGAGCAGGTCCCCAAACTGTAACAATAACATCTAACGGAGCATGCCCTACTATTTTAACTTTTACATTAACAGAGCCGGCAGTCTTAACCGCAGTTGTTTCTGCAACCAATTCGAACTGTGGACAAGCAAACGGTAAGACCTGTGCTGTAGTTGGTGGAGGAACATCACCCTTAAATACATTATGGAGTAATGGTATCAGCACACTATGCAACAACAATGTGATAGCAGGAGCTTATACCTTTACCGTAACGGACGCAAACAACTGTGTAGCGATCGCGAGTGGATTGGTTAATGACATTGCAGGACCTGTAGTTTCAATAACAAGTCAAACAAACGTGAGTTGTTTTAACGGAACCAACGGAGCAATAACTTCTACATTAACAGGTGGAGTAAGTCCGTATACTTATTTATGGGTAGGAACATCATATACAACAGCCAATCTGTCAAATATACCATTCGGCTTCTATAACCTTCAGGCTACTGACGCTGCAGGATGTGTCGGAACAGCTTCTGTTCAGATTACCCAACCAACGCAATTGGTAAGCGCTATAGGAAGCTCTACTAATGTAAGTTGTTTTGGATTGAGCAATGGTGGGGCTACTGTATTGGCCAATGGCGGAACAGGAGCATATACATATTCCTGGTCGCCAAGCGGCCAAACTAACGCCGGGCTAACTAACGTACCTTTCAGTACACCAACAGTTGTTGTAACAGATGCTAACGGATGTACAACAACCTCTTCCTTAACTATTACACAACCACAAGCATTGGTAATGGCAGCCTCCAGCTTCAGTAATATTTCATGTTTCGGAGGCAGCGATGGACAGATATCAACGACTGTTCAGGGTGGAACCGGTGGATATAACTATGTATGGTTACCTTCGGGAACAGCCCCATCATTGAACGGCTTAAGTGCCGGCGGTTATTCGGTAACCGTGACCGATGGTAACAACTGTTCTATTAATGCTAACTTCAATATCACCGAACCATCTGTATTAACATCAACCTATACCTCTCTACCGGCAACCTGTGGTTTGGCCAACGGATCAGCTACAGTAATTATCGGCGGCGGAACCCCTTCTTATAGTGTCGTATGGAACCTTCCGGGTACACCAACCACAACGGTGGCTACCAACATGGGACCTGGTACTAACTGGATCGCTAATATCACGGATTCAAAAGGTTGTTTACTGACACAGACCGTAGCCATAGCAAACCCTCCGGTATCAGCGATCACAGGATTCAGTGTAAACTCACCATCCTGTTTTGGCTTATCGAACGGAGATATTACGATCAATTATACAGCAGGAACGGCACCATACACGGTAAGCTGGTCTAACCCTATATCACAAACGATCACCACTGCAGCCTTAACACAAAGTGTAGCAGGTGTATCAGCAGGTGTATACACAGCAACTTTAACCGATAATTATGGATGTACAACTTCCCAACCGGTGAATGTTACCCAGCCAGGAATGTTGGTATTAATTCCAAGCCCTAATGTAACGATCTGTTATGGACAATCTACCCAGTTAAGTGCATCCGGACAAAACGGAACACCGGGATATACTTATACCTGGGTATCTAATCCATTTGTTGGAGGCGGACCTCATACAGTAAACCCAACAGTAACGACACAGTATACGGTATCAGCTACTGATTCAAAAGGATGTTTCCAGGGACCAAAGGTCATTACGGTAAACGTTACCCCACAACTGATCGTTACCCCAACAGTTATCACGGTATGTCATGGCGTAGAGGCGATATTAACGCCAACATTTGCAAGTGCCGGTAATGGCGGGCCATACACGTATGCCTGGACACCAGGATCAGTTAGCACCAGTACACTGAGCGTTGTAGGCAATGCAACAGGAGCAGCGACAACCAATACGTATGCTGTAACGGTAAATGATGGCTGTACAATCCCGAATTCAACAGCGATCTTTACAGTAAATGTAAACCCACTGCCGATCATCAACTTCGTAGCTTCTCATACTGTTGGTTGTGCACCTCTTACACTTACTCTTACTGGTACTTCTAATGGTGCAGGGGATATGTTTACTTGGAGTGATTTATCCGGAGGAACAGGTAATCCTAAATATGTTACACTAAGCGATTCAGGATTATATACAGTAAGCTTAATGGTAACCAGTTTAACAACAGGTTGTACAAAAGACACAACTAAAATAAATTACATTGAAGTATACCCTAATCCTATTGCTTCTTTTTATGCACAGCCGCAACAAGCGAGTATATTGGAGCCTACCATTAATTTTATAAATACCTCTCAGGGGGCCAACAGTTATTTTTGGAATTTTGGAGATCCGGGGGCTATTGGTAACACGAACACATCCACTGTAACCGATCCAAGTCATACGTATGGCGTTGTGGGGATCTATGGCGTTAATCTGGTAGCCACATCCACCAACTTTTGTAAGGATACAGCCCGGATCATGGTTGAGATCCTGCCTGACTTTGCGTTATACATCCCAAATACCTTTACTCCTGATGGAAACGGTGTGAATGATATCTTCCAGCCAATGGGTGTGGGGATCGATGAGGAGAACTACCGGATGGATATTTACGACAGATGGGGAGAGAATATCTTCACCAGCAATGCCTTCAGAAAAGGTTGGGATGGAACGGTGAAGGGAGGCTCAAAAATAGCAGAGCAGGGTGTTTACACTTACAAACTGATGGTAAAAGACACACAGGGCAACAAACATCCGTATGTAGGGCACGTCACCGTCCTCAAAAAAGAAAATTAAGAACATTATCACTGGATAAATTAAACGCCGCTTAAACCAAGCGGCGTTTTTTTATTTCCTAAATGAGTGAAAATCAGGATAGAATGAGCAAAAAACCCCTAATAATTCACTTTTTTTAATAAATTTACACAACCACTTTATCAAAATAAAATGAAAGCCATTTTTATAACCACACTTATCCTTTTTTTACAGCTACAATTAAATGCTCAAGAATCTGCTCAGAATTTTGAAGGATTAAAACAATCAATCAGTAAAATTAGCCCTGAAATTGATTTAACAAATAAATTAATTTTTATTTCTACATGGAAAAGCACTGATTTTGAAAGCCGTGAAATGAATAAAGAAGCTTATCGCGTTTATAAGATCTACGAAAACGCAAGATTGAAAAATGGAGAAAAAGGAACTGTATTTATAAGCCTTAACCTGGACACAGATGACCAAAACAGAAGCCTGGCAATAGGGAAGGACGGCATTGAACAGTCTGTGGTATACTCAGATACTCAACTTATAACAATGATTCAATCGCAATTTAACTTAAGCGGTACTCAAAATATTATTGTGATGGATAAAACCGGCGCTATCCAGTATACAAACCTTTCAAAAGATCAGATATTTCCTTCACTAAGAAATCTTATCACCAGATAATCTGAACACACAAACCTTACACTATGAAATACTTTACACTCATCATTTTAGCCTGTTTTATTTTTAGTAATAAAACATTTTTTGCGCAAGCGGTTACAGCATCTAACTGTACCCAAGCAATTAACATTTGTAGCAATGCAGGATTTCAAATCGATCCGAATGGTGCCGGATCTGTGAATGAAATCCCATTTACAAACTCAGTATCTAATCCCGGCACTAACCCTGCAAGCGCCAATATGGGATGTTTATTGAGTGGTGAAACCAATAGTACATGGATGATCGTTAACATTCAGACATCTGGTATATTGCAGTTTTCTTTTGGCGGTGGCGGTTCCCAGGCAGGATATTATGATTGGGCAATGTGGCCTTATACACCGACTTCATGCGCTGGGATTCAAGGCAATACCTTACCTCCGGTTCGTTGTAATTGGAATTTAGCAAGTAATGGAGGAACCGGTTTAGCCAACCCTGTACCAGCAGGAGGCAATGCAGGAAATTATGAACCACCATTAAATGTAACCTGTGGACAAAAATTTGTTATTTGTTTTTCTAATTGGAGTAGCGTTGCTTCTAATGTGCCACTTAATTTCTTTGGTACCGCAGGAGTAAGTTGCGCTCCTATTCCAAATCCTATTACGGTTAATGCCGCAACTATTTGTGGAAGCCAGACCGCTGTTTTAACAGCCACGGCCGCTGCGGGAAACACTTATACCTGGCAGCCAGGCGGATCGAACGGTTCATCAATTTCTGTTAATCCCGGTGTTACTACTACTTATACTGTTTCAGCTTCAGGTGGTTGTGGGTCACAGGTAGGAACGCAAACAACAGTTGTAAATGTTACCGCAGGTCCTAACTCAAGTATTACTTCAGTAGTGAACAATACTCCTGGTGGTGGTGCAGACGCTACTCCTGCAGTACAATGTTTAACACCAAACAGTTTTAATTTTACTGCCCCTGCAGCAACAGGAACACATTCGTGGAACTTCGGTGGTGGTGGCGCATCTCCTGCAACATCAAACGCCACAAATCCTACGGGAATTACATACAGCACTCCCGGTACTTATACAGTAACACATACAGTTTCAAATGCTGGCTGTGTTTCAACATCATCAACAGTTGTAACCATAACAGCTCCACCAACAGCAGTGGTAGCAAGTGTACCCAGTTGTGCTACTACAGGATCAGCATCAGTTAATGCTTCGGGTGGTACACCAGGATATACCTATAACTGGCAGCCAAGCGGAGGAACCGGAGCAACGGCAACCGGCCTGGGGTTAGGAACCTATTCTGTTACAGTTACAGATGCAAATGGGTGTTTTGTTACTAGTTCAATTATTGTTTCTACAAACCCTAAACCTTCAGCTACATTAAGTTTCACCAATCCAAACTGCGGAGCTACTAATGGAGTTATTGTTATAACTAACACATCACCAGGTGCTCCACCACAGACAGTAACGGGCTATGCGAGCAGTTTGGGTACTGTATCAGGCCAAACAGTAACAGGATTAGGAGCAGGGACACCTGTAATCACATTAACTAATAATTTTGGATGTACGTTTACGGTATCAGCAACATTAGCCAGTGCAGCAGGACCATCAGCCTTACCTTTAACGCCTAATAATATTATTTGTGGTGTTGGCACAGGCAGCATAACTATAGGCACAGTAACCGGAGGCACAGCGCCCTATACATATAACGTTAATGGCGGAGCATTTTCATCAAGCCCAGCAGTAACAGGATTAGCATCAGGCACCTATACGATAGGCGTTAGAGACGCTAACGGTTGTATATTTACAAATACAGTTACTATTTCTGTAACTACCGGTCCAACTGCCATTGCAGGAACGACAACAGCAGCAGGTTGTGGCATGACCAACGGAACCTACAATATTACAGGGGTAACCGGTGGCACATCCCCTTACACCTATACAGTAAATGGAGTAGCATCAGGAACAGGAAGTTTAACAACGAACCTTGCTCCGGGCACTTATCCGGTAATTGTAAAAGATGCTAATGGCTGTACCTTTAATACAACCTTTGCAGTAGGTGGAACAACAGGACCAACATCAGCAACGATCACAACAACTAATGCAAGTTGCGGAAGTGCCAACGGATCAGCAACGGTAACAGGGGTAACCGGCGGAGCCCCAACCTATAGCTTCTCTTTTGATGGAGGAGCATTTGCAGCAGGAACGACAACAACAGGACTAACGGCGGGCCCGCATACAATTATTATAAAAGACGCCAATACCTGTACATTATCAGTAACTTATAATATATTAAACACAGGAAGTCCGACAGCATCTGTAACCAGTTCATTGAACATTAGCTGCTTTGGCGGAACGAACGGAGCCTTTACAGTAACACCTGTAGGCGGAACAGGTCCTGCCTATACTTATACATTAACGAGCCCTTTCCAGACCAATGGCACAGGCCAGTTCTCAGGTTTACTACCAGGAACATACAATATTACAGTAAAAGATCAGGCAGGCTGTGTAACCACCACATCGGTAACATTGACCCAACCACCGGTGTTAACCCTAACAGCAACGCCCATAGCAGCCAAATGTTTTGGAACAGCCACGGGGACGGTTAACATAACAGGCGCAGGCGGTACACCAACTTATTCTTATAATCTGAACAGCGGCCCTTACCAAACATCTCCCAACTTTAATAACCAGGTTTCAGCTATTTATACGATGGGTATAAGAGACGCGAACGGCTGTACAGCAACCCAAACAGTACAGGTGACCCAACCACCGGCATTAAACATAGTAACCGCCACACAGAACGCTAACTGTACAGCAGCTAACGGAGTAGCTACCACTACAGTAACGGGCGGCACGCCAACTTACTCCTATACCTGGAGTGGAGGAGGTGGCACAGCAGCCACATCGAACAGCGTAGTTGCAGGAACCTATACAGTAACGGTAACAGACGCTAATGGTTGTACGATAACAGCACAACCGGTAATAGGCTTAACACCGGGCGGCACGGCAGCCATAACAGCCTCCACCAACATTACCTGTAACGGCTTATGTAACGGAAGCATCACCGCAGGCATGACCGGAGGCGCAGCACCGTTTAACTATTTATGGTCACCGGGCGGGCAAACAGGATCTACAGCAAGTAACTTATGTCCGGGAACTTATACCTGTACCATTACGGATTTTTACGGATGCGTATCAACAGCAGTTGGTACTATTACCCAGCCACCTGTATTAACAGCCATCATGAACTCCAACAACGTAAAATGTTTTGGAACAGCCACCGGAACAGTAACAGCAGCAGGTAGCGGCGGCACAGGACCATATACTTACTTGTGGACAGCACCTATTACCAATATAGCAGCCACAGTACCCAACGTATTTGCAAACAACTATTTCTGTAACATTACCGATGCCAATAACTGTACGATCACGCAAAGCATTGCGGTAACAGAACCACCAACCTTAGCGATCACATCAACCGTAACAGCGGCTAACTGTAACCTTGCAAACGGATCAGCCACGATCACTATTTCAGGAGGATCAACGCCTTATAATGCCGTATGGAGCAATAGTGTTACAGGAACCACGGTTAGTGGAGTAGCAGCAGGCACGTATACTATTAATGTAACAGATGCCAATAACTGTACCCAAACCTTAGCAGCAACCATTCCTAATTCATCAGGACCAACCTTAACTATTACAAGCTTTACCAACGTGAGCTGTTTTGGAGGAACTAACGGTGGAGCCACTGCCTTAGCAGCAGCAGGAACAGGAACCTATAGTTATTCATGGAGTCATGGCCCTACTACCCCTGTAGCAACCAATTTAAACGCCAGTGTTTATACAGCCTCGGTAACAGATGCAGTAGGATGTGTGGCATCAGCAAGTGTTACAATTACCCAACCAACAGCCTTAACCGTTAATATAGTAGTTACCCAACCAAAATGTTTTGGATCAATTGATGGCGGCGGTATAGCGTCAGCCACTGGCGGTACAGGAACACCAAGCTATACGTATGCATGGACAGGCGGTGGCGGATCTGCCTCAAGCAGCAATCCGTTAGGCGCAGGTAATTACGGATTGACTGTAACCGATGGTAACGGATGTGTAGCAACCTCAAGCATGGCTTTAGTTAATCCGCCGGCGATGGCAGCAAGCATTACAGCAACCAACGTGACCTGTTTTGGCTTATGCAACGGAACGGCAGTAGCTACAAGCACCAACGGTATTGGCGTTGTAAGCTATTACTGGACAGGAACCCCAAGCCCGGTTTCATCACCAACCTTAACCGGAGCCTGTGCAGGAAGCTATACAGTATTAGCAACCGATCAGAACAGTTGTACAGCTACAGCACAGATCAACATCACACAACCAACACAAGTAACAGCTAATATTTCATCAACAGGCAGCGTGACCTGTAACGGCGGCAACAATGGATTTGCAGCAGTAACAGCAGCAGGCGGAACAGGCGCTCATACATATACCTGGATGCCGGGGAACATTACTGCAGCCACAGCCAACACCTTAACAGCAGGTATATATGTAGTAACTGTACAAGACGCTAACTTATGTTCAGCCACAGCCACAGCCACGATCATAGAACCAACGCCACTGGCAACCACCTTAACAACCACCAACGTAAAATGTAACGGCGGAACAGACGGAACAGCGAACATTGCTTATTTAGGCGGTGCAGGAACCACTACCTTCTTATGGGGCCCCGGCTTACAAACCGGTAACCCTGTCAATAATTTAGGAGCAGGTCCCCAAACTGTAACAATAACATCTAACGGAGCATGCCCTACTATTTTAACTTTTACATTAACAGAGCCGGCAGTCTTAACCGCAGTTGTTTCTGCAACCAATTCGAACTGTGGACAAGCAAACGGTAAGACCTGTGCTGTAGTTGGTGGAGGAACATCACCCTTAAATACATTATGGAGTAATGGTATCAGCACACTATGCAACAACAATGTGATAGCAGGAGCTTATACCTTTACCGTAACGGACGCAAACAACTGTGTAGCGATCGCGAGTGGATTGGTTAATGACATTGCAGGACCTGTAGTTTCAATAACAAGTCAAACAAACGTGAGTTGTTTTAACGGAACCAACGGAGCAATAACTTCTACATTAACAGGTGGAGTAAGTCCGTATACTTATTTATGGGTAGGAACATCATATACAACAGCCAATCTGTCAAATATACCATTCGGCTTCTATAACCTTCAGGCTACTGACGCTGCAGGATGTGTCGGAACAGCTTCTGTTCAGATTACCCAACCAACGCAATTGGTAAGCGCTATAGGAAGCTCTACTAATGTAAGTTGTTTTGGATTGAGCAATGGTGGGGCTACTGTATTGGCCAATGGCGGAACAGGAGCATATACATATTCCTGGTCGCCAAGCGGCCAAACTAACGCCGGGCTAACTAACGTACCTTTCAGTACACCAACAGTTGTTGTAACAGATGCTAACGGATGTACAACAACCTCTTCCTTAACTATTACACAACCACAAGCATTGGTAATGGCAGCCTCCAGCTTCAGTAATATTTCATGTTTCGGAGGCAGCGATGGACAGATATCAACGACTGTTCAGGGTGGAACCGGTGGATATAACTATGTATGGTTACCTTCGGGAACAGCCCCATCATTGAACGGCTTAAGTGCCGGCGGTTATTCGGTAACCGTGACCGATGGTAACAACTGTTCTATTAATGCTAACTTCAATATCACCGAACCATCTGTATTAACATCAACCTATACCTCTCTACCGGCAACCTGTGGTTTGGCCAACGGATCAGCTACAGTAATTATCGGCGGCGGAACCCCTTCTTATAGTGTCGTATGGAACCTTCCGGGTACACCAACCACAACGGTGGCTACCAACATGGGACCTGGTACTAACTGGATCGCTAATATCACGGATTCAAAAGGTTGTTTACTGACACAGACCGTAGCCATAGCAAACCCTCCGGTATCAGCGATCACAGGATTCAGTGTAAACTCACCATCCTGTTTTGGCTTATCGAACGGAGATATTACGATCAATTATACAGCAGGAACGGCACCATACACGGTAAGCTGGTCTAACCCTATATCACAAACGATCACCACTGCAGCCTTAACACAAAGTGTAGCAGGTGTATCAGCAGGTGTATACACAGCAACTTTAACCGATAATTATGGATGTACAACTTCCCAACCGGTGAATGTTACCCAGCCAGGAATGTTGGTATTAATTCCAAGCCCTAATGTAACGATCTGTTATGGACAATCTACCCAGTTAAGTGCATCCGGACAAAACGGAACACCGGGATATACTTATACCTGGGTATCTAATCCATTTGTTGGAGGCGGACCTCATACAGTAAACCCAACAGTAACGACACAGTATACGGTATCAGCTACTGATTCAAAAGGATGTTTCCAGGGACCAAAGGTCATTACGGTAAACGTTACCCCACAACTGATCGTTACCCCAACAGTTATCACGGTATGTCATGGCGTAGAGGCGATATTAACGCCAACATTTGCAAGTGCCGGTAATGGCGGGCCATACACGTATGCCTGGACACCAGGATCAGTTAGCACCAGTACACTGAGCGTTGTAGGCAATGCAACAGGAGCAGCGACAACCAATACGTATGCTGTAACGGTAAATGATGGCTGTACAATCCCGAATTCAACAGCGATCTTTACAGTAAATGTAAACCCACTGCCGATCATCAACTTCGTAGCTTCTCATACTGTTGGTTGTGCACCTCTTACACTTACTCTTACTGGTACTTCTAATGGTGCAGGGGATATGTTTACTTGGAGTGATTTATCCGGAGGAACAGGTAATCCTAAATATGTTACACTAAGCGATTCAGGATTATATACAGTAAGCTTAATGGTAACCAGTTTAACAACAGGTTGTACAAAAGACACAACTAAAATAAATTACATTGAAGTATACCCTAATCCTATTGCTTCTTTTTATGCACAGCCGCAACAAGCGAGTATATTGGAGCCTACCATTAATTTTATAAATACCTCTCAGGGGGCCAACAGTTATTTTTGGAATTTTGGAGATCCGGGGGCTATTGGTAACACGAACACATCCACTGTAACCGATCCAAGTCATACGTATGGCGTTGTGGGGATCTATGGCGTTAATCTGGTAGCCACATCCACCAACTTTTGTAAGGATACAGCCCGGATCATGGTTGAGATCCTGCCTGACTTTGCGTTATACATCCCAAATACCTTTACTCCTGATGGAAACGGTGTGAATGATATCTTCCAGCCAATGGGTGTGGGGATCGATGAGGAGAACTACCGGATGGATATTTACGACAGATGGGGAGAGAATATCTTCACCAGCAATGCCTTCAGAAAAGGTTGGGATGGAACAGTGAAGGGAGGCTCAAAAATGGCAGAGCAGGGTGTTTACACTTACAAACTGATGGTAAAAGACACACAAGGCAATAAACACCCATATGTAGGACATGTGACAGTCCTTAAGAAAGAAAATTAAGAAAACAGAGAATGATAAAAAACGCCACCCGCAGGCAAGCGGGTGGCGTTTTTGTTTTATAAATTCTGATAATTGCGGGTAATAACGTATCTTTGCGGACTTATTTAAGACCAAATGAAAAACATTCGTAATTTTTGCATTATTGCCCACATCGATCATGGTAAATCTACATTAGCCGACAGGTTATTAGAGTATACTAAAACTATTACCAGTCGTGAAATGGAAGCACAAGTGCTGGATGATATGGACCTGGAATAGGAGCGAGGGATCACTATTAAAAGTCATGCTATACAAATGGAATACGTCTACAAGGGCGAAAAATTTGTACTCAATTTAATTGACACACCCGGCCACGTTGATTTTAGTTACGAAGTATCCCGTTCTATTGCTGCCTGCGAAGGCGCTTTACTTATTGTAGATGCTGCCCAGGGCATACAGGCACAAACAATTTCTAATTTATATTTAGCACTAGAACATGATTTAACGATCATTCCTATCCTTAATAAAATGGATCTGCCAAGTGCAGAGCCTGAAATGGTTACCGACCAAATTGTTGACCTGATTGGTTGCGAACGTACTGATGTTATACCGGCAAGCGGTAAAACAGGCATGGGAATCGAAGAAATTTTAGCCGCTATCATTGAGCGTGTAAAAGCCCCTGTGGGAGATCCGGCAGCACCGTTGCAAGCTTTAATTTTTGATAGTGTTTTTAATAGCTTCAGGGGAATTATTGCCTATTATAAAATACTAAACGGAACAATTAATAAAGGAGATAAAGTAAAGTTTTTCAATACAGGTTCTGTTTATAATGCCGATGAAATAGGTGTACTAAAACTAAAGCCGGAACCCAGGAATTCTATGAGTACAGGTGATGTAGGTTATATTATTTCAGGCATTAAGGAAGCAAAAGAGGTAAAAGTAGGAGATACTATTACTCATTTTGACAGACCATGCGCCGAAGCAATACATGGATTTGAGGAAGTAAAACCAATGGTATTTGCTGGAATTTATCCTGTAGACACAGAGGATTTTGAAGAATTACGTTACAGTATGGAAAAGCTGCAGCTGAACGATGCCTCTTTAACCTGGGAGCCTGAATCATCTCTGGCCTTAGGGTTTGGTTTCCGTTGTGGATTTTTAGGAATGTTGCACATGGAAATTGTACAGGAACGATTGGAGCGTGAATTTAAAATGACCGTTATTACCACGGTCCCTAACGTATCATATATTGCGTATCAAACAAATGGAGAGGTTGTAAAGGTTAATAACCCAAGCGATCTACCCGACCCCGCAAGAATCGACTATATCGAAGAACCATATATTAAAGCAAATATTATAACAAAGTCTGATTTTATAGGGCCGGTAATGAGTTTATGCATTGAAAAAAGAGGCTCGATCGTTACGCAGAATTATTTAACCGCTGACCGAGTTGAACTGGTATTTGAAATGCCGTTGGGAGAAGTTGTATTCGATTTCTTTGATCGTCTAAAATCCATTTCAAAGGGGTATGCTTCTTTCGATTATCATCCTATTGGCATGAGAGAATCTGACCTGGTAAAATTGGATATTCTTTTAAAATCAGAGCCCGTGGATGCTCTATCTTGTCTGATTCACAGAAGCAATTCCTACCATTTTGGAAAGAAGATCTGTGAAAAATTGAAAGAACTGATCCCCAAACAACAATTCGAAATTCCTATCCAGGCTGCTATTGGCGCCAAGATCATTTCGCGTGAAACAATTAGTGCCATGAGAAAAGATGTAACCGCTAAATGTTATGGTGGTGATATAAGCCGTAAGCGTAAATTATTGGAGAAACAAAAAGAAGGAAAGAAGCGCATGAAATCGGTAGGTAATGTGGAGATCCCGCAAAGCGCCTTTATGGCTGTATTAAAGCTCAACGATTAAAAAGAAGACATAAAATCAAGAACCCATAGAATTATTCTGTGGGTTTTTTTGTGGCTTTATTTTCTTTGAACGAGGCTAACCAAAGGAATAAGCTTTGGAAGAAAATAAAAAAAGTAACCCCCGATTGTGTTTCCAAAGTGTCTTCGGTTATAAAAGATAGTAAGGCAATTAAAAAGAACGGCCAGTATAAATAGTGCAGTTCTTTTCTTAATACAATTGCCGGGTAAAATAAATAGATCAGAAAGATCAAAAGACCAAAAAAACCAAAAGCAACCCCAATAGCAAGGTATTGATTATGACAACGTAGTCGCCAAACCATATCCAGTTTAGAATTAGTTTCTGTATATGCTTTGTTAAATGAATCCTGAATGTCACCGGTTCCCACACCAAGCAAAGGCTGTTGTTGCATAATATAACAAGCAGTTTTCCAGAATTCTAAACGCATAGTAAGCGTGTGGCCTGATGGATTTTCACCACGTTGGTATTTAGTATATTCCCAAACCAAATCACGCCACTTAGAACTTAAACCACTATTAATATTGTATTTATAATTAGTATTTCCGTTCTCAATGTTAATAATGTCTTGTTGCGATAAAGAAGTTATGCCGGCAGAGTCTTTTCTTAGTCCTTTGCTGGCCATATATCGCAATAGTGTATAACGCAGGTTATTTCCTTTTTTATCGGGACCGTCAAATGGCACAGCACTCAGTTTATTCCATTCTGCTGCTAATTCTTTATCGTGAATGTTGATCGTTATCAGGTTACCATTCTCGGCCATACCAAAAACAGTGTCCTGAAGATAATAGCGCCCGTTAGCGGTTTTATCAAGTATAATGTTCGCAGAGTTTGTAGGGTTTTTATCAAACATGCGCAGATCGGCAGTTGCTTTATTAATTATAAAAAAACCAATTAATCCACTAACTATTATTAAACCAAACACCACAGCTTTATGTAACCACCTTACACTAAACATTAAAAGCAGAATACCGCCAACTAACACAAGACATAAAAAACCGGTTGCCATTTCAAGTTTGTACATAAAGAACAACAGCCATAATGTTACACTAATACAGGTTAATTTAATGGAGATTTGTTTTTCTTTTATACTGGTATAAAGCAGCCCAATAATTGTAAATGCAATGAATAAAGAGAAACGAATGTGCGACATGAATACAGATGCATTGCGAACATCAATGATGACTTTTTTTGTGAAACCCGCATAAACCAGGTAACAGCAAACCGAACTCACAAACACACTTAAAAAGAAAAAGCCAAATAATAACCGAAGCTCTTTAAATAACAATGGTTTTGTGGAAAATAAGATAAGAGGTAAGATCAACAGAGGCAGTTTATTTCTCAGATCATCCAGCCCTTTAGGAATATTATCCGTATAGGCCAAGCCAACAAGATGCAATAAAAAAAGAGAAGAAAGAATCCAGAATATTTTATTTGATCTGAGTTGTTGCCATTTCCATACGAAATCTTTTTCCAATAACCAGTTAGCTGCTAAAATGATCTGAGGAATACTGGTTGGCACAGTGCCGAACATCATTCCGGAAGCAAGTCCGATCAATCCAAATAAAAATATATAGCGGTGCCAGACTGCTGGAAGCATAAAGGGGTTTAGTTCATTAGATAACGCAAAATAAGCAGTTATATTGCTTTAAAAAGGGAGAATTTGTGTTAGTTTTAAGCTAAAACAGCATCACGGTAAAACCACATTTTGGCTACATCCATTTTAATGGCTTCATCAACCTCTAAACCCTTACTGTGCTCAACCGCATTGTATGGTTTTTTAAGGTCAATTAAGAAAGGATCAACTTTAATATCGAGTGGCGTGCCATTTACCTGGTTACTGATGAGGCGGTATAATTCAGCAGCTACTTTTTCTAAAACAACCATATTCTCTGCTACTTTATTCACTACACTTGCCGTTCCATGAACTTCGTCAATACCGGTTTGAAAAGCCTTTAAGTAGTTAAGGTCCAAAGGATCAATATAACGGTTCTCGAATATTGCATGCTCATGAGGCAACCAATCCAGGAACATATCCTGAACAGTTTTATTTAATTTACCGAATCGTCTTCCTATGCCATCCTCAGACATAAATAATGCTTTCAATACTTTTAAGTCGGTAAAACCGTGATTGGTAAATAATAAACATGGAACAGACCAGTAAATAGCCCAATCCCAGAAGATTTTAAACACCATAATTTGTGTGTTACCCATGAGTTTATATTTGTCCTGGTAAATTGGCAGCCAATCTGTAAACCACGATAAATGTGTTTGCTCATAAATCTGTGCACGAATGGCAATGTCTTCCCCTCGGCGCTCTCTTAATATCAGATCACTCAGCCAGGTATTGTTTAATGAAATGAAATCACTACCAGGAGAATAAAATGGATCAAGAAAAGCACCGGCTTCACCTGTTACTGCCCACCTGTCGGCCGAATATACACGTTTGCTGTCATGCGCAAAATGTTTTAAAATTCTAAAATCTAAAATATCTTCTTTATGGGGGCAAACGTGCTTAGCAGCTTGGGGTTCATGCTTATGGATCCATGCAACCGCTTTTTCGTAGGTATTGATGGTTTCAAACGGATGAATATCTTCATCAGCTACAATACCAATACTGGTGTTTTTAGATCCCAAAGGAATGACCCACAACCAGTAACCTTTATCCATAAAGTGTACTGTACTCAGGTAACGTAATTTAGGAGCTAAAAAGTTTTTCCATTGACTATTCTCGCTCCAATCATCAATATCAACTACACCTTTTACACGAAACCATGCTGCATTTACATTATGCGGCGCTTCTTTTTGGAAACCTAATTTTTTCTTTAATAAACTGATACGGCTTGTAGCGTCAACCAACCATTTAGTGCGTATTTTTTTATCTTCACGTTCATGAGCATAAATAACTTCATGCGGCTCGCCATTCTCTCCAAAGACAACATCTTTGGCGCGGGCAGCTAATAAAAAATCAGTACCTAATTCTTTGGTATATTTTTCTAAATAATTTTCAAATGTTCCTCTATCTAATTGATGACTAGGAACGGGCAATTTTAAACGTGGACCTAACTCTACACGATTGGATAATTCATCTTTTTTCTTGTCAGTAAAAAAGAAACGCAATCCGTGTTTTGGTAATTCAAATTCTTCTAAGTAATTCTTTAACCCTAATACTTCTCTGAAATAATGTGTTGCCAACTCTACCGTTGATTCACCCACTTTATGAGCCGCAATAGCGGCCGCTTTATCCCTGCTTTCCAATATTAAAATTGAGATATCAGGATTTGCCTGTTTTAATTGTATGGAAAGTGTTAAGCCTGCTAAACCGCCTCCGGCAATGACAACGTCGTATTCTTTTTGCATGATTTAAATGAAGATATACACAAAAATACCGATTTTATTGAACTTTACAAGACTTTGGCTTAGAATAAAACGTTAAAACAATCGTTTAATTATTAGTATTATTGCCGTGTATTTTAACATTTTTCATTATCAAGTCAGTAAATATAAAACAGGCAAGCGAGCAGGATTTTAAGTTGATCAAACAACTCATTAAACAATTTGAGCTCGACGACAGGGTGCTGGACTGTACCCAGTTTTTGGCCGCAAAATCGAATAATGAATTATTAGGCTTTGGTAGAATAAGGATACGTGAAAATTGTTCAGAGCTTTGTTCTTTGGGAGTTACAGAGCCAAAACGGTTGCAGGGAATAGGAAAACAGTTAGTAAAAGAGTTGATCTTAAAAGCAGATCAGCCCTTATATTTGGCTTGTATCATACCGAATTTTTTCACACCTTTTGGATTTGAAGTGGTTTCTCAATATCCGGAAGAGATGCAGGAAAAATTAAATTACTGTAGTTCCGAATTGATCGTTCCGGAAACTTATGTTGTAATGAAATATGTTTAATTTTACCATTTTTAATTTCTTTATATGAGCTATATCATTTCTGGCATACAGCAATTAGGCGTTGGAAACACCAATGTTCAGGAAACATTTAAATGGTACCGCAAAGCATTTGGTACCGATATTAAAATATTTGAAGAGGCTGCCATGGCAGAATTGATGCTACCATATACAGCTAATATGCCGCATGCGCGCCATGCTATTTTAGCCATCAGTATGAATGGCGGGGGTGGATTTGAGATCTGGCAATATACAAGCCGTAAGGCACAAAATGCAGAGTTTACTATCCAGTTAGGCGATATAGGGATTTTTGCCGGAAAGATAAAGTCCTATGATATTAATGGATCATATACACACTTAAAAAACTTTGGCGTAAAAATACTGACAGAGATCACTAATTCTCCCGATGGTAGAAAACATTTTTATATCCAGGATCTTTGGGGAAATGTATACGAGATCATCGAAGAAAAAACATCCTGGTACCAGAAAAAGGATTTTACAACAGGCGGTGTTTTGGGTGCTGTGATTGGCGTTAAGGATATAGACAGATCTATAGGATTATATAAAACGGTGTTGGGTTTTGATAAAGTGATCAGCGATACAACTTCAGTGTTTACGGATTGGAATGGGGTAGAAGGTTCAGGTAAAAAATTCCGACGCGTGGTTTTACGTAACAGCAAACCCCGTGAAGGAAGTTTTGGCCCATTGTTGGGAGATAATGAAATTGAATTGATACAGGCATTTGATTATACACCTAAGAAAATATTTGAGAACCGTTTGTGGGGTGATTGTGGTTTTATTCATTTATGTTTTGACATTAAGAACATGAAGGCCCTTGAAGAAGCTTGTGTAAAAGCCGGACAGCCTTTTACAGTTGACGGTGGTGCAGGATTTGAAATGGGAGAGGCTGCAGGACACTTTACCTACATTGAAGATGCGGACGGAACCTTGATCGAATTCGTAGAAACTAAAAAATTACCGGTCGTTAAAAAAATCGGTTGGTATTTAGATCTTCGAAAACGCGACCCAAAAAAGGCGCTCCCGAATTTTATTTTAAAAGCATTAAGGTTTAGCAGGGTAAAAGATTAATTTACGATATCACAGTTTCTGAGCTCTAACAACCTTATTTTACCAAAAAAGTAATCGTCAAATAATTTGTTGTTATACCATAAAAGTGGTATTTTTGTACTCCCTTTAGAATTAATCTAATTAAGGATAAGATACAAGTAACTAACAATTAATTACTTACAGAATGATAACAGTTAGCAATGCAGCAAAAGAACACGCTGTTAATTTGATAAAAGAAGAGAATAAACCGGTTGATACCTTCATTCGTGTTGGTGTTGATGGAGGTGGTTGCTCGGGTTTAATGTACAATCTGGTATTTGATAATGTATTAAAAGAAGGTGATCAACTATTTGAGGATAATGGTGTAAAAGTAGTGGTTGATCGCAAAAGCTTTTTATACTTAGTAGGAACCGAATTGGATTATAGCGGAGGATTGAACGGAAAAGGATTTATTTTCAAAAACCCTAACGCTACGCGTTCCTGTGGTTGCGGTGAATCTTTTAGTGTTTAAAATTTAAAACTACTTTGAACTACCATAATGGCGAACGAGATATTAGAAGAACATATAAATAAAGATTACGAATGGGGCTTTACCACCAATATCGATACTGATGAAGCGCCCAAAGGATTGAATGAGGACATCATTAAGTTTATTTCTGCAAAGAAAAACGAACCGGAGTGGATGTTAGAGTTTCGTTTGAAAGCATTTCGTAACTGGCAAAACATGGTAGAGCCTGAATGGGCTCACGTATCATATACTAAACCAAATTTTCAGGATATTATTTATTATTCAGCACCTAAGCCAAAAAAGGAATTAGCAAGTTTGGATGAAGTAGATCCTGAACTATTAAAAACATTTGCAAAGCTTGGCATTTCTTTAGAAGAGCAAAAACGCTTAAGCGGCGTACAAAGTAATATAGCAGTTGATGTAGTATTTGATAGTGTTTCTGTTAAAACAACATTTAAAGAAACACTGGCAGAAAAAGGAATCATTTTTTGTTCATTTAGTGAAGCTGTTCAGGATCATCCTGATCTGGTAAAAAAATATATGGGCATGGCAGTTCCGCCAACCGATAATTTTTATGCAGCCCTAAATTCAGCAGTATTTACTGATGGCTCGTTTTGTTACATTCCAAAAGGTGTTCGTTCACCAATGGAATTATCAACGTATTTTCGTATAAACGCCAGTGGAACAGGGCAATTTGAAAGAACATTGATCATCGCTGATGAAGACGCCTTTGTATCTTACCTGGAAGGTTGTACTGCTCCGCAACGCGATGAGAATCAATTGCACGCAGCTGTGGTAGAAATTATCACACATAAAAATGCAGAAGTAAAATACAGTACCGTACAAAACTGGTATCCCGGTGATAAAAACGGTAAAGGCGGGATCTTTAATTTTGTAACTAAGCGTGGAATTTGTTTAGAAGATAATTCTAAAATTAGCTGGACACAAGTTGAAACAGGTTCTGCAGTAACATGGAAATACCCTTCTGTTATTTTAAAAGGAAATAATTCAGTTGGCGAATTTTATTCGGTTGCTGTTACCAATAATTATCAGCAAGCTGATACCGGAACCAAAATGATACATATTGGTAAGAACACACGTTCAACCATTATATCAAAAGGAATTTCAGCAGGCTTTAGTAATAACAGTTACCGCGGATTAGTGCAAATTAAAAAAGGTGCAAGCAACGCCCGTAACTTTTCGCAATGCGATAGTTTGTTAATGGGCGATAAATGTGGCGCACATACATTCCCTTATATTGAAATAAAAGATAAAACAGCCGTTGTAGAACATGAGGCAACTACCAGCAAAATTGGTGAAGATCAATTATTCTATTGCAAGCAACGTGGCATTGATAACGAAAAAGCAATAGGTTTAATTGTAAACGGTTATTGCAAAGAAGTATTAAATAAATTACCAATGGAGTTTGCTGTTGAAGCACAAAAATTATTAGCAATTAGTTTAGAAGGATCAGTAGGATAGTATTATGATATCGATTAAAAATTTACATGCCTCTATAGGCGAAAAAGAAATATTAAGAGGCATTAACTTAGAAGTAAAAGCCGGAGAAGTGCATGCCATTATGGGGCCAAATGGTTCCGGAAAATCAACCTTATCAAGCGTTTTGGCTGGAAGAGAAGATTATGATGTAACAGAAGGCGAAGTAACTTTTAACGGAAAGAATTTATTGGATCTGTCGCCTGAAGATAGAGCTCGCGAAGGATTGTTTTTAGCGTTTCAATATCCTGTAGAAATTCCGGGAGTAAGTAATATTAATTTTTTGCGTACGGCTTTAAATGAAATTCGTGCGTATCACGGACAGGAAGAAATGCCCGCTAAAGACTTTTTAGCCTTAGTAAAAGATAAATCAAAACTGGTAGAGCTTGACGCTAAATTGGCAAGCCGTAGTGTTAACGAGGGATTTAGTGGTGGAGAGAAAAAACGTAACGAGATCTTTCAAATGGCAATGCTGAATCCAAAATTAGCGATCCTGGATGAAACAGACAGCGGTTTGGATATTGACGCTTTGCGTATTGTAGCAAGCGGGGTAAACAAATTAAAATCGAAAGATAACGCAACTATTTTAATTACGCATTACCAACGTTTGTTGGATTATATCGTTCCTGATTTTGTACATATTCTTTATAAAGGAAGAATTGTAAAAAGTGGAGGAAAGGAGTTAGCTCTGGAGTTAGAAGCGAAAGGCTACGATGAAATTAAAAAAGAATTTGAAATAGCAGACTAAGATGTCGACAATGGTAGAAACTAAAAGTGCTGTTACTCAAACTTTATTAGAGCAATTACAAAAGCACGCCGGAAAGATCGCTTTTATGCCCGACTCAGAAATTGTTTCTGCTATCAGGCATTTAGAAGACAAAGGTCTTCCAAACAACAAGCACGAAGATTACAAATATTGTAATATCGAATCTGTTTTAAGAAAAGAATTCAAACAGGTTGATCAGAATTTAAATACACTTTCAAACGAAGACATTACTCCTTTGAAATTAGAAGAAGCAATTAACTTAGTTGTTGTGAATGGAAATTATAACGAAGCCTTAAGCGAAAAAATGATCGTGAAAGGCTTAACCATTAAATCATTAACAGAACTATCTTCTTCCGAAAAAGCCTTATTATCATCACAGGCAAAATCAGATACAGATGCGCTGATCGCTTTAAATACCGCCTTTAGTGGAAATGGTATCTTTTTCCAGGTTGACAAGAACAATGTTATCCCGATGCCGGTTCATATTATTTATGTCAACAGCGGGAGCTCAAACTTTGTAACCAACGCCCGTAATTTTACTCATATTGGTGCAAGTGCCGAAGTAACTTTGGTAGAAAGTTTTTTCAATATCGGTTCAGCAAAAGTATTCTCTAATTTTGTGAGCGAAAAATTTGTTGGAGAGAATGCAAAACTAAACTGTTATACATTTCAAAACGAAGGAGCTTTATCTTACTCTGTAAATACCAACCAGGTTAAGATCAGCAAATATTCTAATTATAGCAATACCACGGCAACCTTAAGCGGAGAGCTGGTTCGTAATAATCATAATGTAGAATTGGCTGCCGAAAATTGCGAAGCACACTTAAATGGTTTATTCATTACTACAGGAAATCAATCGGTGGATAATCATACGTTGATCGACCATCAAATGCCGAATTGCGAAAGTAACGAATTATATAAGGGCATTGCAAAAGATAAATCTACCGGAACATTTAATGGAAAAATATTTGTACGTAAGGATGCGCAAAAAACAAATGCGTATCAAAGCAGTAAAAACATTTTAATGAGCGATGATGCTACCATTAATACAAAACCGCAGTTAGAAATTTATGCCGATGATGTAAAGTGTTCGCACGGAACCTCAACAGGTAAAGTAGATACAGAAGCCTTGTTTTATTTAAAAGCCCGCGGTATTGGCGAAGAAAACGCCCGCAAATTATTATTACAGGCCTTCGCACAGGAATTAATTGACAAAATAGAGATCGATTCTCTAAAAGAAAGAGTTTTAAATCTATTCGAAAAAGCATTATAAATAGTCTGTCACTTCGAGCGAAGTCGAGAAGCGAAGCCACGAAAAAACAACTATGTTCGACATACAAAAAATACGCAAAGATTTTCCGATTCTTAACCGTACGGTAAACGGAAAGCCACTAGTGTATTTTGACAATGGGGCCACAGCACAAAAACCTCAACAGGTCATTGATGCTATTTCCAATTACTATTCAAACAAAAATTCAAACATTCATCGCGGTGTTCATACCTTAAGCCGCGAAATTACTATTGCTTATGAAGAGGCTCGTAAGACCATTCAAATGCACTTCAATGCAGCTCATGCACACGAAATAATTTTTACAAGAGGTACAACCGAATCCATCAATTTAGTTGCTCATTGTTTCGGGAAGATCAATATATCTGAAGGCGATGAGATTGTGATCACGCAAATGGAGCATCACAGTAATATCATTCCGTGGCAACAATTATGTGAAGAGAAAAAAGCCGTTCTGAAATACATTCCAATAAATGAAGCCGGAGAATTAGTGTTGGAAGAGCTTCCAAAATTAATAACTGCTAAAACCAAATTGGTTGCGTTTACCCATATTTCCAATACATTGGGAACGATCAATCCGGTAAAGGAAATAATTAAAACAATTCGGTCTCTTTCCGGCGCTGCAGTTTTAATTGATGGCGCGCAAGCCGTGCCGCATTTAAAGCCAAATGTTCAGGATCTGGATTGTGATTTTTATGTATTTAGTGGGCATAAATTATTTGGCCCTACAGGTGTTGGCATTTTATATGGCAAGGAAAGTTGGCTTTCAAAATTTCCTCCATACCAAACCGGTGGAGGAACTATTAAAACGGTTACACTTGAAAAAACAGAGTTTGCTGATTCACCTTTAAAATTTGAAGCAGGTACACCACATATTGAAGGAGGTATTGGATTAGCGGCAGCTATTGATTACCTGAATGAAATTGGCTTTGATGAAATTGAAGCTTACGAACAGAAATTAATGCATTACGCTACTGATAAGTTATCAGAGATAGAAGGCTTAAGAATATATGGTTCAGCCAGGCATCGTACTTCTGTTATTTCATTTAATGTAGGAAACATCCATCCTTTTGATATCGGAACCTTGCTGGACAAATACGGCATTGCGATCCGCAGTGGCCATCATTGTACACAACCTATTTGCCAGTTCTATAACATTCCGGGAACTATCCGCGCATCCTTTGCTTTTTATAATACTACCGAAGAAATCGATCAGTTTATTGAAGCACTTAAAAAATCGATCAGGCTATTGAGCTAACCAGCTTAAGTTTTATGACCAGTTATCGCTAATATCCTACCAATTACAAAGTTCTAATTAGCTTTTAGGTAAAGTCTGTATATTTGACAAACAGAATACAATTATGAAAGCACTTTTCGCAACAATTATAAGTCTGGCCATTTTTACTTCCTGCGGAATGCAAGATGATATGACCAAAAAAGATTCGCCCACTTCCGGTAAAACCGACTTATTTTTTGATGAAGGATTAACACTTCATATTCAAAACCAGATTTACACTTTTAAAACAGTTTATAAATATGCAGATATCACTTTACGTTCATCAAACGAGAAGGAATGTATTGAAGCATTATTTAATGACAGCAGCAAGGTTATTGCAATTTCTCGTCCGTTGACCGAAAAAGAGTTGTCACAATTTAAAGCAAAGAATATTGACCCTCAAACTTCTTTTGTTGCCGGCGATGCCATTGCTTTTGTAGTAAGCAAAGATTTTGCGGACTCTACTATTTCTTTGCCGGAATTAACAGAAATTTTAAAAGGAAACGATAGCACTTTCTTTAAAGGACAGCAGCTCAAATTGGTATTTGATAATGCCAATTCCGGCAGTACACGTCAGTTAAAAGATTCTTTAATCCCTGGTAACAACTTTGGGAAGAATTGTACGACAGTAAATAACACTAAAGAATTGATCAGCGCCGTTTCATCAAATTCATTAACCATTGGTGTTTGTGATTACGCCTGGTTAAGTGATAAAGATGATACCACCACGAAGGAATTTTTAAAAACGGTAAAAATATTAGCAGTTTCAAGAAAGAGTAATGAAACTGCCTATATGCCCGATCAGTCAAATATTGCCACTAAAGCCTACCCGCTTTGTAGAACTATTTGCATCATCAGACGGTCAGCAGAATTTAGTTTGGGCAAAGGAATAGAAACATTTATAGCCGGGCCAACAGGCCAGCTGATGTTCTTAAAACAAGGCTTACCTCCTAACAGGCAAGAAGAAAGAGTGATCGAGGTAGACATGACTCCGTTGAAGTAGCTTAAACCCTAAAATTATGTTAAATCCACATAAATCATGTTTGGATATCATACGATTGGCAAGCAAATTGAATCTATTAAATAAGGTTTAAAAATATTGAACACTTTTATCAAAATAATTACCCTTCTGTTTTTAGTTTCCTGGAATATGGTTTATTCTCAGGGGAGTGAAATCTTTACAGCTCAAACTAAATTGATTATTCAGTCGAAGGATGCCGCCGGAAAGCCTTTTAATGTATATACTGAAGCTGCTTTTATGAATTTAAGTTTATCTACAGGCGATTTTTTGCTGAAAGCAGATCTTTCGAGCATGAGAACCGGAGATAGATATCTGGACTCTGTGGTGAGTTCCCGCCCGCAGCAAACGCTTTTTTTTAAGGGAAAAATGACTGAAAATCTTTATTTATTTAACCAGATCGTTAATGACGATAAAGTATATAATATGGAGGGCCAGTTGATCATGAATAATATTTCAATTCCTTGTGTAGCCCAATTTGATCCTGTTAATTTTGGTGAAAAAAGCGAGCCAAGAAACTATAAAATGGATTTCAAAGTAGCGATTGATCCTACTAAAATTCCTATATTAGGGCTCGAAAATAAACTAAACAGCATAGTTGTTTTCGAAGTAATGGATGGCCAGTTAAACACACAACCTTAAATTTTAGAATTTATAATAACCAATATGAAAAAAGCAATAATTATTAGTGCAGGAATCTTTTTGGCAAATTCAACATTTGCACAAACTTTACAAGACGCTATTAAAAAAACAGATAATGAACGTTATGCTGCAGCCGCAGCCGACTTCAGAGCTTTAATTGCTAAAGAAGCAACTAAAGGCGATAATTATTTTTATTATGGAGAAAACTTCCTTAAAAAAGGAGATCTGGATTCTGCCAATATGTTTTATCAAAAAGGAGTGGAGGCAAATGCTACCTATCCATTAAATTATGTGGGCTTAGGAAAAGTATTGTGGCATAAAGGCCAAAGCGCCGAAGCTAAAACGCAGTTCTTTAAAGCGGCTACTTTAGGAGCTAACAAGAATACGGAGGTGATGCGTAAAACAGCTGAGGCTTATATTAACGCTGACAACAAAAATTTGGATGAGGCAATTACTTTATTAAATGCTGCTATTAAAATTGAACCAAAAAATGCAGAGAACCATTTATTAATGGGCGATGCTTTATTGGAAAAAAACCCAACAGAAGGCGGCCCTGCAATTAAAGAGTATGATAAATTCACAGAGTTAAACCCTACTTCACCAAAGGGAATTTTACGTGCCGGTAAATTATACCAACGTGGCCGTAACTACCAATTGGCATTAGATCTATACAAAAAAGCTGAAGGAATTGATGCAACCTATGCACCTGCATACCGCGAAAAAGCAGAATTATATCATTTAGCAGGTCAAAAAGCAAATGCCGTTGAAAGCTACAAAAAATACCTCGAGTTAAACAACTCTGATGAAGCACGCGAGCGTTATGCAGCTTTTGTATTTAACAACAAACAATATGCAGATGCGATTACTGAAATTGAAAAACTACAAAGTGCAGGTAACACTAATTTATATTTGGACAGGTATTTGGGTTATTCTTATGCTGAGTTAGGGAACAAAACAGATACTTTAGCCTACAAAAAAGGATTAAATGCTATTGGTAAATTTTTCGAGAAATCTTCTAAAGTTCCCAACTTTAAATATGTTGGTACGGATTATAAATACAAAGGAATTTTATTGGCAAAAACAGGACAGGATAGTTTAGGGGTTCTTGAAATGGAAAAGGCGATTGTTGCCGATCCTAAAATGGCAAATGACATTTTGAGAGAAATTGCCAAAGCTCAGATGAAGGGAAAAAAATACAACAAAGCCATAGAGACCTATGAGAAGATCATGGCAGGAGATCCTAAAAATTTAAACGCTCAGGATTGGTATGAATTCGGCCGCGCATACTATTACAATGGAGGAGCTAAACAAAGAGAGAAAAAAGATGTTGAGGCTTTAGAACAATTTGTAAAAGCAGATACCTGTTTCTCTAAATTAACTCAAATAAGCCCTACTTATGCTATTGCTTATTTCTGGAGAGGTAAAGCTAATGTGCAACAAGATGTGAAAGATGAAAAAGGATTGGCTAAACCACATTATGAGAAAGCGATCAGTTTAGTTAAGCCTGAAGAAAAAGCAAGCGTTAAGCAAAACTTAATTGAAGCTTATTTATACTTAGGCTCTCACTTTGCTTTCTCTAAAGAAAAAGACTTAACTAAAGCAAAAGAATACTTCAATCTGGTTAAGGAATTAGATCCTGCTAACAAAGCAGCAAACGACTTCTTTAAAAGTCCCGCAGGGAAATAAGAATAATATATAGAAAACTAAAAGCTGCCCCAGGGCAGCTTTTTTTATTTGATTAAAGAACCAACTCTTCAAATAAACGTTGAGCTGTTTTTTCCAGATCAATAGATAAGCCAGGATGTGGTCTGGATGTTTGAATAGATGAGCTACGGACTGCTGTAAGCCACCTGAAGCGCGATGGAAGATCTAATTTTGAGATTGGGTTCTTACAATTTTTCACTCCCTCTGCAATTTCTTTAAATGCCGTTAAATTTTGTTTGATCAATTCCAGATCGATTTTATTTGAAAACGAATTCAATTTTTTTTCATCCACAGTGTAAAGTACACTTATGTATTTTTCCTGTTTACAGAACAGGATGATCCCAACGTTTATGAATTCTTCTCTTTCCACAAACGGCAATACGCGCATCACCGCATATTCATATAAGTGCTTTTCTCGCATTTATGGCTTCAGTTATAAAAATAGTGGAGTGTTGTAAACGTGTATTTAAAAAATTAAAATAGGTTTCTTTGATTTGTTGTGGCGATTCGGTTGTTCCCTCCCAGTTCAACCATTCATCGGGAATCAAATTAGCAATAGATCGTAATACTGTTTCAGATAATATGCTTTGGTACTCTGTATCCACTTGTTCCATTTTAGTAGCCTGAGGCAAAAGCACATGATCTTTAATGAACGCAAATGGGCTTTGGGCTGCGGTTTCCCAATTACTCCAGGAGTGATGAAAATACAAACACGCGCCATGATCGATCAGCCAAAGTTCCTTATTCCAGATAAGCATATTGGTGTTTTTAAATGTACGATCAACGTTTGTTATAAAAGCATCAAGCCATACAATCTTTGATGCTAAAAGAGGATCTACAGTAGTTACCGATGGATCATAGGTAATAGAGCCCGATAGAAAGTGGAGCGCAAGGTTTAATCCCTGGCTTGCTTTCAGCAGATCCTGTATTTCTTCGTCACCTTCTGTTCTTCCAAACGATTCATCGAGAAAGGCAAATACAAGTTCAGGGATCTGTAACCCCAATGCTCTTGCAATTTCTCCACCAATTAACTCAGCTATTAAGGCTTTTTCGCGGTGACCTGCACCTTTGAATTTTAAAACATATTTAAAATCATCGTCTGCTTCTGCTAATGCAGGCAGCGAACCACCCTCGCGCAACGGAGCAATATAACGAATGACATTGACATGCCTGAGAGCTAAGGGGTGTGACATAATTGTAAAGAATATCTAAGGTACAATAAATTATTCTTTATTATTATAGGCAGTATACATTCTATACGAACGATAAATAGCATAGGCCAGGAAAACCACACCTAAGATGATGCGCTTGTTTCCGTAAGCTTTATCGCTCATCAGATCGGTAAAGAAAAACACAATAGCACCTGTAAAGGTTAATAGCACCATTAAGCCACTAAAGACAAGGTTCATTAATTCGGTTGGCGATTTTTTCATGATATATAAAGATTTATCTTATGTTGCTTTGTCATGCTGTCCCGATAGCTATCGGATGATTCAACATCTCTATGAGACCCTGAAATAAATTCAGGGTGACGTTAAAGTAATAGTGGAATTTCTTTCAAAAAAAATCCCTCTCTGATTAGGAGAGGGATTTAATGATTTGTGATCTGTTATTTTAGTTGGAAGTTGATCGGTAAATTAAAGAATACCGATACAGCTCTACCATTTTGTTTTCCTGCTTTCCAGTTTGGCATCGATTTCACAACACGAATTGCTTCTCTGTCGCATTCTCCGCATCCTGGCACGCCTTTTAAAACAGTTACATCTGTAATGTTACCACTTCCGTTAACAACGAATTTCAAGAAACATTTACCACTTAAACCGGCTTCTTTAGCCATTTGTGGGTATTGAATATTTTTTTGAATGTATTTCATCATTTCCATGGCTCCACCCGGGAACTCAGGCATCTCTTCAACAACCGTAAAGATCTCAGGTGCTTTTTCTTCAACAACACCATTGCCATTACCTTCTGAAGGAACTACAACAGCATCTCCATCACCTTCCTGTGTAACAGTACTAACGTTGGTTTCTGCTAATTTTTCCTGTGGTGGCGGTGGATCAGTTTCAACCGCATCATCCTTAATTACCGGAGGAACGAATTTCACTGTTTCCATTACTGGTGGTGGTGGCGGTGGTGGCGGTGGCGGTGGCTCGTTTTTGTCGGCCGGCGGTGGAGTTAAGTCAATGGTGGTCATATCCAATACTGTTTCCTTATCCACCTCTTCGCTTTGCATGCCTAACACCATTTTAATTCCCATGCCCAGCACTACTGTGCCAACCATGCAAGCTAAAATCAATGTTACGGTCCAATTGTATCTACGGCGGATCGCATAAGCACCGTATTCCTGGTTGCGCCCTTCAAAAACGATGTCGTTCCTGGAGTCGTCAACTACACTATTCCAATTTGCTGTCATGATTATTTAATTTTTTCTTGTAACAATGCATATTCCGGTGCCGACATTTCAACACCCAACACTCGCTTACCTACATTACAGATCTTTAATTCATCCAGCATATCAATGGCATTTTTATAAGTTGCCTGATCGTCTGTTTTAATTAGCACTGTAATTGCACGTGGATCAGCAGTAGCATCTACAGCCATGCGTTTAAAGGCTGTATCAGCTAATTGCTTGTTTTTGTTTTTTTCAGCTAATCCTTTGATCTCTTCTACAGCCCATTTATTTTGTTCCATCAGTAGTTTATGTAAGCCTTCAGGACTAAAGTTAGTTTCCTTTAATTCCGTTGGAGGCATTCCTTTTTCATTTCCTGCTGAATAGAACTGACCCGCATAATAAAAAACTTTATCATCTTTTGTCAGTAAAAAAGTAACACCATTTTTTACTTCTGGTGGTGGTGGGCTTCCTGGAGGTGGCTCTGCTGGTAAGCTCAACTCCATTGATTTTGGTTTGCTAAAGGTTGATGTTAAAACGAAGAACGTTAATAACAGGAACGCTAAATCTACCATTGGAGTCATATCCACGCGGGTACTCTGTTTCTTGGCGCGTTTCTTGCCGCCTTTACCATGCCCGCCGCCGCTTTCTGCTATTTCTGCCATGTTAAATTTGTTTTAATGTTAATACTATTTTAATGAGCCGGTGGTCCTGGAACTGTTGCTGCAGGTACCGATGCTCCACCTTCCATTGACGTGATCAAATTGAAGGTATAAATTTTCATATCTGTAAAGGTTTTAAATACATCTTTTACATAAATGTATTTTGCTTTTGCATCTGCTTTAATAGCGTAGCGAGGCTTTTCTCCTTTAAATTCCTGATTGGTCTCAGCTGCTTTATCTTTGTTTCTCATGTAAATAATATTCAATTCAGTAGCTGAAATATTGATCCAGTCTCTTAATTGATTATTTACAGAATCCAAAGGAACACCTTTTTGAGGTTGGAACTTTAATCTTTCTGCTTCTGTAGCATCCAGGTATCTTGGCAGGTCTTTTATCTCTACACCAAAACTGGATAATCCTCCGAATTTTTTAGTCTGGTCAGCATTGAACTTAACACCATACTTTTCGCTCATTTTAGCTAAAGTATTGGCTCTTGCTTCACCATTCCCTACACCAAAAAAAGCACGACCGTTATTATCAACTGTAACTAATACAGTGTTTTCGGGTAATGTTTTATCTGATACAGATGACGGTGGGTCAACGATCACAGGTTCAGCCATACGGAAGGATGCTGTAAGCATAAAGAACGTAACCAATAAGAAAGCTAGATCCACCATCGGTGTCATATCTATGCTTGGTGCATGTTTTGCTGGTTTTATCTTTGGCATGACTTAATTTTTATTTACTAATTAATAGATAGAATTTATAATCCGATTCCATAAATGGAATTGAAATTATTTTCCTGAAGTTTGGAACTCTTGAATAATAGAGAAACCAGCCTCATCCATTGCGTAAGTAATATGATCAACTCTGGTTGAAAAGAAGTTGTAAGCCATAATTGCTAAAGCAGAAGATAAGATACCAACTAATGTATTAACCAAAGCTTCAGAGATACCTGTTGCTAATGCTGCTGTATCAGGAGTACCAGCTGCAGCTAAGGCACCGAAGGCACGGATCATACCTACAACCGTTCCGATCAAACCAACTAAGGTACCGATAGATGCACAAGTAGAGATAACGCTTAAGTTTTTAGATAACATTGGTAATTCTAATGCAGTTGCTTCTTCTAATGCTTTAGAGATAGCAGCTACCTTAGCTTCTTTATCCATTGAGGAATCGTGTTGTACGAATTTATATTTCATTAAACCTTCACGAACTACGTTTCCTAAAGATCCTTTTTGTTTATCACAAGCAGCAATAGCACCATCTAAATCGCCTGCAGCAACTAATTCCTTGATCTTTGCTACAAATTTATCTGTATTACCTGCACCATTTGCTTTTTGAATAGTGATCAAACGCTCAAAGAAAAAGCAGATTACTGTAAATAATGTTCCTAATAAGATAGGCACGATAAATCCACCTTTATACATGATACCAAAGAAGTTTTGAGGATGGCCTTTTTCAGGACCTTCGGCATCAAAGTTACCCGGATCACCTAATACAAATTTATAAACTACGATACCGATCAATAAACAGATAACGATAGCAATTGCTGAAACGATTAATGGAAAACCGCCTGATGTTTTTTTGTTACTCATAATTGTTGTTTTTTAGTTAGTTTCTAGTTTTTAGAATGACGCCAAACATAATAAAAAGGTTTCTAAATAGCAATATTCTAATACTATCTTTTTGTTAATGTTTAAAACGTTTTCTTTTGATTTATTACGCGTTGTAAGTGCAAATATTGCAAGTTTCGGCTAATAAAATCAGGCCACTTTGTAAGTGGTTGATTTTGGGTAATAAGTGGTTGATTTTGCCGCTCCGATGAGGTAAAAGCACCCTTTCCTGAGGTGTTTGCAGATATTCTATTTCAGATAACTGATGGCAATAATCTGGATCTTTCGCTCACAGGCTGCATACGGACTATAAACCGAGTTGCGCACGTCTTTTACATCGTCGCTCACCTTACTTACAGGTAATTCGCCAATATCTTCGTTAAAAAATTCGATACGCCCTTCGTTTTCGTTAGGATTATCAACATATTTAACAAATTTGCCATTCTCATATTCCATAAAGTAGTTGCGTAAACTGCTGATACGGCGTTTGGCCAGATTTACGTTATAATCAGTACTGGCTAATGGACTACAGTAACCTTTCATGGTGATCTTTACTTTTTCGCCACGCTGTAAAACCTGGTCTAGCAGCAGGGCAAATTTATCAAGGTCTTGCATCCCGGCATCTACACTGTCCTCAAAAAAATTCTCAACACGGTTTAAGGCATAATCTTTTTGTTCGCCTTCCAAACCTTTAGGATATTCAACGAGGTATTTAGCTTTCAAAACGGTATAATCCTCATAAGTTTTTTTGTAGTTCTTTTTGGTAACGATCACTTTAGTTTTCGGCTCCGGTTCATCATTATGGAAATACAACGTTAGTGGCACCAGAACTTTCATTTGATTGATCAGTAACGCCGTTGTATCAATTGGTTTTGGTGGTTCAGAAAGTGGCGTGATGGGAAAACTATATATATCATTACAGCAATTAGGCTTGTCCTCAAAATAAGAGCCCAAGCGATTGGAAGAAATATAAGCTCTGTCTTTTTTTGAATTGATACTGTAATAAATATCATTATAACTACTGTTAATAGGATAGCCGATATTTTGGGCATCGGTAAAAACATTTTCTTTAAACTCTGAAGTAAAGATATCAAAGTTGCCTAAACCTTTGTGCCAGGTACTGCTGAAGTAAAGTGTTTTATTTTCTTTCACATACCATGGTGTGATATCATCTTCGATCGTATTAATTTTTTTACCTGCATTGATCGGCGTTTCAAAAGTGCCATCAGTATTCATAAAGGCATACCAGATATCCATCGCGCCTTCGCCGGCAGCTCTGTCGCTTGAAAAGAATAAAACTGGTTTATCATTTATTTCGCTCAAACAAGGCTGCGTAGTATTGCTTCCGCCAACATTAATTGGCGAGGGTAATTTTTGTAACTCTGTCCAATGGGCTTCTTTAAAATCAGATACATAAATTTCGCAACGGTATTGTGTTGCATTAATGGCGCCGCAACGTGACACAAACACCTTGGTAAAATCTGAATTGAAACTTGTATTAGCATTATGGATGTTGCTTTTATTAAATAAGGAATCAAGCTCTTTTGCCTTTAGAAACTTATTTGGTTTGATGGCAGATTTATGTGCTGTATACAATTTATTAAAGCCAACACCGGCAGCATCCTGTTTTGATTTATCTCTTAAAGAAGAAAAGTACAACAAACTGTCGTACTCAAAAGGGGCATACTCACTCACGCGACTATTAACAGCACTATCTAAGTGTATCACTTTTACATCAATAGGGTTTTTAATAATTACCTGAGCAATATCACAAGCTTCAAATTCCTGTTTGGCTTTTGCTGCTAAACGTGCCTTGTCTTTATCCTTACTGTTGCGTTGTTTTTTGTAATATTTATCAAAATATTTTTTAGCTTCTTTATATTTTCCGGTTGTTTTTAATTGCATGGCAATATAAAATGGCACTTCCTTATACGTTTTGCCATTATCTTTTTTATAGATCTTTTGGTACCAGTGTAACGCTACATCTCCATCGTAATTAAGACGAGATGCATCAGCAAATAATAACTGGTACTCGATGTTTGATGAATCGATCAAAATGACCTGATTGTAATATTGTGCAGCCGAAGAATAATCTTTTTTCGACGTGGCTTCGCTACCTTGTTTTAATAACTGTTTAATGCTTTGCGAAAACAATCCTGATCCAACAAAGAGCAAAGCCAAAAGCAATAATATGTTTTTGTTTAGTGACATAAATTTTACATGTAAATCGGACAAACCCGTGTTTTAGGAACAAATGGAATTATTTTTTTGAAAATATAAGTCACATAGATCTCAAAACCGCCTCTGCGATTTGTAGCTGCTATAAATTTACTGGTGTTCACATCATAGCTAACGCCTGCAGTTAATGTTCTTACCTGGTAACCCAATCTTGCAATAACAGCATCTTTGGCTCTGTAATATAATCCAACTGACACCGCTTGTTTTGTTTTTTCATCCAAATGAAATCTTGCTTGTGCTCCGGGAACAAACTCATTGTATTTTCCCTGGTGAGAAAAAAGCATCTCCGCAACAATGTCGGTTTTGGCTCCAATGGGATAATTAAAACATAAGTAATTATTTAATTTGGCGTCGATCTTTATATTAGAATTATTTTGGAAAGTTAATTTAGGATTTGTGAAATGATGCCACGAAATGCCGTACTGTACAAAAGCTCTTTGTTTAATTGCATATTGTAAAGCGGTTCCAAAATTAAAGTCACCAAAGGTTGTTGCATTCTTTGCAAAATTTTCGCCGGTACTATTTGTAGCACTGTAGCTGCTGTTTTGATACTGATCGTCAAAGGTCATCCGTCCGTAATTAAAACCAACATTAGAAATTCCCATCATCAAGCCTGTTGTCCAAAGTAGTGTCGAATCTTTATTGAGCTTATGAATGAAAGAGCCTGATACATACAACTGATTTGTACCGTAGTAAGTATCGCCCGATCTATCATTATTGAACATAATACCTGCACCAAAGCAATCGCTTTTCATTTTTTTTGTTTTAAAGCGCGCATCTCCTGCTAATGAAAAAGATCGGTAAGGAACCGGGACGCTGCTCCACTGACTTCTGTAAATGCCATTCAGGCGATAATCGCCATCAAAAAAACCGGTAAAGGCAGGGTTGAGGTTAATCACCGAACCATTATACTGAGAAAAGTGAACATCCTGTGAAAACAGAAAGGCAGAATAAAACATGCAGATGGCAGTTGCCGATTTGCGAAATAGTTTATTAGTTATTTTATTAAAATGAACCAACCTTATCTTACCAATGTTACATTTCCTTTTTTAAACACCTCTTCACTGCCTTCGTTGCATTTTGCTTTTACGTAATATCCAAATACTCCCGGATCAGATGGTCTTCCCTTGTAATTACCATCCCAACCCTGTGCTGGATCATTTGTTTCAAACATCAATTCTCCCCAGCGATTGTATACAGCAAAATAGTAAATGGAAAAGTAAGGTCCGCGCACTTTAAACAGATCGTTGTGCCCGTCGCCATTAGGCGTAAATGTATTGGGAATGTATAATTCCGGATTAGTGATAACATCAATGGTTTGTGCCGATAATGTGTCTACACAATTAATAGAATTAGGAATTTGAGTAATGAGCGTCACCTGATAACTGCCCCCGGCAGCATAGTTGTGACTTGGGTTTTGAGTAGCGCTACCTGAACCATCACCAAAGCTCCAGGTCCAAATTGGTTCTGTGCCAGGAGGATTTTGTACAGTACCCGTAAAATTCACCAGGTTTTCGGAACAGGGAACAGGCGTAAAAGTAAAAGCCCCCTCAAAAGCATTACTAATGGCAACCACTGTAGTAACTGTATCATTACACAATGGTTTGCTGCTAACATACGCTACTAAGGTTACCGAATAACTTCCTGTGCCGGGATATGACCAGCTTGGCGTTATTACATGCGAAGTATCTGCCGTGGTACTTGGATCACCAAAATACCAGTTAAAAGCAAGCCCTGAACTACCTGAACTATTGTTTTGAAAAGATGCGGTAGTAGTGCCACAAATAGCTTGCGGCGCCTGTGCTGCCGCAACAACAACCTGTGGACAAGCTTTTACTATTAATTGAAAATCGCGCTTGGTCTCACTTAAAAACACGCCATTACGGTATTCCTTTACTTTAATACCAATTACAAAATAGCCTTGTAAGTTTGGAGTTGCTGTTACCATGCCTGTAGATGAATTAATTTGCATGGGTACACCACCTAACATATTGGCAGTTGTGTATGGCGCCTGCCAGGTAATAGTTGTAAAAGGAGGATTTACCGGAACCGTAGGACACACCGGAACTGTATTTGGGCAAGAGGTGGATGAAGGGCCAAACGGCCCTATCATTGGACATGAAGCGGTTAATCCTTCATAAGGCATAAAAAGTTCGTAAACCAGAGAGTCGCCATCATAATCGATAGCTGAATCATCAAAACTCCAGGGCTTATCCACACAGATAAACGGAGGCGGCCAGAATTTTATAACCGGATTGCTGTTTATGGTAACTACTTCAGGCCCGGGAATAGTTGCGTAATAGGTTGCTCCAACGCATTCGGGATTTATGATATTTAAAATATTTTGATTGCGGCAACAACGTTGGTAGGATATCTGGTAACCACCTGCCAATGGAGCCAGATTGATCGTATCAATGTAGGTAGTTACTTCATAACAAAAATCTAATGGAGGGATAGTGCAGGGATCATTAATGGCAGGAGGTAATGTATCCAGCCCGCGAAATGTCATGTTTAAAGTTTGCAATAAATTATTATTGCTATCGAAAACACCTACAGCTGCAGGATCATCGAACGGTGGAACTCCTACATAACAATCACGGTAAACCGTCAAACGGATCTCGTAATTATTTGAACCTAAATATTTGTAATTTAATTCACCTCCAACAATGTGAGTTGCATTTGCTTTAAAAAAAGCAAGGAGGATAAAAACAAAAAATAAAACGGGTAGTAATCGTTTTTGCATAAACTAATGTACACAAAAAACTTACAAACTCACAAAGAAATTGATCTTATTGAGCGAAAACATTACATATAAATTGGACACACCCGTGTTTTTGGAACGAATGTTTTTGGTGTTGCCCAGATGTAAATAAAAGACAGTTCAAAGCCACCTCTGCCGTTGGTTGCCCGCTTGAACTGCGAATAATTATAGTCGTATGAAAGTTGCAGGCGCATGTTGTTATGTTCTAATCCAACGGTTGTGATAAGCGCGTCTTTTAAACGGGTCAGGATTCCGAAATTAAATACAGTATTTGTTCTTGGAGCTATGGTATGATAGTATGAAAGACCAACAACGTTTTCTCTGAATTTTTGTTGCTGAGCGCCATAGTATTCAAACATAACAGCAGAAACCTGATTGAAGCTGTATTTCAACTGAAGCGATTCGTTGTGTTTTACTCGTAATACAGCACCGGGAGTATTATTAAAAGAAATGTTAGGCCTGTTTAAATGATTGATGGAGTAACCCACAGTGGCCTTTATTTTTTGGTTGAATTTTTTTTGTACGACCGTGCCTAAAGACAAGTCTCCGTAAATTTTACTTTGCTTAGGAATATTCTCACCGTTTGCCAATCCTTGATTATAAGCATCTCCGTCCCATTGCTTATCATACGTTAAGCGCGAAGAGGTGATGTTAAGATTGGTAATACCGGCCACTAACCCCAACGAAAGGGTTAAGGTTGTATCTTTTTTAAATGTGAATCGCTGACTGAGCGGTATTTTAACATCAGTGATGGTATAGCTGCCGTCGCCCGCAATATCTGTATTAAGAAGAAAACCCATGGCTTCACCGGTTCCTTTGATAATTGGTTTATTCAAATTCAGATCAGCGGCAAAACTAAAAGTATTGTAAGGCACAGGAACCTGTTTCCATTGGTTGCGGTAATTAAATATTAAACGACCCTCACCATCATACATGCCGGCATTTGCAGGATTTAAATTGAGAGGCGACATTTGCCAGTTCGAAAAATGAATATCCTGTGCAAACAACCGTTGCGAGTTCACTATCATGAATGCAAACAGCATAACACGATAAAAGCACATATGTAAGCCTTTACTACTCATTATCTCATAAGGGTTATGTTACCTTTTTTAAAAGATTCTTCTCCGTTGTTGCACTTAAATGTCATGTAATAACCGTAAACACCCTGATCCAGTAATTTACCTTTATAGGTTCCGTCCCATCCGATTTTTATATCACTGGTCTCAAATAGTTTTTCTCCCCAGCGGTCATAGATCGTTAAATACACCTCGCTTACAAAATTACTCCTAATGTATAACACATCGTTAGTGCCATCATTGTTAGGTGTAAAACCTGTAGGTAAATACACAACGCCTTCATTACAAGCGTTTGTTATCACATCAATATAAATTGTTTTTAAAGCATGTCGGCAGCCATTTTGATCTGTAAAATAAACTGTGTATTCGCCAGGCCGGGTTGGGGTTACGGCGATGCTGGTATTACTTAATACACTCACATTTGCATCAGGCACAACGGCAAAAGTTCCTGTTGTATATGGGAAGCCATTTAAGGTTACAGTTGAAGTTTGCCCCAATGTGAGCGAAGTAGAAGACACGCTGATTGAATTTGTGTTATAGGCAAAAGGTAGGATACTAACCGTGGTGGTTAAATTACTTTTACAGGTATCTATGCCTGTGATATTTCCTATGGTAACAGTATAAATAGTTGTAGTTAGCGGAAAAGCAAGCGGATTTGGAATGTTTGGGTTTGACAAATACTGCGCCGGTTGCCATAGATAATAATTTCCTCCCGAAGCAATTAATTGTGTGGTGTCTTGTTCGCATTGCAAAACAGGATTATTTACGGATAAATTAAAACCACTTAAATTGATGATCTGTTGGCTGGTGTCTTTACAGCCAAAGGAATTAGCAACAATTAAAGATATCGTGTAAGTTCCGGTATTATTATAAAAATGGGAAGGGCTTTGTAAAACGCTGGTATTACCTGGGTTAAAATTCCAGTTCCAATTAACCGGGCTTATATATGAAGAGTCAAAAAAGTGTACATTGTTTCCACAGGGATCGATCGTGTAATTGAAGGCCGAAATAATTTTTGGATGAACTGTTATTGAAGTCGTTAATGTTTTTATACACACCTTTCCATACAAACTGTTTTGTGTAATGCTTACCGTATAAATTGTTGTGACGGTGGGTGTACATGCAGTAGAACTGAATGTAGGAGATGTTAATCCAATAGATGGTTGCCAGCTATAGGACGTTCCTCCGGTTGCAGATAAGGTGGCAATCTCTCCAAAGCATTTAATTTGGGAAGGAATAATAGATACAGAATCTACCGGAACAATAATTGGTTTAACGATAGTGTCTGAGCAACCACTGGCCGTTACTGAAACGAGTTGTATAGAGTATGTACCGGCAGTACCAAACAAATAGGTAGGATCCTGACTGGTTGAAAAAGGTGTGTCAAAAACGGTAGCTGTAGAATAGGACCAATCAGACGAACTGGTGGAAGGAGTTGTTTGATTAATAAACGTAATGCTATTTGAACAGGAGTCAACATTTAAAGTAAAATTGGCAACTGGCTTTGGATGCACTAAAACTTGCGTGGTTAAAGTTTTTGTACATAAATATCCTTGAGAGTTATTATCTATTTGAACCGTATAAATAGTTGTAGCCGTTGGATTAACTATAGGATTTGGAGTCACACTATTACTAACTGTTGCCGAAGGTTGCCAGGTATAACTGGTTCCGCCTTGAGCGTAAATATTTTCTGATTCTCCATTACAAATTGTATGGGAAGTAATTGTGGTTGTGAAATTAAATACAGAAACAGTGTCTGTCATTTTATTAACGCAACCTTGCAAAGATGTTACTGTAAGCGAAACAGTATAAGTTCCATTATAAGAATACGTATGCGAGGGAGCGGATAAAGTAGAAGTGATTAAATCACCCCAGTTCCAGAGATAAGAATTAGGACCTAAATTTCCTGTGCTGTTATTAGTTGTGGTAATAGTATTTGAGCATGGCGAAAAAACACTGGTAAATGAGGCAACAGGATTAGGATACACATTAATAACAACAGTTGCAGTATCGTATAAATTATTACAGATAGATGTTTTCACATACAAGTTTGCCGTGTATGTTCCGGCAGCGGTAAATGTTTTTATTGGATTAAAAATAGTTGAGGTTGTGTCGTTAGTCCCAAAGTCCCATAAATAGGCATGTCCCGGAGTACTATTATTTGTAAAATTTACAGTTAAAGGAACACAACCAGAAATAGTATTTGTTGCAATACTTGCAATAGCAGAATTTAATTGAAAGTCGATCTTGAAAACGCCGTTATTACAATTATTATTATCTGTGTTGTGATTAGGATTACCTGGTGTTCCAGGCCATGCGCCCGGTGTTACCGGAAAATCATCTCCACCGCCGCAACCAGCACAAACCGATTGGTAAATGATCCCGCGTTTATCAAAGCGACTCGTTCCTCCATCCACATGTTCCCTGCTTAACGCGCCACCAAAATAACTTCCAAACAATAAGCCATTCATATTAGGGCCTAACACCATTAAATAAAAATTAAAACCGTCAGTTGTTGTTTGAATGGCATTTGCGGTTAAAGGCATATTATTGGTAACGTTTCCAAAAATGATATTTCCTCCCCAGCCGGATAAATAGATATTCCCCGCACAATCTACCGAAAAAGCAGAAGGAGAAATATTAAGTGTTCCGTTACTATTTCCAAAAACGGTTGATGCTAATAACGAATTTAATTGTGGTGTCAATTTTTGAATAAATTGTTTACTATTGGCATTAGAATAAGTGCCGGCAGTAACAGGCATTGTTCCTAATGATTGACCATAAACATACACGTCTTGCTGATTATCGAGTTGAACAAAATAGCTCTGATCATAACTGTTGGTTCCAATATAGGTTGCGTGCATAATGGCCGAACCATTTTGCTTTATTTTACAAATGTATCCATCGCATTTTCCTGCGCCGTATGTTGTTTTATAACTTCCGGCAGTAACAGGAAAATCTGAGCTTCGTGTGCCGCCGGTAACATAAATATTCAAGGTATCATCCAGGGCAAGCGCATAACCGGCATCATTATCACTGCCGCCAATAAATGTACTAAATGCTAGTCCGCTAAGCGTTGGTGTAAATTTGATCAGCACAGCGTCTTGCCTTCCGCCCAATGTATTATCCAGTGCGTTGAGTGTTGGAAAGTCGGATGATTTAGTGCTACTGTAAACATAAATGTTATCCAGTGTGTCAACCTGAATCTCTCCACGATATTGATCACCATAATTGAATTGTAATGAATCGGGCGGATATTCTGTAATTGGTCCGTAAGGTGTGTTGTAGGTTGCTATTACATTGTTGTAATTAATCCCATCGTTCTCGCTACCACCTATATAAGTAGAAGCCATTAAGGTGTTACCCGCACTGTTAAATTTAGCAACGTAAATATCTGTTCCATTATTAAAATTTGTACCGTTAAATACAAAGTTAATAGCAGTTCCCCCACCAAAGGTATTATCGTAGCAACCTGAAGTTGTTGGGAAATCAGTAGATCCTGTAGCACCATACAAACACAGGTTATCGTTTTTATCTACAATTAAACTGGTTACTATCTCGCTGGCAGTTGCGCCACCAATGTATGTTGAGTATTTTAAGAACGCACCGGCCGAATCAAATTTTGTGATCACCACATCTGTAAATCCGGTTGAAGCACTTCCATTATAAGTAATATCGTAAGCGCCTATAGTTGTTGGATATCCAATGTTAAAGGCAGTTCCCCCGGTATATAAACTTCCGCGTGAATCATAAGTGGCGGTCATTCCAAAATTATCGGCTGTTGAGCCACTTTGTGCTGCAAATACCAATAATGGATCAATGATCAGGTCTTTGCTGTGATCGTATTCTTTCAATAATTTAAAGGAAACCACATCATTTTGTAAAGTAAATTTACTTGGGATCTCAACAGTATCGCCATTGATGATCTGAAACACAAAGGGTTTTTGCTCAATGGATTCGCTTACTGATGTGCTAAGATATAATTCCCCGTTCTTTAATTTGATGCTTTTTACGCCGGTATAATGAATTTTAATTTGTGCAGGATCGCCGGTTGGCTTAACAATAAAATTGTATTTGATAGATTGACTTCCACCGGAATAAACTGCATCTATACGGTTATATAAACCGACAACAGTAATGGTTTTATAATTGTGCACATTTGTAGCCCATTTTGCTGGATCTTTGCCTATGTAAAAATTAGCATAATCTTTGGTCACATCATTTGATTTAATTGCCGGACTGGTATTTGAACCTATAAAATCAATGGTATAAGCATGAAATTTAAGATCGGGCGAAATGATCCGTCCCAAATGCCTTGCACGGTAATTATCCTTATCGTATAAATGGTAAGTTAGTTTCCCACTTTTCTCAATGAACAAAGCGCCGCCATCCAGCTGAGCCCGATGGCTGATGATATCGTTCCACTGGTTTTTATTTTCTGTAAATTGGATATGCGACTGGGCATGAATAGGAGGAGTTCTCACTCTTTGCGAAAAGCCACAAAAACCGTTTAAGAGTATGATCACTATAAACAGGAACCTATTCATTATAGTAAATATAACAAAAAAACCCTGATCGCGAAATCAGGGTTCTAAAAATATAAGGTTTGTAGGATTATCTTAAAGTGCCGTTTTTATCAGCCTCTTTATTTTGTTTCATCATTTGAACTACCTGATAACATAATAAAAACCCGATGATCAACCATAATATAAGATTTGGAATATGACCCATAGCTTTCATTCCTCTGAAAATCATATAAGAAAAATCGCCGATAGCATAAAAAACATCAGTCATTGTAACCATTAAAGTGATCATTAAAGAAGCCATATTAATCTAATTTTAGTAAGTTTACAGCACAAAAATAGAATTTTTTCTTAAAAAAAACGATTTTCTTAAAAAAATGATTGTTGGTCCTTTAAAAAGCAATATCCAGGCATCTGTCATTATCCTTTTAATGCTCTGTATTGGTGCGTGGGCTTGCACTTTTACATTTATCAATGAAAGTACAGAGCAGATCAATTACAAAGAACATATTCTTTATTCTTTATTTTTTGGTGCCGGTTTTTCGTTCTACCTCAATCAGATCATAACGCTTGTGGCAATATTACTAGGCGCTTTTTTCGTAAATTTTCTGGTAGTGGAACAGGAAATAACATCAAAGACCAATTATTTGCCTGCTTTTTTCTACATCTTATTTGCTTTTTCAGCTACTACTAAAAGCACAGTAGAGCCTATTTTAGTAGCAAACCTGTTTATTTTACCTGCTCTGTACTTTTTAATTAATAGTTACAGAAAAGATTTTGCACTTGCAGAGTTTTTCAAATCAGGCATTTTTACGGGATTGGCCTCTTTTTTCTGTATACATTATATTGTAATTTTCCCCTTGAGTTTCATGGCACTCATTATCCTTCGTCCTTTTAACTGGCGGGAATGGACTATTATGTTAATTGGATTGCTTACACCTTTATACATTTATGTTAGTATCTGTTATTTAAAAACCAATGATGCCTTTGCTGTATTTGGGATGATCCGTGAGGCAACTTCCAGTTTACAACGGCTGGTTATTTCAGAGTATTACATTGCGTTTATTCTAATGGCAATTTTAACCTTTATATTTGCGTTGATCCATTATATGGGAAAAGGTTTTGGAGGAAAAGTTAAAACAAAAAAAACCAAGTACATTTTATTGTGGATGCTGTTATTGTCTTTACTAATGGTTTTTTTCGAGCAGGTGTCCGATATGATCCTGCTGCCCTGTATTATTCCTTTAAGCATTTTTATTGGCGACTATTTATCAGAGATCAAACAATTAAAGATCGCCAATACCTTACTTGTACTTTTTATGGCAGGATTCCTGATCATCTACTTTCATGAATTAGGCATCATGTAATTTAAAAATTTAATTTAATGAAAACAAAATCACTCATACTACTATTTATTCTTACGCAACAATTATTTTCACAAAATCCTGCAAAACCAAAAGCAACGGTTTACGTGTTCCTATCCGAAGTTTGCCCCATTTGTCAGAGCTACACATTACCTTTAAAAAAATTATACGAAAGCTATAAAGATAAAGGGATTCGTTTTGTGGGACTATTTCCAAATGAAGGTGTGAGCAAAAAAGATGTAAATTCATTCAGAAAAACCTACGATATTCCTTTTGATATGGAGTTGGATGAAGGCGGTGTTTTGGCCAAAAAATTTCGTGCAACCCTAACGCCCGAAGTTTTTGTAGAAGGCAAACCGGGAGTGATTTTATATACCGGACGAATAGACGACTCGTTTTATGCAGTTGGTAAAAGAAGAAATTCAGTAAGTACACATGAGCTGGAAGATGCCCTGGCGGAAATAACATCAAAACAAAAGATCAAACAACCAAGAACTCAAGCGGTTGGCTGCATCATCAGCAGTTCAAAATAAAATGATTATTTTAGTATTAAACACTTCTTATGAAATTATTTAAAGCTACTGCTTACGGTTTTACGGTTATTGTAATGACCACACTTTTTTGTTCCTTCTCAAAAGATGATGACGGTAAAAAACTGGAGGTTGATCCTATGACCTACTATTATTTAGGTGAAGTAAAGATCATGACACCCGATAGCATTCCTATGGGAACTTATGTTGCCCTTTCGAAACAAATAGTAAATAAAAAAGAAAGTAAGATCACTATGCAATCTATCAGCATCGATCAAAAAGGAGAAACTAAAGAGTATAACTACACGATGAACATCAGTGATCCTACATATACGATCAGAGATGTGGATAGTACTTATAGCGGCGTGGGAAAACTACACGGAAAAGCCTGGAAATGGCTAAGCTGGAACTATGATATTCAGTATAAAAATCCGGTAGGCCGAATGAAAGGAAAAGACTTTGTATCGCTTTGGGGATTGATGGTGAACAAAGATTTTTATGGAGCCGACGGAAAAAAGTTATTGCATTACCACGAACGCCACAATTTTATTACCAAAGAACAATTTGAAATTTTATACCTTCAGGTATTAAAAGGCTCATCAAAATAACATGAAGATTTTTTTAAGCATAGTTTCGGTGTGCCTTCTCTATTCTTTAAAAGCACAAACTACTTTTAGCGAATATGTGGCACCTATTATTTATAATAAGTGTAGTTCATGTCATCATGTTGGTGGTATTGCTCCATTAGCTTTTACAAGTTATGCTGAGGTAAAAAAACAAGTCGGCATGATTGTGATGGCCGCTATCGACAGTAAGTTCATGCCACCCTGGATGCCTGATACTGCCTATAGCCATTTTGTGGATGAGAGAAAATTAACCGAGTCAGAATCAGTTACTATTAAAAAATGGATCACAGATGGTATGCCACAGGGGGATAAAGCAGCTGAACCTGAATTGCCTTTATTTCCCAAAGGATCACAGTTAGGTAAACCTGATTTAACGGTTAGTATGCAGCAAGCCTTTACACACAAAGGAAATAATGAAGATGCTTACCGTGTATTTGTATTGCCTACCGGGTTAAAAGAAGGCCATGATGTATCGGCTATTGAAATTATACCAGGCAATCCAAAAATAGCACATCATATTATTTTAGGATTGGATACAACCCGCATGGCTGAAAAGCTGGATGATAAGGATGAGAATTATGGTTATGAGCAATATTCAGGTTTTGGTTTTTATCCAACTTATGATAATTGGTCGGGTTGGGTGCCGGGAAATAAAACACGATTTTTTCCGCAAGGCATAAGTAATTACGTGTTGCCAAACTCTAAAGTATTATTGCAAATGCATTATGGTCCGTCGCCCATTGACACAAAGGACTCAACCGTTGTAAATATCTATTATAACAAAAACTCAAACGGCAGGTATATCCGTGGCGGATTGATCAGTCCCAATGATATTATTGACGGACCTTTCTTTATTCCTGCTAACAAGAAAAAAACCTTTCATGCAAAATATAAAGTCGTAAGTGATTATAGTTTGATAAACATTACGCCGCACGCGCACTGGCTTGGAAAAAAATGGGAGGTATTTGCTGTGCACCCAAATGGCGATACCACACATTTAATAAAAATAAATGATTGGGATTTTAACTGGCAGAATTTTTTCAGTTTCAAAAAATTTATCAAGCTTGAGAAAGGCACCATGATCTATACCAGTGCTGAGTTTGATAATACCGAGCGAAACTTCCGCCAGCCAAACAACCCCATTAAAAATGTACTATGGGGCGAAAGCGCCAAGGACGAAATGTTCTTATGTTATTTTGCTTTTGTACCTTATCAAAAGGGTGATGAAGATATTGATATTGCAGGAAACATAAATTTAATGACTGTTATAAATAATACTACAGAAAAAAAACTGGCAGTAGATTACAGCCTGTCTGATAATACACCGGTTACTATTAAATTGTATAGTGCAGATGGAAAAGTGGCAAAAGAAGTATTAACGAACCAACAAACCATATCGGGGAAACACCAAACTGAGATAGATACTAAAACCCTGAAGCCCGGCACATACTGGCTTAAATTTACATCTGCTTATTATACCGAGAGTAGGAAGGTTATAATTTAAATTATTTTTATTTGGGCGTTGCCTGCGGCCCGGGCTTTACGCTCCAATCTTTTGCAAGAGACAGGCAAAAAGGATTTCCGCTGCAATCCCTAACGCAAAAGCAATTGAACATACCCTTTTTTAGGTATAAACAAACCTTTCAATAAAGTCTAAATTTGGAACTCTATTCATGCCAACACTCGACACATTAAAGATCGGAGACACCGCCACCATTCAGTCATTTAAGGATGAGTTCTTATCTTTAAAACTAATTGAGATGGGATGTCTTCCAGGCGAAACGGTTAAGTTAACCAATATTGCTCCTTTTGGCGATCCTATTGCCATAGAAGTATCGGGATATTTATTAAGTTTGCGAAAGCAGGAAGCATCAACCGTTGAGGTGAGTATGCTATCCGGGAACTAAATTTTGAGCACATCAGCACATACATCTATTGCATTAATAGGCAATCCTAACAGTGGAAAGTCCACACTATTCAACTCGTTAACAGGCTTGAATCAAAAAACCGGAAATTATGCAGGCGTTACAGTCGATAAGCATTATGGTTCATATACTTATAAAGACCACATCTTTAAAATAACAGATCTTCCGGGTACATATAGTTTGTATCCAAAATCAATAGATGAAGAAGTTGCCTGTAAAGCCTTATTAAGTAAAAAAGAAAAGATCGATGTAGTTGTAATTGTTGCAGATGCGTCTAATCTTAAACGTCATTTATTATTAGCCACCCAGGTAATTGATCTTAAAATGCCTTGCGTGTTAGCTTTAAATATGGCTGATGAGGCTGAGAAGAACAACATCACTATTTACAAGGAAGAGCTTGAAAAGTTAGTAGGTCTTTCTGTAATTACTATTAATTCAAGAAGTAAAGAAGGAATTAGCGAATTAAAAGACGCCATTACCAAAGCAAAAATTTCGGACACCGTTTTTTACCATTTCGAAAAACAAAAGCAACTGTTCCCCACTATTTACTCATACGAAGAGTTGATACGTTATGAATTCGCGAATGGCAGTCCGCAAATAGAATTCATGAAAGAGTTTGAGATGGCGGATAATTTGTATCGCTTTGCAAAAATAAATTACATTGTTGCCAAATGTATCAAACAGCCCGAGCAGTTAAATAAAAATATGACTCAAAAACTGGATGCTGTTTTCACACATAAGATCTTTGGTTTCGCTTTTTTCTTTTTGATACTCTTGGTTATATTTCAATTCATTTTTTATGTAGCCGAATATCCCATGACATGGATAGAGGAAGGGTTTGCCTGGTTAATGAATCTAACATCTACAGCACTGCCAAAAGGGCAATTGAATGATCTGTTTGTGAACGGGATCCTGGCAGGGATCAGTGGGATCGTGGTGTTCGTTCCGCAAATAGCCTTATTATTTTTCTTCATAGCCATTTTAGAAGACACCGGCTATATGGCACGAGCCAGTTTTATTTTAGATAAGCTTATGCGCAAATTTGGGTTGAACGGAAAATCAGTTATACCCATGATCAGTAGTGTGGCATGTGCGGTTCCATCGATCATGAGTACGCGTACGATCATGAACTGGAAAGACAGGATTATCACTATTTTGGTAACACCTTTAATTAGTTGCTCGGCTCGTTTACCTGTTTATACATTGCTTATCAGCATGATGTTCATTGGAAAAAAATCAGTTGGCATTTTAAATTATCAAGGCCTGGTTTTAATGGGAATGTACCTGTTGGGATTTGCTGCCGCTTTAATAGCCGCTTTAATTTTAAAGTACGTTTTAAAGACCACCGAGAAAAGCTATTTCATCATGGAACTGCCGGTTTATCGCAGGCCACAATGGCAAACAGTAGCGATGTTGGTGTATGATAAGGTAAAAGTGTTTTTGTTTGATGCAGGTAAAATAATTTTAGCTATTTCAATTGTATTGTGGTTCCTCACAAGTCACGGTCCTGGAAATGTTTTTGAAGAGATCGACCAGAAAGCACAGGCATCGCATATATCCTGGAGCGAAGAAAGCATCAACTCAGCAAAACTTGAAGCGTCTTATGCCGGTGTTTTAGGAAAAAAAATGGAACCGGTTATCAAACCTTTGGGCTTCGACTGGAAAATAGGTATTGCTTTAATTACATCGTTTGCTGCACGCGAAGTATTTGTAGGTACCATGGCAACAATTTATAGCAGCGGTGATTCAGAGAACACCGAAACGTTAAGGGAAAAAATGATGGCGGAGAAAAATTTCCAAACTCAGCAACCTGTTTATACTTATGCAGTGTGTTGGTCGCTCATGATATTTTATGTGTTTGCCATGCAGTGTATGAGTACGCTCGCTACAACTTACCGTGAAACAAAACATTGGAAATGGCCTGCCATACAATTAGTTTTTATGACAGGTTTGGCATATCTTTCTTCTTTATTAGTATATAACGTTTTAAGTTAGTGAACATGAATTATCAACAATTACTTCATCAAACAATCGTAGCAGCCGTTTTAGCAGGAAAAGAAATTTTGGATGTATATGAAACAAAATTTGATGTAGAGTATAAAGATGACAGATCGCCACTGACCTTAGCCGATAAGAAAGCAAGTGATAAGATCGTTGAAATGTTGGAGCAATTCGATATTCCGGTGTTAAGCGAAGAAGGAGTTCATGAAGGTTTTGAAAAAAGAAAAACCTGGACCCAGTTATGGATAGTTGATCCGTTGGATGGCACTAAAGAGTTTGTAAAGCGTAACGGAGAATTTACAGTGAACATTGCTTTGGTAGAAAACAACCTCCCAACGTTGGGTGTTATATATTCTCCTGTATTTAAAGATATTTATTTTGCAGCCACGGGAATTGGTTCTTTTAAGATTGCAGGATCACAATTTGATTCTCATATAAATGTTATTGAAAAAATAAGTTTAGAAGAGTTGTTAGGCTCAGCACAAAAACTGCCAATTGTTTCCGATCGAAAAAATTATGTGGTAGTTGCAAGTCGCTCACATATGAGCACTGAAACCTACGATCACATCGAAAAACTAAAACTACTTAACGAGCAAGTTGAAATTGTAACCACAGGAAGCAGTATTAAAATGTGTTGGGTTGCCGAAGGCATTGCCGATGAATACCCTCGCTTCGGCCCAACCATGGAGTGGGATACAGCGGCAGGGCAAGCTATTTTACAGGAGGCAAATGCATCACTCATAGATTTTGAAACAAATGCTCCTATGAAATATAATCGCGAGAACCTGTTGAACAATTGGTTTATCGCTAAGAGTAATTAATATTATTCCCGCCGATCCGATAGATCATCGCGGATTTTGTTGTTATAGTGAAGAAAAACAAGCCACATAGGATTATAGAAAAGGGAAGCAAAAAGCAGAAGATAGAAAGCATGTTTTGCACATAGTGCGCTATGTTAAAAGCGAAGCTTCTTCTCTACAACGTATATTTATGAAAACTATGTGTCTATGTGGTTAAAAAAACAAATAGCAAATTTTTCTGCGCGAATCTGCGCAATCCGCGGGACAAAAAATCAGATTAAGTTAATCTCTTTCTCAACAATCTTTCCAATCTCCTCCGCCTGGAAAACGATCATCGCATGAGAACCATTTTCAATCGTATGATCAACCTTCACAAATTTATGCATCAATAATTTATCACCATTACCATGTATGTGAATATAATTTTCAGGAAACGCTTTTTGGTTCCAGTTCACAATAATATTAATGGCATTCTTAAAATAATTTTTTTCCATACTATCTATCATTCCTAAATATTGAGGGATGAAGGCTTTTCCGAAGCCAATGAACCAGCCGCTTTGATACGCCATTTTACGATGTGTTTTTTCCGGAATGATTCGATGAATTGGAACGTATTTAAAAAAACGAATGAACCAGGGCAATTCGGCACGGCATTTACTGGTTGAAATTAAAAATATTTTTTTCGGTGAAATGATCTTCGATAATTCGCAACACAACATGCCTCCAAACGAAACGCCCATTAAACAAAAATGTTGTTCTGTATTTATCTGTGCTAAAAATTTGCGCGCGTATGATTGCATCGTGTCATTTTTTTCAGGTAAAGGCCATTTTAACACAATCATTTCAACACCTTTAATAGCTATATTTTCATATAATTTCTCGGTGGTTCCTAATCCCGGTATAGCGTAAATAACCATAAAACAAAGGTAATAACTAAGAAGACAATACGTTATTACATAAGTAGAATGAGATGTTAAATTAATACAACGGGTTAATAACTTTTCATTATAGTAATACTTATGACATTATATTTGCTACTACTAAAAATTAAACACAATGACTGTAGAAATGGCTTTAGAAAACATAACAACTGAAATAAAAAACGAAGTATTGATCATTACGATCAATCGTCCGGATAAATTAAATGCATTGAATAAACAAACCATTGAAGAGCTTCATGAAACTTTTGTAGATGCTGAAAACAACAAAGACATTCGCGCTTTAATTATAACAGGCTCAGGGCAAAAGGCCTTTGTTGCAGGCGCTGATATTGCAGAGTTTGCAAACTACAGTGTTGAGGAAGGAAAACAATTAAGTTCCATTGGACATTTTAAAATATTTAATTTCATTGAAAATTATTCTAAGCCTGTTATCGCTGCCGTTAATGGTTTTGCATTAGGTGGAGGATTGGAATTGGCTATGGCTTGTCACATTCGGGTAGCAAGTTCAAATGCAAAAATGGGACTACCTGAAGTAAGCTTAGGTGTTATTCCTGGTTATGGTGGAACACAACGTCTGGCACAATTAGTTGGCAAGGGAAAAGCATTTGAGATGATCGTTACTGCTGATATGATAGGAGCAGAAGACGCATTAAAATGGGGACTTGCCAATTATGTAACTACTCAGGAAGAGTTGTTGAATAAATGTTTTGAGATCACTTCAAAGATCATTACTAAGTCGCCAATAGCTGTAAAAACAGCCATTAAAGTGATCAACGCGGGATACAATAATAAACAAAACGGATACGAAGTTGAGATCGAAGAATTTGGAAAAAGTTTTGGAAGTGGAGATTTTAAAGAAGGCGTATCTGCATTTTTAGAAAAACGTAAAGCAAATTTCCCGGGAAATTAAAAAATTATTTTTGTCAGTTTGAGCGTAGTCGAGAACAAATAAAATTAACTTAATTATAATACCATGAGCGTTACCAGACCATTCAATTTCAAAAAATGGATCGATGAAAATCGTCATTTATTAAAACCGCCTGTAAATAACAAGGTAGTTTATAAAGATGCAGAGTTTATTGTGATGGTTGTTGGCGGACCAAATTCCAGAAAAGACTATCACTTTAATGAAAGCGAAGAATTCTTTTATCAATTGGAAGGAGACATTAAAGTAATTATTCAGGAGGATGGTAAAGCGGTTGAAGTAGATATTAAAGAAGGGGATATTTTTTTATTGCCCCCAAGAGTTCCTCATAATCCTATCCGTTTTGAAAACACAATCGGGTTAGTAATGGAAAGAAGACGAAGAGATGGGGAAAAAGATGGACTCATGTGGTTTTGCGAAAAATGTAATGCAAAATTATATGAAGAGAAATTTACCTTAAACGACATTGCTTCGCAATTTCAGGGCATTTTCGAAAAATATTATAGTTCAAAAGAGCTGAGGACTTGCAAATCCTGTGCCCATGTAATGGAGCCGCCACCTGTAATTTCTTAACATTTTTTTGCGTCAATAACTTCGTAGAAGTACAGTTTTGGTGAGTAAATGTGTCGTTTTTGGTCTGATTTTGCCGTAACTTTGCGGTATTAATTTGATTACCATGAAAAAACAAAAAATTTACACCGCTCTTTTAGTTATATTATCAACATTTTTTGCACAATTTTCATTTGCCCAGTTAGCTGATGGTTTTGATATCAAGGCAGCTTATAAGCAGGCAAAAGACAAAGGGATCATAGCTTCCGATGTTGAAGGTTATGTTAGATTCTTACATAATGATTATTTATCACATAAAGGATCTCATACGCACGCTGGTTCCCAAAACCAGGGCATATATGATGCAGGTACCATTTATTTAAACGGAAATAAAGCAGGAAATCCCGCGGGAAAACCTGGCACTCCAAATACACCGCAAAATGCGTATTGTCCTAATGCAGGATTTGAGCAAGGGACATTTGCAAACTGGACTGGAGAATATGGAACCGTTTCAATGGGAGCAACTAGCGCACCTTTTCCAATTTATACTCAAACTTCTCCCACAATTGTAAATGGTGCCGGTAATAATGCAAGTTTGGTAAACACGTTGAATTATCATACAATTATGACAACACCTCCTACTAATAGTGTGTACCCTAATTGTGTGGGTTATGACTCCATAGCTTGTAAAATCGTTGGCGCTCAAACCGTTTCTGAAATACCGGTTGTTAATCCTAACGGGGGTCCTGCGTCGGTTCGCTTAAATGGAGCTATGCCAAATTACAGAGCCAGTAAACTAACTTATAATATGGCTTTAAATCCCAATAATAAAAATTTTAGTATCTCATATGCCTTAGTTTTGGAGAATGGTTTTCACCAGCCCTATGAACAGCCATATTTTTCTGTAAAAGTTACAGATCAAAATGGAAATTTAGTTCCGGGATGTTCTACATATACAGTTACCTGTAACGCGGATCTTACAAATCCATCATCACCTATTTATGATCCTACCTGGACTGATGCTGCTATTGGTTTTGGAGTTATGTACAGAAAATGGACATCTTATGCATTCGATTTTTCTAATTATCCTACAATCACCTCTGTAAATGTAGAATTTTATGTCGGTGGTTGTTCGGCTAGCGGGCATTATGGTTACGCCTACGTAGATGCTGCGTGTAGTCAGGGTGGAGCTGTAGCCAGTTTTTGTGCAGGTTCCAGCCAAGCAGTTTTAACTGCCCCGGGAGGATATACTACATATCAGTGGATAGGCCCATCAGGACCTATTACAGTACCTAATGGCGGAAATACAGGAACGGCAACCATATCACCTGTTTCTGCAGGACAAGTATACACTTGTAATGTTACAGCACCAAACGGATGTTCAAGTTCTTTTCAAACAACAGTAGCAATTTCAACAGTAAGTATTACAGGTGTAGGATCTACCCCGTCATGTCAAAACGGGACCAGTGGAACAGCAAACGTTTCGGCCACCGGAAGTAGTGGAGGTTATATTTATCAATGGATAAACAGTTTAGGAAGTACTGTAGGCAATACGCAAACGGTTACCGGACTCTCACCCGGCATATACACGGTCAATGTTAGCGCGGTTTTATGTGGTTTGGCAACTACAACTGTTGCCGTTGGCATTACTGCGCCTGCTTTTTATGGACTACCCGCGCCTTATTGTGGTACAACCGCATGGATAACAAATGCCGGCGGGTCTAACTATAAATGGTATACAGCAAGCCCTTTAGCATTGATACCTGGCGCAACAAGTTCTTCTTTAACTATTAACTCACCGGTTAACGGTGCCCAATACTTTTTAGTATATACTACAGCCAGTGGTTGTAAGGATTCTATAAAATACACATTAAGTCAAACACCGGGAGGAAATATTTACGCAAGTAATATTAAAAGCATCTGTCCCGGTAATAACAACTCCTATGCAGTTATAAATCTTCAAACAGCAGCTCCGCCGGTGTATAATTATACTGTAACTGGTCCTGGGGGATATAATTCTGTATTAAACAATACAAATTCAGTAAAAGATAGTGTTGTTGGTTTATCTATAGGAACATACACTGCTGTTGTATTTGACGGACAATGTATGTATAATACCACATTCACTGTAAATCCGTTTGTATTTACATATACATTAACACCCCAAAACACTAGCATCTGTAATGCCGGTAGCACCACATTAACGGTTGATTTTGGTAATACAACACCAGGAACCTGTGGCTTATCAACAAGCGGCAGTTGCACATCACCAAACTTAGTTACTATAGGAAACGGGGTTATGACCAATAGTTCAACAGACTACCCGGCTATTTATAGTAACTGGTATAAGAATGCAAGACACCAGATATTATATACAGCTTCAGAATTATTAGCAGCCGGTATATTACCTGGAAAAATTTCCAGTCTGGCCTGGAATATCACTCAAATCAACGGTACCACAACTTATCCTAATTTCTCTATTAAGATGAAATGTACTAACGTAAATGATCTGGGTGTAAGTACGGCATTTGACAACACGGGGTTAACACAGGTGTTCTTTGCGGGAAGTATCAATATTACAACAGGCTGGAATACTTATGCGCTTCCTGTAGCTTATGAGTGGGATGGTGTATCAAACATATTGATCGACGTTTGTAGTGATCTAACAGCAAACTATACCAATAACTCTTCATCTCCATATACTCAAACAAGTTTTAACTCAGTTAGGTGGTTTAACAGTGATGTAACCCCTGCCTGTAATAATGCAACTTCATCAGGATATACTCCAAATACGACAAACAGACCAAACATTAAATTTGGAAACTGTGGCGGATCAAATCCAGCGGCATTTACTTATAGCTGGACTCCAACAACAGGATTAAATCCAACAAATACGTATACAACAATAGCCAGCCCAACAGCCAGTATTGTATATACTGTTGAAGTAACCCCAATAGGACAAACAAACTGTATGCAGGCTCAGTCTTCTACAATCACAGTTACAAGTGCGATCGCTCCTACAATTACTCCTGTTGGTCCTTTATGTACCAACGCATCTTCTGTTTCATTATCAGGAAGTCCTGCAGGTGGTACCTGGAGTTTAACAGCATCTACTTCTACAGTGGGAGTATTTACTCCTTCGCTTGCAACAGTTGGAAACAATACGGTTACTTATGTATATGGTGGCGCTGGTTGCTTACAAACAGCTACAACAACAGTAGCAATAGAACAATTTGTGCCTTCTACTATTACCGGAGCATTAAACACGTTATGCCTTCCAAGCTCTACTATCAATTTGGCTACAGCTTTAACTACCTCAACGTTAGGAGCAGGTGTGTGGTCGGGTACAGGAGTTACAGGAACTATATTTGACCCTAACGTAGCAGGTATTGGAACTCATACTTTAACATACAGTACAAACTCTAGCCCAACTGCATCATTATGTCCTTCATCAAGTACAGTGGCTATTACATTAAATTCAAGTGTTCAACCTACCATCACGGCAGTGAATCCGGTATGTACTAATGCTTCTATCATAACATTAACGGCAACTCCAACGGGCGGTACATGGTCAGGAACAGGCGTTTCGCCAACAGGAGTATTTACTCCATCTTTGGCAACTGTAGGAAGTAATACATATACCTATACAGTTGGTTCTGCAACTTGTTCTGCTGCTAATACAACTACTATTTCGGTTGAACAATTTGTGCCGTCAACTATTGTAGGTTCTATTGCGATACAATGCGTAACTAATCCTGCTATCAATTTAGCAACTGCCTTAAGCACATCAACTTTAGGCACAGGTGTTTGGTCAGGTAACGGTGTTTCAGGAACAGGATTTGACCCTGCTGTTGCAGGTGCAGGAACTGGTACAGCTGTACATACATTAACATACAGTACAAACTCTACTCCAACTGCAAGTTTATGCCCTGATGCAAGTACGCTGGCAATTACTGTTAACTCAGTAGTTCAGCCTACAATTTCAGCTGCTGGTCCTTATTGCGACAATTATACAGCGCAACAATTAGTGGCAAACCCTGCAGGTGGTATATGGAGCCCTGCGTCGAGCTTAACAAGTGTTTCTAATACAGGATTATTTACACCAGCTTCCAGCTTAACAGGAAGCAATAAAGTATACTATACAGTAACGAATGCACCTTGTATAAAATCAGATTCGATCCTGATAGAGGTTGTACATTTTGTACCTGCTACAATCATGAACCCATCAGTTGGGCCTTATTGTATATATGATGCAGCAGTTGATTTACAACCTATTGCACAGTTTACAGGTGGTACCTGGTCGGGTAATGGCATCAGTGGTTCATTATTTACACCAGCTACTGCAGGCGCGGGAGTTCATCCAATAACTTACAGTACAGATCCTTCTCCATTGTTGTATTGCGGAAGCACTGAAACTATTTCGATTTTAGTGAACGCTAAACCTGAAGCTAATGCATTTCCTAGCGTTCCTTCAGGTTGTAACCCAGTTACGGTAAATTATCAAACCACTTCGTATGCAACTGGGTTAGCTACTTGGAATTTTGGTGATGGTAGCCCACTTGATACAGGATTACAGGTAACTCATACATACACAGTTCCGGGAACTTATACCGCTACTCTTCAATATACTGATCTTATTGGATGTAGAGATACAACGGTAGCAAATAGTGGCATTACAGTATTTGCCATACCGGTAGCTTCTTTTGACCCTTCTGTAGTACAAACTACAGTTGTAGATGGTCAGGTCGAGTTCACAAATCAATCTACCGTGTTAGGTAACAATACTTACACTTGGGATATTGGCGGATTATACAACAGTACTAACGTAGATGAATCTTATCTATTTGTTAGCTCAGGGGTTTTTGTTGTAACATTAGTTGCTACAAGCATAGATGGTGGTTGTATAGATGATACATCTATTGTGATTAATGTTGAACCGGATGTAGTATTATATGTGCCAAATGCATTTACACCTGGTTCAGATGGATTAAATGACGCCTTCCATATATTCTTACCGCCAACCGGAGTTGATTTCTCAACCTTTAATTTGGTGATTTACGACAGATGGGGTGAAATGATCTACAAAACAACAGATGTTATGCAAGCTTGGAATGGTGCTAAAAACAATTCAGGCGAAGTATTGAAACAAGACGTATATGTATACAAAATAAACTTTAAGGACGAAAAGAAAAAATCTTACGAAAAAGTGGGACACGTTTCGTTACTTCGAAAATAAAGATTGAGCATAAAATTTAAAAAGCTCCGCAAAAATTTTG